>NZ_JAPDDP010000003.1 GCF_027587195.1 Solirubrobacter phytolaccae | reverse complement strand
GCACCCGGCGGCGACCATCTCCTCGTCGGGGAGCGAGTCGATCGTCACGCCGGGCGTGCCCGGGGCGCCCGTCGCTCCGGCCGGCCCGGTCGCGCCCGCCGGGCCCGGGTCACCGGGCCGCCCCGCGCCGAGCGTCGTCGTCTGCGGGACCACACCCTTCTTTAGCCGGTCGGCGGTGATCGAGCCCTTCTTGATGTCCTTCGCTGTCAAGGACCCGTCTTTGACCTGCTTGCCGGTGATGAGCACCGCGGCGGTCGCGGACGAGGTCATGGCGAAGACGAGCGCCACCAGGGCGACGAGCATCGAGGGCGAAGGACGGCGCATATGAAGCGGGACATTAGGTCCGCTTCCCCTGAGTGGTCCTGAGCGTTAGTCCAGGTTCACGGCGGGGCCGTTCGCCCCGGCGACCACGGCGCGGTACGTACCCGGCGTCGTCGCCACCCAGCGGTAGGCGCCGCGCTTGACCTTCGTTGCGCCGACGTCGATCCAGCGGCCGTCGCGGCGGGCCTGGATCGTCACCGCGCGCGAGCCCGCGATCACGGTCCCGCGCAGCACGCCGATCGGCCGCACGAAGGCGGAGAAGCCGGGCGGCGCGGTGGTGCCGCCGGACTCGTCGCCCTCGGTCGGCTCCGTCGCCTCGCCGCTGATCGACGCGAACGACGCCCACGTGTCGAAGAGGCCGAGCCGGGCGCGCAGCGTCGCGCCGTCGGTCCTCGACACGCCGCGCGAGCCGACCACCTCGGCCGACACGATCCGCGGCGACACGCCGCGCTTGGTCACGCGGATGCCCTTGAAGGACCCCTTCACGAGCCCGCCGAGCTTCTTGGAGGCGCTCGCCATCGTCAGCTTCGTCGTCCAGCGGTGGCGCGGGGAGACGTTGTCGAACTCGTCCTCGACGGACACGAGCCACGGCCGCGGCTCCCGCCCCAACGACGTGTTCTCGACGGACTCGGTACGCCCGCCCGAGGTCGAGAAGAAGTAGGTGACGACCGGCTGGCCCTGGTAGGTGACGATCTGCCCGCGCGTGTCGGCGACGGCCGCGTTGGTCGACGGCTGCTCGATCGAGACGCCCTTGTAGACCTGCGAGCGCGTGTCCGCGTAGTGGTCGAAGTCTGCGCTCTTGGCGGTCGTGATCGCGTAGGTGCGCGCGGCGATGGCCTGCGCGCGCAACGCCTCCGCGGGCCACGACGCCGGCGACTCCGCGGGCACGACGCCCTGCAGGTAGTCGTCGAGGCCGACGACGTTGGTCACCGTCAGCCCGCTGAAGTTGCCCGGCTTGAACTCCATCACGCCGCGGTAGGAGCCGTGCCCGCCGAGCGTCGTCACGTCACCCTCGCCCGCGACCTGGAGCGGCGCCTTGAAGGTCGCCAGGCGCTTGCCGCCGGAGAGCACGTCGACCTCCGTCAACGCGCGACGACGGACCACGTAGGTCTTCGTCGGGTCCAGCTTGCGCGAGCCCGCCTGGCGCACGCCGGAGATCCGCGCCGAGCTGGTCTGCGGGACGAGCTGGATCCGGACCTTCTTGGCCGGGTCGGTCGTGCCGAGCTCCGTGCCCGTGTAGTAGTGGCCGAGGATCTGCGCCGCGCTCCAGCCGTTCTGGGCGTAGCCGAGCGCGCCGTACTGGCTCATCCCGACGCCGTGGCCGAAGCCGGCGCCCTTGATCGTGAATGTCGTCTTGGAGGACTGGGCAGAAGCAGGTGCGGCGAGCACCAGCACCGCCGTCAGCGTGGCGAGCAGGGTTCGGGTCATAGGATCGGACGTGGCCATCTAAGTTAGCCCGACACGTCGCCGGGAAAGGAGTTGCGCCAGAGTGAGCTCACGCAAGGCATCGGACCTGTTCGTGGAGTGCCTGGAGGCGGAGGGCGTCAAGTACGTCTTCGGCATCCCCGGCGAGGAGACGCTGGATCTGAACGAGTCCTTGCACGACTCCTCGGTCACCTTTGTTCCTGTTCGACACGAGCAGGGCGGGGCCTACATGGCGGACATGTACGGACGCCTCACCGGGCGCGCGGGCGTCTGCCTGGGGACGCTCGGGCCGGGCGCGACGAACCTCATCACCGCCGTCGCCGACGCGTTCCTGGACCGCTCGCCGCTGGTCGCGCTGACCGGGCAGGCGGACCTGCAGCGCATGCACAAGGAGTCCCACCAGCACATCGACATCGTCTCGATGTTCAAGCCGGTGACGAAGTGGAACACGCGGCTCAACGGGGCGGGCGTGATCCCGGAGGTCGTCCGCAAGGCGTTCAAGGTGGCGCAGGAGCCCAAGCCGGGCCCGACGCACATCGAGCTGCCCGAGGACGTCATGGACGACGAGACGGACGCACGGCCGCTGCCGACGAGCAAGCGTGAGCGGCGGCTGGAGCCGAGCGCGGGCGACACGCTCGCGGCCGCCGAGCTCATCCGCAACGCGGCCAACCCGATCGTGCTGGCCGGCAACGGCGTGTCCCGCGTCGGCGCCGCGCCCGCGCTGCGTGAGTTCGCCCGCGCCACCGGGATCGGCGTGGCGGAGACGTTCATGGGCAAGGGCGCGCTGGACTTCGAGGACCCGAACGCGCGCGGGACGGTCGGCCTGCAGTCGCGCGACTACGCGCTCGCGGGCTTCGAGGACGCCGACGTGGTGATCACCGTCGGCTACGACCTCGTCGAGCACGCACCCAGCAACTGGAACCCGAAGCGCAACAAGACGATCATCTGCATCGACAGCGTCCCGCCCGAGGTCGACGAGCACTTCGTCACCGAGATCGACCTCGTCGGCGACCTCTACCACATCCTCAGCCGCCTGACGGACGAGCTCCGGCACGAGGCGCGCACGATCAGCGCCTCCCGCCTGGACGACATCGTGCTCGGGCGCTTCGAGGCGGCCAAGGACGACGACGCGTTCCCGATGCAGCCGCCGCGGGCGCTGTGGGAGATCCGCAAGGCGCTCGGCCGCCACGACATGCTCATCTCCGACGTCGGCCTGCACAAGCTGTGGATCGCGCGGATGTTCCCGGCGCACGAGCCCAACACGGTGCTGATCGCGAACGGCCTCGCGGGGATGGGGATCGCGCTGCCGACGGCGATCGCGGCCAAGCTCGTGCACCCGGGCCGCAACGTGGTGACCGTCAACGGCGACGGCGGCTTCCTCATGAACGTGCAGGAGCTCGAGACCGCCGTGCGCTTGAAGACCCCGATCGTGAACGTCATTTGGGAGAACTCCCAGTTCGGCTCGATCGTTTGGAAGCAGGACAAGAAGTTCGGCCGCCACTTCGGGACAGACTTCACGAACCCAGACTTCGTCAAGCTGGCGGACGCCTTCGGCATGCCGGCCTGGCGCTGCGAGTCGGTCGAGGACTTCGGTCGGCACCTGCGGCACGCGCTGTCGCTGGAGCTCCCGAGCCTGATCGTCGTGCCCATCGACTACTCGCTTGACGTGTCCATCTCGGAGGAGCTCGGAACGGAGACGGTGGCAGCATGAGGACCCTGAAGACCGTTGGACGAGGGCCCACACGCGTGGCCCAGGGGCCCACGAACCAGGTGAAGACATGAGTGCGACGACGGAAAAGACGGCGGTCGACGCCGTCCCCACGCAGCTGTTCATCGGCGGCGAGTGGCGGGACGCGACGGGCGGGGAGACGCTGGACGTCGAGGATCCGTCGACGGGCGAGGCGATCGCGTCGGTCGCCGACGCCACGCCGGACGACGCCCGCGCGGCGCTCGACGCGGCCTGCGCCGTGCAGGACGAGTGGGCCACGCACCCGCCGCGTGAGCGTGGCGAGATCCTGCGCCGGGCGTTCGAGGCGATGACCGCCAACGCGGACGACCTCGCCCTCGTGATGACGCTCGAGATGGGCAAGCCGCTGGCCGAGTCCAAGGCCGAGATCACCTACGCCGCGGAGTTCCTGCGCTGGTTCTCCGAGGAGGCGGTCCGGATCGAGGGCCGTTTCGGGACCGCGCCGAACGGCGTCGGGCGGCTGATCACGATGAAGCAGCCGGTCGGGCCGTGTTACGCGATCACGCCGTGGAACTTCCCGGCCGCGATGGGCACGCGCAAGATCGGCCCGGCGATCGCCGCCGGCTGCACGATGATCATCAAGCCCGCGCAGCAGACGCCGTTGAGCATGCTGGCGCTGGCCAAGATCTTCCAGGAGGCCGGGCTGCCCGACGGCGTCCTGAACGTGCTGACGGGCTCGTCCTCGGGGGAGATCTCCGAGCCGCTCATCAACGACCCGCGCCTGCGCAAGCTGACCTTCACGGGCTCCACGCCGGTGGGCCAGAAGCTCGTCGAGCAGTCGGCCAAGGGCCTGCTGCGCACGTCGATGGAGCTGGGCGGCAACGCGCCGTTCCTTGTCTTCGAGGACGCGGACCTCGACGCCGCCGTCGAGGGCGCCGTGATCGCCAAGATGCGCAACATCGGCGAGGCCTGCACGGCCGCGAACCGCTTCCACGTCGCGGAGTCGGTGGCCGCGGAGTTTGCCGAGAAGCTCGCCGCCAAGCTCGGCGAGATGAAGGTCGGGCGCGGCACCGAGGAGGACGTCAAGGTCGGCCCGCTGATCGACGCCAAGCAGCGCGACAAGGTCGCCGAGCTCGTGGCCGACGCGACCGACCGCGGCGCTCGCCCGCTGGTCGGCGGCGGTCCGCGCGACGGCGCCGGCTACTTCTTCGACCCGACGGTCCTCTCGGACGTCTCGCCGGACTCGCGTCTGCTCAAGGAAGAGATCTTCGGCCCGGTCGCGCCCGTAATCGGCTTCGACAGCGAAGACGCGGCCATCGCGGCCGCCAACGACACGGAGTACGGCCTCGTGGCCTACGTCTACACCCAGGACATCAAGCGCGCCTTCCGCGTGTGCGAGCGGCTCCAGACCGGCATGGTCGGGCTCAACCAGGGCATGGTCTCCAACGCGAGTGCGCCGTTCGGCGGCGTCAAGGCGAGCGGCTTCGGCCGCGAAGGCGGCCCCGAGGGCATCAACGAGTACCTCGAGGTCAAGTACGTAGCGATGGCGATGTGAACGAGCCTCTGGCGCAGTTCCAGCATTGGTATGAGCACGCGGCGGCCGCGGGGGTGGCTGAACCCGAGGCCATGGCGCTCGCGACGGCGACCCCCGAAGGTGTGCCGTCGGTGCGCTTCGTCCTGCTCAAGGGCATCGACGAGCGCGGCGTCGAGTTCTTCACGAACTACGAGTCGCGCAAGGCCCGGGAGCTCGTGGCGAACCCGCACGCGGCGCTCGCCGTGCTCTGGAAGCCCCTCCAGCGCCAGATCCGGCTCGAGGGCCCGGTCGAGAAGCTGAGCGACGAGGAGTCCGACGCCTACTTCGCCTCGCGCTCACGCGGGTCCCAGCTGGGCGCCTGGGCGTCCCAGCAGTCGCAGGCGATCCCGGACCGTGAGTGGCTCGAGGCGCGCTTGGCGTCCTTCGAGGCCGAGTACCCGGCCACCGTTCCCCGCCCGCCGCACTGGGGCGGGTTCCTGCTCAGGCCGGAGGCGATCGAGTTCTGGGAGGGCCGCCCGAACCGCCTGCACGACCGCGAGGCGTTCACGCGGGGTGCGGACGGCGCCTGGCACGCCCGCCGACTGTCGCCGTGAGCAGGCCGCTCAGGATGAAGGCGCAGCCCAGGAGCTGAAGCACCGACGGCTCCTGGGACAGGAGCACGGCGCCGAGCGCGACGGAGCCGATCGGCTGGATCGTGAGGATCATCGAGGTCATCGCCGCCGGGAGGCGCGGCAGGGACAGCGTGATCAGCAACCAGCCGAGGAACTGGGAGGTCAGGGCGAGCAGGATCAGCCAGCCCGCGCTCGGCCAGGACGGGGCGAGGTCGTCGGCGCCGATCGCGAGGCCCAGCGCCAGCGACGCGACGGTCGCCACGATCGACATGTCGAACAGCGCGCCGCCCGGGCGGCGGAGGTCCATCGAGCCCTGGCGCTGGACGAGCAGGAACGCGGCGTAGGCGATGCCGGTCGCGATGCCGAGCAGGGCGCCGCGCGCGGGGTTCGCGCCGTACGCGCCCTCCTCCAGCGCGCCGCTGACGAGGACGACGCCGAGGCAGACGGGCGGGAGCGCGAGCAGGATCGACTTGGGCACCTTCTCGCCGAGCACCGCCAAGGCGACGAACGGGACGATCACGACCTGGAGGTTGCCGAGCACGGTCGCGAGGCCCGCCCCGACGTCCTCGATCGCGTAGTGCCAGACGACGATGTCGACGGCGAAGAGCAGGCCCGCGGCGGCCGCGAGCCGGCGTTCACGGCGGCTGCGCGGGCCGTACTTGCGGTGCTCGAACCAGGCGATGACGCCGAGCGGCGGGAGCGCGTAGGCGCAGCGCCAGAGCGCGGCCGAGACCGGCGAGACGTCGGCGAGGTCGACGAGGATCGCGCTGAAGGCGATGACGATCGCGCCCAGCACGCCCGCCAGGACGGGCTGGTCGACTACCCGACGATGCACGCCGTGCCGCGGCGCTCGAAGCCGAGGCGCGCGTAGACCCGCGCGGCGTCCTCGCCGGCCGAGAGGAAGACGACGGGGCCGGCGGTACCGCTCGCGGCCGAGTCGGCCCGGCGCGCGGCGGCGACGAGCGCGGTGGCGTCGGCCACCAACTGCGCGGTCACGGCGCCGGCCAGCCCGCGGCGGCGCGCTTCCGGCACGGTCGCGACGCCGACGATCTCGGTCACGTCGCCGACGGGCTGATGCTGGCCGGCGGCGAGCACGCCTTCGGCCGACTCCGCGATCGCCATCCGGGTCAGGCCCGCGCGCAGGCGCTCGCGCAGGAAGTCGGCGCGGCCGTCGGTGCCTTCGCCGGTGCCGCCGAAGCCGCGGTCCTGCGCGACGACGGCGGCGGGGAGCGCCCGGTCGTCGGCGTCGATCGTCCGCACCGTCACGCCGTCCGGCACCGCAGCCGGGACGGCGCCGGAGAGCACCATCAGCGGCGCCTCCATCACCTCGAGCCCCGCCGCGCGCGCGGCGGGCAGGAGTGACGGCGTGGTCTCGTCGACCCACTCGAACGCCTCGGGCACGCCCAGTTCCCGTTGCCGCGCCCGCACGGTCTCGATCTCCACGGGCGTGAACTCGTGCACGACGCCCAGCCGCGGCCGCGCGTAGTACGGCCAAGCGCCGGTGCCGACGAACAGCGTGAACGGCCCGATCTCCTCGACCCGTGCCGCGGAGCGCGGCACGGCGTCGTAGTACGTCTCGATCGCGTTCATTGGACGAAGCACGCCGTGCCCGTCCGTCGGAAGCCGAGGCGCTCGTACACGCGGGCGACGTCGTCGCTCGCCGCGCTCAGGAACACGGTCTCGATGCCGCTGCTCAGCGCGTGCTCGACCAGCATCGCCGTCACCGCGCCGCCCAGGCCCTGGCGGCGCACGGCGGGCAGCGTGGCGACCGCGACGATCTCGGCCACGTCGCCGACGGGCCGGAGCGTGCCGACGGCGACCGGGCCGTACTCGCCGGTGGCGATCGCCGTGACGCTCGTGCCACGGCGGATGCGGGTGCGTGTGTACTCGAGCCGCGCGGCGTCCACCTCGTACACGTCCCGCTCGGTGATCGCCTGGGGGCCGGGCGCGGTGCCGGGCGCGCCGAACGCGACGTGCTCGACGCCGAGCGCGGCGGCCAGCGCCTCGTCGTCGGCGTCCAGCAGCCGCAGCTCCAGCCCGCCCGGCGGGTCGACCGGCCGCCACTGCGCGCGGTCGAGCACCAGCAGCGGCGCCTCGATCACGTCGGCGTCGATCGCGTCGCGCAGCGTCGGCGCGGTCTCGTGCACCCACTCGAACATCTGCGGCAGGCCCAGCTCGAGCTGACGGGCGCGCACGGCGGCGACGTCGTCGAGCGTGAAGTCCTGGACCCCGTCACCCACTCGCGGTCGCGCGTAGTACGGCCACGGCGCGCGGGACACGAACAGCGTGAACGGGCCGACCTCCTCGACGCGGGCCGCGCTGCGCGGCGCCGCGTCGAGGAACGCGTCGATCGCTGCGAGCCGCTCAGTCAGCGGACGAGCCCGCCGCGATCTTGCGCAGGTCGAGCGCCTTGTCGAGCGTCTCGTCGTCCACGCCGTGCTTGCGGGCCACTTCGCGCAGGGTGCCGCCGTTCTCCGCGGCGTCCTTGACGATGTCGGCGGCCTTGTCGTAGCCGATGAACGGGTTCAGCGCCGTCGCGACGGCGAGCGTGTTCTCGGCCGAGCGCTCCAGACCGGGCAGGTTCGGCTCGATCCCGTCCACGCACTTCTCCGCGAAGATCTTCGCCGTCGTCGAGAGCAGGTGGATCGACTGCAGCAGGTTGCGGGCGATCAGCGGGATGCGGACGTTGAGCTCGAACTGGCCCTGGAGGCCGCCGACCGTGATCGCGGTGTCGTTGCCGATCACCTGCGCGCTGACCTGGAGCACGACCTCCGGGATCACCGGGTTGACCTTGCCCGGCATGATCGAGGAGCCCTTCTGCAGCTCGGGCAGGAAGAGCTCGCCGATGCCGACGCGCGGGCCGGAGCCCATCAGCGCGAGGTCGCCGGCGATCTTGGTCAGCGAGACCGCGATCACCTTGAGCGCCCCGGACAGCTCGACGAGCGCGTCGCGGTTGCCCTGCGCCTCGAACGGGTCCTCGGGCGCGGAGATCGTCAGGCCGGTCTCGGCCGACAGCTTCTCGCGCACCTTGGCGGCGAAGTCCTTGTGCGTGTTCAGGCCCGTGCCCGTGGCGGTGCCGCCGAGCGGGATCTGCGCGACCTGCGGCAGCGCGTTCTCCACGCGCCGACGACCGAGCCGGATCTGCGCCGCGTAGCCACTGAACTCCTGCCCCAGCGTCACCGGGACCGCGTCCATCAGGTGCGTGCGGCCCGACTTCACCAGGTCCTTGAACGCCTCGGCCTTGGCGGCGAACGACGCCTCGAGCTGCGTCAACGCCGGCAGCAGCGTGTTCGTGACCTCGTCCAGCGCGGCGAGGTGCACGGCGGACGGGAAGACGTCGTTGGAGCTCTGCCCCATGTTCACGTGGTCGTTGCGGTGCGCCCCCGAGAGCGACGCGATGACCTCGTTGGCGTTCATGTTCGACGACGTGCCCGAGCCGGTCTGGAAGACGTCGATCGGGAACTGGGCGTCGTGCTTGCCGGCGGCGATCTCGTCGCCCGCGGCGGCGATCTTCTCGGCGAGCGCGGCGTCCAGCAGGCCGAGCTCCGCGTTCACGCGCGCGGCGTTGCCCTTGATGCGCCCGAGCCAGCGGACGACCGGCAGCGGAACGCGTTCTCCTGAAACGGGGAAGTTCGCGACGGCCTTGGTGGTCTCGCCGCCCCACAGCTCCGTCGGGGTGTCCTGCACGCTCATGGGCTCCTCCGCGTCATCCGTCGATTGCGAACCCGTACGCTAGCGCTGCTTTGTCCACCCAACAGTCGCCACTGGGCTGCCACGGCCGGGTCACCTCGACCGGAGGGATCGCCCCAGGTCGCACGGGCGAGGTCATGGTCGCCATCCGCGGCGGCGTCGAGGCGTTTCTCGCGCGCGACGCGGACAACGGGACGATCGCTCCGTACACGGAGATCGCCGTCGTCGACTACGTGCCGCCCCGGCTCGTGGTCGTCACCCCTCTAAATCAGGAGTCGTGAAGTGTCACCCACGCTGATCGCGATCATCGTCGCAGTGGTCGCCGTGCCACTCCTCTTGGCGCTGATGTTCAAGGTGCTCTGGAAGGTCCCCGCGGCCGACGAGGCGCTGATCGTCACCGGCTTCGGCGTCAAGGGCCGGGCGGTCGGCGACCGGATCTTCAAGATCATCACGGGTGGAGGCGCGTTCGTCGTGCCCGTGATGCAGAAGGCGCAGTACCTCGGGATGCAGGCCGACAAGGCGCTGCTCGAGGTCGAAGGGGTGGACTCGCAGAAGATCCCGGTCGGCGTGCGCGGCGTCGCGATCTTCAAGGTCGGCGACGACGAGGCCTCGATCACCAACGCGGGCGTGCGCTTCCTGGAGGCGCAGTCGGGTCAGATGCACGACCTCGTCCGCGAGGTCTTCCACGGCCACCTCCGCTCGATCATCGGCTCGATGTCCGTCGAGGACCTGATCGCCAACCGCAACGAGCTCGCGCAGTCCACGCGGGACGCGTCGGCGGACGAGATGCAGAAGCTCGGCCTGGTCATCGACTCCCTGCAGATCCAGGAGATCATCGACCCGACGGGCTACATCCGGGCGCTCGGCGAGCCGCGCGCGGCCGAGGTGCAGATGCGGGCACGGATCGCGGCGGCCGCGGCCGACCGTGAGGCGACCGAGCGCGAGCAGGAGGCCGAGGCGCTGAAGGCCGCCGCCCGGCGCGACTCCGAGATCAAGCGCGCCGCCTACCAGGCGGAGATCGACGCCCAGTCCGCGCAGTCCGCCCAGGCCGGCCCGCTGGCCGACGCCGAGGCGCGCAAGCAGGTCGTCGTGCAGGAGACCGCGGTCGCCGAGCTCGAGGCCGAGCGCGAGGAGAAGCGCCTGAACACGCAGATCCGCAAGCCGGCCGACGCCGCCGCCTACGAGAAGCAGGTCCAGGCGGAGGCCGAGCGCGTGGCCCGCATCTCGATCGCGGAGGCGCAGGCCCGCGAGGTCGAGCTCGCGGCCGCCGCCAAGGCGAAGCAGATCGAGCAGATCGGCGCCTCCGAGGCGCGGATCACGACCCAGCGCGGCATCGCCGAGGGCGAGGCGACCAAGGCCAAGGGTGAGGCCGAGGGCGCGTCGATCCGGGCCAAGGGCCTGGCCGAGGCCGAGGCGATCGCCAAGCGCGCCGAGGCGCTCGAGAAGGAAGCGGACGCTGTCATCGGCCAGCAGCTCGCCGAGCAGCTGCCGGAGATCGTCCGCGCCGCCGCCGAGTCCTTCAAGCACATCGACAACCTCACCGTGCTCAACGGCGCGCAGGGCATGAGCGAGATCATCGCCCAGGTCATCGGGCAGGCCGGGCCGGCGCTGGACATGGCGCAGACCGCGCTGCAGCGCGGCCGCAGCGGGGCGAAGGCCGCCGCCGAGGCCGCGAAGGAGGAGTCGAAGCCCGCCGCCTAAGGCGCGGCGGCGAGATCCACGTTGCGCTCCGGCGTGACCTGATGCGGGTCCAGCTCCTCGTGGCAGTGCGCGCACACGAGGAGCGGGTCCGCCTCATGCCCACAGGAGTTGTGCCGGAGCACGACGGGCGGCTCCTCCGACAGGTGCCGGTCGCCCCAGCGCATCAGCGTGACGATCGCGGGGTAGAGGTCGCGTCCGGCCGCCGTGAGCTTGTACTCGTAGCGGGGCGGGTCTTCGCGGTAGAGGACGCGCTCGAGGATCCCGTTGGCGACGAGCGTCTGCAGGCGCGTCGACAGGATGTTGCGGGCGATTCCGAGGTTGCGCTGCATGTCGCTGAAGCGACGGATCCCGTAGAACGACTCGCGCAGGATCAGGAACGTCCAGCGTTCTCCGAGGATGTCCATGGCGCGGCCGATCGAGCAGCTGATAGGGCGATCCAGCTCGTACATCGTGGAGGAAACGGTAGCGGTCTGTCGTCCTGACGCGGGTCTGCAGGGACTTCCGCAAACTGCTGGGTCGATGCGGAAGCCGTCCGGAGTCACCCGTAGGGTGTCGGTCATGTCGCTCCTGGTCGCGCCGCATGCCATGACGTCTTCCCGTGGGCTGGTCGCGAACCATCTGCGTGCCGGGCTGTCCACGGGCGCGTTGGCCGACCTGCGCGAGGACTGGGCGGCGCTCGTCGAGGCGGCGCGAGACTTCTCGGGGGCCGCGGTGGAGCTGGCGGCGCTCAGCGGGCACGAGCTGCCGGGCCTGGCCGCGTTCCTGGATGAAGACCCGTGGCTGCCGTTCCGCTTCGTCAGCGTGCACGCGCCGACCAAGCACGTCGAGACGGGTGATCGCGCGCTGGCGCGGACCCTGGCCGAGCTTCCCCCGGTCGTGGACGCGATCGTCCTGCACCCGGACACGCTGCGCGAGCCGGAGGCGTTCCGCGCGCTCGGTCGCCGCGCGGTGATCGAGAACATGGACGCGCGCAAGGAGGCCGGCACGACGGTCGCCGAGCTGGAGGCGCTGTTCGAGCTGCTGCCGGAAGCCGGCTTCTGCCTGGATGTCGCGCACGTCTGGTCGCTGGACCCGTCGATGGCGCTGGGTCATGAGCTGCTGGACGCGTTCCGGCTCCGGCTCACCCACG
Source organism: Solirubrobacter phytolaccae (assembly GCF_027587195.1). Classification (GTDB taxonomy): domain Bacteria; phylum Actinomycetota; class Thermoleophilia; order Solirubrobacterales; family Solirubrobacteraceae; genus Solirubrobacter; species Solirubrobacter phytolaccae. The sequence goes on along the minus strand of NZ_JAPDDP010000003.1, from coordinate 181,037 downwards.
TGCACGTGAGCTCGCTGACGCCCGCGTGCGAGCACGTCCCGCTGCTCGGTCAGCACGAGGCGTTGTTCGCCGAGGTGCTCGAGCGCTGCGTCGACGTGCCGTGGATTCTCGAGGCGGCGTGAGTTGCTGCTGGACCTCGCCGCCGGCGAGGCCCTCGCGGAGCTTCAGCGCCGCACCGGCGCGCAATTCCCGAACCTGACGGCCGCGCGCGAGCGCACCGCCGCGGCGCTGGAGGAGCGCAGCCAGGCCGTGGCGGGGGTCCGCGTCCCGGCGACGAGCTCGCTGTGCCTGATGGGGTCGTGGGGTCGTCACGAGCTGGTGGACGGCAGCGACGACGACTGGCTCCTGCTCGTCGAGGACGACACGGTCGACGTGGCCGTGCTGGCGGAGATCGCGAACGCGCTGACGGCCCAGCCGGGCGCGGAGGGCGTGTTCGGCAAGGCGGCGAGCGCGCGGCACCTGATCGATCGGATCGGGCTGGACCGCGACGACAACAAGAACCTCACGCGCCGGATCCTGCTGCTGCTCGAGTCCCAGCCGCTCAACGGCGCCGCGTTCTATGACCGCGTGCGGACCGAGCTGATCGGCGGGTACGTCAACGAGTGGGTCGGAGACCGCACCGTCCCGCGGTTCTTCCTCAACGACGTGGTCCGCTACTGGCGCACGATCTGCGTGGACTTCGCGGGCAAAGAGCGCGAGCGCGGCGGCAGCGGCTGGGGCCTGCGCAACGCGAAGCTGCGCAACTCGCGCAAGATCCTGTTCGCCTCCGGGCTGCTGCCGCTCCTGCTGTGTGAGCGGTTCGGGCGCGCGGACATGGCCACCTTCCTGGCCGAGCAGTTCAGCGTGCCGGCGACGAGTCGCGTGGCCTACGCGTTCCTGGTCGCCGACAAGGCGGACGCCGGCGCGCGTGCCCTCGGCGCCTACGACCAGTTCCTCGGCATCCTCGGCGACGAAGCCTGCCGCTCCCACCTGGCCGGGCTGCGCCGTGAGGACGCGAAGCGCTCCCCGACGTTCATGGACGCGCGCCGCTCTGGCGAGACGTTGCAGGACGCGCTGCTCGCGCTGCTGTTCGAGACGCCGCAGTTCACCCAGGTCGCGCGGGCGTACTCCGTCTTCTAAGGCCCACAGAAGGCCGTGATCTCGCGGGCGAGGCCGACCGGGTCGTCGTAGGCGAGCAGGAACCCGGTGCGTGCGAGCACGTGCAGGTGCGCCCCCGGGATGCGCTTGACGGCGTCCTCGGCGATCGCGAGCGGGTGGACGGGGTCGTGGTCGGCCCAGAGCAGCAGCACCGGGCAGTCGAGGCCGTCCAGCACGTCGGGGTCCCCAGCGCGCGGCCAGCGGCGCGCGGCCTTGGCCCAGGCGCGCACGCGGTCGCCGCCCAGCTCCATCTGCGCGTGGCGGTGCAGGTCGCGGACGCCGGGCGCGCCCGTGGCGGTCAGGCGGTCGGCGCGACTCGGGCGCAGGGCGAGCGCGGCGGCGCGGGCGAGCACGCGGTCGGCACCGGGCACGACCGCGGCCTTCACGGCGACCCGGCCGACGCGTTCGATCCCGCTGCGATCCGGGCGCGTGTGCAGCGGCGCGGGCAGGAGCACGAGCTTCGCGGGCGTGAGGCGGCCTTCGCGGATCGCCCGGAGCGCGAGCTGCGCGCCGATCCCGTGACCGGCGACCGCGGGCCGGGGGCCGCACGTCTCCGCGAGGAACCCGGCGAGCACGTCGGTCAGCCACTGCGGCGAGTACGGGTGGCGCGGGTGATCCTCGGAATCCCCGTGGAGCGGCAGGTCCGGCAGCACGACCCGGTGCCGATGCGCGAGCGCGTCGACGACCGGCTCGAACTCGCGGTGCGTGAGTCCCTGGCTGTGCAGGAGCGCGAGCGGCGGACCGGTTCCGGCCTCGCGATACGCGATCCGGGCGCCGTCGGAATGGTGGTACAGCCGCAACTTCACCGCGGCGACAGTTAACCTCGCCCGGCGTGGGAGTCGCCAGCACCCTCGGTCAGCCCGTCCGTCGTCGCGAGGACGCGCGGCTGCTCGCCGGTCGCGGCCGCTTCCTGGACGACATCGAGTTGCCGGACGCCCTGCACATGGCGTTCGTGCGCTCCCCGCACCCCCATGCGCGATTCGAACTTAAACGTCCAGGACGTTTAACTTTCACCGCGGCGTCGGTGGCGGGGCGGGTGGCGCCGCCGCAGATCGTGCCCCCGCCCGGGTTGACGGTCGAGCCGATTCCGCATCCGGTGCTGGCCGACGGGATCGTGCGGTACGTCGGGCAGCCGCTCGCGGCGGTGGTCGCGGAGAGCCGGGCGCTCGCCGAGGACCTCGCCGAGCGGGTGGAGGTGGAGTACGAGCCGCTGCCGGCGGTGGACGACCCGCGTGCCGGGGAGACCATGGTGCGCTGGGAGAAGTCCGAGGGCGACGTGGCGGGCGCGTTCGCGCGGGCCGCGCACGTCGTGCGCAGCGAGCGCGTGATCCCGCGGCTCGTGGCCGCGCCGATGGAGACACGCGGCGCGCTGGCGGCGATGGAGGGCGGGCGGCTCACGGTTTGGACGTCCTCCCAGAGCGCCCACCGTCCCCGCGCGCAGCTCGCGCAGAGCCTGCGGATGAGCGAGGACGAGCTGCGCGTGATCGTGCCCGACGTGGGCGGCGGGTTCGGCTCGAAGGGGACGCTGCCGGTCGAGACGCCGCTCGTCGCCTTCGCCGCGCGCGAGCTGGGACGGCCGGTGCGCTGGATCGAGGACCGGCGCGAGAACTTCCTCGCCGCGCCGCAGGGCCGCGGGATCAGTGGCGTGGTCGAGCTCGCCTTCGACGCCGAGGGGCGGATCCTCGCGCTGCGCGGTCGCGTGCTGGCGGACCTCGGCGCCTATCTGCTGCCGAGCACGCCGATCCCGCCGCACACGACCGCGATGCTCCTCGCCGGCTGTTACGACATCCCGGCGGTGGAGGTGTTCGTCACCGGCGCGCGGACGCACAAGGTGCCGACCGGGCCGTACCGCGGCGCCGGCCGGCCGGAGGCGGCGTACCTGATCGAGACGGCGATGGACACGGCCGCGCGGCAGCTCGGGGTCGATCCGATCGAGCTGCGGCGGCGCAACTTCGTACGCGCCTTCCCGCACCGGACCGCGCTCGGCTGGACGTACGACTCCGGCGACTTCGAGGCGTGCCTGGACCGTGCGCTGGAGCTCGTCGGCGAGCCCGAGGGCCACATCGGCGTGGCGATGTGCGTGGAGCGCTCCGCGGGGCTGTTCGAGCACGCGTCGGTCACGCGTGACGGGGAGGTCCGGGTCGGCTCGGTGCCCGCCGGCCAGGGCCACGAGACCGTGTTCGCCCAGATCGCGGCCGACAAGCTCGGCCTGGACGTCGACCAGATCACGGTGATCACCGGCGACACGGACGAGGTCGCCGACGGCGTGGGTTCGTTCGCGAGCCGCTCGACGGCGATGGGCGGCTCGGCCGTGGCCGCGGCGGCCGATGACCTCCTCGCCGGCGGGCCGGGCGTCGCGCGCTTCGAATCCGAGCAGGTCTTCACGTCCGGCGCCTACGTCGCGGTGGTCGAGGTCGACCCGGCGACGGGCGCGGTGCGGGTCGTCAAGCTCGTGGCCGTCGACGACGCCGGCCGCATCATCAACCCGCTGCTGGCCGAGGGGCAGGTGGTCGGCGGTGCGGTGCAGGGCCTCGGCGCGTCGCTGCTGGAGGCCGTCGACGGCGCACCCGCGACGCTGCACGACTACTCGCTGCCGACCGCCGGGGAGATCCCCGCGTTCGCGACCGCGTTCCTGGAGTCGCCGTCGCCGCACAACCCGCTCGGCGCGAAGGGCATCGGCGAGAGCGGCACGATCGGCGCGCCGGCCGCGATCGCCAACGCCGTCGCGGCGGCCGTGGGCATGCGGCTCGATCCGCCGTTCACGGCCGAGAAGGTCTGGCGGGCGCTGCGATGACGTGGGAGGAGCTGATCGCCGAGCCGCGCCGCCGCGACGAGCACGGCGTGCTGGTCGTGCTCGAGGAGGTCGACCACGACACCCGCACGGCCGTCTTCCGCCGGGCGGGCGAGAGCTTCACCGTGCGGGCGGACAAGGTCACGTCGCCCAGCGACTTCAAACCCGCGCCCGAATTCGCGTTGGAGGTCAAGGTGCTCACCGGCGAGATCGTCGACGAGGACGCCGAGCGATCGCCGGCCGGCTCGGGACGCGCGCGGGTGGTCGCGGCCGGCGTGGCGGCGGCGGGCCTCGCCCTGCTGGCCGCGAGGAGGCGCCGGTGAAGCCCGCGCCGTTCGAGTACGTCGTCGCGGGTTCGTGGGACGAAGCCGTGGCCGCGCTGGACGGCGACAGCCGCGTGCTCGCCGGCGGGCAGAGCCTCGTGCCGCTGATGAACCAGCGGCTGGTCCGGCCACGCCGGCTTGTGGACATCAGCGGCATCCCCGGGCTGATCGAACGCCGCCGCGGCGCGCTGCGGATCGGCGCCACCGTCCGCCAGGCCGCGCTCGAGCGCTCGACGCTGATCGCCGGCGGCTGGCCGCTGCTGCGCCAGGCGGTCCGCCACGTCGGGCACCCGGCGACCCGCGCCCGGGGCACCATCGGCGGCTCGGTCGTGCACGCCGACCCGCGCGCGGAGCTGATCTGCGCGCTCATCGCCCTGGACGCCCGCTTCACGCTCTCCAGCGGCCGCGCGGTCCACGGCCCCCTGCAGCTCGGCCCCGGTGAGCTGCTGACGGCGATCGAGGTCCCGCGGCTGCAGCCCTTCGCGAAGAGCGCGTTCGTGGCGTACGCCCGCACGAGCGGCTCGTTCGCCGACGCCGCGGTCGCCGTGGTGCTCGAGCCCGACCGCGCGGCGGACGCCGTCCTCGGCGCGGGGCGTGCCGGCGAGGCCGAGGCCGCGGTCCGCGCCGGCGCGAGCGCGACCGACGCCGCGGCGCTCGCGGCCGACCTGGTCGACGGCGACCACCATCGTGCGCTCGTCGCCGAGCTCACCCGCCGCGCGCTCGTCGAGGCAGGCCACGCGTGAGCGGCTGGGGCGACACACCGCCGGACCTCGACCGCCCGGGCTTCGGCACGCCGCCGGCGTCCGCGGACGCGCCGCGCACCACCACGCGGATCTCCGTTCGCGTCAACGGCACCCAGCGCCACGCCGAAGTCGAGCCGCGCACGCTCCTCTCGGACTTCCTGCGCCACGACCTCGGGCTCACCGGCACGAAGGTCGGCTGCGAGACCGGCTCCTGCGGCGCGTGCACCGTCCAGCTCGACGGCGAGCCGGCCCGCGCCTGCCTGACGTTCGCGATCCAGGTCCACGAAGCTGACATCACGACGATCGAAGGGCTCCCGCACGGCCCGCTCCACGCCGCGTTCCACGAGCACCACGCGCTGCAGTGCGGGTTCTGCACCGCGGGCATGCTGATGACGCTCGACGCCTTCCTGAAGACGAACCCGGAGCCGACCGAGGACGAGGTCAAGCACGCGCTGTCGGGCAACCTGTGCCGCTGCACGGGCTACGCGCCCATCGTCAAGGCCGTCCTCGAGCGATGAAGCTGCGCTCGAAGTACGACCGCGAGATCCTCCTGCTCGCGCTCCCCGCGCTGGGCGCGCTGGCGTCCGAGCCGCTGTACGTGCTCGTGGACACGGCGATCGTCGGCCACCTCGGCACGACGCAGCTGGCGTCCCTCGCGATCGCCGCGACGGTGCTCAGCACCGCGTTCACGATCTTCAACTTCCTGACCTACGGCACGACTGCGCAGGTCGCCCGCCTCGCGGGTGCGGGCCGCGCCCACGACGCCGCCGCGCTCGGATCGCAGGCGCTGTGGCTCGCGCTCGGCATCGGGCTGGTCCTGCTCGCGCTGCTGGAGGTCTTCGCCCCGGCGATCGTGAGCCTCATGGGCGGCGAGGGCGAGGTCAAAGAGGGCGCCGTCCTCTACCTGCGGATCAGCGCGATCGGCGCGCCGCTGTTCATGCTCGCCTCGGCGGCACAGGGCTTCCTCCGCGGCACGGGCGATCTGAAGACCCCGCTGTTGATCCTGCTCGCCGCGCACAGCGTCAACGTCGTGCTCGAGCTGCTGTTCGTGTACGGCTTCGACTGGGGCCTGAAGGGCTCGGCGTGGGGCACGGTGATCGCCCAGGTCGGCATGGCGGGGGCGTTCTTCGCGGTCCAGTACCGCGCCGGGCTCGAGCGCCCGCACCCCGACAAGATGCGCCCGCTGATGAAGATCGGCAGCGAGATCGCCGTCCGCACGACCGCGCTCACCGGCTCCTTCCTGGTCGGCAGCGCGGTGCTCGCCCGGATCGGCGCCGCCTCGCTCGGCGCGCACCAGATCGCGTTCCAGCTGTGGGTGTTCCTGGCGCTCGTGCTCGACGCGATCGCGATCGCCGGCCAGGTGATGGTCGGACGGATGCTCGGGGCGAGCGACGCGACCGGGGCGCGGGCCGCGGCCACCCGCATGATCGGCTGGTCGGTGGTCATCGGCGCGCTTTTCGGCCTCATCCTGGTCGCGCTCGGCGACTTCGTGCCCGACCTGTTCACCAACGACCCCGAGGTGATCGCCCAGGCCCGCGAGATCTGGTGGATCTTCGCGCTCACGATGCCGTTCAACGGCGCGGTGTTCGCGCTCGACGGCATCCTCATCGGCGCCGGCGACACGCGCTTCTTGATGTGGGGAATGCTCGCCGCCGCGGCCGTCTACCTGCCGATCGTGGTGCTCACCTACCGCAACGATTGGGGCATCGAAGGCATCTGGTGGGGCCTCGCCGCGCTCATCGCCGTTCGGCTAGTTACGTGCGGCGGAAGGTTCCTCGGCTCACATTGGGCGTTGACAGGAGCGCGCGCTTGACTACCCTGTCGACGCCCATGACGCGACGGATCGCCCTCATCACCACATTGCTCGTCCTCGCCGTCGCCGCTCCGGCGTCGGCCCAGTCGGGCGCGTTCGGCCCACTGCCGCAGGCTGAGCCCACCGCGACGCCGGCCCCGACGACGACCGTCGACACCGGCGAGACCGGCAGCCGCACGCTCTGGATCATCCTTGGCGCCCTCGTCGTCGGCTTCGGCGTCATGGGCGTGCTGATCACGCGCGACGCGCGCAGCAAGGCGCCCGAGATCGCGACCGCCGGCCCGGTGGTCCCCGAGGGCACCGGCGCCCGCAAGCCGCACACCCAGGCGGCCAAGAAGAAGATGCGGCAGAAGACCCGCGCGCAGAAGCAGGCGCGCAAAGCCCACCGGCGCTGACGCATCGCCCAGGGGGCGATGCTTAGGCGAGTTCGGCGAAGCGTGAGCGGGGCGCGGGGCCGCCCGCGAACTCGCGCTAGGCGAGCCGCTTCTCCACCGCTTCGATCACGGTGTTCAGCACCGCCACCCGCGCGTAGCGCTTGGACTCGGCGGGAACGAGCGACCACGGCGCGACGTCCGTCGACGTGCGCCGGACCATCTCCTCGATCGCGGTCTCGTACTCCGCGCGCTTGCCGCGGTTGCGCCAGTCCTCGTCGGTCAGCTTCCAGGACTTCAGCGGGTCCTTCTCACGCGCCTTGAAGCGCTTGAGCTGCTCGTCGGCCGAGACGTGCAGCCAGAACTTGAGGAGGATCATCCCGTCCTCGCAGAGCGCCCGCTCGTAGTCGTTGATCTCGCCGTAGGCCCGCTCCCACTCGGCCTGCGTGGCGAAGCCCTCGACGCGCTCGACGAGCACGCGCCCGTACCAGGAGCGGTCGAGCACCGCCATCCCGCCCCAGCCCGGCAGCGCCGAGCCGAAGCGCAGCAGGTACTGGTGGCGCTTCTCGTCCGGCGTAGGCGCCGCGTACTGGACGACGCGCACGTGCCGCGGGTCCAGCCCGTCGACGAGCCGCTTGATCGCGCCGCCCTTGCCGGACGCGTCCCAGCCCTCGAAGAGCACGCACAGCGGCGGCCCGAGCTCCTTCGCGGTCTGCCCGCCGAGCTGCAGCCGCAGCTCGAGCATCCGCAGCTGCGCGGCCTTGAGCTGCTCCGCCTCCTCCTCACGCGAGAGCTTCAGCGTGAGGTCCAACGCGTCGAGTGCGCCGCTCATCCGGGCCGGATCACCCGCCCCGCGTCCACGGCCAGCTCGGCCGGAAGCTCGTCGAACGGCCGCTCGAAGCCCTCGAAGCGTCCGGTCCCGCGGTAATCGGCAAAGCGCACGACCTCGTCATCACGCAGGAAGATCAGCAGATCGCCGCCGTCGACGGTGTCGATCCCGGTCCACTCGCGGCCGAGCTCCCGCGAGATCGCTTCACGCGGCGTGCCCGGCTGGACGAGCAGCACGCGGTCGTACGGGAACGAGGCCACGGTGCGCAGCTCCAGGCGCCCGCCTTCCTCGGCCGCCTGGCTCACGGCCAGCGTGAAGTCCTCGGCCAGCAGGTTGTCCGCCTGGAAGTTGTCCTCGTCGCGCGTGAAGAACACGATCCCGAGCAGCAACAGCAGGAAGAAGGCCAGCCCGGCAGACACCAGCGCGAGTCCCCGTTTCATCGTCACGGATTCGAACCTACCGCGCGGCCTAGACTTCGACACCAGTGCCGCCCCATCGCCCCCTGCCCGAGAACGTCTCCTTCCCGGAGCTCGAGGAGAAGGTCCTCGAGCGCTGGCGTGAGCTGGACGTCTACAACGAGTCCCTCAAGCGCCGCGAGGGCGCGCCGCCCTACGTGTTCTACGAGGGCCCGCCGACCGCCAATGGCAAGCCCGGCTCGCACCACGTCCTCGCCCGCGTCTTCAAGGACGTCTTCCCGCGCTACAAGACGATGCGCGGGTTCTACTCCTACCGCAAGGGCGGCTGGGACTGCCACGGCCTCCCAGTCGAGATCGCCGTGCAGAAGCAACTCGGCATCGACGACAAGAAGGAGATCGAGGAGTACGGCATCGCGGAGTTCAACGCGAAGTGCCGCGAGTCGGTCTTCGAGTACCTCGAGGACTGGACCAAGCTCACCGAGCGGATCGGCTACTGGGTCGACCTGGATGACCCGTACCGCACGCTGGACACCGACTACGTCGAGTCGGTCTGGTGGGCGCTGGGCGAGCTGTGGAAGAAGGACCTGCTGTACGAGGGCTTCAAGGTCGTCCCGTACTGCCCGAAGGACGGCACGGCGCTGTCCTCCCACGAGGTCAGCCAGGGCTACAAGGACGTCGAGGACCCGAGCGTCTTCGTCCGCTACCCGATCAACAAGCCGCACGGCGTGCTGCGCGAGGGCGACGAGCTGCTCGTCTGGACCACCACTCCGTGGACGCTCGTCTCCAACGCCGCGGTCGCCGTCGACCCCGAGCTGACCTACGTGCGCACGAGCAACGGCGAGGTGCTGGCCGAGGCGCTGGTCGCCCGCGTCGTCGGCGAGGGCGCGCAGGTCGTGGACCGCTTCAAGGGCGCGGACATGGTCGGCGCCGGCTACGAGCCGCCGTTCCCGTACATCCCGGCCTCCGAGTACGGCGAGAAGGGCCACACCGTCCTGCCCGCCGACTTCGTCTCCGCCGACGACGGCACCGGCATCGTCCACACCGCGATCGCCTTCGGTGAGGACGACTTCCGCCTCGGCGCCGAGCAGGGCCTGGCCGTGATCAACCCGGTCCAGTCCAACGGCACCTACGACGAGCGGATCGGGGAGTACGCGGGCCGCTTCGTCAAGGACGCCGACGAGGACCTGATCAAGGACCTCGAGGCGCGCGGTCGCCTGTACCGCGCCGAGAAGCTCTTCCACGCCTACCCGCACTGCTGGCGCTGCGGCACGCCGCTGCTCTACTACGCCAAGCCGTCCTGGTACATCCGCACGTCGCAGATCAAGGACCGCCTGCTCGCCGCCAACGAGAGCGTCGACTGGCATCCGGAGCACATCAAGCACGGCCGCATGGGTCGCTGGCTCGAGAACAACGTGGACTGGGCGCTGTCCCGCGAGCGCTACTGGGGCACGCCGCTGCCGATCTGGCGCAACGAGGCGGGCGAGACCGTCTGCGTCGGCTCGTTCGCGGAGCTCAAGGAGCTCTCAGGCGTCGAGCTGGACGACCCGCACCGCCCGTTCGTGGACGACGTGACGATCCCGTCGCCGACCGGTGGCGAGCCGCTCCGCCGCGTTCCCGAGGTCATCGACGTCTGGTTCGACAGCGGCAGCATGCCGTTCGCGCAGTGGCACGCGCCGTTCGAGAACCAGGACAAGTTCGAGCAGCAGTTCCCCGCCGACTACATCTGCGAGGGCATCGACCAGACGCGCGGCTGGTTCTACTCGCTGCTCGCGATCAGCACGCTCCTGTTCGACCAGTCCAGCTACAAGACGTGCCTGAGCCTCGGCCACATCGCCGACCCGACGGGCAAGAAGATGTCCAAGTCGCTCGGCAACATCGTCGTGCCCTGGGACGTCATCGACCGCCACGGCGCGGACGCCTTCCGCTGGTACTTCCTGGCCACCAAGCTGCCGTGGGACGGCTACAACTTCGACACCGACACCGTCGGTGAGTCGCTGCGTCAGTTCCTGCTGCAGCTGTGGAACACGTACGGCTTCTACGTCCTGTACGCGAACGTCAACGACGTGGCGCCGGAGGACGTGGCGCCGGCGAACGACCTGGACCGCTGGGTGCTTTCGCGCCTGAGCGCCACCGTCGAGACCGTCACCGACCGCCTGGAGCACTACGACGCCACGCGCGCCGGCCAGACGATCCAGGCCTTCGTCGACGACCTCTCGAACTGGTACGTGCGCCGCTCGCGTCGCCGCTTCTGGGACGGCGACCCGGCTGCGTTCGCCACGCTGCGCACCGCGCTGGTCACGGTCACGAAGCTGCTCGCGCCGTTCGTCCCGTTCATCGCGGACGAGATCTACGGCAACCTCGACGGCACCGAGCCGAGCGTGCACCTGTGCGACTGGCCCGAGCCCGGGGAGCGCGACGAGGCGCTGGAGTTCGCGATGGCGACCGTGCGCGAGACCGTCCGCCTCGGCCTCGCCGCGCGCGGCCAGGCCAAGCTGAAGGTCCGCCAGCCGCTGCGCGCCGCCGTGGTCGTCGCGTCCGGCGCCGAACGGGACGCGATCGAGCAGCTCGCCGACGTCGCCCGCGAGGAGCTCAACGTCAAGGAGCTGCGGTACGTCTCGCAGGCCGACGAGCTCGGCTCCTACGAGGTCAAGCCCAACTACCGTGCGCTCGGCCCGCGCTTCGGCAAGCAGATGCCGCAGGTCGCGGCCGCCGTGGCCGCGCTCGATCCGGGGCACGTCGCCGACGCGCTGCGCGGCGGCGCAACCGTCGCCATCAGCATCGACGGGCACGACCACGAGCTCGGCGCGGACGACCTGATGCTCGCCATGAGCCCGCTCGAGGGCTACCAGCTCGAACGCGAGGGCTCGCACGCCGTCGCGCTCGAGCTCGAGCTCGACGACGAGCTGCGCCGCGAGGGCCTGGCGCGGGAGATCGTGCACGCGATCCAGAACGCGCGCAAGTCCGCGGGCCTGCAGGTCGAGGATCGGATCACGCTCGGCCTCGGCGGCGACGAGGAGCTGCTGGCCGCCGCACGCGAGCACGAGGCCTACGTCAAGCGCGAGACGCTCGCGGTCGAGGCGGAGTACAACGGCGCCGGCGGCGTCGAACCCGTGACCATCGAGGGACGGTCACTTCATATAGCCGTCCAGAGGGCGAATCTTTAGGTTCAGTGTTGGCGCGTGTCCGCTAGTACTCAGCGCATGCGGACCGCGCTTCTCACTTTCCTCGCACTGCTTGTCGTCTCCGCGCCGGCTCAGGCCGCGTCGGTCAAGGTCACCTGGCCCTCCGATCGTGAGGTGAAGCCAGGCGATGAAGTCGCCGTCACGGTGAAGGCGCAACGCAAGGTGCAGGTCTCGGTGGTCCGGACGAACGCCGCCGGGAAGCCGATCGCCCGCGTCGCCAAGCGCAGCCTAAAGGCGGGCACGTTGAAGGCGAAGCTCGCCGCCGCCGGCACCTACGCGGTCCGCGTGGACGACGGGGCGCGCGTCCGCAGCCGGGCGGTCAAGGCGGTCGCGCCGCCCGAGCCGCCGGCTCCGGTCACGCCGCCCGCCGCGAAGGCGCCGTCGCCGTGGGATTGCGCCCCGGCGACCGTCAAGACCGTCGACGTGCAGTTCGCGATCACGACGATCCGTCCCGGCGAGATCAAGCCGTACTCCATCGTGAACACGAGCGACGGCTGCTGGGCCGTCGGCCTCGGCTACGGGCTCGAGGCCCAGCAGCCCGATGGAACGTGGCAGCCCGTCCCGTGGCAGCAGCCGGTCCCGAGCATCGCCTTCCTGTTCTCGAAGGGCGCCGTGTTCACGAAGGTCCTGTCCGTGGCCGCGGACGCGGCGCCCGGGAAGTACCGGTTGTTCGAAGAGGGTGCCGCGACGTGGCCCGAGTTCGAAGTGGTGGCCTGAGATGCGGCCCGCGCTCCTCACGCTCGCCGCGCTGCTGCTCTTCGCCGCGCCGGCCAACGCGGCGGCGACCAAGATCACCTGGCCCGCCCAGCGCGAGTACAAGCCGGGTGAGCAGATCGCGATCACCGTGGCGGCCAAACGCAAGGTGGCGGTCTCGGTGGTGCGCACGAACGCGGCCGGCAAGCCGATTGCGACCGTGGCCCGGCGCAGTCTGAAGCGAGGAACGCTGTCGGCGACGCTCGGACGGGTCGGCACCTACGCGCTGCGAGTGAAGGACGGGAAGCGTCTGCGATCGCGCACCGTCACGGTCGCCGCTCCCGCTCCCACACCGACGGTCGCGCCCGTGTCGACGGCGACGCCGCCGCCCTCGGTGCCGGCATCCGACCCGTGCGCCGGGGGTGATGCCGGAAGTGCCGACATCGTCATCACGCCGACGGTCGTCAAGGCTGGTGGCGCGGTCACGGCCGAGATCACGAGCCGCGGCCCGGGCTGCTTCGGCGTACCCGCCATCCTGCGGCCGCGCTGGACGACGCTTGACGGTGACGCGATCCTCTCCGACTGCGCGGGAACCGTGTTGCCGCCCGGGAGCGCGCAGCCGACTTGCGTCGATCTGCCGGCCGTGACGCTGCTCGAACCGGGGAGGCGTGAGATCGTCGGCGTGGGGCTGAACGGACTCGAGCCCGGCGTGTATCGCGTCACCGTGCTCGGTGTTGCCACGACCGTCACGGTCGAGCCCTAGCGCGGCAACGTTCCGGCAACGCTCGCGGGGCACGATGCCCCGCGACATGCTGCAGATCGACGTCAGACGGCGAGGCGGACCGCGCCGCACGCCCGCGCGAGCTCGGACGCGAGCGCGTGGTTGCCGGCCGCCGCGTGCGCCTTGGCGCGCTCCAGGCGCGCCGACGTGGCGTCGAGCAGCGTCACCGCTTCCCGCAACGCGTCAGCGTCGCCGGTCAGCGAGCCGAGCAGCCGCAGGCTCCGGCCCACGACCCACGGTGCGGCGCGCCGGCGAGCGAGCGCCAGCTCTTCGCCCGCGAGGCGTGACGCGGTGTCCCGATCGCCCTCCGCCGCCGCGGCTCGCGCGAGCAGGGAGCGCCACGGATGCCAGAGCGGGTGCATGTCGGGCGGCCGCGTGGCCGCCAGCGCCTCCGCCAGTGCGCGGGCCCGCGCCGTCTCCCCGTCCGCGAGCAGCAGCTCCGCGTGGCTGATCATCCAGAACCGCTCGCCATCGGACGGGCCCGCCTGGTCGCCGGCGTGGCGCAGCGCCTCCCACGCCCGCTCCCGGTCGCCGCGCTCGTGCCACGCGAGCGCGAGGAACGCGGACGAGTACGCCATGTGCGCGTTGCCGGCGCTGCCGAACAGCGCCTCGCCCTCCATCGCGTGCTCCAGCCGCTCGACAGCGGCGACGAGGTCGCCGGTCCAGAGCGCGGCGTAGCCGCTCCACAGGTCTGCGCCGACCGCGTCGAGCACCGAGCCGCGGCGGGCCGACAGCGCACGGATTCGCACCCACTCGGGCTCGGAGGAGGCAGGCTCGTCCAGGGTCAGCACGGTCGCCGGGAGCACCGTGAACGTCCCGCGGTCGAACTGCGGCATCGCGTCCCCCTCCAGCGACTCACGCGCGAGGGCCGCGGCCTCGTCACCGCCGCCGAGCAGGATCGCGACCGCCAGGGACGTGATCGCGGTCAGCGTCTTGGCGCCAGGGCCCTGCCCGCGTGGGCCGGCGCGCCAGGCCTCCAGCTCCCGCAGGTTCGCGGGGTCGGAGACGCCGAAGAACACGCCGACGATCCGGATCGCACGTAGCGCGTACTCGAGATCCTCCTGGCCGGGCTGCAGCTCGGCGAGCGCGCGGTCGACGACGTCCATCGCGTCCGCCGGATCCATGAACAGCAGCGTGCGGGCGAGCAGCAGAGCGGCCAGGCCGCGGGCGTCGGGATCGGTGAGCGACGCGTGGGCCTGCGCGAGCGCCTCCGCGGCGGGCGTCCCGCGCAGGAACTCGGCGGCGGTACCCAGCTCGAGCGTGAGCGCGGCGCGCTCTTCCGGCGCGGGCGGCTCGTCCTGCGCCCGCTGGAGGTGGGTGAGCGCCGCGTCGGGCGCGCCGCGCTCGATCGCGATCCGCGCCGCCTCCCGCAGCCGCTCGACCACCCAGGCGTCCCCGCGCGGCGGGGCGAGCATCAGCTGCGCGGCGATCCGCTCGGGCGTGGCGCCCAGGTCCACCAGCAGCCGTGCGGCGCGCGCGTGCTCGAGCCCGCGACGGGCGGCGGGCAGCTCGAGGTAGACGGCGTCGCGCACGAGCGGGTGGACGAAGCCGAGCGGCTCGTCGGCGCGCAGGATCTCGGCCCGCGTCAGCGCCTCGATCGTCTCCGCGGCGACGTCCTCGGTCGTCCCGGCCAGCGCCGCGAGCGCGGGGAGCTCCGGCCCTTCGCCGAGCACGGCGACCGCGCGGGCGACGTCGACGGCCGGCGCCGGCAGTCGCGCCAGCCGCAGCAGGACGGTCTTCGAGACCGCGCGCGGGCCGATCGCCCGCACGGACGCGGCGTGCGCGGCGTCCGGCACCACCTGCTCGGCGGCGAGCGCGGCGAGCAGCTGGCGCAGCAGCAACGGGTTGCCGCCGGTGACCTCCCGGCAGGCGGCCACGAACGCGCCGTCGGCGTCGGCGCCGAGCACGTCGCCGACCACGCCCGCGGTTCCGTCGGCGCTCAGGGGCCGCGGCTGCACGGCGACGGTCGCCGGGTCCTGCCCGACCTCGCCCAGCAGCAGCTCGTCGACGTCGGGCTCGCCGGTGCGCACGGTCGTCGCGACGAGCACGGGCAGCGCCGCGATCCGCCGTGCGAGGTAGGCGACGAACCGCAGCGACGACGTGTCGCTCCACTGCAGGTCGTCGATCGCGAGCACGAGCGGGCCGCGCGTCGCGAGCCCCGCCGTGTACTGGAACAGCGCCGACAAGACCGAGAACAGGCCCTCGCTCGCGACCGCCTCGCCGCCGAACACCGCGCGGGCACCGGCGGGCGGGGGGTCGGCCGCGGCGACCGCCTCGAACAGCTGGCGCACGACGCCGAAGCCGAACTCGCGCTCGAGCACGCCCGCACGGGCGTCGAGCACGGTCACGCCCGCGTCCAGCGCGCGCTCGCGCAGCACGCCGAGCAGCCGCGTCTTGCCGATCCCGGCGGGACCCTCGAAGGCCAGCACGCCGCCCTCTCCCGTGGCGAGCCGGGCGAGCGCGCCGGTGATCGCGGCGAGCTCGTCCTCGCGCTCGACCAGGCCCGCGGGCCGCGCCGCGCGGACTCGCGGCGCGGGCTCGAGCAGCCGCTCGTGCAGCGCGATCAGGTCTGGCCCGGGCGTCGTGCCGAGCTCCTCGCGCAAGAGCACGCGCAGCTCGTCGTAGGTGCGCAGCGCCTCGGCGTGGTTGCCGCGCGCGATCAGCGCCTCGATCAGCGCCACCCGCGCCGACTCGCGGAACGGCGCGGCGGCGACCGCCTCACGGCCGGCGCGCTCGTCGCCGGCGCGGGCGAGCCACTCGAGCGCGTTCAGCCGCTGCTCCTCGAGTGCCTCGCGGGGCTCGCGCAGCCACGGCACGTCGAACTGCGGCAGCAGCCCGGGCTCGGTGAGCGCCGCGACCTGGCGCGGCTCGGCGGTGCGGATGGCTTCGACGTCGATCCACACCGGGGCCGGGAAGTGCAACCGCAGCGTCTCGCGGCCTTCGAGCGTCGCCGGCGCGATCGCCCGGCGCAGGCGGGAGAGGACGGGCGCGAGCGCCGTGTCCGAGGGCGGGGCGCCCTCGTGCGCCCACAGCGCGTCGATCAGCTCGTCCCGGCGCACCGCGCGGTCGCGGTGCAGCACGAGGTAGGCGAACGCGAGGCGGCCCTGGCGGCCACGCAGCTCGCGCTGCTCACCGGCGAGCTCCACCCGGAGCTCGCCACAGAGGTTGATGTTCCAGCCGGCGCTCAACCGGCGGGAACCTACTAGGCCAGCGCGGGCTCGATGTCGGCTTCGATGCCCTTCTTGGGCTTGGCGCCCTGGATCCGCGTGACTTCCTGCCCGTTCTTGAACAGGATCATGGTCGGGATCGCGAGCACCTGGTACTGGATCGCGGTCTGCTGGTTCTCGTCGGTGTTCAGCTTGACGATGCGCAGGTCGTCGCGCTCGGACGCGATCTGCTCCAGCGCGGGGGCGACCATACGGCACGGGCCACACCAGGGAGCCCAGAAGTCCACCAGCACCGGCTTGTCGTTCTCGAGCACTTCCGCCTGGAAGTTGTTGTCGCTGACGTCGGTGATGTTGGCTGCCATGGCTGAAAAGGTCCCTTCGGGAAGTCTCGGGTCGCTATAAAAAGTATAGCGGTGTCACCCAGGTCTCGATGGCGGCCGCGAGGAGCACCAGCGGGCCCGCGATCGCCGTTGTCGCGATTGTTGCCGCCAAGAGCTCGTCCCATGCGCCACGTCGGCTGGCGATCGACCACGCCGCGAGCGGCAGGAAGACGGCGAACAGCTCCGGCAGCGCGTGGGGAAGCAGGCGCAGCAACAGCGTATGCGGTTCCACGTTCAGCATCCAGGCCAGGTCGGCGGCACCGTGACCGAGCGCGTTGGCCTGCGCGATGAGGGAGAAGAGCGTGGCCGCGGTGACGAAGATGATCGCGAGGGGCGCGGCATGGCGCTGGGCGCGCGTCGCGCGCTCGCCGGGGCGGACCCAGCCCGCCATGAACCCGGCCACGCAGGCCAGGGCGTGCAGCGCCAGCACCGTGAAGTTGCGGCGCAGGACAAAGCCGAAGTCCTCCAGCGTCGCGGGGCGGGTGAGCCCGGGGTAGCTGTGGCGCGTGGAGTCGGGTAGCGCGTTGTCGGCCACGAACCAGGTCGCGGCCAGCAGCAGCGCGGTGACCAGCAGCGACCCGAACGCCCACGCGCCGAACATCCGCCAGGGGTTGGCGTTCCACCGGCGCAGCGTGGCGCGGGTGTGCGGCCAGCCCTGGACGACGGCGAGCGAGTCAGCCTTCATTGGGTACTGCATCGGCGCTGCTGCGCGCGGCCTCAAGCGGACGCCACCGCCGAGGTCCGAACCGCAACGCCGGAACGCGCCACGCCGCCTCGAGGGCGATGTGGGCGGACATCTTGGACTCGCCGAGCCGGCGCTCGCGGAAGCGGATCGGCACCTCGACCACCTTCAGCCCGAGCGAGAGCACGCGGTACGTGAGCTCGACCTGGAAGCCGTAGCCCTGCGCCTCGGCGCTGGCGGCGTCGATCGCGCGCAGCGTCTCGGCGCGGAAGCACTTGAAGCCGCCGGTGAGGTCGCGCACCTTCACGCCGAGCACGCGCCGCGCGTAGCTGCAGCCGACGCGCGAGATGATCCGCCGCTCCAGGCCCCAGTTCTCGATCCCGCCGCCGGTCGTGTAGCGCGAGCCGAGCACGAGGTCGGCGCCGTCGACCGCGGCCGCGATCAGCCGCGGCAGGTCGGCCGGGTCGTGCGAGAGGTCCGCGTCCATCTCGACCACGTAGCCCGCGTCCTGCTCGAGCGCGTACGCGAAGCCGGCGGTGTACGCGCGGCCGAGGCCGGACTTCCCCGGGCGATGGAGGACGTGCAGCCGCGCGTCCGTCTCGGCCATGCCGTCGGCCAGCCTGCCCGTGCCGTCGGGCGAGTTGTCGTCCACGACGAGGATGTGAACCTCGGGCGTGGCCGCGCGAATGCCCCCTACGACGGCCTCCAAGTTGTCGGCTTCGTTGTAGGTCGGCAGGATCACCCAAACGGAGCCGTCCATAGCGAGGCGCGTAGGTTAACGGGGCCGATGCACACCAACGCCGACATTGCCGCCCGGCTGGATGAGCTGGGCGATCTCTACGAGCTCGACGGAGCCGTCTCCTATCGAGTGATCGCCTACCGCACGGCGGCCAAGGCCGTGCGCGACTCCTCCGTCTCGATCATGGGCCTCACCCGCGAGGGCAAGGTCACGACCGTGCCGGGGATCGGCAAGACGCTCGAGGAGAAGCTGCGCGCCCTCGACGAGACCGGGGACATCCCGTCCGCCGTCAAGCTGCGCGCCAAGTTCCCCGCCGGGCTGGTCGAGATGACCAAGCTGCCCGGGTTCGGCGCCAAGCGGGCGCGCCAGCTCTACGACGCGCTCGGCGTCGACTCGCTCGAGGCGCTGCGGGCCGCAGCCGAGCAGGAGCAGGTGCGCGCGGTCAAGGGCTTCGGGCCCAAGGGCGAGGAGAACCTGCTCAAGGCGCTCGCCGCGCACGAGGCGGCCGGCGGCGCGCCCGCGGAGCGCGTCGTGCTCTCCCGCGCGCTGCCGATCGCCGAGCAGATCGCCGGCGCGCTGCGCGAGCATCCGTCGTCCGATCAGGTCGAGGTCGCGGGCTCCGCGCGCCGCTGGGGCGACTCGGTCAAGGACATCGACATCATCGCCACCGCGTCCGACGCGCAGGCGCTCGTCGACACGCTGGCGGGCCTCGAGCTCGTCGAGTCCGTCCAGCAGAGCGGCCCGGCCGGCGCCCGCGTGGTCACCCACTCGGGCATGAAGGTGGACCTGAAGGTCGTCGCACCCGACCAGTTCGGCAACGTGTTGCAGCACTTCACGGGCTCCAAGGCCCACAACGTGCAGCTGCGCGAGGCGATGGTCAAGCGCGGCCTGCACATCTCCGAGTACGGCGTGCTCGACGACGAGACCGGCGAGACGACGCGCTGCGCGACCGAGGAGGAGGTCTACGAGCGGCTCGGCCTGCCGTGGATCCCGCCCGAGCTGCGCGAGGGGCGCGGGGAGCTCGACGCGGCGCTCAAGGGCGAGCTGCCGGAGCTGATCACGCTCGACGAAATGCGCGGCGACCTGCACTGCCACACGACCTTGTCGGACGGCCGCAACACGCTCGAGGAGATGGTCGCGGCGGCGCAGCAGCTCGGCTACGAGTACCTCGCGATCACCGACCACTCGGCCTCGCACGGGTTCGGCAACCACGTCACCCCCGAGGCGCTGGAGGCGCGGATCGACGAGATCGCGGCCTTGAACGAACGCCTGGACGGCTTCACCGTGCTCGCGGGCACGGAGTCCAACATCCTCCCGGACGGCTCGCTGGACTACCCGGACGAGCTCCTGCAGCGCCTGGACTGGGTGATCGGCTCGGTCCACACGTCCTTCGGCATGGACGAGGCCGCGATGACCGAGCGCATGATCACGGCGATCAACCACCCGTGGCTGGACGCGATCGGCCATCCGACGGGCCGCAAGATCGAGGCCCGCCCCGCGTACGCGATCGACATGAGCCGCGTGATCGAAGCGGCGGCCGCCAACGGCACGATGATCGAGATCAACTCGGCCCCGGACCGCCGCGACATGAACGACATCTACGCCCGCGCCGCGGCCGCGGCGGGCGTGACGATCCTGATCGACTCCGACGCGCACGGCGCGGAGACGCTGGGCAACCTCCGCTACGGCGTCGCGACCGCGCGCCGCGCCTGGCTCACCCCTGAGCAGGTGGCCAACACGCGCCCGTGGGCGGAGTTCGCCAAGCTCCGCAAGCGGTCACTAGCCGAAGATCCAGGCTTGCATAAGAAGTAGATCAACCGAGGCACGTGAAGCCCTCTACGGCTCGGAAGGAACTCCCGAGTCCGTAGGAGGTCGTGCCATGAGATGGGTGAAGAGGTGTGCGCCGGTCGCCGTGCTGGCGGCAGGTGTCGTGCTCGCGTTGCCGTCCACGCCCGTGCACGCGGCGGCGGTCGTGCAGGACCCGGCGTGCATGAGCAACACGGTCCCGGCGAACGACTCCGCGACCGCGGCGATCCCGCTGCCGTTCGCGGTGAACCTGTTCGGCAAGAGCTACACGCGGCTGTGGCTCAGCAACAACGGCCACGTCGCGTTCAACGGGCATCCGTTCGAGCGGCCGAACACCCGGCAGGACCTGGCCGCGGCGGGCCAGCCGGTGATCGCGCCGTTCTACGCCGATGTCGACACGCGTGGCGCGTTCTCGGGCCTGGTGACGTGGGGCACCACGAAGATCGGCGGCGTCGACGTCTTCTGCGCGAACTGGGTCGGGTCGTCCAACCAGGGTGTGGGCTATGGCGACGTGCACGACAACCGCCGCAACACGTTCCAGCTGCTGTTGATCGACCAGTCAGCGTCGCCGGGCGTGCCGGGCGACTTCGACGTCCAGTTCAACTACGACAAGGTCGAGTGGGAGAGCGGGGACTTCGACGGTGGGACGAACGGCCTCGGCGGCCGTCCGGCGCGGGTCGGCTACGGCAACGGCGATCGCTTGGCGCCGAAGCTATTCGAGCTGCCTGGGTCGACGGTTCCCGGCGCGCTGCTCGACAGCTCGCCGACCGGGCTGACCAAGGGCTCGTTGAACTCGACGATCCTCGGCCGCTACACGTTCCTGTTCCGCGGCGGCGGCGCCGCGACCGGCATCTCGGTGTCGGGCCAGGTCGTGGACAACAAGGGCAACCCGGTGCTCAGCAGCATCGAGATCTGCCCGACGAATCCGGGCCCGTGCGTCAGCGGCAACACCGACGCCAACGGCGACTACACGCTGACGGGGCTCGCTCCGGGACCGCACACCGTGACGGCGAACGCGATCCTCGCGGGCGTGCTGCCCGAGACGATCCCGCTCCAGATCCCGGCCACGAGCCCGGCGGTGACCGCGAACAAGATCGTGCTCGGCCGGCCGCTCCTCGTGCCGGACGGGACCACGATCACGCCGTGGCACCTGAACCTGCTCGGGCTGCCGAGCATCGACAACACGACCGACTTCGACGTCACGACGACGGCCTGCCCCGGCGCGCTGGTCATCCTGCGGGTCTTCGCGAGCTCCGGCCAGCGGCTGCTCACGACGGTGCTCCCGGAATCGGCGACCCAGCCCGGCCAGTACGTGGCGAGCTTCCCGGGCGGCTTGAGCTGGCAACCCGATCGCGTCACGTTCCGCTACGAGATCACCTGCCCGGACGGGTCGACACCGCCCCTCGAGTTCGACATCTACCTGGACCCGAGCGGGCGCGTGCTCACGCCCTCCGGGGCCGCGGTCGAGGACGCGACGGTCACGCTGCTGCGCTCCGACGACGCGGGCGGCCCGTTCACGGTCGTGCCGGACGGCAGCACGATCATGTCCCCGAGCAACCGCCGCAACCCCGACCGCACGGGCACGCGCGGCGAGTACGCCTGGCTCGTCGCAAAGGGCTTCTACAAGGTGCGCGCGAGCAAGGCCGGGTGCACCGACCCGCAGGACCCGAGCAAGGACTTCGTCGAATCGGGTGTGCTCGAGATCCCGCCCGAGGTCACGAACCTCGATCTCGTGCTCAACTGCCCGGAGTCGACCTCCGCGATCGGGGACATCGTCGGCACGGTGGCGCCGGTGCTGTCGCTCAGCCTGGGCGCGCCGCCCCGCTTCGGGACGTTCTCGCCCGGTCTGACGCGCGACTACCTCGCGTCGATGGACGTGACCGCGACGTCGACGACCGGGGCCGCGGTGCTGACGGTGCACGATCCGAGCACGACCGCGACGGGGCGGCTCGTCAACGGCACCGCCGCGCTGCCGACCGCGCTCGAGGCCCGCGGGACCGGCGGCTCGTTCGGGACGCTGGCCGCAGGCCCGGTGCGACTCCAGGCCTGGCAGAGCCCCTTCAGCCTCGAGCCCGCGCGGGTCGAGTTCCGCCAGCGCATCAACGCCCGGGACGCGCTGCTGACCGGCGACTACCGGAAGACGCTGACCTACACGCTCGCGGCCAGCACGCCCTAGGGAACGAGCCGCGGCAACAGCGCCTCGGCGACCACGCGGTCCACGGCGGCGCGCCCGAACGGCGCGACCGCCGCGGCCGCGCGGGCCGCGTAGCCGGGGACGGGGTCGTCGAGCGCGGCGCGGACGTCCAGCGCGTCGCCGACCAGGCGCGGGTCGAGCGCCCAGGCGAGCGGCAGGGCGGCGTACGGCCCTGCCGCCGCGTTGGTGACGAGCAGGCAGCCGTCGGCGAGGGCCTCGAGCTGGGCGATGCCGTAGTCCTCGCGGCGCGGGGCGGTGACGAAGACGCGGGCTCGCCGCAACAGCGCGCGGTACTCGTCGCGCGGGATCATGCCGGTGAACCGCACCGTGCCGCCCGTGCCGCCCGTGCCGCCCACGGCGCCCGCGGCGGCCCCGCCCGCCCGCTCCAGCCATTCGCCGCCCGCGGCCGCGTCGAGGCCCGCCACGACCAGCTCCTCGCCCGCGCGGCCGTTGCGCGCCCAGGCGGCGAGGACGCGGTCCAGGCCCTTCTTCTCCGGGTTCGCGCCGTAGGTGAGCGCGGCGATGTCCTTCACCTCGGGCGGGCCACTCGGCTCGACCGGGACCGGGACGATCACGGCGCCCGCGCGCGGCGTCGGGGCCTCTTCCAGCCCGCCCTCGCTCCACGGCACGAGCAGCGGCGCGGCGTTGAAGCGGCGCGCCTCCACCGGGCGTTGCCAGATCCCGTGGCGGCCGGGGCGGTTGCCGGCCGCGGGCGCGTCGAAGCGGATCGCGCCCGGGACCGGGCCGAGCAGCGCCGCCGTGGTGCTCGAGTACAGGACCGCGCGCGGGGTGTGCTCGCGGATCGCCTGCACGGCGGCCCGGCGGGCGTTCAGGGCCCAGGCGAGCTCGAGCGCGGCGTACGTGCGCAGCTCCGGCGGGCGCTGCGTGCGGGCGATCTCGACCCTCGCGCCGGCGCGGCGCAGGGACGCGGCGAGCTCCTCGTCGGCCTCACGCAGGCCGGCGGTGCCGCCGAGGGACACGATCAAGACGTCGGCTCGGGCCATCGGCCTGGCATTCTGGCGCGAGATGAACGTGCTCGAAGGGACCTACTCCATCTGCCGCCTCCCGCCGTCGGATCGCGTGCCCTCGTGGGCGCTCGAGCTGCACGAGGGGCTCATGTCGATCACGCGCACGCCGGACGAGCTGTCGATCGTGTGCCCGGAGGAGGCCGTGCCGCCGGACGTCACGGTCGAGGAGGGCTGGAAGGCGCTGCAGGTGCCGGGGCCGATCCCGTTCAGCGAGACGGGTGTGCTCGCGCGGATCGCGACGCCGCTCGCCGCGGCCGGCATCTCGATCTTCGCCGTCTCCACCTACGACACCGACTACGTGCTCGTGAAGGCCCCGGACCTGGAGGCCGCGCTCGCCGCGCTGCAGTCCCTGGGCCGGCGACTGATCTCCTCGGGCTCGCCGTACGAGCCGGTGATCGGCTTCTCACGCGCGGTGCGCGACGGCGACCGCGTGCTCGTCTCCGGCACCGGCCCGGTGCTGCCCGACGGCGGCTGCCCCGAGTCCACCTACGAGCAGGCCAAGCGGGCCTGGGAGATCGTCGCGAAGGCGCTCAACGAGGCGGGCGCGACCGTGGACGACGTCGTCCGCACCCGCACCTACCTCACGCCCGAGGCCGACGTCGACGGCGCGATGCGCGCCCACGGCGAGGTGTTCGCCGATGCGCGGCCCGCCTCGACGATGCTGGTGATCCACTCGCTCCTGGACCCCCGCTGGACCGTTGAGGTGGAAGCGGAAGCTCAGACGCGCAGGTAGTCGCCGCCGAACCCCGGCGTGCGGACGAGCTTCATCGCGCCGAGCGGTGACGTCTTGTCGATGTAGAAGCGGGCGCCGTCGCGTTCCTCGATCGCGGCGACCGCGGCCTCCTGGCGGCGCCACGCGAGCGCCCAGATGATCGCGAACCCGGCCGCGATCCCGCCCACCTGCGGCAGGAACACCGACAGCACGCCCGCGCCGACCGTCGAGATCAGCAGCGGCCAGAGCCGGTTGAGGATCGTCCGCGCCGGGTGCAGGTCGGGGAGCATGTGCTCCGTGCGCGCCATCGCCAGCAGCCGCGCGATCTGCGCCGTGGCCTCCGTGCGCGCGCCCATCACGGTCCCGATGAGGGTGGCGAGCACCCACCAGACGGCGCACACGATCGCGGGCGTCTGGTCGAGCTGGCCGGAGATCCCGATCACGGTCAGCGCGGCGAGCAACGTCGCCGACGCTGCGCTCAGCAGGACCGTCGCTTTCAGGAAGTCGCCGAAGCGCACCTAGATCAACAACGCGCGGAGCAGGTCGCGGACGCCGTCCGTGCCCTCGACCATCGTGTCGGCCTCTTCCTCGAGGGCCGGCGGCGTCTCGTCCGAGCGCACGCCGACGCGCAGCGCGTAGCCGAGCCGCCCGCGTTCCTGCAGCTCGGCGAGCCCGCGGAAGGCGTCGAGGTCGGTCACGTCATCGCCGACGTAGACGGCGGCGGCGAGGTCCGTGGAGTGCAGCAGGCCGACGATCCCGGCGCCCTTGTCGATCCGGACGGGCGGGCGGATCTCCAGCACCTTGCGGCCCCAGTGCGTGACGAAGCCGGCCGCCTCGGCGTTCTCGGCGACCTCCTCGATCGCGGCCCGCGAGTCCTCCTCGTCGGGCGTGCCGCGCCAGTGCAGCGCGGCGATCGCCTCCTTGTCCTCCAGCCGGACGCGCAGGCGCCGCAGCTTCTCGCCGTAGGCGTCGTGGGCGAAGGCCTGCACCCGGCGCGTCCACGCCTGCAGCTCCCGGTCCATCTCCGGCGCGATCGTGCCGGGCCGCAGCACCTCGGAGCCGTGCGAGCCGAGGTACGCGATCGAGCCGAGGGAGACGATCCGGCGCGCGTCGGACGCCCGCCGCCCGGACACGCAGGCCACGACGCCGTAGCGGCGCGCGACCTCGATCAACGGCCGGCGCGTCGTCTCGGGCATGTGGGCGTCGTCGGGCTGCTCCACGATCGGCGCGAGCACGCCGTCGACGTCCAGGAGCACCGCGGAGCGCTCAGGCGCGTCGCGCAGCGGTTGGAGGAGGTCTTCGATCGTGGCTGAGGGCACGGGTCCAGTATTGCCTACGGGCGACGCTCCGCCAGCAGGTCACGGATCTCCGTGAGCAGGCGCACATCCTCGGCGGGAGACTCCGCCTCGGGCGTGACGTCGTCCTGCTTGCGCAGCGCCAGGAACGTGTTCATCGGCTTGACGACGAAGAAGAACACGACCGCGGCGATCGAGAGGAACGAGATCAGCGCGTTGAGGAACAGGCCGTACTTGAACACCGACCCGTTGATCGAGAACGTCAGCTCACTGAAGTCCGGCTTGCCGACGATCGCGGCGATCAACGGCGTGAAGATGTTCTCCACCGCCGAGGCGACCAGCGCTCCGAACGCGGCGCCGATGATGACGGCGATGGCGAGGTCGACAACGTTGCCCCGCAGGACGAACTCGCGAAACTCTTTCAGCATGCGCGGGAGTCTCGCGCTTGCAGCGGCGGCTCAGTACCCCTGATCGCGGCTGATCGGCGCGATCAGCGCCTCCCCCGCCGCGAAACGTTCCACGTTCGCGCGCACGCGCTTGGCGAGGTCGCGGTCCATGGTCTGCTGCGGGTTGGCGACGTGCGGGGTGATCAGCGCGCGCGGCTCGTTCCACAGCGGGTGGTCGTCCGGCAGCGGCTCGGGGTCGGTCACGTCGAGCGCCGCGCCGCCGATCTTGTTCGAGCGCAAGGCCTCGACGAGCGCGTCCTGGTCGATCAGCGACCCGCGCGCGATGTTCACGATCCACGCGTGCGGGCGCATCTGCGCGAGCTCGTCCGCACCAACGAGATGGCGGGTGCCGTCCGTCGCGGGCGCGGCGATCACGAAGTGGTCGGCCTTGCCCCAGACTTCGCCGAGCCGCTCGACCGGGATCGTGTCGTCCCGCCCAGAGCGGGTGACGGCGAGGATCTGCACGTCGTGCGGTTCGAGCAGGCGGATCAGCTCGCGCCCGATCCCGCCGGCGCCGACGATCGCGACCGTCGAGCCTTCGAGGACCGGGTCGTCGCGGCGGTCCCACGTCCTCGCCCGCGCGTAGCCCGCGATCCCGCGGACACCCGCGAGGAGCAGCGCGAGCGCGTGCTCGGCGACCTGCGACGCGTACGCGCCGACCGCGCTCGTGAACTGGACGTCCTCCGGCGCAGCGCGGATCCGCTCCACCCACGGCTCGATCCCCGCGGACTGCAGCTGGACCCAGCGGACGCTCGACGGCAGCTCCGCGGGGAAGTCCGTCTCCGGCCCGGCCCAGACGATCGCCTCGGCCTCGCTCAGGCCGACCACGCGCCCGCCACCGTCCTCGACGGCCTGGACGAGGTGGTCGGCCGGTTCGGGGCCGATATGGATCTTGGGGGCGGGCATCTCGTGTGTACGGGTGCGGCTGGCTCGATTGCCCCATACCCGGGTGCTCGCGACGCTATCCGCCATGTCCGTCGTACCGCTGCTCGCCGCCCGAGGCCTGACGAAGTCGTTCGGCGGCCGGAAGATCCTGCGCGGCACCGACCTCGACGTCGAGGCGAGCTCGCGGATCGGCATCCTCGGGCCCAACGGCGGCGGCAAGTCCACGCTGCTGCGGATCCTCGCCGGGCTGGACGTGGCCGACGACGGCGCCGTCACCCGCCGTCGCGGGCTGGTGTGGGCGCACCTGCCGCAGATCGTCGACGGCGACGAGCGCGACCCGCGGGCCACGGTCCGCGCCGCCCGACCGGAGCTGGAGACGCTGGAAGCGGAGCTGCACGCGGCGGAGCGCCGCCTGTCGGACCCGCACCTCGCGTCCGACCTGGACGCGATGAGCCGCGCGCTCGCGCACCACGAGCGCGTGCTCGCCCGCTGGACGGACGCGGGCGGCGACCGCGCCGAGGGCGAGGCGCTCGGCCATCTGCGCGCGCTCGGCATCGACGGTCCGCTGCTCGAGATGCCCACGAGCGAGCTCTCCGGCGGCCAGCGCAAGCTCGTCGCGCTGGCGGCCTGCCTCGCGCGCCGGCCGGACGTCCTGCTGCTCGACGAGCCCGAGGCGCACCTGGACATGGCCCGCCGCGAGCGGTTCGGCGCGCTGTTGGACGACTTCGACGGCGCGGTCGTGATGATCTCCCACGACCGCCACCTGCTCGACGCGGCCGTGGCCGAGATCGCCGAGCTCGACAACGGCACGATCCGCATGTGGCCGGGCAACTACAGCGCCTACGTCCTCGCGCGCGAGCTCGAGCTCGAACGCCAGCGGCAGGTGTACGTGACCCAGCAGAAGGAGATCGCGCGCCTGGAAGAGGCGGTGCGGCGCTTCCGCCACTGGGCGCACATCCGCGTCAACGAGCGGATGGCCAAGCAGGCGCGCGTCAAGCAGATGCAGATCGACCGCATGGAGAAGGTCGACCGGCCCGTCTTCGAGCGGCGCAAGATGGCTTTGGCGCTGCGGTCCGGCCAGCGCGGCGGCCAGCGCGTGCTCGCCCTGGAGGGCGTTGACGCGGGCTACGGCGACGAGCCGGTGCTGCTCGACGTCGAGCTGGTCGTCGGGCGGGGCGAGCGCGTCGGCGTCGTCGGCCCGAACGGCGGCGGCAAGACGACCTTGCTGCGCGTGTTGACCGAGGAGCTCGAGCCGCTCGACGGCACGCGCTGGGCCGGTGACGGCATCACGCTGGGCTATCTCTCCCAGGCGGCGGGCTCGCTGTCGGACGAGGCGACCGTGCTCGACGCGCTCCGCGCCGGCCGCTCGCTGGCCGAGGACGCCGCCGTGCGGCTCCTGATGGCGTTCCTGTTCGACTACGAGCAGACGCGGCGGCCGGTCGGGTCGCTGAGCGGCGGCGAGCGGACCCGGCTCGCGTTCCTGTGCCTGATGCAGGACGCGCCGAACTGCCTCGTCCTCGACGAGCCGACGAACCACCTCGACATCGACTCGATCGAGGCGCTCGAAGGCGCGCTGGAGCGCTACGACGGGACCGTCATCGCCGTCTCGCACGACCGCTACTTCCTGGACCGGATCGCCGACCGGATCGTGCACGTGGCCGACGGTGAGGTGCGGGCCTACGAGGGCGGTTGGTCCGTGAACGCTGAGCTTGTGCGGTCCACCGGCTAGCATGGCGCGCCGTGTCTGAGCCCAGCAACGGCGCCGGACGGCCGCTCGTCAGCGTCGTCGTCCCGGTCTTCAACGAGGAGAAGACCGTCGCGCAGGTCGTCGAGGAGCTGCTCGCGCTCGACCTGCGCCTCGAGATCCTGCTCGTCGACGACGGCTCCACGGACGGCTCCGCCGCCGAGCTCGCGCGCCTCGCCGCCACCTACCCGCAGGTGACGGTCCACGCCCAGCCGCGCAACCTCGGCAAGGGCGCCGCGGTCCGCCGCGGCATCGACGAGTCCCACGGCGACATCCTGCTCATCCAGGACGCCGACCTCGAGTACTCGCCCAAGGACATCCCGGCGCTGATCGACCCGCTCCTGACCGGCGTCGCCGACGCCGTCTTCGGCACCCGCCTGCGCGGCGGCGCCCACGCCCAGCGCGCCCACCTCTTCTGGCACTACGCCGGCAACCGCTTCCTCACGCTGCTGTCGAACGTGCTCTACAACACGACGATCTCGGACATGGAAGTCGGCTACAAGGCCTTCCGCGGCGACCTCGTGCGTGGCCTCACGCTCGTCTCCAACGACTTCCGCATCGAGCCCGAGCTGACCGCGAAGATCCTCCGCTTCGGCCCGGAGATCCGGCTCTACGAAGTGCCGATCTCCTACTACGGCCGCTCGTACGCCGAGGGCAAGAAGATCACGTGGAAGGACGGCTTCGGCGCCGTCGCCGCGCTGTTCCGCTTCCGGTTCACTTCGTAGACTGCTCCGCCCGGCGACGGGCCGTGCATGGTCTTCTCCTCGATCGAGTTCCTGTGGTTGTTCATGCCGGTCGTGCTGGCCGGCTACCTGGCGTTGCCGCCCGCCGGCCGCAACGCGCTGCTGGCGGTCGTCAGCCTCGGCTTCTACGTCTGGGGCGCCCACGCGTTCCTGTTCGTGTTCCTGGCGAGCATCGGCTTCAACTTCGTCGCCGGCGCGCTCATCCAGCGCTTCAAGCACGGCCCCAGGCCGGAGCGGGCCAAGACGGCGCTGATCGTCGCGCTGGTCTTCAACCTGGCGCTGCTGTTCGCTTGGAAGTACACGGTGTTCGTGGCCGAGCAGATCGACGCGCTGCTGGGCGACGGGACGATCGGCGTCCCGGACATCGCGCTGCCGATCGGCATCTCGTTCTTCACGTTCCACGCGATCTCGTACATCGTCGACATCTACCGCGGCCACGCGCGGCCGATGCGCTCGCTGGCGGACTACACGGAGTACATGGCGTTCTTCCCGCAGCTGATCGCGGGACCGATCATCCGCTACCACGAGATCGACGACCAGAT
Source organism: Solirubrobacter phytolaccae (assembly GCF_027587195.1). Classification (GTDB taxonomy): domain Bacteria; phylum Actinomycetota; class Thermoleophilia; order Solirubrobacterales; family Solirubrobacteraceae; genus Solirubrobacter; species Solirubrobacter phytolaccae. The sequence goes on along the minus strand of NZ_JAPDDP010000003.1, from coordinate 151,595 downwards.
CCGTACGCCGCCGCCGCGGTCGGAGCGCCTGAACGACATCGCGGAGGGCTTCCCGCGCTTCGCCCTCGGCCTGTCGAAGAAGGTCGTGATCGCCGATCCGGCGGGCCGCGTGGCGGACGCCGCGTTCGCGGTCTCCAGCAACCCGACGTCGGGCACGGCGTGGCTGGGCGCGCTGGCCTACACGGTCCAGATCTACTTCGACTTCTCGGGCTACAGCGACATGGCCATCGGCATGGCGCGGATGTTCGGCCTGCGCTTCCCGGAGAACTTCAACCGCCCGTACTCGTCGGTGTCGATGACGGACTTCTGGCGGCGCTGGCACATGACGCTGTCGCGCTGGTTCCGCGACTACGTGTACATCCCGCTCGGCGGTTCGCGCGGCACGCAGGCGCACACCGTGCGCAACCTGCTGTTCGTGTTCCTGCTCACCGGCTTCTGGCACGGCGCGGCGTGGACGTTCCTGCTGTGGGGGGTCTACAACGGCCTGCTGCTCGTCGGTGAGCGCCTGGGCGGGATCAACCGCTGGAGCGACGAGCGCCTGCAGTGGCCGCGGCGCCTCGTCACCTTCGTCGTCGTCGTGTTCGGCTGGGTCCTGTTCCGCGTCGCCGACCTGGACCAGGCGCTCGCCTTCATGGGCGCGATGGTGTCCTTCGACTTCAGCGGGCTGGACCCGCGCGTGGAGGCCGCGCTGCACGGTCAGGCCGTGTTCGCGCTCGTGGTCGGCCTGGCCAGCGCCCTGCTCCCGCGTGACTTCGTCATGGGCAAGGTGCTGATGGGCCGTTGGGACGGCGCGCCGCTGTACGCGCGCTGCGCGGTGCTCGCCACGGCGGCGTACGCGGCGATCGTGGTCGCCGCCGGCTCCTTCAGCCCCTTCCTCTACTTCCAGTTCTGATGCGCAAGCTCGTCGCCGCCTTCGCCCTGCTGTTCTTCGCCGCCCCGCTGCTGCTGTGGGCGGGCGGCGTCCGCGCGCGGCCGTTCGAGAACCGCCCGATGGCGCCGCGCCCGGCGCTGTCGGACGGCTGGGACGCGTTCGACGGCGCCACGCGCTTCTTCGTCGACCGCCTGCCGTTGCGCGAGCAGGCCGTGCGCGCCAACACCTGGGTGTCGGTGAACGTGTTCGACACCACGCCGGACTACTCGGGCGGCGAGGAGAACGCGCTGCCGTTCGGCAAGCCCGAGCAGCCGGCCAAGCCGACCCCCACGCCCGCGCCCGGTGCCGCGCCGCCGCCGACCGGCGTGCTGAAGGGCCGCGACGGCTGGCTCTTCCTGGAGGCTGATCTCCAGAACGCCTGCAAGCCGTCGATCGCCTGGGACGAGGCGATGCGTCGCTACCGCCGGCTCATCGAGCTCATTCGCGACAGCGGGCGCAAGGTCGCCTTCGTGATCCCGCCGGACAAGTCCACGGTCTATTCGCGCTACCTGCCGAAGGACGGCTTCGCCGAGCAGGATTGCTACGCGGCGGGTAAGCGCGAGGGGTGGCGACGGGTCGAGGACGCCGGTCTCCCCGAGCTGCTCCCGCTGCGCAAGACGATGCTCGCCGGGCGCGCCGACCCGCCGCAGGAGAGCTACTGGCCCGAGGACACGCACTGGAACACCAAGGGCGGCGTGCAGGCGGCGCGCGCGGTGCTCGAGCACCTCGACGGCCCGCCCATCCGCGAGTCCGAGATCGTCAAGGGCCGCGTCGAGCACACCGGCGACCTGGCCGCGCTGATCGGCGCCAACGCCACGCGCACCGGGCCGGACTGGAAGATCCAGCGGCCCGCGGGCGCGCCCGTGTACCCGGGCCGCACCGCGTTCCTGATCGACTCCTTCGGCCCGACGCTCGCGGTCGGGCTCACGCCCTACATGCAGGAGCTGGTCCCGGCCGACTGGCTCACGACGCCGGCCGACCAGCTCATCCAGGCGATCGTCGCGGCGGACACCGTGATCCTCGAGAAGGTCGAGCGCGACGTCACGTACCTCGTCTCGGACGCCGGGATCGTCACCCCGGCGTTCATGGACGCGCTCGAGGCCGCGCTCGCCGCCGCCGGCTAGCGGCGGATGTCCTCGCAGCCCCCGACGACGACGTCGACCGGGTCCACCGCAACGACGTCCTGGCCGTCGCCGCAGTCGATGCGGTCCACGGCGCCGTCGACCGCGTCGATGCGGTCGTTGCCGGGGCCGCCCTGGACGAGGTCCTCGTCCTGGGTGCCGGAGATGATGTCGTCGCCCGGGCCGCCGTCGACGTAGTCGCGGCCGAAGCCGCCCTCGATCTGGTCGTTGCCGTCGCCGCCGAACACCTGGTCGTCGCCGTAGCGGCCGTAGACCTGGTCGTTGCCCGCGCCGCCGGTGACGACGTCGTCCTGATGCTCGCCGTCCACGTAGTCGTCGCCGCCGAGGCCGTTGAGGGTGTCGTTGCCGACCGAGCCGAACAGCGAGTCGGGGCCTTCGGTGCCGACGAGGTTGTCGTTGCCGAAGCCGCCGCGGATGACCGAGGGCGGCGGCTCGTCGGTGGACGGCTCGGGCGGGATCGCGACGACGGTCTCGCACGAGTCGAGCTGGTCGCGGGTGGGGGCGGTGTCCTCGGTGTAGACCGTGTCCTTGCCGCGGCCGCAGAAGACGAAGTCGGCGGAGTCGTCGGCGACGCGGATGGTGTCGTCGTCGTCACCGCCGAAGATCTCGTCGGCGCCGCTGCCGCCGGTGATCTGGTCGTCCCCGTCGTAGCCGGACAGGCGGTCGTCCTCACCGCCGCCGTCGAGCGTGTCGTCGCCGGCCTGGCCGAAGATGTTGTCGCGCCCGGCGTTGCCCTGGATGGTGTCGTTGCCGGCGCGGCCGAGGAGCTGGTCGCCGGCGCGGCCGCCGACGAGGAAGTCGTCGCCGTCGCCGCCGTCGAGCTTGTCGGCGCCGTTCTGGCCGTAGAGCTGGTCGTCGCCCGGCCCGCCGTCGATCAGGCGGTCGTTGCCGCGGCCGCCGTCGAGCAGGTCGTTGCCGGGGCCGCCCTCGAGCAGGATGTCGTTGCCGAGGCCCTTCTCGCCGATGATGTCGTCGCCCTCGCCGCCGCGCAGGGTGTCGTCCGCGTCGCCGCCGTCCATCTTGTCGTTGCCGGGGCCGCCGTCGATCACGTCGTTGGAGAGGCCGCCCTGGGCGGTGTCGTCGCCGGGGCCGAGGTCGATCTGGTCCTGGCCGGTGTCGCCGTAGGCCGTGTCGTTGCCCTCGCCGCCGACGATCGTCTCGTTGCCCGAGGCGCCGGAGAGGATGTCGTTGCCGGGGCCACCGTCGAGCTGGTCGTCGCCGCGCTGGCCGCGCAGGATGTCGTTGCCGCCGAGCCCGCGCAGGAAGTCGGCGCCGCGGGTGCCGTTGAGGACGTCGTCGAGCTCCGTGCCGACCAGCAGCGCGAGCCCGGGCTGGACGACGAGCGCGCCGGGCGCGCCGCCGAGCCGGACCGTCTTCAGGCGCACGCCCGTGAACGCGGATAGCACCGAGACCGTCTTGGCCTTCGCGTCCGACACGTACAGGCGCGCGCCGTCCGGGGCGTACGCGGCGCGGCCGGGCCCGCCGCCGGTGGCCGGGCGGGCGATCACGCGGCGCTTGGCGAGGTCGACGAGCGCGGCCTTGCGATGGATGCCCGCGAGCTTGGCGCCGGGGGCGACGATCGCGCGGGACCCGTCGGGCGAGACGCCCACGCCGCCACCGCCGTCGGTGCGCAGCGCGACCGAGCCGGTCAGGCCGCCGGTCGCGGGGCTGATGCGGACGAGCCGCGCCGCCGGCTTCTTCTTCTTGCGCTTGGGCTCGGTCGCGGAAATCCACGCCTGGCCCTGGGCGATCGAGACGCCCGCGGCGCCCTTGAGCTTCAGGCGGCGGACGAGCCGGCCGGTGTCGAGGTTGAGCACGGCCACCTTGCCGCCCGTCTGGACTACCACCGCGCGGTCGGTCGTCACCGCCAGGTCGAGCGGCGTGCCGGAGAGCGTGCGCAGGCCTGCGCGGGTGGCGGTCGCGAGGTCGATGATCTCGATCCCGCTCTTGCGCGCGGCGTACGCGCGGGTGCCGTCCGGGGAGATCGCGAGCGCGGCCGGCGCGCCCTGCAGCTGCACGACGCCGAGGACCGCGCGGGCGTTGAGGTCATAGATCGTGACGGTCCGGTCCGTCGCGATCAGCGCGCGCGAGCCGTCGGGCGTGGCCGCGACCGCCTTGGCCGGGCCGGGGACGCGCACCGAGGCGGGCGCGTTCGTGCGGGTGTCGATCAGCTGCACCTGGTTGGTACCGGTGGCGACGACGACGACGCGGGCCGAGGCGACCGGCGCGGCGAGGAGAAGCAGCAGCGAAGCAATCAGGATCCGCACGAGGACCCTTAACGCGCCGACTCAGGCGCAGTTGCGGAGCCGGTACACGATCATCTCCGGCCCCGGTCGCTTGAACGCGGACTCGATGTAGTTGAACGACTTGTCCACCTGGTAGCGCGGCAGGTTGCCGTCGGTGGGGTCGGTCTTGAAGACGACGTCGGCCTGCTGCTCGAGCGCGGCGTAGTACTTGAGCGCCGCGGGCGCGCGCTTGGGCTCGGCCTGCGCGCGGCCGTACTGCGTGGAGCCGGTGACGATCCAGCACACGCCCTCGCGCCGGTAGATGTCCACCAGCCCGGGGGTGAGCGTGCGCTCGTAGTTCTGGAAGTTCGCGGTGCGCCGGGCACCGCCGTGCTCCTTGGCGAGCTCGGCGATGATCGCGTCGTTGCGGTTGAAGCGCTCCCACTGCTGGATGGGGTGCGCCTTCGCGCCGCCGCCCGGCGTGGAGCCGTACCACTCGGTCGGCGCGATCGGCTCGAACGACACCTTCGTGCCCTGCGGGACGTTGGCGACGAGCCAGTTGCGGGTCTGCGTGCGCGTGTCCTCGCGGCCCATGACGATCGCGTTCTCGATCGTCGGGATCGCGGTGACGAGGATCAGCAGCGTCGTCACGAGGGCCGGAACCCAGAGCTTCTTCGTCCTGGCCTCGGCGAAGGCGACCGACAGCGCGTAGCCCACGAGGACCGCGAGCGCCGGGTACAGCGGCAGCATCCAGCGCGCGTAGAAGCGGCTCTGGCTGCCCATGTACAGCCAGTACAGGAAGATCAGGCCGCCGAGGACGGCGGCCTCCTTGTAACGGCGCTTGGCGATCAGCAGGGCCCCGCCGAGGACGGCGAACACGCTCGGGAACCAGCCCAGCGCCCACGTGGAGGACGTCAGGTAGTACCACCAGCCGTTGCGCTCGGGCTGGCCGAGCAGCGCCGCGCCGCCCGCGAACTTGCGCTGGCGGTCCAGGTCGTTGATGAACGTGTCCCAGTCCGCGAACAGGTACGGGTTGGTGACGATCACGGCGGCGATCGCGATCAGCCCGGCGAACACGAGGCCCTTGAGCGCGTCCTTGATGGACAGCGGGCTCAAGAACGCGGCGATTACCAGCGCGATCACGACCGCACCGTCGGAGTACTTGAAGCTCGCCGCGAGGCCGACGGCGGCGCCGCCCGCGAGCAGCGCCTTCGTCGAGCCCGTGCGCAGGACGACCGCGCACGCCCACAACGCGAGCGCGCACGGCAGCATCCCCGGCCCGTCGTTCAAAGCGAGCCGCGAGTAGAAGACCGGCAGGAACGTGACGGCGATGACCGCCGCAGCGATCAGCCCGGCCTTGCGCCCGAACCACGCCTTGCCCGCGAAGTACGTCGCCGCGACCGTCCCGACCCCGAAGAACACGCTGATCCAGCGGCCCGCGAGGAACACCGCGCCCGCGTCGTCCGCGAACCACTGCTCGACGCCACCCAGATGGATCACGCTCAGCCATCCGGCGAGGATGTAGGTCAGGAACGGCGGGTTGATGAAGTACCCGGGGTTCAGGTCCCCGGTCGTCATCGCCACCGCGTGCGGGACGAAGTGCGCCCGCTCGTCCAGGTTGTACGCGTACGGCAGCCCGTGCCCCAGGCTCCACACCCGCAGCCCGAACGCTACGAGCAGGATCAGCGCGAGGATCGCGGCGGGTGCGCGGTCGCGCGAAATCACGGCGGTCGAGTGTACGAGGGACGCTGAACGGCTGATCACACCCGCGGGCGGTTTCGGCTTCCCCATACGAACGGGGAACGCGGCGGCAGCGGGTGTGCTCGGCCGTTGACGTTCAGGCGGCCAGGTCCATTGACATCGGCACGTCCGGGACGAGCAGGGCGCAGTCGGCCGTCCCGCCCAGGCGCGCGAAGTACGTCGACCGCACCCAGTCGATGCGGACCGGAACCGCCGCGATCATGCCCGCGAAGCGCGCCGCGGCGTGGGCGTCGCCGAACAGGTCCGAACGCCAGGCGTGCGCCGGGCGGACCGAGACGTCGACCGTCTCCTCGCCTCGGAAGGACGCGTAGACCTGGCGGGAGAGCTCTTCGGAGAGCAGCGGGCCGGACTCGCTGTTGAGCAGGTAGGCGCCGGACTCGACGGCCAATCGGTACTCGGTCTTCTCGTCGTCCAGCAGGAGGCCGGCGACGGCGTGGCCGCTCACGAGGCGCGGCCGGAAATGGGCAGGGAGGAGCGCCGCCGCGACCGTGGGGTCGAGGCGGTAGTTGACGATGAGCTTCATGGCGTGGGCTTGTGGTCCCGAGGTGAGGGGTTCAGGAGGGTGCGGGCGCCGAGGACCGGGCCCAGCACGGCGAGGACCCAGAGCCAGTCCATGCCCCAGGGCTCGCGGACGCTCTCGTTCGCGGCGATAACGACGGCCAGCGAGAGGAGCGGGTAGGCCAGCAGCGCCATCGACTTCTTGGCGATGCCGGCGCGGCGGGCGCCCATGACGACGCCGATCCAGGCGGCGCCGGCGACGATGATGCCGCCGTTGTCGTTGACCGCCCAGCGTTGAGCGATGATCAGGGCCCAGGCGATCGCCAACAGGCCCCAGAGACCCATGCGGGCCTTGTCGCCGGCCACGACCGTGTAGACGAGCGCGATCACGGTCGCGATGATCAGCAGGAAGAACACGGTGCCGCTGAGCGCGACGGCGAGCAGCCACGCGATCGCGGCCACGGCCCCGGCGAGGACACCCCCGCGCAGGGCCGCGTTGACGGTCTTGGCCGCGCGTTCCTTGCGGCTGGGCTTAGGCCCCGAAACGGTGTCGAGGAGCGCGGCGGTGCTCATAGAGCCAAGGTACCGCTCCTACCTCGAAAGTCACTTGGGGACAGCCCCAGTCTTCAGGCGGGGACAGCCACCCTTTCCTCCTCGCGCACGAACCGGTTCTGCTCGGCCGCGACCTCCATGTCCATCGGGTCGGTGATGTCCGGCTCACGCGGCGGGAGCTTGAGCAGCGAGTAGGCCAGGCAGACCAGACCCGCGAGCCCGTAGCCGAGCGCGATCCGCGGGTTCGAGAAGACGTGGACCTCCTCGGAGTGGATCAAGCCGACGAGCGTCAGCACGCCGCCGACCCCGCACGCCGCCGCCGCGTGGATGAACCGCCGGTCGATCACGAACACCGCGATCGTGCCCAGGATCATGCCGACGAGCACCGATCCGGCGCCGATCGTCGCCAGTCCGCCGTACAACACGCCGCCCGCGGCCAGCGCGTCGACCCCGACCTCCTGCACGCTCGTCCCGGCGGCCAGCAGCGCGTCGTGGACCATCCCCGAGCCCCATTGCGCCAAGGACGGGATCGCCGCCAGCACCACCGCCGCGTAGTGCGCCTTGGGCACCGCGACGAACGCCTGCGAGCCGATCACGAGACCGATGAAGAGCAGGATCGGCACGATCGCCGGGATCGGCAGCAGCGCGGCGAGCAGCGGGAAGAGCCCGAAGGCGCAGAGCGCGAAGATCAGCACGCCGGACGCCAGCGAGTAGGAGATGCGTCCGCCGGCGGCCTTCCAGCCGGGATGCCCGATGTACACGGCGGGAGGGAACGGCGAGCCCAGCGCGGCGCCGACGACGGCACCGGTGCCGTCGGCCAGCAGCACGTGGCGCAGGTTGTAGTTGTCGCCCGCCGCGGCGGCCGACTCCACGTTGCTCATCGCCTCGGTGAAGTTGTAGATGCCCAACGGGATCGCAGTTGCGAGCAGCGGCGAGATGCCCTCGAGCCCGTCGAACAGCAGGTCGACGTTCAGCGACGGGATGCCGATCGCGATCGCCTCGACGGAGTCGGTGACCGCGGCGGGCTCCATGTAGCCGCCGATCCAGCCGATCGCGCAGCCGACGAGCAGCGCGGCCAGGCCGATCGGGAAGTTCCCCGGCAGCCGCACGCCCGCGATGAACCCGGCGATGATGATCATGAAGACGGGCAGCGCGATCCACAGCGCGCCCCACATCTGCGCGCCCGGCCGCATCGAGATGAACGCGAGCGAGATGCCGGCGAGCGTGCCGAGCATGGCCGCGCGCGGCGTCAGATGGCGGATCGTCGGCCCGACGAACGCGCCGATCAAGATGATGCAGCCGATGATGAAGGCCCAGGCGAGGCCGGCGGTCCAGGCGGCGACGGCGTCCTGGGTCGCCAGGTACGTCGGCAGCATGATCACCAGCGTCACGATGAACATGTGCGGCACGCTCGGCCCGTACGGCAGCGCCGTCACGTCCGCGCGCTTCTCCTTCATCGCCAGCCGCCGCGCGAGGTAGAAGTAGAAGATGTTGCCGACCAACAGCTCGATGCCGAGCGCCGGCAGGATGATGCCGTAGACGTCGTCGGGCGCGATGTTGACGACGCCGATGCACAGGCCGGCGAGCACCAGCACGTTGACGAGCATGTTGATGCCGAGCCCGAAGAAGGCGTTCAGGTCGCCTCGGGTCCAGAACGGGAGGGTCATGCGCGGGCTCCGACGGGGAGGGAGGACAGAAGGTCCGACGATGAGCCCACCCAGCCGAAGATCCCGCCCTGGGCGGAGATCATCCGCAGCGCGACCTCGTGGAACTCGGGGAAGTAGGAACCGCAGCAGTCGCTCAAGACGAGACACTCGAACCCGCGGTCGTTGGCCTCGCGCACGGTCGTGTGCACGCAGACCTCGGTGGTGACGCCGGTGACGATCAGCGACGTGATCCCACCGTTGCGCAGGATCAGTTCGAGGTCGGTGGCGTAGAAGGAGCCCTTGCCGGGCTTGTCGAGCACGATCTCGCCCGGCAGAGGCGCGAGCTCGTCGACGATGTCGTGCCCGTACTCGCCGCGGATCAGGATCCGGCCCTTGGGCGAGTCGGTCCCGATGAACTCACCGCGCGCGTACTTGGCCGGCGGGCAGTCGCTCATGTCGGGCCGGTGGCCCTCGCGCGTGTGGATGATCGTCATCCCGAGCTCACGCGCGGCGGCAAGCACGCGCTGCAGCGGCTCGACGGCGGCGGACAGCAACGAGACGTCGTTGCCGAGCGCCGACCCGAAGCCGCCCGGTTCGAGGAAGTCGCGTTGCATGTCGATCACGACGAGCGCCGTGGTCTCCACATCGAACGCGAACGGGCCCGGCTTCGCGGGCACAAGCGTGGTCATCAGCCGCCTTCTTTCGTGAGGGCCGCCGCGAGCGCGATCAGCAGTGCTTCCCCGCCGGGACCCGCCACCAGCTGCAGGCCGACCGGCAACCCTTCGGTGGGGCACGGCACGGAGATCGCCGGGAACCCGACGAAGCTCCAGAGGATCGCGTTGCGCGACAGGATCGTGAGGTACTCGTCGGCTCGCTCGACCACCGGCGCCAGGACGGGCGCCGTCGGCATAACGAGCACGTGGTGCTCACGCAGGACCGCGAGCATCTCCTCCCTCAGCGCGGCGCGGTAGCGCTGCGCGTCGATGTAGTCCGTGGCGGGAACGCCGTCCGCGGCGTCCAGCTGGTCACGGACCTCCGCCCAGTACAGCGAGCGGTCCAGCCCGGCGGCGCGGTGGAAGGTCGCGGCCTCGCAGCGCGAGACGAGCAACCCCATCGCGTTGGCGCCGCCGAAGTCGGCGGCGGTGGGACGGTCGGTCTCGCGCACAGACGCCACGAGCCCGGTCAACTTGTCGATCTGGCGCGCCACGGCCGCTTCGACCACGGCCTCGGCGCCTTCCCAGGCGGCGGTCGCCAGGCCCACGCGCAGGTGGTTCACGCGTGCGCCCACCGCCGGAGCGATCGCGGGCGCGTCGGGCCGGAGCGCGTCGAGCGCGAGCGCCGCGTCTTCCACGCCGGACGCCATCACCGCGGCGTGGTCCATCGTCCACGAGAGCGGGACGATGCCGCGCGTGGGCACGGTGCCGTAGGTCGGCTTCAACCCCACCACGCCGCACAGCGCCGCGGGAACGCGGATCGACGCGCGGGTGTCGGTCCCCAGCGAGGCGAGGCCCATCCCGGTCGCGACCGCGATCGCCGACCCGCCGCTCGACCCGCCCGGGATCCGCGTGGGGTCGTGGGGATTGCGCGCCTGCGGGGAGGTCACCCCGAGCGCGAACTCGTGCGTGCTCGTCTTGCCGAGGATCACGGCGCCGGCCGCGCGCCACAGGTCCACGCCCGCGGCGTCGACCTCGGGCACCTGGTGGAACGCGTCGGAGCCGCAGCGCGTCGGCATGCCGGCGACGTGGATGACGTCCTTGACGCTCACGGGGATGCCGTGGAGCGGGCCGCGGACGGTGCCGGCGCGCCGCTCGGCGTCCCGCGCCCGGGCCTGCGCGAGCGCGCCCTCCGCGTCGACGTGCACGAACGCCGTCCACTCGTCCTGCGCGATCCGCGCGAGTGCGGCCTCGACCAGCTCGACGCTGGAGACGCCCGCGGCGCCGGCGATCGCGCCGGTCGAGGGCAGCCCGCCGAGCGCCGGCAGCGGCGCGGGCGGTGCCCCGAAGACCTCGTAGGCCGGACGCGATTCCGGCGGGTCGATGACCTGCGCGGCGAGCCGTTCCCGGGCGGCGGCGAAGGCGTTGGTGGCGACTGAGCTCACGGTCGTTCCTCCTCGAACATGCGCGTGAGCAGCTCGCCCACCCGGCGCTCGACGACTTCGGCACTGCGTTCGATGTGCACGCGCATCAGCGCGGCGCCGGCGTCCGTCTTGCCGGACCGGAGCGCGTCGAGGATCTCCAGGTGCTCCTCGATGGTCGTCACGATCCGGTCCACGGTCGTGAAGTCGTGGATGCGGATCACGCGGATGCGCTCGTTGATGTCGTGCAGGTAGCGCTCGGTGGCGCTGTTGCCGGAGGCGTGGGCGATCGCCTCGTGGAAGCTCTCGTCCGCGTAGACGAAGTCCGGCGACTCGTCGCGCTCGGAGCGCAGCTCGAGCCACTCCTCCTGCAGCGGCTCCAGCTTCTCGGGGTCCGCCGTGCGGACGGCGAGGTCCTCCAGCACGGTGCGGACGGCGTACAGCTCGCGGGTCGCGGTCACCCGCGGCGCGTTCGGCCGCACGCCGCCGGAGCGGTCGCGGACGACGTGCCCGTCGCCCTCCAGCCGGCGCAGCGCCTCGCGCACCGGCGTCCGGCTCGTGTTGAAGCGCTCCGCGAGCTGCTCCTCGACCAGTCGCTGGCCGTAGGGGAACGTGCCCGAGAGCAGTGCGGCGCGGAGCTCGCGATGGACGTCGTCAGCGCGCGTCAAGAGCCTGCACTGCGAGGTCGAAGGCCTGCAGCGGCGGGTGCGTGACGCCGCCGCCGATCTGCCCGATGCCGGGCTGCTTGTGCGCGATGCCGGTGTGCACGGGTGGGGAGAGCCGCGTCGCCGCGACCTTGCGCGCGTCGATCCCGAGGATCGCGGCGCGCCCGTCCGGGAAGCGGATGTCCGGCGACTCGCCGGCCGCGATCGCCCGCAGCTCGGTGTCGATGGCGTCGATCGCGTGGACGTCCAGGCCCACGGACGGCGCCGAGATCGGCGAGGCCGCCACGGCCAGCGCGCCCAACCCGTAGGTCTCGACGATCGCGGAGTCGCCGAGGTCGGGGTTCATGTCGGCGGGCGTGTAGCCGGGGAAGAGCTTCGCCGGGGCCGGCAGCGCGGCGGGGCCGACGAACCACTGGTCGCCGAGCCCCGAGACACGGATGCCGACTTCGACGCCGTTGCGGGCGATCGCGGTGAGGACCGGCGAGCCGGGCACGTCCGCGGCGCAGTCGAGCGCGAGCTTGGAGAAGAGCATCGCGAGGTTGAGGAAGAACTGGCCGTTGCCGGCGATGAACGCGCGCACCTCGGGCTGCTCGATGCCGAGCGCGTCGAGCGTCAGCGCCGTGCCCTGCTCGGTGCGGTGGTGCGCCTCGTCGCCGAGCGCGATCGACTGCACGTGCAGGTCGAACAGGTCCAGCGGCGCACCGTCGAGCGCGCGGCGCAGCTCGGGGGCGAGCACGTCCTTCATCCAGATGAGCCGCTCCAGGACCTCCGGGCCGTCGGCGCCGTAGCGCAGGACGGCACCGGAGCCCTCGTTCAACGGACACCACGCGACCTTGCCCGTCGCCTCGTCGCGCGCCACCCAGACCGGCATGCTCGGGTTCACGACGCCGGCCATCGGCCCGACGCCGCCCGCGTCGTGGTTCGTCGTCAGCGGGATCTCGCCGTCCTCGACGAGCGCGAGTGCGGCGGCGGGCGTCTCGGCGACGCCCTCCAGCCACAGCGCGCTGCCGAGGGCGGCCCGCATCGGCGGGCACATCCGCTCCGGCTCGATCGGCGGCCCGGCGTGGCTGACGCCGCCGGCGGCGTGGTGTGCGGAGATCTCGGAAGCCGGCACGACGTCGACCACCATCGGCCGCGCAGCGGCCAATCGAGCCACCGCATCCGACTCTGTATGCAGCGCTGCGTTCATGGGCCGCGAAGCTACGGACCCCGGAGGGCTGCGAAAACGGACCGGCGGTCACAGCCGCGCGCGCCAACGCTGGACCGTGTGTCCGAGGGAGGGGGTCCGGTCCGCCCGTACGCTCAGCCAGTGGGCCTCTATGACCCTGCCTTCGAGCACGACGGCTGTGGCGTCGCGTGCCTGGCGCGCCTTGACGGGCAGCCGGCGCACGAGACGATCAGTCGCGCGATCGACACCCTGGACAACCTGGAGCACCGGGGTGCCGAGGGCGCGGACGCCGAGACCGGCGACGGCGCCGGCATCCTGACCCAGATCCCCGACGCGTTCCTGCGCGCGGAGCTGGACTTCGCCCTGCCGGCCGCGGGCGAGTACGCGGTCGCCGTGTGCATGCTCCCGCGCGAGGACGACCGGCGCGAGGCGGCCGAGAGCGTGATCGAGCGGTTGGTCGTCGACGGCGGCCAGCGCGTGCTCGGCTGGCGCGACGTGCCCGTGGACGAGCGCGTGCCCGGCTCGGGCGCGCGGCCGACGATGCCGGTCATCCGCCAGCTGATCGTCGGCCACGGTGAGGGGCACTTCGAGCGCGCGCTGTACGGGATCCGCCGCCGGGCCGAGCGCGGCCTGGGCGACGCCGTGTACTTCACGAGCTTCTCGTCGAAGACGATGGTCCTGAAGGGGATGCTCGGCGCGCCGCAGCTCCCACGCTTCTACCGCGACCTGTGCGACCCGCGGTTCGCCAGCGCGCTGGCGATCGTCCACTCGCGCTTCTCGACGAACACCTTCCCGAGCTGGCCGCTCGCGCACCCGTTCCGCTTCGTCGCCCACAACGGCGAGATCAACACCCTGCGCGGGAACGTGAACTGGATGCGGGCGCGCGAGCACGGCCTGGGCGAGTTCGCCGAGGTGCGGCCGGTGATCCCGAGCGGCGCGTCCGACTCCGCGAGCTTCGACGCCGTGCTCGAGCTGCTCGTGCTCGCGGGCCGCCCGCTCGCGCACGCGGTGATGATGCTCGTGCCCGAGGCCTGGGAGGGCCGCGACGACCTGCCCGAGAGCCTGCGCGGCTTCTACGCCTACCACGAGCAGCGCATGGAGCCGTGGGACGGGCCGGCCTCGATCACGTTCTCCGACGGGAAGATCCTCGGCGCGAAGCTGGACCGCAACGGGCTCCGCCCGGGCCGCTGGCTGCAGACGGACGACGGCTGGGTCGTGCTGGCGAGCGAGACGGGCGCGATGCCGGTCGATCCCGCGCGGGTGGTCAAGCGCGGGCGGCTGAAGCCGGGCGCGCTGTGGATCGTCGACCTCGAGCGCGGGCTGGTGCTCGCCGACCGCGAGGTGGAGTGCGAGATCGCGTCGCGCAAGCCGTACGGGCAGTGGGCCGACGAGGCGACGATCCGGCTCGAGGACGTCGCGGTGACCACCACGCGGCCGCTGCCGCCCGGTGGCGTGGCGCCCGCGTTCGGCTACACCCGCGAGGACCTCGACGTGATCATCGGGCCGATGGCCGCGGCGGGCAAGGAGCCGACCGGCTCGATGGGCGCCGACGCCGCGCTGCCCGCGCTCAGCGACCAGTCGCCGTCGCTGTTCAGCTACTTCAAGCAGCGCTTCGCCCAGGTCACCAACCCCGCGATCGACTCGCTGCGGGAAGACCTGGTGATGAGCCTGACGACGTGGCTCGGGTGCGGCCCGGACCTGCTCGACGACGGGCCGGGCACCGCGCGCCGGCTCCGGTTGGACACCCCGATCCTGACCGGCGAGGACCTCGACCGCGTGTGCTCGTCGCCGCTGGCGTGGGTGCCGCTGGACGCGACCTTCCCGACCTCGCTCGGGGAAGCCGGGCTCGAGGCGGCGGTCGAGCGCCTGATCGGCGAGGCCGTCAAGGCGGTGTCGGCAGGCGCGGAGCTGCTCGTCATCGGCGACCGCAACGTGGGTGCCAAGCGCGCGCCGGTGCCCGCCCTGCTGGCCACCGCGGCGGTCCACCACGAGCTCGTGCGGGCGGGCCTGCGCACCCGCGCTTCCCTCGTGATCGACTCGGGCGAGCCGCGCGAGGTGCACCACTTCGCCTGCCTCATCGGCTACGGCGCCGACGCCGTCCATGGCTGGCTCGCGGGCGACGGGATCGTCCCCGCGCTGAGCCCGGGCCTGCGCAAGGTGATGTCGAAGATGGGCGTCTCGACCGTCTCCGCGTACCGCGGCGCCCAGGTGTTCGAGGCGATCGGGCTCGCGCCGGAGCTGATCGACCGCCACTTCGCGGGCACGCCGTCCAAGCTCGGCGGGATCGGCCTGCGCGGGCTCGCGCGCGAGGTGCTCGAGCGTCACGCGCGCTCCTCCCTGCCCGGCGGCGGGCTCTACCGCTGGCGGCGCGGCGGTGAGCGCCACGGCTGGAACCCGGACACGATCGCCGCGCTGCAGCGCGGCGAATGGCGGCGCTACGTCGAGGCCGCCGACGACGCCGCGCGCCACGGCTCCCTGCGCGGGCAGCTGGCGTTCCGCGAGACGGACCCGATCGACCTGGACAACGTCGAGCCGGCGACCGAGATCATGAAGCGCTTCGCGACCGGCGCGATGTCGCTCGGGTCGATCTCGCCGGAGGCGCACGAGTCGCTGGCGGTCGCCATGAACGCGGTCGGCGGGCGCTCGAACACGGGCGAGGGCGGCGAGGACCCGGCGCGCTTCCACGACAACCGGCGCTCCTCGATCAAGCAGGTGGCGAGCGCGCGCTTCGGCGTGACGATCGACTACCTCGTCAACGCCGACGAGCTGCAGATCAAGGTCTCCCAGGGCGCCAAGCCCGGCGAGGGCGGCCAGCTCCCCGGCCACAAGGTCGACGCCAACATCGGCCGGCTGCGGTACGCGACGCCCGGCGTGGAGCTCATCTCACCGCCGCCGCACCACGACATCTACTCGATCGAGGACCTCAAGCAGCTCATCCACGACCTGCGCTGTGCCAACCCGCGCGCCCGGATCTCCGTCAAGCTCGCCGCCGAGGCGGGCGTGGGGACGGTCGCGGCGGGCGTCGTGAAGGCGCACGCCGACCACATCGTGATCGCGGGGTTCGACGGCGGCACCGGCGCCTCGCCGCAGTCGTCGCTCATGCACGCGGGCGTGCCGTGGGAGCTCGGGTTGGCGGAGACGCAGCAGACGCTGGTGCGCAACGGGCTGCGCTCGCGGGTGGTGCTGCAGGCCGACGGCGGCATGCGCACGGGGCGCGACGTCGTGATCGCTGCCCTGCTCGGCGCCGAGGAGATCGGGGCCTCGACGGCGCCGTTGGTGGTGCTCGGCTGCATCATGATGCGCGTCTGCCACCTGAACACGTGCCCGGTGGGGATCGCGACGCAGGATCCCGAGCTGCGCGAGCGGTTCGCCGGCAAGCCCGAGCACGTCGTGCGCTTCTTCACGCTGCTGGCTGAGGACGTGCGCGTGATCATGGCTTCGCTCGGGATCGCGCGCTTCAAGGACCTGGTCGGGCGCGTGGACCTGCTGCGCGTGGACCGGCTGGACCACTGGAAGGCGACCGGGCTCGACGTGACGCCGCTGCTCGGGCGGGGCGGCGACGGCGACCGGCGCTCCCGTCCGGTGACGATCGACCTGGAGGCGCCGCTGGACTATGAGCTCGTCGAGCAGCTCCCGGTCGTGCGCGGCGAGTACGCGATCACCAACCGCGACCGCACGGTCGGTGGGCTGCTGTCCGGCGAGATCGTGCGGCGCGGGATCGAGGCCGACGTGCGCGTGACGTTCCGCGGCTCGGCCGGACAGAGCTTCGGCGCGTGGCTCGCGCCGGGCGTCGACCTGACGGTGATCGGCGACGTCAACGACTACGCCGGGAAGGGGCTGTCCGGCGGCGTGATCACGGTCCACGGCGTCGCCGACGGCGACGTGGTCGCAGGCAACACGACGCTCTACGGGGCGACTTCGGGCCGCGCGTTCTTCCGCGGGATGGCGGGTGAGCGGTTCGCGGTGCGCAACTCCGGGGCCGACGCCGTCGTCGAGGGCTGCGGCGACCACGGCTGCGAGTACATGACCGGCGGCCACGTGGTCGTGCTCGGCCCGACGGGCCGCAACTTCGCGGCGGGCATGAGCGGCGGGATCGCCTACGTGCTGGACCTGGACCCGGCGCGGTGCAACCGGACGCTGGTCGGGCTGGAGCCGCTGGACGACGACGACGTGCGGATCGTGCACGCGCTCGTCGACGAGCACATCGGGCGCACGGGCTCGACCGTGCGGGTCGACTACCGCCGGCTCGTCAAGGTCATCCCGCACGAGTACAAGCGGGCGCTGCGGCGTGACGTGCCCTTGGCGGAGGCCGCCTGAGCATGGCTGACCCACGCGGGTTCCTCGAGGTCGAGCGGATCGAGCCGCCGGAGCGCGACCCGCGCACGCGGACCAAGGACCACCACGAGATCTTCCTCACGCTCAAGGCCGAGCAGCTGCGCGACCAGGGCCGGCGCTGCATGGACTGCGGCGTGCCGTTCTGCCACAACGGCTGCCCGCTCGGCAACCTCATCCCGGAGTGGAACGACCTCGTCCGTCGCGACGAGTGGGAGCTCGCGCTCGAGCGCCTGCACGAGACCAACAACTTCCCGGAGTTCACCGGGCTGATCTGCCCGGCGCCGTGCGAGGCCGCGTGCGTGCTGGCGATCAACGACGACCCGGTGATGATCAAGCAGCTCGAGTGGGGGATCATCCAGCGCGGGTTCCGCGAGGGCTGGGTGCGACCGAAGACGCCGATCGGGCGCTCGCCGTGGAGCGTGGGCGTGGTCGGTTCGGGCCCAGCGGGGCTGGCCGCGGCCGAGGAGCTCAACGTGCTCGGCCACCGCGTCGTCGTCTACGAACGCGACGAGGGCCCGGGCGGCCTGATCCGCCTCGGCGTGCCGGACTTCAAGCTCGAGAAGTGGATCATCGACCGGCGCGTCGCGCTGCTCGAGGAGGCCGGGATCGAGTTCGTCTACGGCTGCGACGTCGGCGGCACGCTGTCCGTGGACGAGCTGCGCGCCCGCCACGACGCGGTCGTGCTGGCGACCGGCTCGCGGATCGAGCGCGGGATCGACCTGCCCGGCCACGACCTTCCCGGCATCCACACGGCGATGTCCTACCTCGTCCAGCGCAACCGCGACGTGGCGAGGATCGCGCAGCCGACGATCACCGCCGCCGGCAAGCACGTGGTCGTGATCGGCGGCGGCGACACGGCCGCAGACTGCGTGGCGAGCGCGCATCGAGAGGGCGCGCGCTCCGTCACGCAGCTCGACATCTACCCGCCGCCCGCCGGCAAGAAGTACCGCGAGCTTGCCCAGTGGCCGGACTTCCCGAAGCGCATGTGGTCGACCTACGCGCTCGACGAGGGCGGGACGCGTCGCTCCTCCTTCAACGCCACCGCGTTCACCGGCGACGGCCACGTGGCCGCCTTGATCGGTGACCACGTGAGCGATCCGCCCGACTTCACGCCGACCGGCGAGACCCTGGAGCTGCCCGCGGACCTCGTGCTGATCGCGATCGGCTTCACCGGCCCCGAGCGCGAGCTGCCGGAGGCGCTGGGCGTGACCGGCATCGCGCGCGGGATCGAGACCACCGACTACGCCACCAACGTCGACGGCGTGTTCGCGGCGGGCGACGCGCGCCGCGGCCAGTCGCTGATCGTCACGGCGATCGCGGAAGGCCGCGGCTGCTCACGCGCCGTCCAGCGCTATCTCAGCGCGAGCTAGGCGCCCACGAACTCCAGCAGCGCCGCGTTCACCTCGTCCGTGTGCGTCCACAGCAGGCCGTGCGGCGCGCCCTCGACCTCGACGTACTTCGCGTCAGGCACGAGCTTGGCGAACCGTCGCGCGGTCACGTCGATCGGCAGGATCCGGTCGCCGGTGCCGTGCAGGATGAGCGTCGGCTTGCCCGCTGCCGCCACCGCGGTCACGTCGTCGCGGAAGTCCTCGAGCCAGGACGGCACGACGGCGTACGCGGCGACCGGCGCGCTGCGGGTGGCGGTGTTCCAACTCGCGGTCACGACCTCCTCGGAGATCCGGCTCCCGAGGTTCTCGTCGAGGTTGTAGAAGTCCTTGTAGAAGTTCGTGAACCACGCGTAGCGGTCGCTCTTCGCGGCATCGACGATGCCGTCGAACACGTCCTTCGGGACGCCGTCCGGGTTGTCGTCGGTCTTGAGCAGGAACGGCTCCAGCGAGGCCAGGAACGCCAGCTTCGCGACCCGGTCGCCGCCGTACTTGCCGACGTACCGGGCCAGCTCGCCGGTGCCCATCGAGAAGCCGACCAGGATCACGTCGCTCAGGTCGAGCTCCGTCAGCAGCGCGTTCAGGTCGGCCGCGAACGTGTCGTAGTCGTAGCCGCCGGCCACCTTGGAAGAGCCACCGAACCCGCGCCGGTCATAGGTGATGACGCGGTAGCCGGCATCGAGCAACGCGACGGTCTGCTTCTCCCAGCTGAACCCATCGAGCGGGTAGCCGTGGATCAGGACGACGGGCTGCCCGGAGCCCTGGTCCTCATAGTTGAGGACGATGTCGGTCGAGTTCTGCGTACCAACCCTGATTGAGCCCATGCGGAAACGCTACTGAACGCCGGTTCTCGGGCCGCCTCGTTAGTAGACCTTGTCCACCGCGTGGACCGCCTGCTCGTAGGTGAAGCCGGATCCGTACTCGGAAGTCAGCTGATCGATCAACGCCTGCCGGGACATCGGCATGGTGTCGAGATAGCTCTCGGCCGCCTCGACGGCCTCCTTGTTCCAGTCGACGTCCACGTGATCCACCGCGTACTGCGCCTCGGCCTGCGTGAAGCCGGATCCGTATTCGGACGACAGCTGCTCGTAGAGGCCCTGCTTGGAGAACCCCGACGTCTCGAGATAGCTCTCCGCCGACTCCAACGCTCTCCGGTTCGCGCGCCGCTGGACCTTCTCTCGACGGATCGCGGCCTTCTCGGCGGCTGACAGCTTGCGAGTGACGACGGCGGTCTCGGTGGCCTTGACGAAGCCCTTGCGGGTCGCCACGACACGGAACGTGTTCTTGCCGCGCTTCGTCAGCGTGACCGGGACAGTCCACTTGCCGCGGCGAACCTTGACGGACCGCCCCTTGATGCGGATACGCGCATTGGCCGGATCGACCGTGCCCCTGAGCGTGACATTGTCGCTTCGCGCGGTGGACGGACCCGTGACGGTGATGCTGACTTCCGGCTTGGGCGTTGGTGTTGGTGCTGGCGTCGCGGTCTCCGTCGCCACGGGTTCCGGAGCGCTGGTGCTGGTCGCCGCGGCCACGGCCGCGGCTCCCGTCTCGTCGGGTGTCTCGTCCTCGCCGAACACGGCCCCGATGACGGCGAGGCAGATCAGCGCGGCCAGGCCCCACTTCACCCAGCTCATCGCTCGTCGTCCTTGACGGCTGAGAGCAGGATCTCGGTGTCCTCGGAGACGCACTTGCCGGCCTTCGGACGCTGTTTGACCGTGGTCCAGTTGCGATCCAGCAGCAGCATCCGGCCCTGGCCGCTGGCGTCCCGTTCGGCGAGCACGTACAGGCCAGCGGCCTGCATCGTGTCCTGAGCAAGCTGATGGTCCTTGCCCACGACGTTCGGCACTCTGATGCAGTCGCCACTGCCGTCCGAGGGCTCTTCCTCGGTGGAGTCGTTCTCGACCGCCTCTTCGACGACGGGTTCCGTCTCCGCGTCGGCCTTGGTGTCCGCGGGCGTCTCGGTCTCCGCTTCGGCGGCGGCTGCCTGACTCTCAGCCGCCTCGACCCGCTTCTCGAGCTCGGCGATCTTCTCGCTGTCGGCCGACGACGCGCCGCCGCAACCTGTCATTCCAACGACGACCAGCGCGATTGCGCAGGCCCTGAACCGGATCCCCATCCCTGAACTCCTCACTACGTCTCGGACGCGCGGAGCCTAAGGCAAGCACAGGGATTACATATCGCTAAAGGTATAGGACAAAGTAGACTCTCGCAGTTCGCCTAGTGCATCGTGAGCAGCCGCCGGTTCTCCGGCGTGTCCGGGAGCGTCTTGAACTCCAGGATGTCCTCGGTGTAGGTGTGGTCGAACGGCTTGCCCTCGACGTCCTTGCCGAGCGAGTGGTCGACGAAGCGCAGCGGGGCGTAGCTGTCCTTGTCGATCCACATGGTCATCTCGATCTTCGGGAAGTGCGGCGGGCCGGAGGGCTCGTTCCAGCGCAGCACGTAGACGTCGCGGCCGTCGAGCTCGTCCTCGTCGAGCTTGATCTGGGTGCCGTTCTGGGCCTTGCGGAGCAGGCCGCTCGCGCGGAAGACCTCGGTCGGGACCATCGTTACGTCGGCCTCGGTCTTGACGGTGCCGTCGGCGGCGCGGCGCGTGGTGCCCTCGCCCTTGCGGAAGACCTCCTCGTCGCCACCGTCCTCGAGCCAGCGCATGGCGGTGTCGCCCTGCACCCACACCTGGCGGGCGCTGACGCCGCCCGGCGCCTCGCCGGTGGGGCCCCAGGTCGCCTTCGAGCGGGCGTAGAGGATGCCGCCGTCATCGACGGCGACCGCGTTCACGGCGTGCTTGAGCACCTCGCTCGCCTGCGGGGCGGAGTTGGGGAGCACGACGAGCGCGGCGATCACGGCGCCCAGAGCGGGCACGGCGAGGAAGCGGCGGCGGCGCTTGCGCGGGGCGAGCTCCAGGGCGGTGAAGTCGGTCAGGCCGGCGAACTCGTCCTCGGAGACGGGGTTCGCGGCACGGACGCGATCGAGCACGGGGTCCATGTCAGATCCTCTCCGGGACGGCATACGTGGCAACGGGTGGCGGGTCGAGGTGCTGTGCGAGCTTCGAGCGGGCGCGGGAGAAGCGGACGGAGAACGTGGCCCGGCTGCAGCCCGCGGCGCGGGCAGCGTCCTCCGTGGACAGGCCTTCCCAGGCGACGAGGCGGATCGCCTCGCGTTCGCGCTCGCTCAGCTCGGCGAACGCGGTGGCGAGGCCGCGGTCGCTGCTGAAGCGCTCCGCGGGGTCGCCCGTGGCCGGGTCCGGCGCGAAGGCGCCGCGGCGGTTCGCCTTGCGGCGGTGGTTGGAGAGCACCTTGCCGGCCACGGCGTACAGCCACGGGAGCGGGTGCTCGAGCCGCCGCGGCAGCTTGCGCCACGCGACGACGAAGGTCTCGGCCGCGAGATCCTCGACCTCATCCCGCGGTGCCCGGCGCGCGAAGTACGCGCAGACGGCGGCGTGATGGGTCTCGTAGATCGCGCGGAACGCTTGCGGATCGCTCACACCCCCTCTCTGTCGCGACGACGCCACGCCTTACATGGTGATCAGCGCGGTCGCGATTGGAGCGCGCGCATCCGCCGCCCCAGCGCCGCGATGTCCGGGTCGGCGATCCGGTACTGCCGGCGGATGTCGAACAGCTGCTGCGCCTCCTCGGCGAGCGCGCGCACCGGGCGGCGCACCTCGATGCCCTCGTCCGGCGCGGGCACGGCGGAGGCCGGCGGCGCGAAGTCGTGCTCGGCCAGCCAGCGCGGGAGGAAGGAGCCCGAGACCTTGCCCTGCGGCCACCACAGCGGCGCGCCGTCGTGGTCGCCGGCGCCGTGCAGGCGGCGGGTCTGCCGGCTCCCGAGCAGCAGCCGCCCTTCGAGCACCGCCTCGCCCGGGTCCAGGTCGTCCTCGACGCCCGCCAGCTTCGCGATGCCGGCGATCGCGACGCGCGCCTGGTGCGTCGCGAGCCCGCCGAACTTCACCGGGGAGTCGATGCCGTCGCCGGCCGCCCAGACCCGCTCGGTGCCCTGGACGCGCCCGTCCTCGCCGGTGAGCAGGAAGCCTTCGTCGTCGGCCGCGAGACCTTCGATCGCCGGCCCGATCAGGCGCGGGATCGCGACCACGCGCTGCACGTCGAGCCGGTCGCCGCTGGGCTGGAGGGTCAGCCCGCCGCCCTCGGCACGGGTCGCGACGGCGCCGGTGATCAGCTGCACGCCCGCCCGCTCGAGCTCCTCGGCGACCGCGGTGCTCACGTCCGGCCCGAAGATCGACAGCGGCGTGCGCTCCGGCGTGACGACCGTGATCCGCACGTCGTCGTGGCCCTGCTCACGCGCTTCGCCGGCGGTCATGATCGCGAGCTCGTAGGCGGGGAGCGGCCACACTGCACCGGGCGGGATGACGATCGCCAGGCGCTTCGAGTAGCCCTCCTCGACGTCCCGGAGCAGGCCGCCGAAGGCCTCC
Organism: Solirubrobacter phytolaccae; assembly: GCF_027587195.1. Lineage (GTDB taxonomy): Bacteria > Actinomycetota > Thermoleophilia > Solirubrobacterales > Solirubrobacteraceae > Solirubrobacter > Solirubrobacter phytolaccae. Next base: position 128,811 of record NZ_JAPDDP010000003.1, on the reverse strand, counting down.
GAGTCGCCGCCGGGCCACCACGTGGTGGCGCCCTCGACGCCCTCGATGGCGTGCGCGCCCGCCGCGATCAGCAGCGCGTCGAACGCACGCGTGCCACCGCCTTCGAGGCGCACCTGGCCGGCGGCGTCGTCGACCCCGACCACGGCGTCGGTGATGATCTCCGCGCCCGCGGCGATCTCGGTCAACGGCACCCGCTTGGCCTGGCCGACCGCGAACGGCTCGGCGACGGCCATCGGCCGGTAGGTGAAGTCAGGATCGGGAGCCACCAGGGTCAGGCGCACGCGTTCTCCGGCCACCTCGCGGAGGCCGAGCAGCGCCTCGAGTCCGGCGATCCCGCCGCCGGCGATCAGGACGTCCATGCTCAGGACGATACGCCCAGGTCGGCCGCCGAGGCCGCCGAGTGACGCTCCAGATTTCCGAGCCCGTGCAGGTTGCCGGGCTCCCCGAACCTCGCCACGGTGGCGAGCGCGCGGTGCCCGGGAGCGAGCGCGACGTACGCGTCCTCGACCCAGCTGGCCGGCTCCACGTGGAAGACGTCGTGGAGGATCACGCCGTCCGGGCCGTCGGCGCGCAGGAGCGAGCGCAGCCGCCCCGGACCTTCGCCGGCACGCCCGAGGATGATCACGTCGATGACGGTCGCGGTCGCGCCCGGGGCGAGCCGGATCGTCGTCGTGCGGGTGACGTCGGCGCCCTCGGCCACCACGAGCGGCGCGTCCTGAAGGTGCAGGTGCGCGCCGGGCCCGACCGTGACGTCGAGCTCGAGGAGCGTCGGCTCTCTCCCGGGCAGCGCGATGCTCGCCGCGATCGGCTCGACCGTCAGCGTCCCCGACTCGACGACGATCTCGACCCGGTCGTGATCGCCCGCGAGCGGCCCCGCCTGGGAGCGCAGCAGCGTGATCCGCCCCGGGGCGAGGACGCGCGGCGCGATCCGCTCCCCGCGCCGCAGCGTCGTGAAGCCCGTCTCAGTGGACGTGATCGTGGTCGTGGTGGTGATCGGGCACGCCTTCCATGGACGAGTGGAGGTGGCCGTGGGCGCGGAAGGCCGCGAGCTGGGCACGGACCCAGCCGGCGACCTGGTCGGCGCCTTCGGTGCGCAGCGAGGTCGGAGCGACGGGCAGTGAGCCGCGGCGCTCGGACGCCTCTCGCACCATCTTCGCGTCGTCGGCGCCGACGTACGGCGCGAGGTCGGTCTTGTTGATCACGAGCAGGTCGGCGCGCGCGATGCCGGGGCCGCCCTTGCGCGGGATGTCGTCCCCGCCGGCGACGTCGATGACGAAGATCTGCACGTCGGCGAGGGCGGGCGAGAAGATCGCGGTCAGGTTGTCGCCGCCGCTCTCGACGAACACGAGGTCCAGCGGACCGGTCGCGGCCTCCAGCTCCTCGACCGCCTCCAGGTTGGCGGAGATGTCGTCGCGGATCGCGGTGTGCGGGCAGCCGCCGGTCTGCACCGCCGTGATGCGCTCCTCCGGGAGCACGCCCGTGGAGCGCAGGAACTCCGCGTCCTCGGTCGTGTAGATGTCGTTGGTCACGACGCCGAGCCGGGCCTCACCGGCCAGCGCGCCGCACAGCGCGGCGATCAGGCTGGACTTGCCGGAGCCGACGGGACCGCCGACGCCGATCCGCAACGCACGTTCAACTGGCAAAGAGGCGCTCCCTCTGCTCGAGGTGGATGGGGGCGGAAAGCTCGATCGCGACGGCGGCCGGCGACGGCAACGGCCCGTCGTCGTGCGCGATCGCTTGGGCGACGCGCGCCAGGTCCGGCGCGAGGTCCGCGAGCCAGCGCGCCGTGACGGCAGGGTCGAGCGGCAGCAGCTTGAGCGCCGCGCTGGCGACCGTGGCGGCGTCGTCGTAGAGCGCGAGCAGCGCCGTGTCCTCGTCCGACACGCCGGCCGCCGCGGCCACCACACCCAGAGCCAGTGGACGGGGCATCCGAGCCACCGGGACGTCCCAGATCTTCGCTGCCGAGCGCAGCAGTTGAGACCCGAGTCGTTGTGCCGACTCCCTCAGTACAGGACTGGGTGTGCGGGCGTACCACTCATCCTCGAGAACGTTCCCTCTTCTCGCCTCAACGGCGAAGCGCGCGTCGGCCGAAGCGACATGCCGTTGCCGGGCGCGGATGAACGCGGGCACGTCCCGGAGCCCGTCGTTGACCGCCTGCTCGAGGCCCAGCGAGTGCGCGTACGAGCCCGACGGGAACCGCGAGTCGGCCAGCAGCAGCGTCAGCGGGTCCATCAGAACAGCGAGTAGCGCTGCGCCAGCGGCAGCTCGGCGGCGGGGTCCGGCACGATCTCCTCGCCGTCGACCCAGACCTTGAAGGTGTCCGGCTCGACGCGGATGTCGGGGCAGGCGTCGTTGAGCGGCATGTCCGCCTTCATCACGGCGCGCGTGTCCTTGACCGCGACCACGCCCGCCTCCAGCCCGAGATCGGCCAAGCCCTCGACGGCCAGAGGCGAGACGAACGCGAGCGAGCGACGTCCCGCCAACCGCCCGCGCCCCGCGAACATCGGCTGCATCAGGACGGGCTGCGGCGTCGGGATCGAGGCGTTCGCGTCGCCCATCGGCGCGTAGGCGATCACGCCGCCCTTCAACACCAGCCGCGGGCGGATCGCGAAGTACGCGGGGTCCCACAGCACCAGGTCCGCCAGCTTGCCGACCTCGACCGAGCCGACCTGGTCGTCGATCCCGTGAGCAATCGCCGGGCAGATCGTGTACTTGGCGACGTAGCGCTTCAGGCGTTCGTTCGATGCGCCGCCGCGCTTGCCGGCCATCACGTGCGCGGTCTGCCAGGTGCGGATGATCGTCTCGCCGACGCGACCCATCGCCTGTGAGTCGCTGCCGATGATCGAGATCGCGCCCAGGTCGTGCAGCAGGTCCTCCGCCGCGATCGTCGTGCCCCGGATGCGCGACTCCGCGAACGCGAGGTCCTCGGGGATCCGCGGGTTCAGGTGGTGGCAGACGATCAGCATGTCGAGGTGCTCGTCGACGGTGTTGACCGTGTGCGGGCGGGTCGGGTTCGTGGAGCCCGGGATGACGTTCGGCTGCCCGGCGACGGTGATGATGTCCGGCGCGTGGCCGCCGCCCGCGCCCTCCGTGTGGTAGGCGTGGATCGAACGGCCGGCGATCGCGTCGAGCGTCGACTGCACGTAGCCGGCCTCGTTCAAGGTGTCGGTGTGGATCGCCGCCTGCACGCCGGTCTCGGCCGCGATCCGCAGGCACGTGTCGATCGCCGCGGGCGTCGTGCCCCAGTCCTCGTGCAGCTTGAAGCCGCCGACCCCGGCCGCCGCCTGCGCGCGCAGCCCGGCCTCGCTGACCGTGTTCCCCTTGCCCAGCAGCAGCACGTTCACGGGGTACTCGTCGAGCGCGAGCAGCATCTCGCGGATCTGCCACGGGGAAGGCGTGCACGTCGTGGCGCGCGTGCCCTCGGCCGGGCCGGTACCGCCGCCGATCAGCGTCGTCATGCCCGCCGAGACCGCCTCGTCGACGATCTGCGGGCAGATGAAGTGCACGTGCGAGTCGATCCCGCCCGCCGTCAGGATCCGCCCTTCGCCGGCGATGATCTCGGTCGTCGGCCCGATCTCGATGTCGACCCCGTCCATCACGTCCGGGTTGCCGGCCTTCCCCAGCGCCGCGATCCGCCCGCTCTTGATCGCGACGTCGCACTTGACGACGCCCCAGTGATCGAGCACGACGACGTTGGTGATGACCACGTCCGGGCCCTGTCCGATGCCCTGCAGCATGGACTCGCGAATCGTCTTGCCGCCGCCGAACACGGCCTCGTCGCCGCCGACGCAGCGGTCCTCTTCGACCTCGAGCCAGAGGTCGGTGTCCGCGAGCCGCACGCGATCGCCGACGGTCGGCCCATACAGCGCGGCGTAGCGCTCCCGCGAGATCCTCATCGCTGCAGCCCCCGCACGGTCTTCAACCCGCCGAGCGCCACCAGGTCCACGTCGCGCTCCGCACCCGGCTCGAAGCGCACCGACGTCCCCGCGGGCACGTCCAGCCGGAACCCGTACGCCGCCTCGCGATCGAACGACAACGCGCTGTTCGTGGAGGAGAACTCGAAGTGCGAGCCGACCTGGATCGGCCGGTCGCCCACGTTCATCACCCGGAGCGTCTTCGTCTCGCGCCCCGCGTTGAGCTCGAGCTCGCCGGGACCCACGATCAGCTCGCCGGGGATCATGTGATCGGCTCGTGCAGCGTCACGAGCTTGCGCCCGTCCGGGAACGTCGCCTCCACCTGCACCTCGCTCACGAGCTCGGGCACGCCCTCCATGACCTGATCGCGCGCGAGCACCGAGCGCCCCTCGCTCATCAGGTCCGCGACGGCGCGCCCCTCGCGCGCCCGCTCGATCACCCAGCACGAGAGCAGTGCCACCGCCTCCGGCTGGTTGAGCTTCACCCCGCGCTCCAGGCGATCCCGGGCGACCATCCCCGCGACGGCGAGCAGCAGCTTGGCCTGGTCTGAAGGCGTCAGCAGCATGCTCGCGCCACGCTAATGCCCGCCTCCGCGGCCCGCAATTGGACCGCGGGACGAAAATCGCGCTCAGGCGACCGACAACTTGCCCTGCTTGTGCTCGCCGAACGCCTCGAGCGCTTCGGGCACCTGTCCGAACGAGAACGCCTCGCAGATCGGGACGCGGATCGAGTGCGCGTCGATCAGCTCGCCGAGCCGCGCCATCGAGCCGTTCGAGGCCATGATGCCGCGCGCCGGCGACACGAAGTCGATGACGTGATCGGTGGCCGGATGCTCCTCGCGTGAGACCACCTCGCTCGCGCCGAGGCCCCGCAGGTAGGCCTCGTCGATCGCCAGCGCCGGGGTGATCACGGTCGCGCCCGCCGCGACGCACAGCTGGATCGCGAACGCGCCCGCGCCGCCGTTGGCGCCTTCGATGAGCACCCGCTCGCCGCCCTTCAGGCCCAGCGACTCGACGTAGACCAGCGCGAACAACCCCGCGAGGCCTGCGGCGCCCGCCTCGGCCATGCTCAGGGACGAAGGCTTCGGCGCGATCAGCTCGCCCGGCACGATCCGCTCCGCCCACGCCCCGCCCCAGACGACCCCGAACACCTCGGAGCCGTCGTCGGTCACGCCCGCGAAGTCATGGCCGAGCACGCCCTTCGTGAAGCGGTCGATGTTGTTGACCGACGTCGCCCGCACGGCGACGATCGTGTCGCCCTCGGGCTCCGGGAGGTCGTCCCGCGCCTCCGGTCCCTCGACCCAGCCCTTCATGCCGTCTGGGGCGTCCGGCCGCGTTCGCGCACCCACAACCCGACGCGGCCACGGAACAGCTCGAGGAACTCCTCGTGCTCGTGCGCCGGGTAGGTCTCCCGCACGGTGCCGGCGAGCAGGCCGTCGAAGTCCGAGGAGGACACCCACTCGAGCATCAGCTCGTCCACGTGCTTCAAAGCCGTGGAGCAGAACGCCTTGTACTCCTCGACCTGGAAGTGCTCGTCGGCCATCTTGCGGTACGCGGCGAGCTTCTCCTCGTAGCTGAGGTCCTCGCGGTCGCCGACCGCGAAGTAGCGGCGCGTGTCCATGTCCACCACGCGCGAGTCGCGCCCGGTCACGGTGCAGAAGATCGTCCACTTCAGCAGCGCGGAGATCGCCCACGGGAAGTAGTAGTGCAGCGACGTCAGCGCCACGTCCGGCGACGCGTTCGCGTAGTCGATCGGGTGCGCCTCGGTGCCCCGCACGAGCGTCTCGCAGGAGTTGAACTCCCAGCGGAAGAACGCGTTGATGAGCCGCGAGATCGTGATGATCTCCTCGCCCGTCTCCGGCGCGAGGAAGCCGTGCGAGATCGAGTAGCGGTTGTGCATCGGCTGGTCGGGCTGGAAGTCCATGACCATCGTCTCGGCGCCGATGCTCAGCGAGCGCGCGAACTTGTCGAAGCCCTCGATCGACTCCTGCAGGTGCATGAGCCGCTCGCCGGACTCGTTGTAGGCCGCCATCAGCTGCTCGTGGTCCTTGATCCGCGTCACGCCGACCCACTGGCCGCCGTCGTAGGGCTTCATGAACAACGGGTAGCCGATGTTGGCGGCGATCGCGCCGAGGTCGAACGGCTTGTTGTACTTGGCCGCGGTGTACTCGAAGCGCGTGTTCTCGGGCGGGTTCTTGTGCGGGACCAGCACGGTCTGCGGCACCTTGAGCCCGAGCCGGATCATCGCCGCGTAGGCCGCGTGCTTCTCCATCGCCTGGAACGTGAACGGTGAGTTGAGCAGGTACACGTCGTCCATCAGCGCGGCCTTCTTGAGCCACTCGCGCGGGACGAAGTACCACCACGCAAGCCGGTCCACGACGAGGTCGTAGCGCGGCTTATCGCGCAGGTCGAAGGGCTCGATGGTGATCCGCTCGCTGCTCACGTGGTGCGTGGAGCCCTTGTACTTCACCTGCCCCACGCGGCTCAGCAGCGTCTCGAAGGCACGCGGCCAGTCCTCCTCGGTGCCGAGCAGGAGGCCGATCAGGTGCGAAGCGTCGGAAGGCATCAGCAGAACCTCGGAAGATGGTGGGCGAGCTGCGCGCGCCACGAGTGCCAGTCGTGCGGGACGTCGTAGCCCCACAGGTCCAGCTCGTGGCGGATTCCCTTCTCGGCCAGCATGCCGGCGAGCCGCCGCGTGGACGACAGCGCGCCGGTGGTGTCCTCCCACTGCCCCTGGCCGCACACCAGCAGGAGGCTCAGCTGCGACCGCAACCACTCGAGGTGGTCGCCGCCCAGGTTCCCGACGTAGTCGATCGGGTTGTTGAAGTAGGTCTGCTCGCCGCGGTCGCCCCAGGCGTTCCAGGTCGACGGGTCGTAGTTGCCGGACATGCAGAGCGCGAGCGGGAACAGGTCCGCGCGCTTGAGCGCGAAGTTGGCGGCGTGGAAGGCGCCGAGGCTCGACCCCGTGGTCATGATCTCCCCGCCCGTGTCGTGGTGGATGAACGGCACGACCTGGTCGAAGACCCACGACTCGTAGCGGCCGTGCTCGCGCGCCCGGTCCTCGAGCGACAGCTGGCGGTTCGACCACGAGGCCGCGTCGTAGGAGTCCACGCAGTAGAGCTTCACGCGGCCGGCGTCGATCAGGTCGGCGACGGCGCCGACCATCCCGTTGTCACGCCAGTCGTACGCCTTGCCCGCCTCGGACGGGAACGCGAGCACCGCCCGCCCGTAGTGCCCGAAGACCGCAACCGTGCCGGCCGTGCCGATGGCAGGCGAGTACAGCTCGTGGTGGGCGTGGTTCATCGTGTCCAGGCGCGTTTGAGCAGCTGGGTCAAGTGCGGGTCGAAAGCATCCCGCCAACCGACGTAGTTGTGCATGTCGAGCACCTCCTCCAAGCTCACTTCGTACCCCTGAGCGGCCAGCGCACGCGCCATATCTCGGTTGTTGCTCGCGTTCTCCTCCGCCTTGCCGACGGTGATGGTCACCGGAACGGGCATCGCGTACTCACCGTCTCGCAGCGTGTCGCGGACGAAGCGCGTGATCCGCGTGTACCGGCTGAACCCGCTCTCGTGCCGGTCGTAGCGCGGGATGAAGTACGAGCCCGACTGCAGGAACAGGCCGCTGAACATGCGCGGGAAACGCCGCTGCGCGTGCAGCATCGCCAGCGCGCCGAGGCTCGCGCCCATCCCGACCGGCGCGCCGATCACGCCGAACGCGCCGCGCAGCTGGGGCAGCACGTCCGAGTCGAGCACGCGGCTGTAGGCGGCGCTCGCCGAGTACCAGTTGTCGCGGTCGCCGGGCTGCAGGAGCGCGACCCGGAACGGCGGCACGGTCCCGGCGGCGATCGTCGCGGCGGCGTAGCGCGTGAGCTGGGCGAGCGCGTCGTACTCGGGGCCGTCGTTGGCGAGGAGCAGCCGGAGCGGCGTGCCGGGCGGCGCGTCCTCGGGGCTCCACACGCGCAGGGCGACGCTGCCACCCAGCCCGCGCCCGCGGATCTCGGCGTCGTCGTAGCGGCCGGGCACGCCTTCGGCCTCCAGCCAGGCGGGCGCCTCGTAGCCGTCGAGCTCGAGCACGGACTTCTCGCCGAACGCCCCCGGCGCACGCTTGTCGGAGGCCGGGTCCAGGATGTGCTCGGTACCGCCGTCGGGATGCTCGACCTCGAGCTTGTACTCGAGCCGCTGCACGTCGGGCAGCTCGACCTCGAGCTTCCAGCTCTCCCCGTTGCGCGTGAACGAGCGCTGCTCGTGCGAGAGGTGAAGGTCGCTGGCGAGGCGGACGGCCTTGAAGCGGGCGTCCGGGTCATCCAGTCGCAGCACGACGGGCATCGCGGCCGAACCCTAGCGCTGGGGTGCGCACCCGTCCCCCGTGCGGGGGTGGGGCGGGTCAGCAACCCGTCGCCGGCGGCCGAACTTGAGGGTGAGCACCTCCGAATCCCGCTCTCCTCCCCTCCCCACCACGCGACGCGCATTTACCTCCGTCCTGCGACCGGCTCCCCTTCCGGCCGCAGTGTGCGCGTCGCGTGGTCGGGTACTACACCCGGCGTGAGCGCATCGACCATCTCCATCGTCGACGCCGACCCGGACCTCGCCGAGCAGCTCGACGACGAGCAACTCGAGCGGGCGCGCCATGAGGCGCTGACCCGCGTGCAACGTCTGAGCCCCGGCGAGTGGGACGTCGCGAACGCGCTCGAGCCCGACGTGCACCACCGCGGGTTCATGATCGCCGAAGGCCTGCTGTCGCGTGAGGTTGACGTGCTCGGCCGCCACTGCATCGAGTTGATCGGTCCCGGCGACGTGATGCGGCCCTGGAGCTGGGACGACGCCGGCTCGCACGTGCGCGCCGAGGTCGGCTGGGAGGTGCTCGAGCCGACGAAGCTGGCGGTGCTCGACCACGCGCTCGTCACCCGCATCAACCCGTGGCCGCAGCTCGGCGTGGAGCTCTTCAACCGCGGCACGCGGCGCGCGCACCATCTCGCGGTCGCGCTCGCGATCGCCCATCACAACCGGGTCGAGGACCGGCTGCTGCTGACGCTCTGGCACCTCGCGGAGCGCTGGGGCAAGGTCACGCCGGACGGGATCGTCGTGCCGCTGCCGCTCTCCCACGAGCGGCTGGCGAGCATCGTCGGCGCCCACCGCCCGTCCGTGACGACGGCGATGGGCGCGCTGGCCAAGTCCGGCAAGGTCAGTCGCCGCGACGACGGCGCGTGGCTCCTCCACGGCGATCCGCCGGAGAAGCTGCGCCACCACAAGCTGGCGGCGGCGCTGTCTTAGTCGCCTTTACTGCCTGTGGTCGGGATAAAATTGGCGGGCGGAGAGAAACGCAATGCGGTGGCGCGTGTCCGTCGCTCGTCGATCACGGACGGCGGAGCCTCTCTACCTCAGCGAGTTGGTTTTCCGGCCACGCCGTGCCCGCCTTCCATGGGCATCGGCGAACGCCACGGTTTGGGGGCGTCCAGCAGTGACCGCTGCTCACCGCCCAGTCGAAGGAAAACGTCCTTCTGAGACTCGACGCGACCGGTCTTGCGAATATGGAGCACCTCGAACCCATCGCGCGTGAGCATGATGCCCAGCATGTGGTAGCGATGACAGCGCTCGGGCTCCTCCTCAAGGCAGAACAGCGCAGTCCGCTGTTCGTTAGCAGTTGCCTTTAGCGCGTCATATTCATCCGAGAATCCCGGTCTAGCGACTACGCGGTCATACAGCGTGCATCCGTCCTCGTCGTAGAACTCCGTTCCCTCAGGACGCTGGCCTAGCAGTTCGCCACGCCAGCTATAGGCGAACTCGGCGGCGTGCAGTGTCGGTTCTATGCGGACCTTGTCGAACTGATGCGCCCACTGCGATGCCGGACGGGAGCGGATGTCGACGACGCGTTTGATGTCATGCGCTCGCAGTAGCGATACGACCAGCGCCACATCGTGGTGAGAGTGTCCAATCGTCCAGATCCGCGTGGACCCATGTTGCTCTCGTCGTTTCGGCATCTGTCTGTATCGCTACGTAAAGTCTCCTCAAAACGATCGTACCGATCGATGAGGACGAACCACGAAATCCAATCTGCGCTCGAAGCCCTTGTCCCGACGGGGGTCTACGACAGCGGCGCTGGAAATGAGTTCGTGTACCCGACTCGACACGACTATGTCGTCGCACTGCGACGTCGTGGACTCGTCCGGTGTGAGCGCGATCTTGTTTCGGACGATGAACTGGTCGTGGCCGTGCAGGCGCACTGGTACTCCGGGGGTCACAGCGGTTGCCTTTTCGCGGGCTATCTCTCCGAGACACGCCCGCAACATGGCTGGGAGGCAATTGATGTCGATGCTGATGGCGACGTGGCAAGTCTCGCTGCATATGTCGCGGCGCGTATTCGAGCGCCCGAAACCGACATCCTGAGTCTGATCGTGCCGCGTGCGGACGATGCGGGGTTTGAGCTGGCGAGTCTTGTCGCGGCGCTCGGAGCCGTGGAAGGATGGGACTTGCGTGTCCTTGGAGCCGACCAAGACGCCGACCTCGGCGAGATCGTGCGTGTGAGCCTCCGCACGGCGGTTGCACTCGACCACTGGTCGGAGATTCTCGGCTTCGGGAGGCACCCCGGGCAGGCTCCGACTCGATGGTCGCCATTCAGCGAACTCGCTATTCGAGCAAAGGAGCCAGCTCGGCCAGACCCGGATCTGCGCGCGAACATGGATGATGTTCCGCTCACGGGAGTAAGGCCTCAGGTTCGGGCCGAATGGTGGCGCGAAACGAAACTGAGCCGCGAGGCGCGGCTCGGCGCCGAGTACGACGCGCGTGGGAAAGCCAGGGTCACCCTTGCCGTCCCACGGGCAACCTGGAGAGAGGTGACCGGCGAATGACAGGGCATCAGGCTCGTTTCAATCGCTCGTTGTTTACGGCGCAGGCCGGCGACGACGAGCGACTCGCGCAGTTGTTCTCGGGGGAAGACATCGAACTTGTCCTAGATCTTCGATCTGAGGCCGAAGGGATTCAGATCGCGCGGACGTGTGTACAGATCGATACGTACTACGTTTCGCGGCCCTCCTTGTTGGAGGCGAAAGGCAGAGAGGGCGACACCTGGGCGGCTGGGCTTGCCCTTAGGCACCGCACGTGTCTCATCGGCGGTCCGGACGAGTCGCGCCGGGCCGTCGCCAGACGAATTGCAGAGTCGGCCGGGCAACGCGTGATCGATCTCGATCTGTCTCCTGCGCCGATCGTGTTCTCAGTCAAGTAGACGAACGGAGGACGCACGCCTCACCCGGCGAACAGTTGTCTCGTGCAGGTCGGAACGGTCACTGAGGTACTTGTGAAGCCCAAGGCGGGTTGTCCAATGGAACCGCGGCCGGCGCTAGACGCTCGAGTCGGGGTCGGGTTGCTCGGCGATTGCAATGGAGGTCCACTCGGGCCGCGACAGGTACTGATCTGCCGGCAGGAAGTGCTAGATCGTCTCGGCACCGACGCGTGCTCTCTTCGTGCGAACGCCGTCGTGGCGGGCTTCGGCGAGGAAGACCTGACTTCAGGTCGGGTTCTTGTATTCGAATCGGGCGCCGTCGTCCGTATAACCCACGCCTGCGAGATCTGCTCTGCGCTCCGCAAATTCGTCGACGCCGCCACGTACAGGGCACTCGTCGGCGAGCGAGGCGCCCTAGGGGTCGTCGTGCGCGACGGCGCAATTCTTAGGGGCGGACGGGTGGTGCTCGACGATCACGCGCGGTTCCCTGTTGTCCCGGACGCAATGGCGAGCCGAGCCGCGTGGGTGCTAGGTCAGGTGCCGGCGGGCAACGTGTTGACGTACGACATCCTGCTGAGGCTCATCGGCGGAAAGCGCGCGTACGTGCGAGCGCTCCCCGCATACGTCAAGCGCGCCGAGGCAGCGGGGCTGCCGGGTCATCGAGTTCTGACCTCTCGCGGCACGTTGACCGGCCATGTCGCCTACCAGAAGGAAAGGCTCGCCCGCGAGGGGACGTCGGTCGATGACTCAGAGCGAATCATCGACCGATACCGCGCCTGGTTCGGTCGCGATCTGTACACGACTCCCATCTCGGATATTGGGATGTCCGCCGCGCTCGACGCGCCAATCCTTCCTGGGCGCGTCTCGAGGCACAACGTCGAAATCGCCTTGACATAATCGCTCTCAGGCACAGTCTGGTCATCGTGGCTGGTCCGTGTTTGTGCGGCGCCCTTAACAGCGCGTTGGCAGAGACCTAGAGCTGCACGCTCTTCGGCGCCTCGTCGGCGAGGTAGAAGAGCCGCTCGCTGAAGCTGTTGGAGTTGGCCGAGACGGCGAGGCTCGTGACGACGACCCCGTTGGGCTCCAGCACACGGTCGCCCTTGCCGTCGACGATCCGGGACTGCTTGAAGCACGTGTAGGCGATTCCGCCATTGCGGAAGAACACCGCGTCCTCGACCCCGGTGAAGTCGCCGGCGGAGACCTCGTCGCACGGATCGGTGTCGTGCACGGCCTTGTGCTTCTGAGCGTCGAACGTGGCCGCGGTGCGCGACTCGCTCGCGCCGCCCTCGAAGCTGCGGATCGCGCCGATGAAGCGCCCGTCGACGATCTCGAAGTGGTCGCGCTCGATCGAGTCCAGGCCGAAGTCGCGCGACTGGAAGAGCGTGAAGCGGCGGCCGGTCGTCGTCCAGCAGCCGTAGATCCGGTCGCGGCGCGACTCGGAGTTCTGCGGCTTCTCCTTGACGGACACGACCCGCACCTTGCCGGAGGCGGCGAGCAGCGTCGCGCCGTCGCGGGTGCAGCTCTTGGAAGCGGCGTGGGCGGAGGGAGCGAGGGCCGCGAACACGGCCAGGACGGAGAGCACGGGGAGGAGGGGGCGAATCATGCGCTTGATCCTCGCCGCCGCGCGGGGTCGCTCGCCTCACCCTGGGGTGGGAACGGCCTCCACCATCATTGGGTGGATGGCCGCTGATCTCGCGATCGTGGGCGCGCGGGTGCGCACGCTGGACCCGGAGCGCCCGTTCGCCCGTGCGGTGGCGGTGCGCGGCGGGACGATCGTCGCCGTGGGGGACGAGGTGCGCGCGGCCTGCGACGCCCGCACGGAGGTGATCGACGCGCGCGGCGCGGCCCTCATCCCCGGGCTCGTCGACTCGCACATCCACCCGTTCTGGGGCGCGGAGGTCACGCGCGGCGTGGACCTGCGCGGGTGCGCATCGCCGGCCGAGGCGCTGGAGCGGCTCGCGGCCGCGGAACCGCAGCGCGGCTGGCTGTTCGCCTGGGGGCTGGACTACGACGTCGCGCCGACGCCGGTCGAGATCGGTGAGGCGTGCCGCGGCGCCGCGGTGTTCGTCCAGCTCGCGGACCTGCACACGGCGCTCGCCTCCCCGCGGGCGCTGCAGCTCGCGCACGTCACCGGCGACCACGAGTCCGTCGTGGTCGACGACGACGGCGCCCCGACCGGCGTGCTGCGCGAGACCGCGGGCGACCTCGTGCTGCGCGCCGCGCCGAAGCTGCGCTGGCCGCAGCTGCGGGCCCGCCACGCCGAGATCCTGCGAGAGCTGAACGCGCTCGGGCTGACCGGCGGGCACATGATGGACGGCGACCTCTCGACGCTCGAGATGCTCCGCGAGCTCGAAGGCGCGGGCGATCTGACGATGCGCCTGCGCGTCCCGTTCTGGATCACGCCGGAGGTCACCGACGAGCAGATCGAGCACCTGCTGACGTTGAAGGACGTCCGCGGACGGCTCTGGCGCGGCGGCGTCGTGAAGTGCTTCGCCGACGGCGTGATCGACGCGGGCACGGCCTGGCTCGAGGCGCCCGACACCCACGGCGAGAGCCACGCGCCGCTCTGGCCCGACCCGGAGCGGATGGCGGCGGTGATGGCGCGCTTCGCCGTGGCGGGCTTCCAGCTCGCGACCCACACGATCGGCGACGCCGCCGTGCGCTTCACGCTCGGCGCCTACATCCGCGCCGGCGCGGCGCCCGGCGTCCGGCACCGGCTCGAGCACCTGGAGGCGATCCCCGACGACCTCGTCCGGTCGATCCCGCGCGCGGGCGTGGTCGCCTCGATGCAGCCGGTCCACGTGAGTTCGGTCCGCGCGGACGGCACCGGCGTCTGGAACGAGCGGCTGGGGCCGGAGCGAGCCGCCCGCGCGTTCCGGATGCGGGACCTGCTCGACGCGGGCGCGCTCCTGACCTTGGGATCCGACTGGCCCGTGGCCGACGCCGACCCGCGCCGCGGCCTCGCCGCCGCCCAGCTCCGCGACGTGGTTCCCGCGCAACGGATCACGGCGACGGAAGCGCTGGCCGGCTACACGACGGCGCCCGCGCTCGTGGCCGGCGACGAGTGGACCGGCCGCATCCGCGAAGGGATGCGCGCCGACCTCACCGGCCTGGCGCGCGACCCGATCGACACGCCCGCCGCGGAGCTCCCGGACACCCCGGTCTGGCTGACCGTGGTCGGCGGGCGTGTGGTGCATCGCGACGACCGTCTCTGAGCGGGACCTGGGCTTCCGACAACCGTTGGATGAGCGCGCCGCGCGACTGGCGTACGGTCGCCCCGAGAGGGTGCATCAGCTCTGACGGAGGGATGACGGGATGGGAATTCGAAGTCGTGTAGGGCTGTTGGCCGCGGTGCTCGCGGTGGTGCCGACCGCGGCCGCGTCGGCGCAGACGCAGCCGGTGTTCGTCAACGGCCAGGCGCAGGTCGTGCCGGCCTTCAGCGTGTCGGCCGACTGGATCCGCCAGCGGCTGTGGGTCGAGACCGAGTTCGACAGCGACGGCGACGGCAAGCGCGACCGCATGCACGTGGACGTCACGCGGCCGGCGCAGACCAACACCGAGAACCTGAAGGTGCCGGTGGTCTACGAGACGAGCCCGTATTACGCGGGCACGGCCTCGACGGCGTCGCAGTACTTCTGGAACCCGAACCACGAGCTCGGCACGCCGCCGCCGCCGCGCACGTCTCCGCCGGCGATCTCGTGGAACCCGAACCGGACCTCGATCTCGACCAGCGAGGTCAACACGTGGGTGCCGCGCGGGTTCGCGGTCGTCCACTCGGAGTCGCCGGGCACCGGGCTCTCGCAGGGCTGCCCGACGGTCGGCGGCAGCAACGAGAACGACGGCCCCAAGGCGGTCGTCGACTGGCTCAACGGCCGCGCGAAGGGCTACACGACGATCGACGGCACCACCGAGGTCGCGGCGAGCTGGTCCACGGGCAAGGTCGGCATGACCGGCACGTCCTACAACGGCACGCTGCCGATCTCCGCCGCGACGACCGGCGTCGACGGGCTCGAGGCGATCATCCCGATCGCGCCGAACACGTCCTACTACCACTACTACCGCTCCAACGGCATGGTGCGGAACCCGGGCGGCTGGGTCGGCGAGGACATCGACTACCTGTTCGACTACATCAACAGCGGCGATCCGGCGCGGCGCCAGTACTGCATCGACACCGTCCGCGAAGGGCTGATGAAGGTCCGCCAGGACCGCACCACCGGCGACTCCAACGACTTCTGGGCCGGCCGCGACCAGCTCAACCAGCTCGCCAAGGTCAAGGCCGCGACGCTGATGGCGCACGCGTTCAACGACTGGAACGTCGTGCCCGAGCACAGCGTGCGGATCGCCGAGGCGCTCAAGGGCAAGGTGCCGCTGCAGCAGTTCTACCACCAGGGTGGGCACGGCGGGGCGCCGCCGCTCGGCCTGCGCAACCGCTGGTTCACGCGCTACCTGTACGGCGTCCAGAACGGCGTCGAGAACGACCCGAAGGCGTGGGTGACGCGTGAGACGGCGGCCTGCCCGCCGCGTACGGCGACGGTGACCGGCGACCAGACCAACACCGCGACGCTCACGGTCGGCAGCACGAGCCAGCTGCAGGTCGGCATGACGCTGACGATCCCGCAGACGAACGCGGCCGGGACGACCGCCAACGTCACGCGGGCGATCTTGGCGATCCCGAGCGCGACCACGGTCCTGCTGGACTCGGCGGTCGCGACCGCGGCGGGCGACAAGGTCGCGGGTGGCGCCACCGTGAGCATCGTCTGCTCGACCGCGAACCCGACGCCGTACGGGGACTACCCGAACCCGGCTTCCAAGGCGGTCGAGCTGCGTCCGCGCGCGGGCGGGAACACGACGGGCGGCTTGTCGGTCGCGCCCGCGGGCACGGGGACGGAGAAGCTCGTCGACGACGTCTCCTGCCAGCCGGGCAACTTCGTCAACGCGGGCCCGCAGCGGCTCCTGTACTCGACGAACTTCCTCACGGCGCCGGTGCACCTCTCGGGCACGCCGCGCATCAAGGTGCGGATGGCGGCGAGCAAGGCGGCCGCGAACCTGTCGGTCTACCTCGTCGCGCTGCCGTTCACGCCGTCGCTCACCTGCACGTCGACCACGATCAACACGTCGCACGTGATCACGCGCGGCTGGGCCGACCCGCAGAACCGCGGCGGAATCTCCGGCGGCGCCCCGCTCGTCCCGGGCGAGTTCGTCGACGTGAACTTCAACC
The DNA here is from genome assembly GCF_027587195.1 of Solirubrobacter phytolaccae. Classification (GTDB taxonomy): domain Bacteria; phylum Actinomycetota; class Thermoleophilia; order Solirubrobacterales; family Solirubrobacteraceae; genus Solirubrobacter; species Solirubrobacter phytolaccae. The sequence continues at coordinate 112,465 of NZ_JAPDDP010000003.1, read as the reverse complement.
TGCAGCCGACGGACAAGGTCGTCCTGGCGGGCCAGCAGCTCGCGCTGATGGTCTTCTCCAGCGACCGCCTGTTCACGCTGCGCCCGCAGCCGGGCACCGAGGTCTCCGTCGACCTGGCCGGCACGTCGCTCTCGCTCCCGGTCGTCGGGGGCTCGGAGGCGTTCCTGAACGCGACCGGCGGCGACGAGGGCACGGTCGGCGGGACGGTCCCGGCGACGCTGTCGCTGTCGCTCGGCGCTCCGGCGTCGTTCGGCGCGTTCACGCCGGGCGTCACGAGGGAGTACACGGCCTCGACCGACGCCACCGTCGTCTCCACCGCGGGTGACGCGACGCTCAGCGTCGCCGACACCGGCCCGAGCCCGGGCTACCTGCTCAACGGCGCGTTCAAGCTCGCGCAGCCGCTGCAGGGGCTCGGCGTCGTGAAGACGTGGAGCGCGCCCACGTCGAACGAGAAGGTGCCGATCACGTTCAAGCAGGCGATCGGGGACAAGGAGCCGCTGCGCACGGGCTCCTACTCGAAGACGCTGACGTTCACGCTGTCGACCACGAACCCGTGACCGCGGTCCAGCGGCCCGCCCGGTTCGCTGGGCGGGCCGCTGGGGTAACTGGTCCGGGGTGCCGCACCGGATCGACGTGCGTCGGAAGCCGCTCGCGGGGCGGTTCGTCACCGTGGTCGTGCTGATCGTGCTGATCACGATCGGCGCCCTGTTCGTCGAGACGAAGGCGACGGACGTTCGCATCATCTGGCTCGGCGTGGGCGTCGTGTCGCTGGTCGTCGCCTTCTGGCAGGCGCTGTACCGCGAGCGGCTGCTCGTCGATCCCCGGCGCCTGGTGCGCATCCGCGGCCTCGGTCCACTCCGGCTGCGGCGAGAATATGAGCGCGCGGCTATCGAGGACCTCCGCCTCGAGGAGGGCCACACGTTGTCCTGGGTCGTGCCCTTCGCGAACCTGCGCATCCCGGGTCAGCTCGCTTTTCAGTACGGCGGCCGCAAGATCCACATCGTCGATGCGGATCGCGACGAGGCCGAGCGTGTGCTCGAGGCGTTACGCGCCGAGCTCGGCCAGGCGTGACTCGATCCGGCTGATGAGCTGGGACATGCCGCCCTCCTGCGCCTCGCGAAGCGTCTGGCGCAGAAGGGCCTCGGCCCGCGTGCGGTCGCCGTCGCCGTCGCGCGCGAGCAGCATCTCCGCGTACTCGCGCCGCATCAGCGCGACCACCGGCCGCAGCGGGCGGTTGACCTCCAGCGCCGTCTCGAAGTGGTGCTCGGCCGCGCCGAGGTCGCCGCAGGCGGCGCTCAGCAGCGCGAGGAAGCGGTGCGTGGAGCCGAGGTTCGCGGCCTGCGTGACCTGGACCATGCGCTCGCTGTGCGGGTGCAGCAGCCGGTACAGGACGGCGGCCTGCTCGGTGTCGCCGATCAGCGCGCACGTCTCGCCGAGCAACGCGATCGCGGTGAACCAGAACATGTCGCGCGGGATCGCGGCGAAGTCGTCCGGCGCGAGCTCGCGGAACGCGGCGACGCCCGCGGCCGTGTTCCCGCCCAGCAGGTGGGCCATGGGCAGGATCGAGCGCCAGGCGACGAGCGCCGGGTTCTGCGCGATGTGGTGCTCGATCGCGCCCACGAAGTCCTGGAGCGCGTCCTCGCGCCGGCGCAGGATCAGCGTCTGGGCGGCGAGGATCGTCGTGGCGTCGCGGGCCTGGGCGCGGCGGCCGAGGTCGAAGCTCTCGCGCGCGAGCCGCTCGGCGTCCTCGACCCGGCCGGCCATCTGCGCCCACACGACTTCCCAGCCGACGGAGAAGTGGCTGTAGAGTGGCTGACGGAGCTCGGCGGCAAGCACCGCGAGGCGGCGGTGCGCGTGGCGGGCCTCGTCCACGCGCGCGGCCTCGAGCAGGTCGTAGACGCGCCAGTGCTGCGCCAGCGCCTCCAGCTCGGGCTCGCCGACCCGCTTGGCGAGCATCAGCAGCTCCTCGCTCAGCCGCAGGCGCTCGTCGACGTGGTCGATGTGCATGCGCACGCCGTGGCGTGACTCGAGCGCGGCGACGCGCCCGCGCGGGTCGCCGAGCCGCTCGGCCATCGCCAGCGCCTGCTCGCTCAGCGCCTCCCGCCGCTCAGGCTGATTCGCGAACTGCAGCCGGTCGACGAGCCGGGCACGCAGCTGGATCGCGACCAGGTGGTCCTCGTCGTAGGCGGCGAGCGCTTCCTCGAGCAGCGCGATGCCGTCGTCGTCGATCACGCCCGCCTCCGCGTGGCGGCCCGCGAACCCGAGCGCGGCCTGGGCGAGCGCGTCGCGGTCGTGCGCCGAACGGGCTGCGGCCGCCGCCGCGGTGAACGTCGCGCGGGCGGCGGCGTCCCCGGCGCGCAGCTCGGCCGCGCCGCGCTTGAGGAGCGTGGGGAGTTCGTCACCGGCGCGGCGGTAGTGCTCGGCGGCCTCGTCGTAGGCGAAGGCGGCGACCGCGGCGTCACCGGCCGCGAGCGCGTAGGCGACCGCCTTGTCGGAGCGGCCCTCGGCGAAGTGGTAGGCGAGCTCAGCGGGCGTGGACGTGCCCTCCAGCGCCTCGCCGATCCGCAGGTGCAGCCGCGCGCGGCGGCTCGCGGACTGCGTCTCGTAGAGCGTCTCGCGCACGAGCGCGTGCGCGTACGTGAAGTGGTCGATCTCGTCGGCCTCGCGGATCAGCCCGGCGGCGACGGCCTCCTCCAGCGCGTCGAGCACCGCCTCGCCGGGCAGCAGCTCCTCCAACAGCGGGAGGTCGAACTGGCGCCCGACGACCGACGCGATGCCGAGCACCTGGTTGGCGGTGGCGGACAGCTGGGCGAGCCGGCGGGAGATCATCTCCTTGACGCCTTCGGGCACCGCGATCCGGCTCAGCGCGCGCTCCTCCAGCTCCGGCAGCGAGCGCAGCGTCTCCTCGATGAAGAACGGATTGCCCTGCGTCTCCTCGGTCAGGCGGCGCACGAAGCCCGAGCTGGCCTGGTCGCCGATCAGCGCGCGGGTCTCGTCGGCGGTGAGGCCCTCGAGCGTGACCTGCTCGAACGAAGAGAGCCGGCGCAGACGCCCGAGGAGCTCGCCTAGGTCGGCGGCGCGGGCGGTGCCGACGACCAGCAACCGGGCTCGCGCGGCGTCCTGGAGCACGTGGCCGAGCAGTTGCAGGGTGCCGGTGTCGGCCCACTGCAGGTCGTCGACGATCAGCACGAGCGGGCGCTCGGCCGCCGCGCTCGCCAGCAGCCGCGCGACGCCTTCGAAGAGCCGGTAGCGGCGGACGTCGGCGCCGCTGCCCGCGTCGCTCGGCTCGCGCAGCAGCGCCCGCAGGCCGGGCACGAACTGCGCGACCTCCCACAGCTCCAGGTCGAGGCCATTGGGAAGCCGCAGCCGCTCGCTCTCGTCCACGTAGTGCGCGAGCGCGGAGATGAACGGCTGGTAGGGGATGAGCGACTCGGCGTCCGAGCGGCCGTAGAGGACGGTCGCGCCCTCCTCGTGCGCGCGGCGCGCGAACTCGGTCGCCAGGCGCGTCTTGCCGATCCCCGGCTCGCCCGCGATCAGCACGAACTGGCGCTGGCCGGCCTCGGCGGTGGCGTAGCGGGTCTCGAGCGCGCGCAGCGGCTCGGCGCGGCCGGCGAACGCGCCGCGCGTGGTCTCGGTGGAGAGCGTGGGCGGGAGCGGCAGCGCGGCGGTGGCGGCGCCCGCGGCCGGGCCGGTGGCGATGCTGCGCTCGGGCTGCGGCGCGCCGTCGTGGTCTTCCACCGCGGCGAGCACGGCTCGGCCGAGGTCGCCGGCCGACGGGTAGCGCGCGTTCGGGTCCTTGGCCATCGCGCGGCGCACGACCTCGCCGAGCCGCTCGCTCGCGTCCGGCAGGATCGAGAGGACCGAGGGCGGCGGGGAGTCCAGGTGCGCGAGCATCGTCGCCGCGGCCGTCTCGCGCGGGTACGGGACCTTGCCCGTCAGCGCCTGGTAGAGCACGCCGCCGAGCGCGTACACGTCGGCGCGCGCGTCCACCGGGCCTTCCCGCAGTTGCTCGGGCGCGGCGTAGTCGAACGTGCCGATCACCGTGCCGGCGTTCGTCAGCTGCGTCGTCGCGCGTACGTCCTTCATCAGCCCGAAGTCGGTCAGCACCGCGGTGTCCCCGTCGATCAGGACGTTCGCGGGCTTGACGTCGCGGTGGACGATCCCGGCCCGATGCGCGGTGTCGAGCGCGCTCGCGACCTGCGCGATCAGGCGCGCGGCCCGCACCGGGTCGAGCCGCTTCTCCTGCCGGAGCAGCCGCGCGAGGTCCGTGCCGTCGACGTACCGCATCGTCACGTACAGCTGCCCGTCCTCCTCACCGGCGTGGAAGATCGGGATCACGTTCGGGTGCTGGATCGACGCCGTGGCGCGGAACTCACGCCGGAATCGGCGCCGGAACTCGTGGTCGTCCGAGAAGCCCGGCGCGATCACCTTCAGCGCCACGTCGCGGTCGAGCGGGACGTGCGTCGCGCGGTACACGACGCCCATCCCGCCGCGGCCGATCACGTCACGGATGACGTGATCGGCGAACTCGGTGCCGGGACTCAGCTCAGCCATTCGGCGACCTCGCGCGGGGTCCGTAGACGGATCACGTTGCGTCCCGAGTAGCGCTGCGGCCACTCGCGCCGGCGGCGGAAGTGGCTGCGGAGCGCGAACGGGATCAGCGCGTCACGGCCGACCAGCGCGGTCCGCCAGGACTCCCGGTTGTCGTTGAAGATCCGCTCGTGGCCCCGGATGCGGCGGTACGTGCGCCGGAGCAGCCGCGGCAGCCACACGTGCACCGGCAGGTCCAGCCACACGATCGTGTCGGCCGCGTCCGGCACCAGGTTGCCGATCTTGCCGTGGTAGGTGCCATCTATTACCCAGCCGGGCTGCGGCAGGATCGGCTCGAGTGCCGCGCGCAGCCCGTCGTCGGAGATCTGCGTCCAGTTCGGGCCGTGCACGATCGCGTCCAGCTCCACGAACGGCACGTCCAGGCGGGAGGCGAGCTCCCGCCCGAGCGTGGTCTTGCCGTTCCCGGATGCCGAGGCGATGATCGCGACGCGCCGCACGGCGCGAGCCTAACCGGGTCAGCCGGTGAACTCGTTGAAGATCTTCGCGAACTCGAACGGCTGCTGAGCGGTGCCGGAGCAGGTGAGCTGCGGCATCGTCGTCGGGGCCGGGCACGCCTTGTCGATGCCGAGCTGCCACATCGCGAGCATGCCGATGTGCTGCGTCTTGGCCCAGTCGGTGACCTTGCGGGCGTCCGCGGGCGTGAACACCTGCTCGGTGTTCCAGTTCATGCCGAGCATCGGGGTGATGCCGACCTTGCGCCAGCGCTGGGCGGGGGTGAGGCCGGGGTAGAGCTCGACGAGGTTGCCATAGAGGCCGTTGCCGGCGTCGATCACGTGCTGGCCGAGCTTGCCCGCAGTGCTGGAGACCTCCAGCTCCATGGCCATGATGTTCACGGCGGCGATGTCCACGCTGTTGCCGACCGCGTTGGCGAGCATCGTCTTCGCGTTCGTCAGCAGCCCGGTCGTGAGCGTGGGCACGGTGAAGGTGACGACGAGCCCGGGGTGGCGGACCTGCAGCTGCCGGATCGCCTTCGCGCGCAGGTCGTGGTTGCTGGTGTCCAGCGCGCCGCCCTCGATGTCGAAGTCCAGGTGGGTCACGCCGTACGTCGTGATCACGGCGTCGTACGCGTTGGCGAGCGCCTTCACGCCGGTGTGGCAGTCGGTGAGCTCCTTGCCGGCGGCGCCGCCGAAGGAGATGACGACGTCGCCGCCCGCGGCCTTGAGCTGCGCGATGTTGTCCTTGCGGAACGCGCTGTCGCCGGTCGCGGGGTATTCGCTGAAGCCGCCCCAGGACGGCGCGCAGGTGCTGTCCGCGACCACGAAGCCGAGCGAGAAGTGCTTGACGCCCGTCGTCGCGCTGAGCGCCGGCAGGTCCGGGAAGGGCGGGAGGGACATGTCGACGTAGGGCGCGAAGCGGAACGGCGCCGCCGCGTCAGCCGGCTCGCCGCCGGGCGTGTCGTCGCCGCCGGTCGTCGGGCCGCCGCCCGGCGTTGCGCCACCGCCATTGCCGCCATTGCCGCCGTTGCCGCCCGTGCCGGCGTTGCCGCCCGTGCCGCCGTTGCCGCCCGTGCCGCCGTTGCCGCCCGCGCCCGGCGCGCCGCCGTTCGCGCCCTGCGGCGCCGGGCACGTCACCGCGAGCTTGCGCTTGCCGGCCTTCTTCATCGTGCATTGCGTCGCGCCGACGCGGAACGCCTTGGGCGCGCTCGTCGTCGTCAGCCGCACGGTCTTCCCGCGCGCGGCGATCGTCGCCACCCGCCCGCGGACCTTCACGGTGCCGCCCCGTACGGTCTTCACGCGCGAGCCGGAGGCCAGCTGCACGGTCAGCGTCGGCGAGGACAGCGTCACCACGGACTGGACGGTCCGCGGGGCCGCGTCGGCCGGGACGGCGGCGATGAGGAGGGCCGCGAAGGCGGCGAGGAGAGAGCGGGTCACGGTGAGCAAGTACTCCGCGCTCGACCCATATTTCTCACTCGGCGGGGTGAGGTGTTCAGGCGAACTGGATGACGGCGGTCACACAACCGCGGTGCGGGGCGAGCCCCTCGGCCTGCTCGGTCACGTCGATCTCCGCGCCCTCGACCGTTACCTCCAGCTTCTTTCCTTTCTTGCGCGCGCGCCACAGGGCGACCACTTGGCCGTCCTCCGTGACTACGCCGGCTCCGCCCGACGCGGCCCACACCTTCTTGCGCCAGGCCGCGTCCTCGATGAACGCCTCGCGGTCGCGGCGTTGCAGCTGCGGGTCGCCGGGGGCGAGCAGCCGGACGCCGTCGAGCTGCTCGACGCCGCCCTTCACGCGGCTCAGCGCCCACAGCTCACGCGCGTGCGCGGGCGCGAGCCCAGACCACTGCGCGAACTCGGTCGCGCTCGACGCGCCGTACTGACGCCGATAACGGTCGACCAGCGCCTTGCCGGCTTCCTCGCGCGCGGGTGCGTCCCAGCCGATCAGCTGGTCCGTGCGCGCGAACTCCGGCTGGCGGCCGACCCGCCCCGAGAGGCACAGCCGCCCGCGCAGCCCGGCGATGATCAGCAGCCCGCGCCGCGCGTGATGGCTCTGGCAGCCCTCGCACCACGGCAGCAGCGCCTCCGGGAGCCGCTGGCGCAGCGCCTCGTGCAGGTCGTCGCGGCTCAGCGCGCGGCCGTCGAGCGCGTCGCTGATGGCGTCGGTCGCGAGCGCGAACGCGTCGGCGTACCCGCCCTCCGGCGCGGCGTTCTTGAAGAGCGGGCCGAGCTGGTCGTCGCCCTCCGGGAGCTGCGCGGTCGCGTACGCCGCGACCTCGTCCGCGGGCACGATCGCCGTCGCCGACCGGGCGTTGTAGAGCGCGACCGCGGTCCGCTCCTCATACAGCGCGCGGTCCAGTGCACCCACCTCGAGGTCGGTCCGCGCGACGAGCGCCGCGACCGCCGCTCCCGGCGGGGAGTCCTGCACCGCCCAGCTGCGAAGCACGTCCAGCATGTCCCTGAACGGGTACCACACCCCCGATGCGGCGGTGTGCGCTTCTCCTCGGGCTGGTGGTCGTCGGCTGCGGCGGCCCGGACCGTGAGACGTTCGTCCGGGAGGCCAACTCTGCCTGCCGTGACCGCGCCGCCGGGCAGGAGGCGCTCGCCGAGCTCCAAGCCGACGAGCTGCTCGACGCCTCCACCCGGCTCTACGAGCAGGAGCTCGAGGTCCTGCGCGCCCTCGAGCCGCCGGAAGAGGACCGCGCCGCGCACGCCAAGTGGGTGCGCGCGAACGCCGACCTGGTCCAGGCCTGGCGCCGCTACGCCGCCGACGCCGGCAACGAGGACGCCCGCGACCGCGTGCTCGACCGGTTCGACCGCGCCGCCGCGCTCGCCGGCGACCTCGGCCTTACCCAGTGCGACGGTTAGTGGTCGAGGGCCCAGCGGAGCGCCCAGCCCGCCACGAGATCGGCCGGCAACACGAAGCCACCGTCCGGCGGCTCCCACTCGCGGCTCAGCGCGTCGATCAGGTCGGCGCGGATCAGATGACCGGGGAACGCGTCGCGGAGCATCGCCTCCGCGAGATCACGGCGTTCGCGGGTGACGAGCAGCGTGTCGCTCCCCGCGTCGGAGAGCACGTGCAGCGTCCACGTGCCGGCGTCGTCGGCGTTCCCGACGAACAGTCGCCCGGCGAGCTGCGTCGGCGGCCGGAGCGTGAGGGGCTGGGCGGAGGTCATGGTCGACATGGCCCCAGCCTTCCGGCCGTCCGTCAGAGCCAGCTATGAGGAACCTGGGAACTTCGTAAGTCGAGGCGGTCAGCCGTCGTCTTCGGTGAGCGCGGTGAACTCACCGCGGCGCGCCTGGCGCCGCGCCCACAGCATCCGCCCGAAGTCCAGGACGAACATCCCGGCGCCCGCGAACGCGCCGATCAGCGCGCTCCTCGCCCAGCTCGCATCGCGATCGAAGATGAAGTGGCTTCCGAGGACCCAGATGAGCCCGAACAGCAGGGCACCGATGGCCGCTTCGCGCACCATGCGGGGAACCGGATAGCGGCTCCAGCGATCGAGCGTCTCAAGCGTTCCGAGTGGCAACGCGCCAAGCATACGCGAGGGGCTAAAGCCCGGGCGTGGCTTTGCCGATAACCCGATTGACGAGCCGCCCCCGACCGGGCGGCTCAACTCGTTAAGCGGTCAGGTGCAACGCCACGCGCCGCTTGTCGCTCGTCAGCCGCTCCACGCCGCGGACGACCGCGTACTCCGCGCCATAGGCGTCCTTGAACGCCTGCTCGATCCGCTCGGTGAACGCCCCGACCCGCGCCGTCGCCTCCACCGTCGCCGCGTCGTCGTCCACGTTCCCGAGCCGCCCGCACGGCCGCAGCGTCACGCGCGGGTCGTTGCGCACCCGCTTGACCTTGCCGCTGCCGTCGATGGTCATCACCACGAGCCCGTCGCCGTCAGGGTCGGCGGCCACCCACACCGTCGTGGGAACGCCCTCACCGGTGCGGCGGAACGTGGTCAGGGAGACGAACGACTCGTCGGCGAGGTCGCGCAGCATCGTGTTCACGAGCCCATGATGAGCACTCGGTCCAAGTCAGCCGAGTTCCGTCTCCCCAGCTCGACTGGACCGGCGTCGTCATGAGTGTTGAGCTATCTCAACACTAACCAATTTCCCACTGATCACTCATGAATGCCAGACTGCGCGCGCCCGACGGAACCGTAGGGGGTTGCGTCAACAACAGAAGGCGGTCCATGTCGTTCAGGGGTAGTTTTCGCGCGGCGATAGCCGCGTTCGTTGCCATGCTCGTTGGCATGGCGGGGGCTCCGGCGGCTGCATCCGCCGACCCTCAGCTGTCGGCGTACTGGGAAACCAGTGGCTATCTGCAGCTCATGTCGACCAGCTCGACTCCGTTGACGGTCACCGAGGTGCGAATCACCTCCGGAGACCTGTGGGAGGACTGGATCGCCGGGAACTGGTGCGTCGGCGAGACGCTCGAGCCCTGGGGGCCGGCGTGCGATCTGCACTTCTTCGGCTCTTACGGAACGCTCGAGGTCGACACGTTCCAGCATCCGTTCCCAATCGAGGTCGTCGTCGGGTCCGACACCTCCCCGCCGACCAATCCCGGCCCGACGCCGACACCGACACCGACTCCCACGCCGACTCCCACGCCCACGCCGACTCCCACGCCGACGCCGACTCCCACGCCGACGTCGACGCCGACTCCGACGTCCACGCCCACGGCGACTCCGACGTCCACGCCGACGGCGACTCCGACCCCGGCGGCCCCTGAGATCGGAGCCTTCTGGGACGACGGCGTCCTCGCGCTGAGCAACAACAGCGACATGACGCTGTCGATCAATGACATCCGGATCACGTCCGGACCCCTCGGCGAGGGCGCGGGCAATGGTTGCCGCTGGCAGGTCCTCACTCCGTCGAGCAGCACGTGCTACACGAGCATCACGGGTGGCTTCGGGACCCTCGAGGTGGACGTGTACGAGTGGCCGGAGCCGATCCTCGTGACGGTGCCCACCAACGCCGCCGCCAAGCCGAAGCTGCAGGCTTGGTGGGACGCCTCGACGCTCACGCTGACGAACACGGGCACCACCTCGGTATCGATCGAGGGCGTGACGATCACGTCCGGCAACCTCACTGAAGACCCCAACGCTGGGAACTGGTGCCTCGACGAGACGCTCGAGCCGTGGATCGACGACTGCAACCTGCACTTCCTAGGGACTCACGGGGTCATCGAAGTCGAGGTTGCTGAATGGCCGGATCCGATCACGGTGACGGTGGCCGCAAACGCGACGAACCCGCCGGTGAACCCGAACCCGACGCCGACTCCGACTCCGACCGTGACATCCACGCCGACCGCGACGCCGACCGCGACGCCGACCGCGACGCCGATCGCCACGCCGACCGCTACCCCGACGCCTGGACCCGTGCGCGCGACGTGGTATCCGAAGAACTCCCAGGCACCGGGGTACGGCTTCACCTGGACGCAATACGGCTGGCCGAGCGACGTCTTCCGGGCGGGGGACTGGAATGCCGATGACGTCGACACGCCGTTGGTGGTCCGCAGCGGCAGCAACGGACTGCTCTCGTGGTTGGGGCGGAACGACTGGCTCCGCCAGCTGGACGCCACCTTCAGCTTCAGCTTCGGGTGGAACTCGGTCGACTACCCCGTGGCCGGCGACTGGAACGCCGACAAGTACGACTCCCAGGGCGTGGTCCGCCAGCACGACACGCACTACCGCGGCTGGTACCTGCAGGACCACCACTGGGACGTGAACCACAATCGGTTTGTCGTCTACGGGCTCTGGGTCGGAGACATCCCGATCGTCGGTGACTGGGACGGCAACGGCACCGACACCCCAGGCGTCTATCGCATCGGGGAGGCGCGCTTCTATCTGTCGAACGACTTCAGCGGTACGACCCACCACATCGTCCACTTCGGCGATCCCAACAGCGGCGTCATCCCGCTGGCCGGCGACTGGGACGGGAACGGCACCGACACCATCGGCATCTACAACCCGGCCAACGCAACGTGGAAGCTGCGCAACGACCACGAGACTCCGGCCACCGCACCCCACGTCTCGTTCACGTATGGCAACCCGGGCGACTACCCCGTTGTCGGTGACTGGATCAAGGATGCGGACCCTCGCGACATGCCCGGCATCGTGCGCACGGACGGCAGCCCTCCAGGCAACGCCGTCGACCACCCCTGGTCGATCACCTGCGACACCGAGCTGCCGACCACCGGCACCGTCGACGAGACCGTACCCGCGGAGCAGGCCTGCATCCGTGCCCTGGCCGGACCGACCGGTTACCACAACCCGTACATCTGGACCAACGTCGACCTCTCGGACATCCCGTGGATCTACGCCACGTCCTACGTACACGGCAACTCGGGTGGTGGCTACCCCAACGTCATCGACACGGCTCAAGACATCCAGAACGTCCGTGATGTGTTCGGTACCACGCACTATGGGAGGCCGGACAGCCACCTGTGGACCGGGCTCGCACCCAACGAGCAGCCGCTGATCTACCCGACGTCGTGGAACCACGGTGGTCCCGATCACGTCGTGAACACGGATTCGGAGGCGGAGGACGTTGCTGACGCGATCGACAACGCGAGCAGCCAGTCCGCTGCCGAGCAGATATGGAACCTGCTGAGTCCGGCCGACCAAGCGTTCGTCGAGGAACAGACCGGGTACAGCAGCAGCCCGTCCACCTGGACGGGCGACGGCACCGGGGACGGATTCGAGGCCATGACACACGACCTCTTCGTCGCGCTCCGAGACACCACGTCCGCTTCCCGGGGAAGCACTCCGCTGGTAGACGATTGCGAGGTTCCGCCGCCGGCACACAACTGCGAGCTCATCGAGGTGTGCCAGCTGCTCGGCCACTGCACCGAGGCCAACCGGCCGCACACGCCGCAGTGGTGGAAGGACCGGGTGAAGCTGCAGCCTGGCGGCAGCATCGTCCGTAGTAGCGCGTCAAAGGCTCTCCGGCTCGAGCTCGGGGACGCCCCTGCGGACACGAACAACGTCCGGAAGGGGTTCGCGGCCCATCACATTGTCGGCGCCCACCATCGCAAAGCGGTCTGGGCTCGGATCATCGCTTCGAAGTGCGAGATCGAGCCCAATGACGTCGTCAACGGCGTGTATCTGCGGAACCGGTATCGCCACGTGGCCGATACCCGCGGCGGCTACGCGCTCCTCTCGGACCGAGACAAGCGGCGTACCTACCATCCCGGGCTCCACACGAACCGCTACTGGACGTCGGTCAACGTCCGCCTGGTGGCGGCGGTCGTGGGCACCGGCTGTGACAAGGTCGAGGCGGCCAACATCATGCGAGACATGAAGCAGGAGTTGTTGAACGGCGAGTTCGAGTTCGTCGACTAGCAGCGTCTGGTGGGTGCCTACTCCCGTGGGCACCCACCACCGACCCGGCACGTAAGGCACACTAGAAGTGCTCATTAATGCCAGACTGCCGCGAATCGGCGGGACCTAGAGGGAATCCCGCCACCAACAGAAAACAGTGCATGTCGTTCAGGGCCTTCGTCGCGCGGCGTCAGCCGTGCTCGCGGCCGCTCACCCTCGACCGTGAACGGCGAGTCCGGTCGGCGGCCATGTGGCAGACGTAGTTGTCGGGGCCGGCGCTTGTCTAGGCGGTCCCGCAGCGCGGCTAACCAGGCGTTCACGGGTCGGACACGGACCCGTCACAACCCGCGCGCACAGCGGGCATAGCGTCGCCCCGCCAATGACCTTGAAAGGACGACGTATGACCCGACCCGTGCGCGCCGCGGCGGCGTTGAGCTTCGTGCTCACGCTGCTGGTCGCGGTGGCTGTGAACGCCCAGACCGGCGGCGGAGCCTCCGCGCCGAGCTTCGATCCGACGAGCCATCGCTTCACGATCGCGGTGGTCCCGGACACGCAGTACCTGTTCGACGACGACCGGGGGGACACCGAGCCGGTGGCGGCCGCGTTCGACTGGATGGTCGAGAACCGCGAGCGCGAGAACATCGCGTTCGCGGCGGGCTTGGGCGATGTGACCCAGGATGGCCTGCAGAACGAGGTCGATCGCGCGGATCACGCGTACAAGATCCTCGACCGGGCGAAGCTGCCGTACAGCGTCCTCGCCGGCAACCACGACATCAACTCGGGCACGAACGACACGCGTGGCGAGACGCCGTTCTCGAAGGCGTTCGGCCCGCAGCGCTACACGGGCATGCCGACGTATCTCGGCTCCTCGGCCAACGGGTACAACAGTGCGCACAAGTTCACGGCGGGCGGCCGCCAGTGGCTGATCCTCGCGCTCGACTGGCGCCTCTCGACGGCCGGCACGGCGTGGGCGCAGTCGGTCCTGGACGCGAACAAGACCGTCCCGACGATCGTCACGACGCACGAGACGCTCTCGAGCAACGCGGAGGGCAACGCCTCCCTCACGTCCTACGGCACCACGCTGTGGAACAACCTGATCAGGAAGAACGACCAGATCGTGCTCAGCCTCTCGGGGCACAACTGGCCGGTCGGGCGCGTCACGCAGAAGAACGACTTCGGGCACGACGTGTACCTGAACCTCGCCGACTACCAGGACATGTACTACGGCGGCGCCGGCATGATCCGCACGTACCAGTTCGACCTGGACCGCGACACGATCGACGTCGAGACCTTCTCGCCGTGGATCCTGGCGCAGAACGAGGCCGACCGCTCGCTGCACGAGCGGCTCATGATGGAGAAGACCGAGCCGCAGAGCCGCTTCTCGATCCCGCTCGACTTCAAGGCGCTCGCGCAGCGCCTGGACCCGAAGCCGGCGCCCGCCGAGGTCGCCACCGACGCCCTGAAGGTCCCCGGCACGGTCGCGCTGTGGCGCCCGACCGGCACCGGCACCGTCACCAAGCTCGACGACCTCTCCGGCAACGGCAACGACCTGACGCCGACGACGCTTGCGAGCTCCACGGGCGAGCAGGCGCAGATCAGCGTCAACGAGGACCACGGTGACGACCAGCCGTCGGCACGCTCCCTCAAGTTCACGGCCAACAAGAGCCAGCGCCGCGGCACGTACCTGCGCACGGCCGACGGCGCGCCGCTGAACACGAACGAGTTCAAGAACGGCTACACGATCGAGGCGTTCGTCAAGCTCCCCGCGAGCTGCTGCAACAGCAACAGCTGGATGGGCATCCTCGGCCAGCAGGGCACGGGGCGCGACCTCGGTCGCACGAAGGACGATCCGGACGAGTCCGCGATCGCCCTGGCGCTGTCCGGCGGCGCGGAGCTGCAGTGGGCCGTCTGGCCGACGAACACCGACCGCAACATCACCGCCTGGGGCCACGGCATGGCGTCGCAGCGCTGGACGCACGTCGCCGCGGTCAACGACGGTCGCTACACCGACCTGTACATCGACGGCGCGCTGATGGGCCGCAACCCGCTCTCGCCCGCGATCGGCCTCGGCAGCACCGGCAAGTACTGGATGCTCGGCGCCACCGACTACGCCAACGTGGTCGAGCAGACCTTCAACGGCCTGATCGGTGACGTCCGCATCGTCGACCACGCGCTCCCGGCGACGAAGTTCATGAACGCCGCGCGTACGCCGGTCACCAGCGAGGCGACCACCGCCACCCTGACCGGCCGCACGATCGAGGTCGCCGTCACCGGCGCCGCCACCACGGCCGCGACGCAGGTCGTCGAGCCGCACACGGGCGACCGCTTCGACCTCGGCACTGCCACGGTCACCGACGGCAAGGCCCGCTTCCCGATCAGTGACCTGCAGCACGCGGCGCTGGGTGACGGCGCGCGCGTCGAGGTCGCGCTCGACGGCAAGCCGAACGCCACGCTGCACCTGCGCGCCGACGGCAAGCCGGTCCAGCCGACGGCCACGGACACCAAGCCGAGCACCGCGGGCGGCACGGTCCCGGCCACGCTGTCGCTCACGCTCGCCGGCACGCCGACGTTCGGCGCGTTCACCCCCGGCGTCACGAAGGAGTACACGGCGCAGACGAAGGCCACGGTCGTGTCCACCGCCGCCGACGCGACGCTGTCCGTCTCCGAGCCGGGCCACCTCGCCAACGGCGCCTTCTCCCTCCCGGAGCCGCTGCGGGTGGAGCTCGCCAAGACGAGCTGGAACGCGCCCACGACCAACGAGGACGTGGACATCGCCTTCAAGCAGCTCGTGAAGGACACCGACGCGCTGCGCACCGGCGCCTACACGCGCTCGCTGACGTTCACCTTGGCGACCAGCACCCCGTAGCGCCAAGAAGCAGTCAAGAAGAGGCCAAGCTGCATGTGGGAGACATCCCACATGCAGCCGATCCTCGACATCTCAGACCTGGCCCACCGGCGGGAGGCGGCCGAGGCCGTCGCGGACGGCGCCGCGCTCTTCTACGCCTTCGGGAACTTCTGCGCGCTCGCGGCCAAGCCCGACCTGGAGACGCTGCACGCGATGAACGCGCTCAAGGGCCGCCCGCGCGACCAGGTGGGCAGCGTCACGACCACGCCCGAGCTCGGCAACCGCGTCTTCGACTGGGACGCCGTCCAGCTCCTGTGGAGCGCGCTAATGGGCACGATGGCCGACCTGCACGCGCTCGGCCCGATCGGCTTCCGCGGCCCCGCGGCGAAGCACATCCCCGCGCACCTGACCGTCGACGGCACCGTGCAGCTGATCACGCCCGGCGACGCCTGCCCGTCGAACGCGCTCGTCGGCAACGTCCTCGACCTGATCGGCGAGGACATCCTCTACATCACCTCCGCGAACGCCAACAAGGATCAGACGCACTACGCGATCGCCGAGATCCGCAAGGAGTTCGGCCACCGCGACGACGTCGTCTTCATCGGCCACCGCAACGAGCGCGCGAACCGGCGGCGCTACCCGCACCACCGGCCGTGCTCGACCTCGATCATCGGGTTCGACGGCGCCGAGCTGGTGCTCGAGCGCCACGGCTCACTCGACGCGGGCCTCATCGGGCGCGTCGCCGCGAAGCACGGGCTCGGGCTGCGCCTCGCCGCGGTCGAGCCCCTGCCCGTTCGTCGCTACCGCCGGCCGCTCGACCGCACCCGCCGCGTCGGCGCGCTTGCGCATTGACTTGCGGCGCGGGCGCTTGACCTTCATCTCCTGCGCGAGGTAGTAGGAGCCGATCACGAACACGGCGGCGGCGACCTGCGCGCCGATCGTCTCCACGGTCGGGTAGACGCCGAGCCACAGCCCGGGCCAGTAGGGGAGGGTGATGTCGATCGGCGTGATCGGCACCCAGCCCGTGCCCTGCATCGTGCGCACGGTCTGGCCGACCATCACGACCAGCACGAACCCGATGAAGACGCCGGTGACGATCAGCATCTTCTTGTAGGGGAGCTTGCGCTGGAGGAAGAACGTGACCGCGCCGACCGCGAACGTCAGCGCGAGACCCAGGCCCGCGCCCTCGAGCACGGTCGCGGTGCCCGCTGAGAGCTGCAGCGACTGCAGGAAGAGCACCGTCTCGAAGCCCTCGCGGTACACGCTCGTCAGGCCGAGCACGAACAGGCCGATCGCCTGCGCGGAGATGAAGCCGGTTCGCTCCAGCTTCTCGTAGCGCTTGCGCTGGCGGTGGAACTTGGCGATCCACTCCGACCAGTAGACCTTGTGGAAGAACCAGTTCGTGATCAGCAGCAATACGCCGATGGCTATGAGCCCGACCACCGCCTCGAGCTTCTCGCCGTAGCGCTCGAGCGACTGCAGGATCGTGATCGCCAGGACCCAGGTGATCATCGAGACGATCAGCCCGGCGAACGCGCCGATGAACACCGGGCGTCGCAGCCGGCGTCGCAGCCCGACCATCGAGGCGGTGATCGCGGCGAGGATCAGCACGCCTTCCAGGCCTTCGCGGAAGACGATGATCGCGCTGTTGGTGACCACCGTCGCCTTGTTGGCGGAGTCGCCGAGCGTGGCGGCGGCGTCGCCGAGCTTGGTGTCCAGCGCGAGGCGGGTCTCGCGGATCTGGCGCCGCCCCGCGCGGTCGGCGATCTGGGTCGCGAGCCCGTCCTTCCCGCCCGCGCCGAACCAGATCAGGCCCTCGATGTCGAGCGCGAGCCCGGGGTCGAAGGAGCGCAGCCGGCGCTCCGGGCCGAACTCGAAGAACGCGTACGCCTCCAGCCGCGCCTGCTCGGCCTGGCGGTACTGGCCGGCGCCGACGGCGGCCTCCATCCGGTCGAGCGTGAGGGCGATCAGGTCGTAGTCGGACTCGTCGGTCTCTTCGGTCCACGCCTTCGGCATGGCGGCCTTGAGCGCGTTCTCCGCGCGCAGCTCGACCTGCTCGACCTGCTCGTGCGTCGCGACGCCCTGCTTGGTCTTGTTCGCGTTCTCGACCATCCGGCCGAGCTCGGTGATGGCGTCGGCGGCGAGCTGCGTGCGTTGCGGATCGCGCTTGGCGAGCTGGTCGCGCAGGTCGGCGAACGCCCCGACCGCACCGGTGCGGAAGGCGACGGCCTCCTGGATCTCGAAGTCGCGCGTGACGTTGTCGTCCTTGACGCCGCGGCCGTACTCGACCGGGACGAGCTCGAGGAACTGCAGCAGCTGCTGGGCGCGGCGCGCGGCCTCCTCGGGCGTGAACGGGGCGGCGGTGAAGCCGGTGAGCGCGGCCTGGGCCTGGGCGAGCGTGTCCGGGAGGCCCGCGAAGGCGGCGGTGGCCTGCTCGGTGGCGGCGGCGCCGCGGTCGGCCGTGTAGCGGTCGGCGAGGATCGCGAAGTAGCCCGCGGCCTGCGCGGACGCCTCGGCCTGGCGCGTCGCGAAGTCCTGCTCGATCCCGCGCTGGACGTCGGCGAGCAGCTCCCGCAGGCGCGCCTGGTAGGCGTCGAGCAGGTCCTTGGTGACCGCCTGGGACGCGGCCTTCGGGGAGGTCTTGCCGCGCTCGAGCTGGTCGAGCGCGAGCGTCGCGTGCGCGCCTGGGCGCGTGAAGCGCGTGGCGGTCCGGTACTCGCGCAGGAGCAGCCAGCGGCGCGCGGTGTCCGCGTCGCCGCGCGCGGTCGCCTCGGTCGTCACGGCGTAGGCGCCGCGGAACAGCCCGGCGCGCACGGCGCCGCGGGCGCCGGCGAGCGCGGTCTGGTCGTTCTCCTCGACGGCGCGCGCGGCTTCCCGCAGGCCCTCGGTGATCGCCTCGTCGGTCTCGGGGTCGGCGGCGGCGATCGTCCTCGCGAACGCGCCGTCATAGGCGGCGCGGGCACGCGTGGCGTCGCGCGCCGCCTCTTTCGGGCCTGACAGGACGAGCTCCGTCTGCGCGTCGAAGAGTCCGTCCGTGATCTTGCCGGCGTCCTGCCACGGCTCGGCCGCCTGTGCGGCGGCCGGGGTGAGGAGGAGCGCTGCCAGGAGGGCCAGCGCGAACCGCATCAGTTCTCCAGCTGGAGGTTCAGCTTGCCCGCCTGCTGGGAGACCTGGCCCGCGATCGCCTCCGCCTTGCGCTGCGCCTCCGAGCCGAGCGTGTCGGCTTCCTCGGCCGTGAACTTCTTGCCGCCCTGCTCCTCGGTGAGCAGCCGCTCGGCGAACTGGTGCAGCTCGGTGAGCTGCTGCGCGGTCTGGCCGGCGCCTTCGGGGTCGACGGCCTCGATGCTCGGGCGCAGGTTCTCGTAGATCAGCACGATGCCGCCGAGGATGTCACGGATGTCCGAGAGGCGCGACGTTGCCACGAAGCCCTTCTCATCTGCCTTCTCGCCGGCGATGAAGCGCGAGTTCTTCCAGGCGTCGAAGTACTCCGACATCGTCGGCGTCATCACGACCACGGCCGTGAACGCGTCCTCGGGCTTGGGCGCCCAGGCCTTCGCGGCCTCGTCGAGCTCCTTCGCGTACTTGACGAACTCGGTGGTCGCGGCCAGCAGGAAGTCCGCGTCCGGCAGCGCTTCCGGGAACGCGACCTTGCCGTCGCCGTCGAGGTCGGGCTCGACATCCTTGGCCACGAACTTGGGCTCGGTGCCGAACGCGCTCGTCTCAACGAGGGCGAAGAAGTTGCCGGGCTGCTTGAACTCGCGGCCGTCCTGGGTCTTGAAGCTGAACGGCACCGCGCTCTCGGGGTCGGACCCGTCGCTGCCGGCGTCGATGATCACGTCGTAGTCGGCGAGCTCGGGCACGCCCGCGACGACGCCCTCCATCTCCTCGTAGGCCGGGTTGGCCTTGACGTGGTCCTCCTGGATCTTGGTGACCGCGGCCTGCACCGACTCGCGATCGCCCTCGAGCAGCTTCGCGTAGTCGAAGTCCTGGGCCTTGGCGAGGTCGTAGTACGCCTGCGCGTCGGTCTGCAGCTGGGTCGTGTCCGTCACCAGCCGCTCCGTGTGCTCGAGCAGGTACGTCTTGATCGCGTCGAGGTTCGCCGCCGCCTCCGCCGTCTGCGTGGCGGCAGGCGTGGACTCGGCGGACGCATTGGGTTCTTCATCGCCTCCGCACGCGCTGGCGAACGCGGCGAGGCAGGCGACAACGGCAAACATGGAGCGCGACATGGACCCCTCGGGGGACGGAGCGTGTTAGGGCGGCCTAATACCTATCAGACCAGTCGGAATAGCGCTGCCTCACGCTCGGCGCTCATCGGCTTGGGCCGGAACTCCGAGCGCCAGTCGTGCAGCTCGTCCGCGCCGCCGTTTTCCAGCCAGGAGCGGACATCCCGCACGGTTTCGAGGACCGGTCGCGTGGTCAGCCCGGCCGCCTGTGCCCGGGTCGTGTCGACGCGCCAGGTTCCCTCATATTTCGCCGGAAGCCACATCGGCAGCTCCGTCCACTCCTCGATCTCGGCCTCGATCAGCTTCTCGTCGGGGAGCCAGACCAGCTCCGCGTCGCCGGCGGCCGTGAGCAGCTCGCCCCAGGAGGTCTGCCCGATCGGCCCGGTCCCGTTGAACGTCCCGCTGACGCGTTGCTCGGCCAGGTCCACGAGGAACCGCGCGAGGTCCCGCGCGTCGATGATCTGCATGCTGCGCTCCGGGGCGCCGGGCGCCGGGACCTTCCCACCCCGCATGATCCGGCTCACCCACCACGGCAGCCGGAACACGTTGTCGTGCGGGCCGACGATGAGCCCGGCGCGCACGGTCGCGAAGCGCCCGTCCATCGCGGCGTGCGCCGCGCGCTCGGCCGCCGCCTTGCCCTGCCCGTAGCCCTCGCCGTCCTGCCACGTCGGCGAGTCCTCGTCCACCGGCTTGTCGGGCCAGTCCGGGTACACGTTGCAGCTGGAGACGAACACGTAGTGCCCGAGATCGAGGCTCGCGCTGGCCTGCACCGGCTCGGGATCGAAGCCGGACGTGTCGATCGCGGCGTCCCAATGACGGTTGTGGAGCGGGGTGAGGTCGGCGCGGTCGCCTTTGACGTGCTCGACGTCCGGATGCGCGGCGCCGTGCAGTCCGCGCGTGTAGATCGTGACGTCGTGGCCGCGAGCAACAGCCTCGTTGACGACGTGGCGGCCGAGGAACACGGTGCCGCCGAGGACGAGCAGTTCCATGACGCGCAACTTATCAGTTGCGCGTGCCTACGGGAGTCCGTGCTCGAGCGCGCCCTTCACCGAAGCGTCCAGCGCATTGAGCCGGTAGAGCGCGAGCGCCTCCGCCGAGCCGAACCGCCGCCCCGGGGCACCGTCAGCCCCGTGGTGGGTCAACACGCAGTGCAGCAGCGCCAGCCGCCGGTCGTCCGGCAACGAGTAGGGCTCGAGCAACTGCTGGCTCAGCACGATGTGGCCCAGTAGGCGGCCCGCGTCGGACAACCCGATCTCGGCGCCGTACGTGAACTCGCGCGTCTTGCCGAGGTCGTGCACCAAAGCGGCCGTGATGAGCAGGTCCGAGTTCAGCCGCGGGTGCAGCTGGCACGCCTCCAGAGCCAGAGTCCCCACCGCGACCGTGTGCTCGAGCAAGCCGCCCAGATACGCGTGATGGCCGGCCCGCGTGCACGGCGCGCGGCGCCACTCGGCCCGCAGCGTCGCGTCGCCCAGCAAGGCGTCCAGCAGTCCCCGGTAGGCCGGATCGTGCACCTCGCGCGCCAGGTGCTCGAGGAACCCGTCGAGCTCGTCCAGGTCCCGGTAGGCGACCGGCAGGAAGGCGGACGGGTCCGAGGCCTCGACCTTCATGATCGCCCGGACCTCGAGCTGGAGCTCCTCGCGGAAGCGCTCGACGCGGCCCGCGACACGGACCAGGTCGCCCTTCTCGAAGCGGCCCGCCAGCACGTCGGCGTCGCGGAACGCGCGGCCCGGGATCGTCCCGGTCTTGTCGCGGAACTCCAGCGCCAGGTAGGGCGAGCCGGAGCGGGCGGTCAGGCGGTCCTTGCGCGAGCAGGCGAAGACCGCGTCGACGTTGTCTCCGGCGCGGAGGGAGGCGATCGTGGTCTCGGTGGGGGCGGTCATCGCGGAAGGGCTCCATCTTGACGCGGTACCGTGAACTCATGCAGCCGCTGCGCTGGGAGCGCCGTCCAGATGGTCTGCGAGCACCCGCGCTCGTCTGTGCCTTCAAGGGCTGGAACGACGCGGGTGAGTCCGCGACGTCGGCCCTTACGTTCGTGGCTTCGAGCCTCGGTGCCGAGTCGTTCGCGAAGATCGACCCGGAGGAGTTCGTCGACTTCCAGAACACGCGCCCGCTGGTGCGGCTGGAGGACGGCGTCACGCGCAGGATCGACTGGCCGGAGTACGAGCTGCACGCCGTGCGGATCCCGCGCGCGCCGCGTGACCTCGTGCTGCTCTCCGGCCCCGAGCCCGCGTTCCGCTGGCGCACGTTCAGCCGCACGGTCGTGGATCTGGCCGAGGCGCTCGGCGTCCAGATGGCCGTGCTGCTCGGCGCGCTGCTGGCCGACGTGCCGCACTCGCGTCCCGTCTCGGTGACGGCCCACGCGTCCGATCCGGGCCTCGTCGAGCGGCTCGCGCTCACGCCGCCGACCTACGAGGGCCCGACCGGCATCGTCGGCGTGCTCCACCAGGCCTTCACGGACGCCGGCCTGCCCGCCGCCTCGCTGTGGGCGGCCGTGCCGCACTACGTCGCCGTCGCGCCGAACCCGAAGGGCGCGCTCGCGCTGCTGCGGCGCCTGGAATCGCTCGTCGGCGTGACCGTCGACGCGACCGACCTCGAGGACGCGGCCACCGAGTACGAGACCCAGGTCTCCCGCGCCGTCGAGCTGGACCCCGACGTGCAGGCGTTCGTGGAACGCCTCGAGCGCGCCGCCGACGAGGAATCCGGCCGTCCCGACCCGGGCAGCCTCCCGTCCGGCGACGTGATCGCCCGCGAGTTCCAGCGCTTCCTGCGCCAACGCGGATCTGACGCTTAGCGCTCGGCGGCCGGACACGCGATCCGGTAGTCGCACATCGAGCAGGCCGCCCACGACGGGGTCGGCTCGAAGCCCTGCGACAGGATCCCGTCGGCGACCGTCATCACCGTCTCGGTGATCCAGTCGCGGTCCCGCTCGGAGCGCTCGACGGGCACCTTCTCGTCGTCGAGCACGTAGTAGTAGGCCTGGGAGGCGGCGTCGAGCTCCCACGACTCGCGCGCGCCGACCGCATACAGGGACAGCTGCACGTCCTCGCGCAGCTGCGCGGGGGTCTTCGGGCGCCCGGTCTTGTAGTCGATCAGCTCGTAGCCGCCGTCCGGCTTGCGGTCGACCCGGTCGACCCGGCCGCGCAGCACGTGCGGCCCCATCCGGAACTGGAAGGAGCGCTCGAACCACATCGGCTCGCCGTCCTCCTCCTTGAAGCGGTCGTGGTAGCGGACGAGCGCCGAGGTGGCCTTCGCGCGGAACTGGCGCTCCTCCTCGGAGTCGCCGAAGCCGCCGCGCCGCCAGCCGGCCTCGAGCAGCCCGAGCATCTCCGGGAGCCCGGCGTCGGTGGCGCCGTGGTAGCGCTCGAGCACCTGGTGGACGAGGATGCCGAACCGCTGGTTCATGGTCGGCTCGCTCGGGATCCGGAACACGCGCGCGAACTTGTACTTGAGCGGGCACGAGCGGTAGCTCTCGATGTCGGTCGCGCTCAGCAGCAGCCCGTCGCCGCGCCGGGGCAGGAACGGCTCCAGCGACGGCTCGTTGCGCTTGGCCACGGCGCGCGCCCGCGCCTGCTCGTCGCGCTCGGCGTCCAGCAGGTACTCGTCCAGCGCGCTGGTCTCGAAGATCTCCTTCTGCTCGGAGGTCGCGGCCTGCAGCAGCCGGATGTTGACCTCGGGCAGCGCCTCCTCGACCGACAGCTCGCCGGACCGCGTGCGCTCGAGCAGCGCGCTGAGCTTCAGCAGCTCCAGGTACCGCACGACCGCGTGCGACACGTCCAAGTCGGTGTCGAAGCGCAGCTCGCCGAGCCGCCCGCCGACCTGCGCGACCGTCGTCAGCAGCTCGTCGCGCAGGAGCCGGAACGTCGACTGCAGCGTCTCCGCCGGCCCGAACAGCTCCTCCTCGCGCGGCTCCCACTCGCCGCCGACCGCGAGCCGCGCGTCCTCGGCGAACGGCGACGGCTGCTGTACGGCGCCCTTGTCCGTCTTCTCCGGGTACGCGAGCACGAGCCGCGTCCGCGCGCGGGTCATCCCCACGTGCAGCAGGCGCCGCATCCCGGCGGCGTGGGTCGACCGCGAGGCGCGCGGGAGCGACTCCTTGAGCAGCGCGTCGGCGATCGGCTCGAGCGTCTGGCGCCGCGGGCCCGGCATCCGCGCGCTCATGAGGCCGAGGACGAAGACGTGCTCGAACTCGTGGCCCTTCGCGTCGTGCATCGTCATCACGCGCACGCCCCGCGCGGATTCGGCGCCCGTCGCCTCCTCCTCGCGCAGCCCCGCGTCCGCCACGGCCGCGATCGAGCGGGCGAACTCGCGTGCGGTGGCGTTCGGCGCGCGGCGCACGTAGGCGGCGGCGATCTCCGCGAAGCGCGCGAGGTTGCGCAGCCGCTCGACCACCTCGGTCGTGGCCGCGAACAGCAGCTGCCGGCGCAGGCCGAGCCGCTCGATCAGCCGGTGCACGTAGAGGTCCGGGCGCGTGGTGTCGATCGCGCCCGCGGCGCTCCGGTAGAGCTTGAGGAAGACCTGGATGCGGTCGCGCGCCTCGGGCGGGATCTGCGGCGACTCGAGCGCCGCGCTCAAAGCCGCGACCATGTCCAGCTTGCGCCGGCGCGCGATCTGGGTCACCCGCGCGAGGTCGACCGCACGCAGCTCCACCGGCGACCGCGCCAGCGCCCGCACCACCGCGCCCGCGTCACCCGGGTCGACCAGCAGCCGCAGCCACGCGATCAGGTCGCGGATCTCGGCGCGCTGGAAGAACGCGGCGGCGCCGGACAGGTAGTACGGCACGGCGCGCTCCTCGAACGCGACCCCCACGGCCTGACCCTCCGCGCGGACGGAGCGCACCAGCACGCAGATGTCCTCCGGAGCGCACGCGCCGCGGGCGATCAGCCGCTCGACGTCCGCCGCGACGGCCTGGGCCTGCGCGCGCTCGGACGCGCAGCGCCAGAACGCGACTTCACCCTCGGCGGCGTCCTCGGCCGGCTGCAGCGTCTTCTCCAGCCGGTCCTCGATCGGCTCGACCACCGCCTGGGCGGCCACGACCACCTGGCGGGACGAGCGCAGCGAGGTGTCCAGCCGCACGATCGTCGCCAGCGGCCACTCGGCCCGGAAGTCGCGGACGTTCTTGGTCGCCGCGCCGCGGTAGCGGTGGATCGCCTGGTCGTCGTCGGCGAACGCGCTGATCCCGCCGTGCTCGGCGACGAGCAGCCGCAGGAGCAGGCCCTGGGCGAAGCTGGCGTCCTGGAGTTCGTCCACCAGCACGTGCCGGTAGCGCTGGGCGAGCCGGGCGCGGACGTGTGGCTTCTCGCGCAGGAGCCGGAACGCGTGCAGGACGAGGTCGCCCGTGTCCAGCGCGCCCGCTTCGCCCAGCAGCGCGTCGTGGGCGGCGAACAGCGCCGCGAACTCACGCTCGCGGGCGCCGAGCGGGTCCTCCGGTAGTCGCGCGGCCCAGGCGCGGTAGTCCGCCGCGGAGACCAGCTCCTCCTTCAGGTGGTCGATCCGGCGGACGATCTCGCCGAGCGTCGCCGACGGGTTGCCGCGCAGGTCGTGATGGCGCAGCGGCAGCGCGTTGATGTGCTCGAGCAGCATCGCGAGCCGGTCGGCGGCCGCGACCGGCGTGGCGAATGGGTCCACGCCCGCTTCGAGCGCCTCGTCGCGCAGGAGCCGCGCGCACAGACCGCTGAACGTGGTGACCGACAGCTCGTCGTAGGAGACCGTCAGGCGCGACTCGATCCGCTCACGCAGGGCGTCGGCGTCCAGCGTCAGCGCGAGCAGCTCGTCCGGCGGGCGCAGGGCCGCGAGGCGCACGAAGCGCTCGACCAGCGCGGTCGTCTTGCCCGTGCCGGCGCCACCGAGGACGAGGAGCGGGCCGCCGGCATGTTCGACGGCCTCGCGCTGGGCGGAGGTCGGCTCGAGCACGGCAGGCACCGCCGTAGGATAGGCCCGCATGGCCGCCGACTCAGCCCCTGACTGGCTTGGAGCGTGTCGGCGATCCGCCGATGCCATCCGAGCGATGCTCGCCGACCGCCCGACGATCGCCGAGCGGGTCAAGGAGACCGGCACCCGCGGCGAGGGCGGTGACAAGACGCTGCTGATCGACGCGGCGGCCGAGGACTTCGTCTTCGCCGAGCTCGAGAAGCTCCACGACGCGGGCGCCCGGTTCACGGCGATCAGCGAGGAGCGCGGGACCGTGGACTTCGGCGATCCGCACCGGCTCGTCGTGATCGACCCGATCGACGGCTCGGTCAACGCCAAGCGCGGACTGCCGCATCACGCGCTGTCGATCGCGGTGGCCGAGGGCGCAACCATGGCTGACGTCGTGTTCGGGTTCGTACAGGACTTCGGGCCCGACGAGGAGTGGGTCGCGACCCGCGGCGAGGGCGCGCTGCTCGACGGCGTCCCCCTCGACGGCTCGATCGTCGAGCGCCGCACGCGCGACGGCAAGCTCGAGGTGCTCGGCATCGAGTCGGCCGATCCGCGCTGGGTCGCGCAGTCCGCCGACGTGCTGGTGGAGACCGCGCACCGGCTGCGCGCGATCGGCGCGATCGCCGTGTCCCTATGCCAGGTTGCGGCCGGTCGCTTCGACGCGATGGCCTCGCTCAAGCGCTGCCGGGCCGTGGACGCGGCCGCGGCGCAGCTGATCGTCCGCGAGGCGGGCGGGATCGTCGAGTTCGTCACCTACGACGACCCGCTGGCCGCGCCGCTGGACCTCGAGCCGCGCTCGCCGGTGATCGCCGCACGCACGCAGGCGGGCATCGAGGACATGCGTCGCGTACCCGCCTGGCCTTAGGGTTCGCGAAGCCCGCCCTGGCATGCTGGGCCAGGTGATCGACTGGAAGCTCGCCGGCACCGTCGCCCGCGGCGTCGCCAACCTGCAGCCCGCCGGCAACCCGGGACCGTTCGAGCAGCTGGCCGGGCCGGCCGCGGAGGCCGAGCGTCTCGTCTCCGCCTACACCGGCCTCGTGCCCGCGCAGCCGGTCCCGGTCGCCGAGGCGATCGAACGGCCCGGCTGGATCGACGCCAACCTCGCCTCGCTGGGGACCGTGCTCGAGCCGACCACGCAGCGGATCGGCGGCAAGCTCGGCCCGCTCGGGGTCGTGGCCGGCGGCGTGATGGCGATCGAGGCGGGCGCGATCAGCGGTTTCCTCGCCGGGCGCGTGCTCGGCCAGTACGAGTTCCCCGTACTCGAGCCCGACCGCCCCGCGCGGCTGCTGTTCGTCACGCCGAACCTCGCGCAGGCCGCGGAGGCGCTCGAGGCGCCCGCCGACCAGCTCCTGCGCTGGGTCGCGCTGCACGAGATGACGCACGCGCTGCAGTTCGGTGGCGTCCCGTGGCTGCGTGAGCACCTCGCCGGGATGCTGCGCGAGCTGCTGGACGCGCTGCAGATGAACCCGGGCTCGCTGCTGCGTGTGCCGGATGTCACAGACCTCAAGAAGCTCGTCGAGCGGCTGCGCGAGGACGGGCTCGCGACGGTGATGATCGGTGAGGACAAGCGTGAGACGCTCGATCGCGTCCAGGCCTTCATGGCCGTGCTCGAGGGGTACGCCGAGCACGTCATGGACGCGGTCGGCGCGGACGTCCTCGACGACCTGCCCGCGCTCCGCAGCGCCCTGCAGCGCCGGCGCCGGGACCGCTCTGGCCTGCTGAAGCTGCTGGAACGGCTGATCGGCATGGACCTCAAGCTGCGCCAGTACGAGCTGGGCAAGGAGTTCTGCGACGCGGTGGTCGCGCAGGCCGGCATCGACGGTCTCAACCGGGTCTGGATCTCGCCCGAGACCATGCCCGCGTGGTCTGAGCTCAGCGATCCGTCCGGGTGGCTCAACCGCACGCAGCCGGTCGAACCCGCGTTCTGATCCGCACAAACTTTTGGGGAGTTTACGGCTCGTTCACGGCTGGTATCCCAGTTAGTGCTACAAACTGAGGCACGCAGTTGTAACCCGTCCAGGGCTTCGGTTTACGTACATATGTTCGGCCCGTATCTGTGAGCGAGGCGAACATAGTTTCTGAACGCGAACAAGGGCAGGGGTTGAGCCATATGGCCGAGAACACCACCACCACTTCCACCACGACGAAGCCGAGCGCCAAGAAGCCGGCGGCTGCCAAGCGCACGCCGAAGGCGAAGGCCGCCGCGAAGCGTAAGTCGGCCGCGCGCCGCGCGACGGCGACCACGCCGTCGCGCACCACGGGTCGTCGGGTCCGCACGCAGGCCAAGAACGAGACGCGTACCGCCGCTTCGGCGCAGGCGCGCGCCGCTCGCATCACGGCCGAGCAGGGCAAGTCGCTGGCCGAGCGCGCCGCGCTCACCTACGTCGGCGCCACGCTCGAGGTGCGCGATCGCGTCCTCGGCGCCGCCACGACGGTCGTCGACACGCTCGGCAGCCGCAAGTCGGCCGAGCGTGAGCTCAACAAGCTGCAGGGCCGCGCCGAGCGCCGTGGCGTGAAGGCTCGCAACCAGCTCGAGCGCGACGTCAAGAAGGCCCGCACGCGCGTCGAGCGCACCGTGCGCCGCAACCGCAACGCCGTCGAGCGCGACGCCTCGCGCCGCGGCAACGTGGTCACGGAGCAGCTGGCCGGCGTCTCCTCGCGCGTCGAAGGTGTCGCCCAGGTCGGCGTCGCCACCGTCTCCCGCGTGGGCACGCTCGCGAAGGACCGGGTCACCGCGCTCGTGTAGGACCGATTTCCCCCGCCCGCACCGGAGAGGGTGCGGCCTTGCGGGTAAGCCTGCCGACCTCATATCCCGTCGGTGGGACTCACTGGGTCCACCAGTGGGTGTAGCACCCTCTCCTCCCTCAGCCGCCGCTCCCGTTTTGGGGGCGGCGGTGGTGTTTAAGGGGAGATCCACGCTCCCTGGTTCGGCGGTCCTGGGATGTCGATACTTGGTCTGATGATGGATCGCGTCCAGCTCGCCGACTTCCTACGCACCCGGCGCGAGGCGCTCCGGCCCGAGGATGTCGGGTTCGGCTCCGGTGCGCGGCGCCGCACCAAGGGCCTGCGACGCGAGGAGGTGGCGATGCTCGCGCACATGTCCACCGACTACTACGCGCGGCTGGAGCAGCAGCGGAGCCCGCAGCCGTCCGAGCAGATGCTCGCGGCGCTCGCCCGTGCCCTCCGGCTCAGTCAGGACGAGCGGGATCACCTGTTCCGGCTCGGGGGCAAGACGCCCGGTCCGCGGGCGCGGCGCACCGACCACGTCAATCCGGCCCTGATGCGGGTGCTGGACCGGATCGACGCGCCGGCCCAGGTCATGTCCGACCTCGGCGAGACCCTCGTCCAGAACCCGCTGGCGGTCGCGCTCGTCGGCGATCAGACGCGCTTCACCGGCCCGGCGCGCAGCCTGCTGCACCGCTGGTTCACCGATCCCGCCGAGCGCGCGCTCTACGCGCCGGAGGAGCACCTGCAGCACTCCCGCGTCTACGTGGCCTACGCGCGCGGCGTCCTCGCCCGTGACCCCGCGGATGTGCGCGCCGGCGAGATCGTCGAGCTGCTCAAGCTCCACAGCCCCGAGTTCACCGCCCTCTGGGACGAGCACGAGGTGGCCGTCGACTTCAGCGAGCGCAAG
Organism: Solirubrobacter phytolaccae; assembly: GCF_027587195.1. Taxonomy (GTDB): domain Bacteria; phylum Actinomycetota; class Thermoleophilia; order Solirubrobacterales; family Solirubrobacteraceae; genus Solirubrobacter; species Solirubrobacter phytolaccae. Next base: position 83,483 of record NZ_JAPDDP010000003.1, on the reverse strand, counting down.
CGCTTCGTGCATCCCCGCGTCGGGACTCTGGACCTCCACTGCCAGGAGCTGATCGCCGCCGACGAGGGCCAGGTGCTGCTCGTCTACACCGCTACGCCGGGCACCGACGACTACGACAAGCTCCAGCTGCTGTCGGTGATCGGGACCCAGCAGTTCTCCTGATCCAGGGAGCGGCGATCCCTGGATCAGCGCTCTCTTCAACCGGCGCCCGCGGCGCGCGACGCTCGTCGTATGCCTCGCACCCTCGTCGACATCGACGTCCCCCGTCTGACCGGCAAGCTCGCACTCGTCACCGGCGCCAGCGACGGCCTCGGCCTGGTCCTCGCCGAGCGCCTGGCCGGGGCCGGCGCCGAAGTGCTCATGCCGGTCCGCAATCGGGCCAAGGGGATGACGGCGGCGGACCGCATCCGCGCGAGCGTCCCTGGCGCGGTCGTCCACGTGCGGGAGGTGGATCTCGCCTCGCTGGCCTCGGTCCGGCGGCTTGCCACCGAGCTGGTGGCCGAGGGCCGCCCGATCGACATCCTGGTCAACAACGCGGGTGTGATGACCCCGCCGGAGCGCCGGGAGACCGTCGACGGCTTCGAGCTCCAGCTCGCCACCAATCACCTCGGGCACTTCGCGCTCGCCGGCCGTCTGCTGCCGCTGCTGCGCACCGCGCGGGTGACGACGCAGTCCAGCGTGGCGGCCCGCAGTGGCGGCGTCCACTGGGACGACCCGCAGTGGGAGCGCGGCTACGACACGGACAAGGCGTACGCGAGCTCGAAGATCGCCGTCTCCCTGTTCGGCCTGCAGCTCGACCGCCTCAGCCGCGAGCACGGCTGGGGGCTTACCAGCAACGTCGCCCACCCGGGCATCTCGGCCACCAACCTGCTCGCGTCACATCCCGAGCTGGGCCGCGAGAGCGACACGCGAGCGGTCCGCATCATCCGTCGCGTGGCAACGAGCCGCCTCCCGTTCGGGCAGACCGCCCGAGAAGGCGCGTTGCCCGCGCTCTACGCCGCGACCAGCCCAGACGCCGAGGGCGGCCGGTTCTACGGCCCCAAGGGCTTCCAACACCTCGCGGGCGCGCCTGCCGAGCAGAAGCCCTACAAGCCGATCGCCGACGAGCGGGCGGCCGAGCGTCTGTGGACGCTGTCCGAGCAGCTGACCGGCGTCACCTTCGCTTAGGAGCCGTTTAGCGGGGCGCCCCCGACCGCATATGCGGGGTAACCCTCATGGCACAGATGAGACGGACGTGTGAGTATCCACCCTGCGACATGGACGTAGGGCCCACCGGCATCGCTAGCCGTTTCACTGGCGGCGTGCCCGCGGCCAGACCCCCTCGAGCACGCTTCGGTTAGCGTGCCGGTGGCGCCCGACTCCGTCGCCTCGGTTGCCGTCAGACTGAGCGCCGTGACCCCACGTTCTCGCGGCCCGGCACTGTTCTGGCGCGTCGCCATCGGCAACGCCGCAGTCCTGGCCGTCGCGTGCGTGATCACCGCGTTCGTGTTCGCCCCGAGCGAGACGGACATCGCGCTGCGCGAGTTCGCGATCTTCCTCGGCGGCCTCGCGTCGATGCTCGCCATCAACCTGCTGCTGCTGCGAAGGGCGCTCGGCCCGCTGCGGGAGCTGACCAGCTTCGCGCGCCGGATCGACCCGCTCGAGCCCGGCCTGCGCCTGCAGGTGACGGGCGGCGATTCCGAGGCCACCGAGCTCGCGGACGCGTTCAACGACATGCTCGACCGGCTGGAGGCCGAGCGGCGCGCGAGCGTCGGCCGTGCGCTCGCGGCCCAGGAAGGTGAGCGGCTGCGCGTGGCGCAGGAGCTGCACGACGGCGTCGGGCAGAGCCTCACCGGCGTGGTCCTCCAGCTCGGGCGGGTGGTGCGCGACGTCGACGAAGGCGCCCGCCCGCGCGTCGTCGAGGCCCAGGAGACCGCGCGTGAGAGCCTCGAGGAGGTGCGCCGGATCGCGCGCCGGCTGCGGCCGGAGGCGCTCGACGACCTCGGGCTCGCCAGCGCGCTGCACGTGCTCGGCGAGCGGGTGGCCGAGCACACGGAGCTGCGCGTCGACGTCCACGTCCAGCCCAGCCTGGAGTTCGGCGCCGACGAGGAGCTCGTGCTCTACCGGGTCGCGCAGGAGGCGCTGACGAACGTCGCCCGCCACGCCGGCGCCAAGCGCGCCGAGGTGCGGCTCGAGCGCGCCGCCGGGCGGTCGCGGCTCGAGGTCGACGACGACGGCAGCGGCGTCCCGGGCGAAGCCCAGGAGGGCGGCGGGGTGCTCGGCATGCGCGAGCGGGCGGTACTCGTCGGTGGGACGCTGAAGGTGGCCCGCAGCCCACTCGGGGGCACACGCGTCACCCTTGAGCTTCCCTCATGAGCCTCCAGACCCGAATCATGCTCGCCGACGACCACGCCGTCGTCCGCCGCGGCCTCCGCCTCGTGCTCGAAGGCGAGCCGGACCTGCGCGTGGTCGCGGAGGTCGGCGACGGCGCCGAGGCCGTCGAGCGCGGGCTGCAGGACGACGTGGACCTCGCCGTGCTGGACATCTCGATGCCGCGCATGACCGGCCTGCAGGCCGCGCGCGAGCTGACGAACCGGCGCGAGGGCCTGCGGGTGCTGATCCTCAGCATGCACGACAACGAGCAGTACCTGTTCGAGGCGCTGCGGGCGGGCGCGTCGGGTTACGTGCTCAAGAGCGTCGCCGACCGGGATCTGGTCGAGGCCTGCCGCGCCACGATGCGTGGGGAGCCGTTCCTGTACCCGGGGGCGGTCCGCGCGCTGATGCGCGACTTCGTGGACCGCGCCCGCCGCGGCGAGACGCCGCCCGACGATCCGCTCACCCCGCGCGAGGTCGAGATCGTGAAGCTGATCGCCGAGGCGCGGACGACGCGGGAGATCGCCGGCGATCTCGTGCTGAGCGAGAAAACGGTCGAGCGCCACCGCACGAACATCCTCGCCAAGCTCGGGATGCGCGACCGCGTGGAGCTCGTCCGCTACGCCATCCGGCGTGGACTGGTGGAGCCCTAGTCGCGAAATACGGGGCGGCCCGGATAGACCGGGCCCCGCCGCTCCCGCATCCTCGGCGGATGCTGGATCTCGTGATCGTCGATGACCATCCCGCGGTCCGGTCGGGGTTGCGCGGGTTGCTCGACGATGAGGACGGGCTGCGCGTGGTGGCCACCGCGGCCACCGCGCGCGAGGGGTTCGAGGCGATCGCGGACCTGCGTCCGGCGGTCGCGCTCGTGGATCTGCACCTGCCCGACGACGACGGGCTCTCGCTCACCCTGCGCACGCGCGCGCTGCCGGAGCCGCCGCGGGTCGTCATCTACAGCGCGTTCGCGGACGCGGCGCTCGGCGTGCGGGCGGCCATCGCCGGGGCCTACGCGGTGCTCGCCAAGTCGGCGTCGCCGCGCGCGCTGACGTCCGTGCTGCGTGGCGAGCTGCGCCCGGCGCTGGACCCGCGCGCGCTGCGGGCCGTCGGGGAGCGGCTGGAGCCGTCGGACCTCGCGATCCTGGGCATGCTCGCCCACGGCGTATCCGAGGAGGAGCTGGCGTCGACGCTCGGCCTTTCGCTCCAGTCGGCGCTTACGCGGCGTCAGCAGATGCTCGCGCGGCTGTCGGGGCGCCGACCCCTCGCGGCCGCCTAGCGCACCCTGCCAAAATAGGCGGCATGCCCACGAGAGACCAGATCCTCGAGGCGCTTAAGGTCGTCATCGATCCCGAGCTCCACAAAGACATCGTCACGCTCGGGATGGTCCGCTCGATTGACATCGCGGAGTCCGGTGCCGTGAACGTCACGGTCTCGCTGACGACCCCCGGCTGCCCGATCAAAGGCCATTTCCAGACCGGCGTCGCCGCCGCGGTCAAGTCCGTCGAAGGCGTCACCGCCGTCAGCGTCGGCTTCGACGTGCTGTCCGACGTCGAGAAGCAGGGCCTGCAGAAGAAGCTCGGTCGTGCCGCGGGGCTGCCCGAGGGCGCACTCGCGCAGGTCGCGAACGTCGTCTGCATCGGCTCGGGCAAGGGCGGCGTCGGCAAGTCCACGCTGACGGTCAACCTCGCCGCCGCGCTGCTGGCCGAGGGCAAGACGGTCGGCGTGCTGGACGCGGACGTGTGGGGCTACTCGATCCCGCGCATGCTCGGCCTCGGCGGCCAGCGTCCCAAGGTCTCTCCCGAGCGCAAGATCCTCCCGCTGGAGGCGCACGGCCTGAAGGTCATCTCGATCGGCTTCTTCCTCAAGGAGGACGAGGCGGTCGTGTGGCGTGGCCCGATGCTGCACAAGGCGCTCACGCAGTTCCTCGACGACGTCGCCTGGGGCGAGCTGGACTACCTGCTGATCGACCTGCCGCCGGGCACCGGCGACGTCTCGATGACGCTCTCCCAGCTGCTCCCGCAGGCCACGTTCATGATCGTCACGACGCCCCAGGACGCCGCCCAGAAGGTCGCGCGCCGCGCCGCGCAGATGGCCGACAAGGTCGACCTGACGATCAGCTCCGTGATCGAGAACATGTCCGGCTTCACGACGCCGTCCGGCGAGCGCTTCCCGATCTTCGGCGAGGGCGGCGGCCAGAACCTGGCCGACGAGCTCGACGTGCCGCTGCTCGGCCAGGTGCCGCTGACGATGCCGCTGCGCGCCCACGCGGACGCCGGCATCCCGCTGGTGGCCGTCGATCCCGACGACGCCGCCGCGCAGGCGATCTTCCACGCCGCACGCGGCCTCATCGCGCTCGCGCCCGCGAAGCCGATCGCCCTGCCCGTGCTGGACTCCACCCCGGCTCCGGCCCTCCAGGTCGTCCAGGCCGGCCCGCCGCAGCCCGTGGGGATGTCCCTCCCCATGGCCGGCTAGCAAGAAGCTTCGAGGCGGCGGCGGGGGCCGCCGCCTCGGCTAGTCCTCGATCCGCACCAGCGCGTGGTTGCGCCGACCGCGGCGCAGCAGCAGGAACGTCGCGTCTGCCGCGTCCAGCTCGGCCTCGGCGCGCTCACCGTTCACGTAGGCGCCGCCCGACTCGACCGTGCGGCGGCCCTCGGAGTAGCTCGAGACGAGGCCGGTGGCCTGCAGCAGGCCCGCGGTGTTCTTCTCGGCCAGCTCGGTGCGGGTGAACCGGAACGTCGGGATCTCGCCGTCCAGCACGTCGAGGTCGCGTTCCTCCAGCGTGCCACTGAACAGCGCCGCGCGGGCGCGGTTGGCGGCCTCCGTGGCCTCCTCGCCGTGCACCCAGGACGTCAGCTCGTCGGCGAGCCGCGCCTGCGGCAAGCGCCGGCCACGGTTCTCCTCGTGCTCGGCCATCAGCGCGTCGACGTCCTCGGCGCTCAGCTGCGTGAACTTCAGCAGCAGCGAGCGGACGTCGTCATCGGCGCTGTTGAGCCAGAACTGGTGGAACGCGTAGGGCGAGGTGCGCTCGGGGTCGAGCCAGACGCTCCCGCCCTCGGTCTTGCCGAACTTGGTGCCGTCGGCCTTGGTCATCAGCGGCCAGACAAGCCCGAACGCGCGACCGAGGCCGCGGCGCCGGATCATGTCCGTGCCGGCCGTGATGTTCCCGTACTGGTCCGAGCCGCCGACCTGGAGCTCGCACTCCTCCGCCTTGCGCAGGTGCACGAAGTCGTAGGCCTGGAGGATCTGGTAGCTGAACTCGGTGTAGGAGAGCCCGGCGTCCGACGCCAGCCGCGTGCGCACCGAAGTGCGGTTGAGCATGTCGTTGACCGAGACCAGCTTGCCGATCTCGCGCAGCAGCTCCAGCGCGGAGATCCGCAGCCACCAGTCGCGGTTGTCGGCCATGATCGGCTCCGAGCCCTCGAGCAGGCGTGACATCTGCTCGTAGAGCCCGGCCCGGTTGCGGTCCAGCTCCTCCTCGCCGAGCAGGTTGCGCTCGGCGCTCTTGCCCGACGGGTCCCCGACCATGCCGGTGAAGCCACCGACGAGCGCGATCGGCCGGTGGCCGAAGCGCGCGAACAGGCGCAGCACGGCCAGGCCCTGCAGGTGGCCGACGTGCAGGCTGGACGCCGTCGGATCGAACCCGCAGTACAGCTTCAGCGGGCCCTCGGCGAGGCGGGCGCGCAGCGCCTCCTCGTCGGTGCACTCGTCGAAGAGACCGCGGGCGTGAAGCTCGTCGAGGACGCTCTGGGTGCTAGCGACCGGCAAAGTACGCAGCGTTGCGCTCAGCGAAGGGAGCCCACTCCTCCGGCAGCTGATCTTCAGCGAAGCACGCGTCTACGGGGCAGGCTTCGACGCAGGCGTCGCAATCGATGCACTCGTCCGGGTCGATGAAGAGCATTTCGACCTTGTCGTAGTCCGGCTCGTCGGGCGTCGGGTGGATGCAGTCGACGGGGCAGACCTCGACGCAGGAGTTGTCCTTGGTTCCAATGCAGGGCTCGGCGATCACGTAGGCCATGGCGTCAATGGTCGCATAGGCTGAAGATCGACTTGCTGCTTCTGACCGGTGCCACTGGCCTGCTGGGTCACGCCGTCGTGCGACGTCTGGTCGCGCGAGGCGTCCCCGTGCGCTGTCTGGTGCGGGATCCGCGCCGTCTGGGACCCGAGCGCGTAAGGGTGCAATTGGCGATCGGAGATCTGGCCGATCCGTCTTCGTGGCGCAACGCGTTGCGTGGTGTGGACACCGTGATCCACCTCGCGGGCGGTGCGCGCGACCAGGCTCGCGCGTCCGTCGAGGAGCTCAACGGCCTCGCCACCTTCCGGCTGCTGCAGGCCGCGGAGCGGGTGGGCGTGGAGCACTTCGTGTGGATCACGCCGCTCGGCGCGACGCCCCACCACCCGATGCGCATGCAGCGGGCGAAGGCGCTCGCCGGCGCGGTGGTGGAGGAGGCCGAGATCCCGACCACGACGCTCGCCCACTCGCTCATCTACGCTCCCGGCGACCGCCACCTGCTGTGGATCGAGCGGCTCGGCTACCTGCCCGTGGTGCCGCTGGTCGGTCGCGGGATCGCGCGCACGCAGCCGATCTGGGCCGAGGACATGGCCGACGCGGTGCTCGCCACGCTGAACGGCGCCGACGGGCACCGCCGGTTCGAGCTCGCCGGCCCGGAGACCCTCACGCAGCGTGAGGTCGTCCGGCTCGTGCTGGCCGCGGCCGGAAGGCGACGCCGCCCGCTCCCGCTGCCGCTGGCGGGCCTGCGGGCCGCGCTGCGGGCCGAGGAGACGCTCGCCGGGCCCACGTCCTTGATCACGTGGGACGAGGCGCAGCTGCTCGCGATCGAGATGCTCTCCACGCGCGGGACCGAGGACGCCCGCGCGCTCGGCGTCACCCCGCGCCCGATGTCGGCGGTCTTAGGTGCGCCCAGGGATTCGCGTACTCGAGTTGCCGTGCCAGCTGCAGGAGCCGATCCTCGGCCAGCGGCCGGCCGATGAGTTGCACGCCGGTCGGCAGGCCGTCGGCGCCGAGCCCGATCGGCACCGCGATCGCGGGCTGCCCGGTCACGTTGAACAGCGACGTGTAGGGCGTGAAGACGCCGGAGCGCGAGAGGTCGCGCATCGGCTCCTCGCCGCAGCCGTGGCACTCGCCGATCTTCAGCGGCCGCTCGCCCAGCGCGGGCGTGAGCAGGACGTCGTAGTCGGCGAAGAAGGCCACGAGCCGCCGCGCGAGCCCCTGCAGCTGGGCGAGCGTGCTCAGGTAGGCGACGGCGGGGGTCGTGCGGGCGCGGTCGAGGATCGCGCGGGAGAGCGGCTCGATCTCGTCCTCTCCCGGCTCGCGGCCGTTGATCCGCACCGCCGACTCGATCCCGAGCGCGATCGCCGGGCCGAAGACGTTGATGAACGCGTCCAGTACCTCGGCGGGCGGGAAGGGCGGCGTGACCTCCTCGACCTCGTGGCCGACGCCCTGGAGGATCTCCGCCGCCGTGCGCACGCCGGCGAGCGCGTCCGCGGGCGGCTCCACGCCGAGCGGGTTCGCGGCCGTGACGGCGATCCGCAGCTTCCCCGGGTCCCGCCGCATCGCCGTCGCGTACGGCTCGGGCGGCTTCGGCGCCCAGTTGGCGTCGCCGACCTCGTAGCCGCCGATCACGTCCAGCGCGTGCGCGGTGTCCGCGACCGTGCGCGTGAGCACGCCGTTGCAGGCCAGGAAGGACTCGCCCATGTCCGGGCCGACCGACACGCGGCCGCGGCTCGGCTTCAGCCCCACCAGCCCGCAGCAGGCCGCGGGGATCCGGATCGAGCCCCCACCGTCGTTGCCGTGCGCGATCGGCACCAGCCCCGCCGCGACCGCCGCCGCCGACCCGCCGCTGGAGCCGCCCGGCGTGCGCTCCAGGTTCCACGGGTTGCGCGTGGGACCGTCGAAGCGCGGCTCGGTGGTCGGCAGGATCGCGAACTCCGGCAGGTTCGTGATGCCCACGACCACGAAGCCCGCTTCCTGGAGGCGCTGGACCAGGAAGGCCGAGTGATCGGGCCGGAAGCCGTCGAGGAACTTCGAGCCGCTGCTGAGCGGATAGCCCTCGACCGGCACGTTGCCCTTGATGGCGATCGGCACGCCCGCGAACGGCTGCCCGTCGCCGGGCTCGACCCGGTCCGCCGCGGCGAGCGCCCGCTCGGCCTCGACGGCCGTGAACGCGTTGATCGCCGGGTTCAGCGCCTCGATCCGGCGCAGCGCCGCCTCGGTGACCTCCCGCGCGCTGGCCTCCCCGCTCCGGACGAGCGCAGAGATCTCCACGGCGGAAGCGAACGCGGTGTCCACCATCCGGGCACCCTACCTACTAGTGTCGTCGCCGCTTTATGCGCGCACTTGTCAAGGCACACGCTGAGCCCGGTCTGTGGCTCCAGGACGTACCCGAGCCTGAGATCGGGATCAACGACGTGCTCATCCGCGTCGACCGCACGGGGATCTGCGGCACTGACCTGCACATCTCCAACTGGGACGCCTGGGCCCAGAAGACCGTCCCGGTCGGGCTCGTGATCGGGCACGAGTTCGCGGGGGACGTCGTCGCCGTCGGCGACAACGTCACCGGCTTCAAGCCCGGCGACCACGTCAGCGGCGAGGGCCACCTCGTCTGCGGCCGCTGCCGCAACTGCATGGCGGGCCGGCGCCATCTGTGCGCGCACACCGAGGGCATCGGCGTCTCGCGGACCGGCGCGTTCGCCGAGTACATCGCGCTGCCGATGACCAACGTCTGGCATCACGGCGCGAACATCGACCGCGACGTGGCGTCGATCTTCGACCCGTTCGGCAACGCCGTCCACACGGCGCTGGCGTTCCCGGTGCTCGGCGAGGACGTGCTGATCACCGGCGCGGGCCCGATCGGCGCGATGGCCGCGGCGGTCGTCCGCCACGCCGGCGCGCGCCACGTCGTCATCACCGACGTCAACCCGAGCCGGCTCGAGCTCGCGCGCAAGATGGGCGTCACGCGCGCCGTCGACGTGCGCACCGAGAAGCTCGCCGACGTCCAGCACGAGCTGGGCATGGACGAGGGCTTCGACGTCGGCCTGGAGATGTCGGGCAACGCCAGCGCGCTGCGCGACATGATCGCCAACATGTCGCACGGCGGGAAGATCGCGCTCCTGGGCATCCCGCCCGAGGAGTTCGCGATCGACTGGAACCAGGTCGTGTTCAACATGCTCACGATCAAGGGCATCTACGGCCGCGAGATGTACGAGACGTGGTACGCGATGACCGTCATGGTCCAGAGCGGGCTGGACATCTCGCCCGTGATCACGCACCACTTCTCCGCCGCCGACCACGAGGAAGCCTTCGCCACGGCGGCGAGCGGCGAGGCGGGCAAGGTCATCCTGCACTGGAGGGACTAGGGCATGTACTCGGTTCGTGAGCAGCTCGCCGGTGAGCTCGACGAGATCCGCGCCGCGGGCCTGTTCAAGGCCGAGCGTGTGATCGGCTCGCCCCAGCAGGCCAACGTGACGGTCGCTGGCGGTGAGGTCCTGAACCTCTGCGCGAACAACTACCTCGGGCTCGCGGATCATCCCGCGCTGATCGAGGCCGCGCAGGAGGCCCTGGACCGCTGGGGCTTCGGCATGGCGTCCGTGCGCTTCATCTGCGGCACGCAGGAGATCCACAAGGAGCTCGAGGCGCGCATCTCGTCGTTCCTCGGCATGGAGGACACGATCCTCTACGGCTCCTGCTTCGACGCCAACGGCGGGCTCTTCGAGACGCTCCTCGGGCCTGAGGACGCGGTCATCTCCGACGCGCTGAACCACGCGTCGATCATCGACGGCATCCGCCTCTGCAAGGCCCAGCGCTACCGCTACGCGAACTCGGACATGGACGAGCTCGAGGCGCACCTGAAGGCCGCGTCCGGTGCCCGGCGCCGGCTCATCGCGACCGACGGCGTCTTCTCCATGGACGGCTACGTGGCCAAGCTCGACGAGATCTGCGACCTCGCGGAGAAGTACGACGCGATGGTCATGGTCGACGACTCGCACGCCGTCGGCTTCGTCGGCGAGGGCGGCCGCGGCACGCCGGAGCTCAAGGGCGTGATGGACCGCGTGGACATCATCACCGGCACGCTCGGCAAGGCCCTCGGCGGCGCGTCGGGCGGCTACACGAGCGGCAAGGCCGAGATCGTCGCGCTCCTGCGCCAGCGCTCGCGCCCGTACCTGTTCTCCAACACGCTCGCGCCGCCGATCGTGGCCGCCTCGCTGAAGGCGCTCGAGCTGCTGGAGAGCGGCGGCGAGCTGCGCGAGAAGCTGCGCGCCAACACCCAGCGCTTCCGCTCGCGCATGACCGAGCTCGGATTCGACGTGCTGCCAGGCGATCACCCGATCGCGCCGGTCATGTTCGGTGACGCGGTGCTGGCCGGTCGCACGGCCGAGGCGATGCTCGAGCGCGGCGTCTACGTGATCGCGTTCTCGTTCCCGGTCGTCCCGCGCGAGCAGGCCCGCATCCGCACGCAGATGTCGGCCGCGCACTCGCTCGAGGACATCGACCGCGCGATCGACGCGTTCGTCGACGTCCGCTCAGAGATCGCCGGGTAGCGGCACCTGCTGGGGTGGGGCGCCGGTCTCGGCGTCCCACGCCTCGTAGGCCTCGCCGTCGCGGCCGATGTGCTCGCCCGCGCCGCCGAGCGCGAGCAGCAGGCAGTCGGCGGGGCCGCGGTTGACGAGCTGGCGCCGTACGTCAGGCGCGACGCGCACGATCTCGCCCTGCTCCAGCGCCCGCTCTTCGCCCTCGATGCCGAGCGTGAGCGTGCCGGCGAGCACGAGGAACACCTCCTCCGCCCCGTCACTTTCATGCCTGGATGCCGATCCAGGTCTCGGACTCCTCGGGCGTGAGGCCGCCGTGGTGGCCCTTGAAGCGGCGTTCCGGGCTCGGCGCGCTCGTCAGGCCGACCATGCGGCCGGGCGCCGGCAGCACGCAGACGTCGGCGAGGCGGTCGCGCAGGCGCGGGCCGAGCTGCTCGAACAGCTCGTGCGCGAGGCGGACCTCGGCGCGGTGCTCGAGCCGGGCCTGCAGCTCACGCACGACGGTGTCCGGGTCGTCGACGTGCAGGAACAGGTCGCGCGCGGAGCCGGCGGGCGGGCGCGTCAGGTGGCGCGTGACCTCCGGCCAGAACAGGTCCAGGTGGTCCGTGGTGTGCACGTCGAGCTGGCCGTGGTCGGCGGTCACGAGCAGCGGGGTCTTCACGGTCGCCAGCGCGTCGAGCGCCCGCAGCGAGGCGTCGACGAACGCCTGGCTCGACGGTCCCTCGCGGTGGCCGGTGGCGTCGATCGCGTCCCAGTAGAGGAAGGTGAGCCCGGGCAGCGCGCCCAGCCGCGCCGCGCCCTCCTCGATCGTCTCGAAGGGGATGATCGTCGCGCCCGCGAACGCCGCCGAGCCGTACGGCGTGTCCGCGATCTGTGCGGGCTGGAGGACGGTGGCGCCCGCGCAGCGGCTCGGCCACGGGAACAGCTCGGCCGGCGCGATCGTCAGCGGCTCGTCGCGATCGGCGTACGCGAACCGCAGCGGCCGGATCACGTCGCCGACGACCGGCTCGAAGCACCGCCACTCGTACAACCCGTGCTCGGTCACCGGCAACCCGCTGTAGAGCGTCGTCAGGTGCGCGGTCGTCGTCGACGGGAACTGCGAGCGCATCGGCTCGATCTCCAGGCCCTTCAGGAACGGATGGTCGGCGTGGCGCTGCACGAACGCCCACCCGAACGCGTCCAGCAGCACGACGCCGAGCTGATCCTGCTCCGCCGCGAGCGCGTCGATCCGCGCGGGCAGGTCAGCGAAGCCCAGCACGATCCTCGATCGCGGCGACGATCTCTTCGGGGCGCGAGGTGAACACGTCGGCAGGCAGCCTGATCGCCTGGCTCGCGGTGCGAATCACGATCACGCGCGAGCGCCTCGAGTCGAGCTCGACCCCCTCGACCTCATCCCAGGACAGCTCGTGCCGGCGGTTGAGCACCGCGACGAGCCGGGTCGGGGTGAGCACGATTCCGCGCGGGCGCAGCAGCGCGACCCCGTTGACGACGGCCATGGCGCCGCCGGCGACGGCGATGGACCCGCCGATCAGCGGCTCGCCCAAGAGCGCGATGACGTTCCCGGCGGCCGTCAAAACCAGCATGCCGGCCACCAGCACGCCCTGCTTGGCGCGTGCGAGCGGATACCGCGTCGCCTCCTCGCCTTCGAAGGTCGTCTGCTCGACCAGCGCCTCACCGGTCATGCCCGGCGGTAGCGGATCTCGAGCGCGGGCTTCATGCGCGGCGGGAGGCGACCAGCGTCTGCGCGAGGGCGACGGTGAGCGGCTCGACGTCGTCGATCGACGCCGAGTGCAGCAGGCGGACGCCCGCGTTGACAACGCCCTGGACGAGCTGGGCGGCGAGCCGGGCGTCGGGGTCACCGTGCAGCTCGGGCTCGAGCAGCGCGGCGGGACGGTAGGCGAGCGCGTTGATGCGCGCGCGGACGGCCGGGCCGAGCGGCGCGTCGCCCAGCAGCTGGGCGAGCCGGTGGGCGCCCGCGACGACGAGCCGGAGCTGGATCGAGACGTAGGCGGCGATGCGCGCGTCCGGGTCCGGGGCGGCGTCCATGGCGGTGCGCAGCTCCTCCAGCCAGCGAGGCATGTCGCGCTCGCACAGCGCCGCGATCAGCTCGTCGCGGTTCTTGAAGTAGCGGTAGATCGAGTTGCGGGCGAGCCCGGTGCGCTCGCCGAGATGCCCGAAGTTGAGCGCGCTGTGACCCTCCTCGAGGAGGATCTGCTCGGCGCCGTCCAGCAGCGCCTCGCGCTGCTGCGCGCGGTGCTCGACGACTGTGGGCGCGTCAATCTGGGGCATGAACGCGAAATGCTAGGCGGTCGGGGGGCGCACAGCGGGTGGCGGCCGCGAGAGAGTCGGTGCCATGAGAGCCATGTTCGTCGTCGCGGCGCTGGGTCTGGCGGTCGCGACACCGGCTGCCCACGCCGACGTCACCACCCAATACTTCGCGCTTCCGGCGGGGATCGCGAGCACTACGGGTGCCCTGGAGGTCACGCCGGACGGGAACGTCTTCTTCGGCGGCAGCGACAACACCGAGGAGCCGCCGATCGGCCGCGTGAACACCGCGCAGGTCACGCCGGGGACCTCGACCGGGATCACCGGCCTCAAGACGCCGGACGCCGAAGGCTGCTGCTCCTCGCAGCTGCGCGACATGACCTGGTCGGCCAAGGACGCGCGGCTGTACTTCACCCGCAGCGACCGCACGGTCGGCAAGCTGGTCGGCGACACGGTCACGCTCGGAACCGTGCCGGTCGCGCCCTGGGGCATCGCCGCGGCGCCCGGCGGCGGCGCCTGGATGGCGGAGTACTCCGCCGGGCCGGGGACTGCGGACCCGTTCCAGCGGCTCGGCAGCCGGATGGCGTTCGTCGCGCCCGATCTCACGCTCGGCGAGCTGCCGAGCCTGCAGACCTACACCGGCACCTACTACTCGATCCGGTTCGACGCGCTGCCGCGCGGCGTGACGGTCGCGCCCGACGGGACGCCGTGGTTCACGCAGGCGAACCCGGGCAACGCCGGCTATCGGGTCGCCAAGGTGACGGGCGGCAGCTACGTGGAGTACGACGCGCCGTGCGGCGCCGGGTCGCCGTGCTCGGGCAGCCACACCGGCACGGGGCTCACCGACGTCGCGGTCGCCCCGGACGGAGCCGTCTGGTACACGAACGAGCTCAAGCGCGCGGTGACGCGCATGGTGCCGGGCGCCTCCCAGGTCGAGTACCCGCTCGACGCGATGGGCTTGGTCGGCGGCATCCCGCGGTCGATCGCGGTCGGCGCGGACGGCGGGCTCTGGCTCGCGGTCGGCGGTGCGGCGAGCGCGAACGCGATCGTCCGGGTGGACGCGGTGAGCCTGCAGGCCACGCTCTACCGGCTCGGCAGCGCCAACGCTCCGCTCAACGCCGTGCCGGACACGGCGCGCGGCACGGTCTGGTTCGTCGGCGGCGCCGGCGCGGGCGGGACGGCGATCGGCCGGCTCGTCGGCCTCGAGGGCATCGCACCGCCGACCGGCGGTGGCGGTGGCGGCGGCGGGCCCGAGACCGGCGGCGAGGGAACGGTCGTGACGCCCCCGGGCACCGCGCCCACCCCGACCACGACGACCGTCCTCACCGGCGGCACCGTGGCGACGGCGAGCGTGTCCAAGCCCTCGGTCAAGGGCGACAGCATCACCGCGAACCAGATCTGCGTCGGCCCGCCGCAGGACAAGTGCAGCCTGGTCTACCTGGTCCAGACGCGCGAGTACGTCAAGGGCTTCCCGGGCGCGCACAGCTCGGCGGCGAAGCTCACGACGATCGGCAAGGCGACCGTGACGCTCAACGGCGGTCAGAGCAAGAAGGTCACGATCAAGCTCAACAGCAAGGGAAAGAAGCTCCGCAAGAAGCTCAAGTCCTTCAAGGCGACCCTGACCGTGACTCAGACGGTCAAGGGCACCAAGAAGCCGAAGCAGGTCCTGAAGAAGAACGTGACCTTCAAGCGCGGGGGTTAGACCGCTTCGCCACGGGCGCGGCGGGCGAGCTCCACCGTCGCGCCGCGCAGGTCACCCGGCTTGTTCGCCGTCTCCGCGAACGCGATCCGCGTGGTGGTGAAGCCGCGCGGCGTCTGCACGTTGAGGTTCATGCCGTAGCGGTCGATCGCTGAGCAGGTCGCCTCGGTCGCGTCCGGGTGGCCGCCGAGCACGCGGACCATGTCCAGCAGGTTCTGGGCGTGGTCCTCGTTGAGGTGCTTGATCGCGTAGGCGGCGCCGGCGGCCGTGGGGTCGGCCTCGGCGGCGTGGTAGTCGGCGGCGTCGGCGGAGTCCATGCGGCCGTAGCCGCCGACCCAGCGCACCCGGTCCACGCGCAGCGCGTAGTACGTGAAGTCCCCGAAGCCGCCGTACAGGCCGGACGCGGGCGAAGCGGCCTTGTAGGCCTCCTTCGCCTCCTCCTCGGCCGCGCCGGCGAGCACCTCGACGCGACCCGCGAGCGTGACGCGGCCGTTGTCGAGCGGGTCGCCGACGGGATCGGCCTCGCCGATCATCAGCGACGCGCGCGGCTCACGCGTGAGGTTGCGGCCGTGCTCGGCCAGCGTGGAGAGGCAGAGGATCGGCGTGCCGTCCGCGAGCGCCGCGTACAGGACGGCCGAGGCCCACGGCGTGCCGTCTTCGCTCGTGGTCGCGAGGGCGGCCATCTTGCCCTGGGCGACGAGCGTCCGGGCCTCCTCAGCCGCGGTGCGCGTCTGAGAGGGAGTGACGGGAGTCAGCGGCGCGGCGCCCATGTAGGCGTCAGCGGGCGCGATGTGGTCAGTCGGGAACGCGGGAGCGGCCATGTCCCGGCACGTTAGCGACAGGTGTCTCCAAGATCAAGACACCTGTCGCCAAGATTGTTAGGTGACCCTAACGGAGCGTGATGAGGGCGCGGCGCGTGCCGCTCGTGAGCTTCACGACGTAGCTGCCCTTGAGGCTCGTCGTCGTCAGGTGGCTGACGCGGAGCTTGCGGCCCTTGAGCGTGCCGGTGGCGAGGACCTTGCCGGTCTTGCGCTGGAGCACGCGGACCTTGCGCGTCGCGGTGCCGGTGAACGGCGCCGACTTCAGCGTGAAGGTGCTGATCTTCGCGCTCGTGCCGTTCTTGCCGTCCTTGCCGGCGGGACCCTGCGGGCCGGCCGGACCCTGCGGACCGACGGCGCCGGGGGACCCCAGCACGGTCGTGCCGGCCGCGCCGGCGTTACCCGTCTCGCCCGTGTCGCCCTTCGGGCCCTGCGGACCCGTGCCCGGCTCCGGGTACTCGACCGCGAGCGTCAGCGTGATCGCGCCGTAGCGAGCCTGGCCCGCGTAGCCGGCCAGGATACTGTCCGCGGTGCCGATCGGGACGATGTTGCTGATGCGCTTGGAGCCGTCGGCGCGCTGCGTGACCGTCGCGTTGGACAGGTCCAGGTTGAACTGGACCTTCGAGTGATCCACGGCCACCGGGGTCGCCGCGATGGTGGTCCCGGTGGAGGTGATGGTGCCGGTCAGGCCGTTGAGCGTGATCCGCGGATTCACGAACGTGCCGTTCCATGCGTGGGAGACGAGGTCCAGCTTGCCGGTCAGGTTGACCGTGCCGACACCGAGGTCGCTGTACGTGCCGCCGGCGTCGACCGGGAAGCCGAGCGTGTAGATCTGGTCGAGACCCTTCGGCGAGGCCGGGTCGATCGTCGTGATCGCGCCGGCGGGGCCGGTGATCGTCGCGGGAGCGTTCGCGGTCACGGAGCCGTTGGACGGGAAGCCGCCCGTGGCGTTGGTGATGTAGCCGAACCACGTGTTCGTCGTGGCGCCGGAGGCGTAGGCGTTGGCCATGGTCCAGTCGACCTTGCCGCCCGTGACCTTGTAGTCGGCGGCCGAGGCCGTGGCCGGGGCGACGAGCAGCGCCGTCGCGCCGAGCGCCAGGAAGAGCTTGCGCATGTGAGTCCGTGAGTCCTTTCGCGGGATCATTCGGTGTTGAAGGAGATGGAGACCGACCCGAACGGCTCGCCCGGGAGGTAGTAGCCGGCAAAGAGCGAACTGGCAGCCCCGGGCGGGATCGCGCCCGGGATGCGCTCGTAGGCGAAGGCGTTGCCCCCGCCGGTGACGGTGGCCTTGGAGACGTCGAGCGTCTCGACGACGGCCCGCTTGTTGCCTCCGGCTGTGCCGTCCGAACCGGTCATCCGGAAGATCACGCGGGAGGCCGGTCCGTCGAGCTCGACCTCGGGGTCGTTGACCACGAGGTCGATCGTGTGCTGCTGATAGCGGAAGGCGACGGTGCCGGTGAACGCGATGCGCGCGGCACCCGTCGCCGGGTCGCACCAGCCTTCGGCGAACGGGAAGGTGAAGGCGTAGACGAGCGGCGGGGCGCCCTCGAGCGACTCGGGCGCCGTCCCGGCGGCGCCGCGTGAAGGCGTGGTGCCCTCGCCGGCCGCGATGTAGCGGATGAACGACTCGCGCACGCGCCACGTGAGCGTCGCGCCGGTGACCGTGCGGGCGCCGGCGGGCCGGGCCTTCACGGGTGGCTCGGTCGTGCCCGGCGTCGGCGGCGTGCCACCGGCGGTGGTCGTGACGCAGGGGCCGGTCGGCGCGGGCTGCGGCGCCGTCGGCGCCGGGGCGCCAAAGCTGGCGGCGGCCGCGACGGTGGCGAAGCTCGAGCGCGGGAGCGCCCGCACCTTGAGCTTGCGGGCGATCGTCCGGGCGGCCGCGGCGCCCAGCGTCGCGCCCGTGCGCTCCAGCGAGACGCCGGCGGCGGTCTGGTTGGGCGCGACGGCGAGCGTGAAGAGCGTGCTGCGCTTGCCGCCGAGCACGGCCGTGACGCGCGGGTTGGTGCCCAGCTCCAGACGCGGGGCCGTGAGCGTGATCGAGCGGCGCTTCGCGCGCAGTCGGAACCCGCCCGCCGTGCGCAGCGACTTGGCGTCCCCGGCGCTGAGCGGGAGCGAGAGCGTGCGGCCGCTGCGCGAGACCTTGCCCGTCGTTCCCAGGGTCACGCCGCGCGCGTCGAGAGCGCGGTCGGCCTTCGCGGTGACCGTGAGCGTGAGCGAGCCGGTGGTGGCGGCCTGCGCGGACGGAGCCAGCACCGCGAAGGCCAGCGCCGTGCCGAGGAGGCGCTTCATCGCGTCGGCAGCGCGATCGTGAAGGTGCCCCACGCCGAGCCGTCGTAGGAGCCGCCGCCGATGCGGTCGCCGGTGTCGATGACCGTCGCGGGCACGCTGATCCAGCGCGTGACACCGCTGGTGGTGACGGGCGTGATCCCCGTCAGGTTCAGCGAGAGGACGGGCTGGCCCGTGTACGGGGTCGGCGCCGCGGTGCAGGTCGCCGGGCTCGTGTCGAACGGCTTCGCGTAGCCATCGGCGTAGACCGTCCCGGTCAGGCCGCCGGGGTTGATGACGACCCGCAGCGAGCCGATCTGCTCGTTGATGCCGTGGACGGGGAGCGTGTAGGTCACGTTGCCCCCGAGCACGACCGTGGCGGAGCCGTCGGTTCCCACCTCGCTGCTGAGCACCGGGAAGCGGTGGTCGTACTTGTCGCCCGCGACGACCTGGGACGCACCGAAGCCGGGCACGATGCTCCCCGCCGAGCCGGGGCACGGGAACTGCGGGAACGGCATCTGCAGGTAGTTCGTCCAGCTCTTGAGATCGGTGGAGCCGGGCAGCGCGCAGCCGAACCAGTCGACGACGCCGGCGGGCGTCTTGTCGAAGCGCTGCGCGCAGTCGAGGGCGGGGCCGGGCGTCGCGGTCGCGCTCGGGGTGGCCGTGGCCGTGGCGGTGGGCGTTGCGGTCACCGTCGGCGTGGCGATGGGGGTGGACTCCGGCGTGGGCGAGGCCTGGACGGTCGGTGACGGACCCGGCGCAGGCACCGCGATCGGCGTCGGGGCCGGGACCGTGCCGAGCTCCGGCGCGATCGCGACGCTGAAGGTCCCGAGCGCGGCGGTCGACGGCGTGCGCTTGAGCTTGAGCGTGCTGCGCAGCGCCTTCGCGGCGGCCGGCGTGAGCGCGATCTTCGCGCGGGTGAGCGCCAGGCGGCCGGCCGCGGCGTCGAGCTCAGCGGGCCGGGTCGGCGTGACCGCGAACAGCTTGACGCGCTGCTTGCCGACCTTGCCGGAGATCGACGACGACGTCCGGCCGAGCGCGAGCTCGAGCGCGGTCGCGTCAACCTTGCGCTTGCCGGCGGTGAACCGGAGCGAGCCGATGAGCTCGACGGTGGCTGAGGAGCCGATCGTCGTCTTGCCCGGACCGAGCCACAGCGTCGTCTTCTTCGGGCCGCGTGGGACCGAGGCGACGCTCAGCGACGACTGCTTCAGCGCGCGCTGGCCGGAGGCCGACAGCTCGATGGAAGCGGGTGCCGGGGTGGCCGCAGCGGTGGCGGGAACCACGGCGCAGAACGCAACGACGAGAGCGAAGACAGAGCGACAGTAAGACATCAGTCCAATTCCGACCTGGGTGGACGGAAAACGACCCTAACACACCGGCTTAGGGTAGCCTAATGGGCCCCATGAACCGCCTTGTCGTCGCCGTCTTTCTGGCTCTCCTGCTCTTTGCCGCTCCCGCGCAGGCCGCTCCCCGCGTCGCCGCGCTGACTCCCTTCTCTGCTTCCACGATCACCCGCCTCGGCGTGCGCCCGGTGGTGGTCGGCCAGACCCTCGGTGGCACCGACCAGTACCTCGCCTCGCTCAAGGGCGTGCCGGTGCTGACGCTCACGCATCCGCTGGGTCCGAACATGGAGCAGCTCGCCACCTACAACCCGAGCATCGTGCTGTCCAGCAAGACCTGGCAGCGTGGCTCCGCGCCGATGCGCCGGCTCGGGATGAAGGTCTACGAGTCCGATCCCACGAGCGTTGCGGCCGTCGGCCGTGAGACGCGCGCGATCGGCAAGCTCCTCGGCCGCACGCGGGCCGCCAACTCGCTCGCGACCAAGATCGAGAACGACGTGCGCGCCGCCCAGCAGGGCATCAAGCGCCGCCTGCGCGTGCTGCTCATCCTCGGCGTCGGCCGCACGCCCTACGCGATGCTCGCGAACTCCTGGGGCGGCGACGTGGTCGCCAAGGCCGGCGGGCAGCTGCTCACCAACGGCCTCACCGCGCCGAGCGGGATCGTCCGCATCTCGGACGAGATCGTCGTGCAGCGCAACCCGGACATCATCATCGCCGTGCCGCACGGCAACCCGGGCGCGATCAGCAAGCTCGCGAAGTACTACGCGTCGAACCCGAACTGGCGCAACACCAAGGCCGTCAAGAACAAGCGCGTGTACGTTGCCACGGGCAACCAGCTGCTGCAGCCCTATCCGGGCGTGGCGGCGACGATCCGCAGCGTCCGCGCCAAGTTCCTGAAGAACTACTGATTTGACGCTCCGCCGATCTTCCGTGGTCGTGACGGCCACCGTCGCGCTGCTCGCGGCCGCGACGGCGTCGATGATCCTCGGCGCGGTCCACGTGCCGTTCTCGGACATCTGGCAGTCGCTGACCGGGCAGGCCGAGGAAGGGCCGCTGCGGCAGATCGTCGTCGAGCTGCGGCTCCCGCGGACGGTGTCCGCGATCGTCGTGGGCGCCGCGCTGGGTGTGGCCGGCGCGCTGCTGCAGGGCGCGCTGGCGAACCCGCTCGCGTCGCCGGACGTGATCGGCGTGACGGGCGGCGCGGGGTTCGGCGCGATGCTGACCCTGCTGGTGTGGCCGAGCGCGATCGCGCTGCTGCCGGTCGGCGCGCTCGTCTTCGGCGTCACCGCCGCGGGGATCGTGTTCCTGATCGGCTGGTCCGGCGCGCACGCGGGTGCGATCGGGCGGGTCATCCTCGCCGGGATCGCCATCACGGCGCTCTTCAGCGCCGCCACCACGTCGCTCATGGTTGCCTACAGCGACCGGGTGCAGTCGGCGATCTTCTGGATCGCGGGCGGCCTGTCGTCGGACGGGTGGTCGTCGCTGAGCGTCGTCTGGCCGTACTTCAGCGTCGGCTTCGTGATGGCGATCTTCCTCGCGCGGCCGCTCGACCGGCTCGCGCTGGGTGACGATGTCGCCGCGTCGCTCGGCGGGCGTCCGCGGCTCGTGCGCCTCGCGGCGGCCGCCGCGGCCGCGCTGCTGGCGTCGTCCGCCGCCGCGATCGCGGGCCTGCTCGGCTTCCTCGGGCTCGTGATCCCGCACCTCGTGCGGCTCGCGGGCGGGACGGCGTCGCACCGCTTCGTCATCCCCGCCTCGGCGCTCACCGGCGCGGCGCTGCTCGTCGCCGCCGACACGCTCGCGCGCGTGGTCCTGGCGCCGATCGAGCTGCCCGTCGGCCCGCTGATGGTCGTGCTGGGCGTGCCGCTGTTCCTCTGGCTCCTGCGCGAAGCCGTATGAGCGAGGCGCGTCTGGTCGCCACCGACGTGCACGTGAAGATCGGCGACACGCCGATCCTGCACGGCGCCTCGATGAGCGTGCACGCGGGCGAGCTGCTCGCGGTCGTCGGGCCCAACGGCGCCGGCAAGTCGACGCTGTCGCGCGCGGTCTCCGGGTTGCAGGCGATGGAGCAGGGCGACGTCCGCTGGGGCGGCACCCCGCTCGGCGAGCTCAAGGGGCGCAAGATCGCCCGGCTGCGCGCGTTCGTTCCCCAGCGCGCGCCGGTACCCGCGGGCGTGACGGTCCGCGAGGCGGTCGAGCTCGGCCGCTCCCCCCACATCAAGGCCTTCCAGCGCCCCACCCGGCACGACCACGACGCGGTCGACCAGGCCATGGAGCGCACCAACACCTACGAGTTCGCGGACCGGCGCCTGACGACGCTGTCGGGTGGCGAGCTCCAGCGCGTCCAGATCGCGGTCGGGTTGGCGCAGGAAGCGCCCGTCCTGATCGCCGACGAGCCCACCTCGCACCTCGATCTCGGCGCGACCGCGATCGTCGCGCGGCTCCTGCGCCGCCTCGCCGACGACGGCCTGTCCGTGATCCTCGTCGTGCACGACCTGGCGCTGGCCGCGGCGATCGCGGATACCGTGGTGGTCATGGCCGCAGGCAAGACCGCCGCGACCGGCAAGCCCGCCGAAGTCCTGACCCCCGAGCGCCTGAGCGACGTGTGGCGCGTGGACGCCGAGCTCGACGACGCCGGCGCGCTGCGTGTGAACTGGCTCGGCCGGTGAATCGCCGTGCCGCGCCGCAATCGCCGTGCCCCGGGCCCACCGCCGGTCCTGTTCCAGCCCGCCCGCGCGCAGCGCACGAGCTGTGAGAACAAGGAGCGCTACGCCAGCGAGGCCGAGGCGCGGTCGATCGCGCTGATGAACGCGGCGCCGGGCCGCCCGGCCGCGACCCGCCCGTACCAGTGCACCATCTGCGGTGGCTGGCACTTGACCTCGCGCTGACGGCGAACGTCAACGGCTGAGCACACCGTCGGGCGCCGCGTCAAGCAAACTCGCGCTTCGCGGCGAGCCCGCTTGACCCGACGCGGCCGGCGCGCTCATGTGCAGATGAGCCGGGTTCCCCGGACTGTGGAACGCGTACGCGTTCCCCTCGGACATGGCTAGGGCCGGGTTCGCAGGGGGTGTCGTACAAAACGCGCCTGCCAGGCCGCTTTTGTGCGGCACCCCCCGATTTCGGGCCTGATCGAGGGGGGTGCCCAACGTGAGCGTCCTGACAGGACCGTTTCGTAAGGGCACCCCCTCCCGAAACCGGCCCTAGCCGTCAAACCGGGGGAACGCAGCGCGTTCCACAGTGAGGGGAACCCTCCTCACCTGCCCACACCACACCGGCCGCGACGGGTCAAGAAATTCCTGTTGCGGCAGCACAACGCGCGGCCGCGCGGGCATGAATTTCTTGACGCGGCGCCCGACGGTGTGGTCTGCCGTCGCTGTTGCCGTTAACGGCCGAGGGCCCGGCAAACGCCGGGCCCTCGAGCCAACAACTTCAGCCGTGAGGCTGGCTTACATCATGCCGCCCATGCCGCCCATGTCGGGCATGCCACCGCCGCCGCCGCCATCCTTCTCCGGGACCTCGGCCACGATGGCCTCGGTGGTGAGGATGTTCTTGGCGATCGACGCGGCGTTCTGCAGCGCGGAGCGCGTGACCATGGCCGGGTCGATGACGCCCGCGGCCACGAGGTCGACGTACTCGCCGGTCGCGGCGTTGAGGCCGATGCCGGCCTCGCTGCGACGGACCTCGTTCACGACGACCGAGCCCTCGAAGCCGGCGTTCTCCGAGATCTGACGGAGCGGCTCCTCGAGCGAGCGCAGGACGATGCGCATGCCGGTCTTCTCGTCGTCGATGCCGGTGGCGTCGAGGTTGATGGCCGCAGCGGCCTCAACCAGCGCGATGCCGCCGCCGGGGACGATGCCCTCTTCGAGCGCCGCGCGGGTCGCCTGGAGGGCGTCCTCGACACGGTGCTTCTTTTCCTTCATCTCCGTCTCGGTGGCCGCGCCGACCTTGACGACGGCGACACCGCCGGAGAGCTTGGCGAGGCGCTCCTGGAGCTTCTCGCGATCGAAGTCGGAGTCGGTGTTCTCGACCTCGCCCTTGATCTGGTTGATGCGGCCCTTGATGGCGTCGGTCTCGCCGGCGCCGTCCACGATCGTCGTGTTGTCCTTGGCGACAACGACGCGACGCGCGCGGCCGAGCTGCGAGATCTGCGTGTTCTCGAGCTTGAGGCCCATCTCTTCCGTGATGACCTCGCCGCCCGTGAGGATCGCGATGTCCTCGAGCATGCGCTTGCGGCGATCGCCGAAGCCCGGGGCCTTGACGGCGACGCCCGTGAACGTGCCGCGGAGCTTGTTGACGATGAGCGTGGCCAGAGCCTCGCCCTCGACGTCCTCGGCGATGATCAGCAGCGGGCGGCCGGACTGGATGACCTGCTCCAGCACGGGGAGGATGTCGCGGACGGAACCGATCTTCTGGTTCGCGATGAGGATGTACGGATCCTCGAGGACCGCCTCCATGCGCTCCTGATCGGTCGCCATGTAGGGCGAGATGTAGCCCTTGTCGAACTGCATGCCCTCGGTGAACTCGAGGTCCATGCCGAAGGTCTGACCCTCTTCGACGTTGACGACGCCGTCCTTGCCGACCTTGTCGATGGCGTCGGCGATGACGTCGCCGATCTCCTCGTCGCCGGCCGAGATCGTCGCGACGCGAGCGATCTGGTCCTTGCCGGAGATCTCCTTGGCCTGCGAGCGGATGTGCTCGACGACCTGGTCGACGGCGATCTCGATGCCCTTCTTCAGGGACAGCGGGTTCGCGCCGGCGGCCACGTTCTTGAGGCCGGTGCGGACGATGGCCTGCGCGAGGACCGTCGCGGTCGTGGTGCCGTCGCCGGCAACATCGTTGGTCGCCGTGGCGACCTCGCGGACGAGCTGGGCGCCCTGGTTCTGGAAGACGTCCTCGACCTCGATCTCACGAGCGATGGTCACACCGTCGTTCGTGATCGTGGGAGCACCGAACTTCTTGTCCAGGACGACGTAACGGCCGCGCGGGCCGAGGGTCACCTTGACGGCGTTGGCAACGGCGTCCACGCCGAGCTCGAGGGCCTTGCGGGCCTCGACGTCGTACTTCAGTTCCTTGTGAGCCATGTGAGTCTAAATCTCCTTAGGGGGTCAGCCAGTGACCTTGGCGAGGACATCCGACTCACGGAGAACGAGGAGATCCTCGCCCTCGACGGTGATCTCGGTGCCGCCGTACTTCGAGTACAGGACCTCATCGCCCTCGACGACGTCGAGCGGCTGACGCGTGCCGTTGTCGTCGAGCTTGCCGTCGCCGACCGCGAGGACCTTGCCCTTCTGGGGCTTCTCCTTCGCCGTGTCGGGAAGAACGATGCCGGAAGCAGTGGTCGCTTCCTCCTCGACGGCCTTGACGATCAGACGATCGCCGAGCGGCTTGAGCTTCATTGAGTGACCTCCACTCAGATGGGTGCCTGCGGAATCCTGTTGGCACTCCCACAGCGAGAGTGCCAGCGGCGGCCCATGATACGACGAAAGTCGAGGTCGTCAAGAGGGAATTGGCACTCGCTTCACAAGAGTGCCAATTCCTTTAGGTGGCGCTAATTCTGAGCGCCGCCGACGCCGCGCAGGCGATCCTGGAAATCCGGGGGGTTCTCGACGATCTGCGAGAAGCGCACCACCGTGACCGTGTCGTCGAGCGCGACTTCACGATCGTAGATCTGCTTGAGGAAGTGCACGAGCTCCTCGGTACGGCGGAACTCGGGGTTGTCGTGCTCGATGTCCCGCGGAGACAGGTCCTTGACCCGCTTGACCTCCACGTTGTCGATGACGGCGTGGAACAGCTTCTCGCGCGGCGAGTACTGGTAGCCGACGGTGACGAGCACGACCTGGTTCTTGCGGTACTTGTGCCGCTTGTCGCCGAGGCGGATGGTGGCGGTCTTGCGACCGCGCTTCATCTGGTCGGCGAACACCGTGGAGTAGAAGTTGAGGACCTGCACGAGGCGGCAGACTAGCGTCCGGAGGCCTTCTTGGACAACAAGCGCTCGATCAAGGCTCGCTCGCCCGGGTAGGAAAGTGTCTCCTGGGCGTGTGAAAGCGCGATCCAGCGCGCGTCGTCGACCTCGTGATCGTGGTCGCTCGTGGAGCCGTCGACGTACTCGCAGAGGAAGAAGTGGACGGTCTTGCGGACTCGCCGGCCGCCGCGGCGGTAGGTGTAGCGAACATCGCCGAGCGGCTCGAGCACGGTCGCGACCACGCCCGTCTCCTCACGCACCTCGCGTGCTGCGACCTCCTCCGGCGTCTCGCCCGCTTCCATCCCGCCCTTGGGGAGCCCGGTGACGGTCTTGCCCGCGGGGGTGATGACGAGGAGCTCTTCTCCCCGCAGGACCACTCCGCCGTAAGACGTCTCGAGCTCAGTAGACATAGTTGCGCAGCGCGTCAGGGTCGTGGACGACCAGCCGGCCGCGACCCTGAGAGATCACCCCTGCCCGTTCGAGCGTCGCGAGGAACCGGGAAGCCGACTCGCGTGAGGAGCCGGCGAGCATGGCGAGGTCGGCCTGGGTGGCCGTGATCTGCACCTCCTCGGGCGAGGCGCCCTCGGTCACCGCCTGCTCGACGAGCTGCTGGATCACGCCCGCCACGCGCGACTGCACGGTCTGGAACGACTGGCTGGCGAGGCGCTCGTTGGTCGCGCGCAGCCGGCGCGCGAGGGAGCTGGCGAGCGCGACCGCGAGCTGCGGGCGGCGCAGCATCACGCGGCGCATGTCCGGGCCGAGGATGGCGAGCGCCTCCATCGCGTCGATCGTCTCGACCGTGGCGCTGCGGCGCTCGTCGTCGAACATCGCCAGCTCGCCGAAGATGTCGCCCGGACCGAACGTCGCGAGCGCGATCTGCCGGCCGTCGGCGTGCTCGCGCACGGCGCGCGCATGGCCGGTGCGGACGACGTAGCAGGTGTTGGACTCGTCGCCCTCGCGGAAGACGACCTCACCCGCGCCGAAGCGACGCGGGTGAGAGACCTCGGCCACCAGGGCGAGGTCGTCGGGACCCAGTGAGGCGAACACCGGGACGCGGGAGAGAAGCTCGGCGGTTGGGAGTGTGCTGCCCGTCACGTACCCGGGGGGTCTACCACTCCCAGCGGAATCTATGCCCCCTCGAGTGCGCGCTCCCGCCGTCGGCGCGTGGTGATTCGGACCGCAATCCACGCCAGGACGCCGATCGCGACGATCGGAAGAACGATTGCGAGGACGATGACCAACACGCCCGCCACGACCTCGAGCACGCGCACCGCGTCGCCGACCGCGTCGCCCGCGGTCCAGCGGCCGTCGTCGTCGGCCGGTGCGGCCGCACCCGAGGACTTCGTGCCGCGGATCTCCAGGTCGACCGTGGCGTAGCTGACGTCGCGGCCGAGCTCGTTGACCTCGCGCGTGCGCCGGGTGACGCGGCGGGTCGCCTGGTTGACCAGCGCACGCAGCCGCTGGCGCTCCTTGTCCGTGGTCGCCTTCTCGAGCCGGTTGCGCAGGCCGTCGCGGTCGGAGCGCGCGTCGCGCACGGCCGCCTCCATCGCCTCGCGCTGGTCGGTCAGGTCCTCGGTCTGCTGGGTGCGCGACTGGACGTTGGCGAGCTTGGAGATGCGGCCGAGCCCGTCGTCGAGCTTCGCGGATGGGATCCGCAGCGACAGGTTCGCGATCGCCCGGCGCGAGCTGGGCTGGTCGATCTCCGAGCTCTGCACGTAGCCGTCGAGCTGGTCGACGATCGTGATCGCGCGGTTGGTGAGGCCCTGGACGCGATCCGGCGTCGTCGCGAGCGTGAGCGAGGCGCTGGCCCGGACGGCGCGCTTCTCGTCCGGCGAGCTCGTCGTCGGGGAGACGGTGGAGAGCGGTTCCGGGGTCGCCTCGGCCGCGGGTGCGGACGAGGACCCGCCGCTGCCGGAGTCCTCGCTGGTGGTGGACTCCGTGTACGAGGCGCTGCTCGCCGGCTCATCGTCGCCGCCGCCGGTGCCGGAGAGCCCGGCGATCATGACGATGCCGATCACCCCCGCGACGGCCAGCGAGGCCACGATCGCCACCATGTGCTCGCCCACGCGGATCAGCGCCGCCCGCGGCCGCGAAGGGGGGTTCGGGAAGCGGTGCGCGACGCGCGAGTCGAGCTTGAGCGTCCACGCCGGGTCGGGGGCGGGCTTGGTCTCCCGCAGCAGGGTCTCGAGGTCAGGCATCGAGGGCCTCCCGAAGCTTGTTGATGGCGCGGTTCAGGAGCGTGCCGGCGTTCGACACGGTGACGCCGAGCACCTCGGCGATCTCGGCATTGGAGAGATCGGCGTGGTACTTGAGCGCGATCACCTCGCGGTCGCGGGCGCCGAGCTTCGCGAGCCCGGCGCGGACCGCGTCCCGCTCGGCGGCCGCCTCGGCGGCTTCATCCGGGCCCGGCTCGTGCAGCGGACCGGGGATCGGTGCCGTCGCGGCGCGCTTGCGCCGTCGGAGCTCGTCCAGCGCCGCGTTGCGGACGATGCCGAACAGCCACGCGCGCGGTGAGCCGCGGCGGGCGTCGAAGCGTGAGCGCTTGCGGTAGGCGCGCTCGAACGCCATCGCTGTCACGTCTTCCGCCGCCGCGCTGTCCCGTAGGAGGGTCGCGGCGTAGGCGAAGACGTCGTCCCGCGACTCGCGGTAGAGCGCATCGAAGTCGAAGGCTCGTTCGGCGGTGGCGGGAACGGTCGCTGTAGTGGCCGTCACACCCTCACTACGACGGCGTCTGGAAACCATCACAGCCCGCGCTAGATTCTTCGCCGACGATGCCCCGTCTGCTGCTTGCCGCCTTGCTCGTCCTCGTGCTGGCACCCGGCGCGGCCTCGGCGAAGGAGCCGGCGGACACCTGGGCCACGGTCAACGTGTGCGACACGGCCAAGCAGCCTGACGCCGTCGGCATCCGGGCGTCGATGCCCGGCACACCGAAGGGTGCGCGCCTGTCGATGCGCTTCCGCGTCCAGTACCGCACCGCGGACGGCGGCTGGGAGAACGTCGAGGACGCCGACTCGGGCTGGCGCAACGTCGGCACCGCGCGCGGCCTGCCGGTCGAGTACGGCTGGAGCTTCGCGTTCGCCAAGCAGTCCGCGCCGTCCACGCTGCGCGGCGTGGTCAAGTTCCGCTGGCGCCGCGGTGAAGCGCTCCCGCGCCAGCAGGAAGTGGTCACGGAGGCCGGGCACCCGTCCAAGGCGGGCTCCGACCCGGCGGGCTACTCCGCCGCGACCTGCGTGCTCTGAGGCCGGGGCCCGAACAACCGGGGGTCGTTGGTGATGACCCCCGTGACCCCGAGTCGCTCCAGCTTGCCGATCCGCGGCCCGTCGTCGACGGTCCACACGTACAGCTCGCCGCCCGCGTCCTTGATCGCCCGCACGAGCCGCGGCGTGACGAGCCGCCAGTGGGACATCACCGCGTCGCAGCGGCCCGCGCGGATGTGCGCGGCGGCTGAGCTGGGCAGCTTCGTCCGCACCCACGCGGCGCCCGCGTAGGCGGGAAGCTTGGTGAGCCAGGACTGCGTGGGGTCGTTGCGCAGGCGCGGGACGCTCCAGCCGAGCCGCAGCCGCGGCTCCAGCGCGCGGAGCGTGACCAGCGAGCGCATCCACATCGTCGACACGAGCGTGCGCTCGACGAGGCCGTACTCGCGCAGCGCGGCGACCGCGCGCTCCTCGTAGCCGGGGAGCTTGAGGTCCACGTCGAGCTCGATCCCGTCGAACGCGCTGCCCGCGAGGTGGGCGAGGCCCTCCTCGAGCGTCGGCGCGCCGTCGACGTGCTCGTAGTCGTGGGCGAGCAGCAGCCGGCCCTCGTGCTCGAGGATGTCGAACTCGATCATGTCCACGCCGTGCGCGAGCGCGGCGTCGAACGAGGCGGGCGTGTTGCCCGGGACGATGAGGTCGGCGCCCTTGTGCCCGATCCGTCTCAGCGCTGACATCTAGGACACCAGTATGTCGTCCGGTTGTCGTCTCCCTGCCCGCGTGCACGGATCTTTGACAGCTCGCCGCAGCGCGGGCAGTTCTCGCCGCGCAGCCCGTAGACGACCTTGAAGCGCTCCTGCATGCCGTCGCGCGCCGACTGCTGCATCCGCGGCCGGGTTACGCGCACGATCGCGAGCGCCTCCGCGTCGGAGACCTCGCCGGTCGGCCGCCACGGGTCGATCTGGGCCTCGAAGCAGCCCTCCGCCTTCCACAGGTTCCCGATCCCGGCGATGATCCGCTGGTCGAGCAGCGCGTCGCCGATCGTCCGCGTCGGGTCGTCCTCGCGCAGGCGGCGCAGGAAGCTCTTCTCGTCGAGCTCGGGCGCGAGGATGTCCGGGCCGAGCATCGCCAGCCGGCGGTCGAAGCGCGTGCGGCCGGAGGTCATCAGCTCCAGCACCGGCCCGTTGATCTGGGCGACGAGCTTGTCCGCGTGGCGAAGGATCAGCCACGTGTTGCGCGGCGTCTCCCAGTCGGCGTCGCGCACGCGCCACTTGCCGGTCATGCGCAGGTGGCTGTGGATCACGAGCCCGCCCTCGAAGCGGATGAACAGGTGCTTGCCGTGCGCGTCGACGGCTTCCACCGCCCGTCCCGCCAGTCGCTCCGGCCAGCGGTCGCGCCCGAAACGCGGGTGCGGCGTCTCGATCGCGTCCGGCACGTTCCCCGCGAGCACCGGGCGGATCCGGTTCGCCGCGTAGTGGATCGTGTCGCCCTCAGGCACGACGGGACCGGCGGACCTTCGCCCACTCCAACAGCTCGGCGCTGCTCCAGACGTCGTTGCCGAGCTCGTACGCCTCACGCGCGAGCCGCCGGTCGTCGGTCACGAGCAGGTCGGCCTGGGCCGCCGTCGCGTCCGCGATCAAGGAGTCCTGGAAATGCCGCACGTCGCGCATACGAGCGTAGGCGCTGTCCGGGTTCACCTTCGCCCGGCCCGTGCGGGTCACGCCCGCGATCGGCACGGTCGACGGCACGACCGTCCGCGGCACCCGCTGCAGCGCCTTGCGCCGGACGGGGTCGCGGATCGCGGCCAGCTGGTCCTCCTGCACGTGGGTGGTGAGCAGCAGCAGCTCGCCGTGGCGCATCGCCTCCACCACCGCCGCGCCGCCGTCGGGGTCGTCGTGGAGCGCGTCGAACACCATCGTGTCGATCATCACCCTGCGGAGCACGCTGACGGCGAGCGTAGATGGCCGACCGGCGCGTGCCCTCTGGACACATTTAGAAAACGGCTAAGTGCGTCCAGAGACTGGGTACCAAAGGGATATGCGAATCCTGATGGCGGTCGTCGCCGTCGCGCTGGCCCTCGCGCCGGCGGCGGACGCGGCGACGCCGATCGAACGCTGGGCAAAGACGAACAAGCTGTCCGGCCACTGGAAGACGAAGGACACGGATCGCGACGGGGTCAAGAACCGTCGCGAGTTCGCGCTCAAGACCAACCCGCGCAAGGCGGACAGCGACCGCGACAAGCTGCGTGACGGCGACGAGGTGACCGTCGGAACGGACCCGCGCAAGCCGGACACGGACGGCGACGGCACCCGTGACGGCGCCGAGAACGCCGGCCGCATCAGGGCCTACGACGGCGAGACGGTCACGATCGACCGCTTCGTCGGCGGGCGCGTCACCGCGCTGGTCTCGGAGTCCTCGCAGTGTCTGGACGAGGAGGCCGAGGAGGAGGCGCCGGCGGATGAGGAGTACGTCGAGGTCACCGAGGACGCGACCACCGGCGACCCGCACTGGGCCGAGGAAGAAGTCGAGGCGACCGAGGAAGAGGACCCGCCCGTCGACCTGGGCGGCGACGACGACTACGGCGCCGGCTCGTGCACCGACCCGGACCTCAAGCCGGGCACGCTCGTGACGAGCGCCGTGATCGCCGACGGCGTCGCGCTCGACATCGACGTCAAGTCGTAAGCGTCAGCTTCCGCGGGCCGGCCCGGAAGCCGAGCTCGATCAGCAGCTCCTCGTACGGCGAGCCCACGACGGGCTCGCCGTCGACCTTCTCGATCGCGAGCCGCTTGATCCGGCCGCGTTTGACGGAGTCGACCAGCGCTTCCAGCGAGGGCTGGACGCGCGGATCGTCCGCGGGGACGAGCACCTGCAGGCCCTTGCCGCCCTTCTCCACGAACAGGACGGGCTCGGCGCCGCCCAGCACGACGTAGGCGCCCGCGGCCCGCTGCGGGCGGCGCGGCGACTCCGGCCACTTGAGCACCGCGCCGTAGGGCTGCGCGGGGTCGGTCGCGGCGAGGACGATCGGCGGCGCGGCGTCGTCGTCCTTCTGGGCGCGCAGGCGCTCGACCGCGCCCGGGAGCGCGAACTGCGCGCCGCCGAGGCCTTCGACGAAGTAGCCGCGGCGCGCCACGCCGATCGTCTCCAGCGCGGCGAGTGAGTCGTACAAGCTCGAGAAGCCGCCGGGGATGCCCTCGGCCAGCACCTGCTCGCGGGTGACGATGCCGTAGCGCTCGAGCAGCAGCTCCGCCTGCGTGCGGCGGCGGGCCGAGGGGTCCTCGTCGCCCGCCCGGAACAGCGCCGGCGTGAGCGACCAGCGGCCCTGCACCGCGGGCTGCGCGCCGCCGCGCCTTCTCGACCCGAACGTGCGCTTGCGCTCGGCCCGCGCCCGCTGGGACCACTGGGGCGTGGCCGCGGTGAGCTTGGGCGAGCGCAGCGGCGCGAACGCGTCGTTGGTCGCCTCACCCGCCCACACGAGGTCCCAGAGCCCGTTCTGCAGCTCCTCGGTCGAGAAGCCGGCGATGTCGCTGATGAGGTCGGTGAAGAAGCACGGGCCGGCCTGCAGGCGCTCGCGGATGGCGGTGTGGATCGGCTCCGTGGGCGAGTCGGCGGCCTTCGGCGGCGGGCCGATGAGCGGCGCGTCGTCGCGGAAGTAGAGCGCGACACGGCCGGAACGCCGGCCCAGCGCGCCCGCACCGACCCAGACGACCTCGCCGCTCGCGCACAGCTGGTCCAGCCAGGCGGGCGAGTAGGCACCGGTGCGGCGCGGGAGGACGTCGCGCTCCCACACCTCGAGCGGGAGCGGGAGGCCCTGCAG
Organism: Solirubrobacter phytolaccae; assembly: GCF_027587195.1. Classification (GTDB taxonomy): domain Bacteria; phylum Actinomycetota; class Thermoleophilia; order Solirubrobacterales; family Solirubrobacteraceae; genus Solirubrobacter; species Solirubrobacter phytolaccae. The sequence continues at coordinate 51,239 of NZ_JAPDDP010000003.1, read as the reverse complement.
CGGCACGAGCGCTTCGCGCAGCCGGTCGACCCCGGCGCCCGCGGGCGGGTGGCGGTCCACGCCCTGCCAGTTGGCCTGGAAGCGGGCGAGCGCGCGCTGGTCGGCGGGCTCGATCTCGGCCCGGAGCGCGGCCAGGGAGGCGCGGCGCAGGCGGCGCAGCACCTCGGGGTCGCACCACTCGCGCGTGGTGCCGCCGGGGCGCAGCTCGCCGCGGACGAGGGCGCCCGAGGACTCCAGACTCTCCAGCACGGGCGTGAGGTCCAGCTCGTAGCGGGCGCGCAGGGCCTGGGTCTCGAACGGGCCGTGCGTGCGGGCGTAGCGGCGCACGAGCCGCTCCATCGCGTCCGGGACGTCGGCGATGAACGCCTCGGGCAGGCCGGAGGGCGGGACGGCGCCGAGCGCGTCGCGGTACAGGCCGGCGTCCTCGGCCGCCACCCAGCGCTGCTCGCCGCCGACACGCAGCTTGGCCGCGCGGCGCTCGCCCTTGAGCTGCTCGAGCCAGGCGGTGGTGCCGCCGCGCGCCTTGGCCTCGTCTTCTGTGAGGTCGCCGACGCGGCGCAGCACGTCGTGCAGCGCGTCCACGCTGTCGGCCTTCGTGCGCTCGGAAAGCCGCTGGAGATCGGCCTCGACCGTGTCCAGCGCGCCCGAGTCGATCAGCTCGCGCAGCTCCTCCTGGCCGAGCAGCTCGCGCAGGAGCTCGCGGTCCAGGGCCAACGCGGCCGCGCGGCGCTCGGCGTTGGGCTGGTCGCCCTCGTACATGTACGTGGCGACGTAGTCGAACAGCAGGCCGGAGGCGAACGGCGAGGCGGTCTCGGTCTCCACCGGCACCAGCGACAGCTCGCGCCGGTGCAGCTTGGTCAGCAGGTCGTGCAGGCCCGGGAGGTCCAGGACGTCGCGCAGAACCTCGCGGTACGTCTCCAGCACGATCGGGAACTGCGCGTAGCGGCGCGCGACCTCCAGCAGCGACTGGGACTTCAGGCGCTGCTGCCAGAGCGGGGTGCGGCGGCCCGGGTAGGCGCGCGGGATCAGCAGCGCGCGGCCCGCGTTCTCGCGGAAGCGCGCGCCGAACAGCGCGGAGCCGCCGAGCTCGCCGACCACGAGGTCCTCGAGCTCGTCCGGGTCGATCAGCATCAGCTCCTCGCCCGGCGGCTCGTCCGCGTCGGGGAGGTGGACGATGATGCCGTCGTCGGACCAGATCGCGTCCGACTCCAGCCCGTACTCCTCGCGGATCCGAGCGGAAAGGGCAAGCCCCCACGCCGCGTGCACGCGGCCGCCGAACGGGCTGAGCACGCACACGCGCCAGTCGCCGATCTCGTCCCGGAAGCGCTCGATGACGATCGTCTTGTCCGACGGGATGACCCGCGTCGCCGCCTGCTGCTCGCGCAGGAACTGGACGAGGTTGACCGCGGCCTTCTCGTCCAGGTGATGGCTCTCGGCCAGGTCCTTGGGGTCCTGGTCCACGGCCCAGCGCGCGAAGGCGCCGATCGCCTCGCCCAGCTCGCGCGGGCGGCCGAGCCCGTCGCCCTTCCAGAACGGCACCGCGCCCGGCACGCCCGGCGCGGGGGTGACGATCACGCGGTCGCGGGTGATCTCCTCGATCCGCCAGCTCGAGGCGCCAAGGAGGAACGTCTGGCCGGGTCGCGCCTCGTAGACCATCTCCTCGTCCAGCTCGCCCACGCGGCGGCCGTCCGGGAGGTTCACGGAGTACAGGCCGCGGTCGGGAATCGTGCCCGCGTTGGTGATGGCGAGGGCGCGCGAGCCCTTGCGGGCGCGGATGTTCCCGTTCACGCGGTCCCAGACGATGCGCGGGCGCAGCTCCCCGAACTCCTCGCTCGGGTAGCGGCCGTCGAGCATGTCCAGCACGTTCTCCAGCTGCTGGCGGGACAGCTCGGAGTACGTGTAGGTGCGGGCGAGCATCGCCGCGAGCTGGTCGACCGGGAGCGGCGTGTCCTCGTCCGTGGCCGCCATCGCGACGATCTGCTGCGCGAGCACGTCCAGCGGGTTGCGCGGGACGACCGTCGTCTCGATCAGGCCCTCGCGCATGCGTTGGGCGACGACCGCGCACTCGAGCAGGTCGGCCCGGAACTTCGGGAAGATCCGGCCCTTCGAGGTGTCCCCGACGTTGTGGCCGGCGCGGCCGATCCGCTGCAGGCCGGCGGTCACGGACTTGGGCGACTCGACCTGCAGCACGAGGTCCACGGCGCCCATGTCGATGCCGAGCTCGAGGCTGCTGGTGGCCACCAGGCACGGCAGCTCGCCGGCCTTGAGCATCTCCTCGACGACGAGCCGCTCCTCACGGGCGAGGCTGCCGTGGTGGGCCCGCGCGATCGGCTCCTCGGCGATCTCGTTCAGCCGCAACGCGAGCCGTTCGGCCGCGCGCCGGTTGTTGACGAAGATCAGCGTCGAGGTGTGCTCTTTGACCAGCTTGAGCAGCTCGGGGTAGATCGCCGGCCAGATCGACTTGCGCGTCGCCTCCTGGCCCGCGAACGGATCGAGGTCCAGGTCCAGCGACTCCGGCTCGACCATCGACTCGACCGGCACGTGGATCTTCAGGTCCAGCGGCTTGCGCACGCCGGTGTCCACGATCGTCGCCTTGCGCTTGGGGCCGACCATGAAGCGGCCGACCTCCTCGAGCGGGTTCTGCGTGGCGGAGAGGCCCACGCGCTGGACGTCGCGCCCGGCCTGCTCGACCAGGCGCTCCAGCGTGATCGCCAGGTGCGCGCCGCGCTTGGTCTGCGCGACGGCGTGGATCTCGTCCAGGATCACGGTCTCCGTGCCCTCGAAGATCGCGCGGGCGCCGGAGGTCAGCATCAGGTAGAGCGACTCGGGCGTCGTGATCAGCACGTCGGGCGGGTGCTTGACCATGTCCCGCCGCTCCTTCTGCGGCGTGTCGCCGGTGCGGATGGCGACGTTCAGCTCCGCCCCGATCCCCCGCAGCGGCGCGCGCAGGTTCTTCTCGACGTCGTAGCTCAGCGCCTTCAGCGGTGACACGTAGACCAGCCGCGTCTGCTCGTGCGTGGGGTTCGCGACGAAGCGGTCCAGCCCGTACAGGAACGCGGCCAGCGTCTTGCCCGAGCCGGTCGGCGCGGAGATGAGCACGTGCTCGCCCGTGGCGATCGCCGGCCACGCCTGCGCCTGGGCCTCCGTGGGGCTCGCGAACGCCCGACCGAACCACTCGCGAACCTGAGGTGTGAACTGAGCGAGCGGATCAGCCATGGACCGAAGCACACTACGAGTTCAGGCTGATGGATAGATCAAATCGGACGCGCGGGCGGCTTCAGCGCCTGGCGGCCGAGGATCGCGGCGAGCGCGCCGGTGAGCGCGATCGCGCCGGCGACGACGAACGCCGTCCGCCAGCCCGGGCCCTCGACCAGCACGCCGCACAGCGCCGCGCCGGCCGCGATCCCGCCGACGAACGACGTGATCGGCCACGTGTAGGCCTCGATCCGCATGCCGGGCGGCGCGACGCCGCCGACGAGCTCGTTGCGCGTGGCGAGCAGCGGCGCGATGCAGCAGCCCGCCGGGAGCACCAGCAGCGCCGTCACCCACACGCTCGGCGAGGCGGCGAGCGGCAGCAGCGTGAGCGGGAGCACCGCCGACAGGACCAGGTGCGTGCGGTGCAGCGAGCGGCGCTGGATCATCCCGTACGCGAGCCCGCCGACCAGGCTGCCGAACGACCACATCGCCAGCAGGACGCCTGCCACCTCCGGCGCGCCCTCCGCGCGGCTGAACGCGGGGATGCCGACCTCGAGCATGCCGATCCCGACGCCGGTCGGGAACGACGTGATGACCAGCATCCGCACGCCGGGCGCGGCGAGCGCGCCGAGGAACCCCCGCGCCGGGTGATCCTCGTCCGGGTTGTCCACGTGCCGGGTGGGCGGCAGCGCGGTGAAGATCGCGGTGCCGACCACGACCGCGATGGCGCTCACGATCAGCGCCCCCGCCGGCGACGTGATCGCGGCGATGATCGCGGTCAGCAGCGGGCCGCTGATGAAGATCAGCTCGATCATCGTGCTGTCCAGCGCGTACGCGGCTTGGTGCAGGCGTGGCTCGACGAGGTCGGTCCACATCGAGCGCAGCACGGACGACGTCGGCGGGACCGCGAAGCCGGCGATCCAGCCGCACGCGAGCAGGACGAGCGTCGGCGCGTCCAGCTCGGCGAGGCCGACGATCGCGCCGAGCGACATCGCGTGGATGACCGCAACGGGCAGGAGCACGCGGCGCGCGCCCATCCGGTCCACCAGTCGGCCCTGCACGGGCGCGCCGAGCGCCGAGCCGAACGCGAGCGCGCCGGAGACGCCGCCCGCGACCGCGAACGAGCCGGTCTGCTCGCGCAGGTAGAGGACGATCGCGAGCGCGTTGATGCCGATCGGCAGCCGCGAGAACAGCGACGAGGCGACTAGCACGCCCACGTAGGGCGAGCGCAGGATCTCGAGGTAGCGCCTCACGGCGCCCAGGCCAGCGCTTTCGCCTGCTCGAAGACCTCGTCGAGCATCGGCGGCGTCAGCTTGCCCGTGAACGTGTTCTGCTGGCTCGGGTGGAAGCAGCCCAGGAGCGGCCACGGCTCACCGTCGGCGACCACGCCGTGACCGAACTTCGGCTTGGGACGCGGCATCGGCGCCCCGGCGAGCGTGGCCCGCAGGCGCAGCGCGCTCTCCCACGCGAACCCGCCGAGGCAGACGACGACGTGCAGGTCGGTGAGCAGCGCGACCTCGCGCTCCAGCCAGTCGCTGCAGGTCGCGCGCTCCTCCGGCGTGGGGAGGTTCGCGGGCGGTGCGCAGCGCACCGCGGCGACCATGTAGGCGCCGTGGAGCTGCAGGCCGTCGTCCTTGTGGATCGATTCCGCCTGGTTGGCGAGCCCCACCCGGTGCAGGCCGGCGAACAGGAAGTCCCCGGAGCGGTCGCCGGTGAAGATCCGGCCCGTGCGGTTCCCGCCGTGCGCGGCGGGCGCGAGGCCGAGGATCAGGATCCGCGCGGCGGGATCGCCGAAGCCCGGCATCGGCCGGCCCCAGTACGTCTGGTCGCGGAACGCGGCCCGCTTCTCGCGCGCGACCTGCTCGCGCCACTCGACGAGCCGAGGGCAGCGGCGGCAGTCGACGACCGCCTCGTTGAGCGCTTCCAAGGCAGCCATGGACCGTTCGATCGTATCGACGGCTAGGCTCTGATCCCGTATGCGCCGCGCCTTCATCGCCGTCCCCGCCCTCGCCCTGCTGCTGAGCGCCTGCGGCACCGCCCCGGAGACCTCGAACAGCGAGTTCAAGGGCGACGAGGCGCAGGTCGCCAAGGTCGTCGACGATCTCTCGGCGGCCGCCTCCCGCGGCGAGGCCGAGAAGATCTGCAACGACATCCTCGCCGCGCAGCTCAAGACCGAGATCAAGAGTGCCGGCGGCGACTGCGTGACCGAGATGGACCGCGTCATCAAGGACGCGAGCGACTACGACCTCGAGGTCACCAAGGTCGACGTCAAGGGCACCGCCGCGACCGCGACGGTCCAGCAGGGCGAAGACGCCAAGAACACCTCCACCTTCTCCTTCATCAAGGAGAAGGGCGGGTGGCGCGCGAGCGCCCTCGGCAGCTCCTAGCGCCTCGCGTAGACCTCCTGGCCCGCCTCGAACGAGTAGCGGGCCAGCTCATGTGCCCAGCGCCGGAACGGCTCGGTCGACGTCGTGGTGCCGTTGGCGGCCTGTGCCGTCGCGCGGTTGAGGAAGTCGCCGAGCTCGCCGCCGACCTGGCGCGGTGACCACGCGACCCGCGGGTTGTCGAGCGCGAGCAGCAGGTCCGCCGCCCGCTCGGGATGGGCGATGATCACGGTCAGCAGGATCAGCACGGCCTGGTGGTCCGGGATGTCCGCGCCCGAGCCCTCGAGGAACGTGGCGAAGTCGTCGGAGTCCTCGTCCAGGCGGGCGCGCACGAGCCGGTAGATGTTCGTCAGCTTCTTCACGGCCCGCGGCGTGCGCAGCTCGCAGGCGACGAACGCGGCGAAGTCCCGTTCGCCCTCGGTGAGCACGAGCGCGCGCGGGTTGAACGCCGGCGCGGGCGCCGTGGCGGGCACGGCGGGCGCTGACATCGGCGCCGGCGTCGCGGCTCGATCACCCGTCGTCCCGGGGGACACGGCCTCCGCCGACGGGGTCCCCGGCACCTCGATCACGTCGTCGCCGGGCGAGGTCTCGTAGACCGGCAGCAGGCTGCTCACCAGCGCAGCCGTGCCGTCGGCGCCCATCGGCCGCAGCGCGAACGGGATCTGGATGATCTTCTCCAGGTAGGCGAGCGGCGTCGACTCCCACGCCGGCTCGTCGTCCGTGGCCAGCAGCTCGGCGTAGTGCAGCTTGAGCGACTGCAGCAGCCAGCGCGGGTCGACCGCGATCACGACCACGAACAGCCGCAGCGCGAGGATCAGGTGCACCGCTTCGAGCACCTCGACCACCCGCTTCGGCGAGCACCGGTCCAGGTCGTCGATGTAGAGCACCACGCGATCGATCCGCGGGAGCTCCGCGTCGTCCTCGTCGTCCTCGTCACCGTGCGCGAGCAGCAGCTCCGTCATCCGCTCGAAGTCGTCGTGGATGCGCGAGATGAGCCCGAGCTGCGCCCGGTAGTCGCCGGCCGCGCCCCGCTGTGCGGCGTACCGCGCCAGCGCCCGCCCGTGCGCGAGGTCCTCGTACTCCTGGCGCAGGTTCGCCTCGCGCTCCTTGGCGGCCTCGGCTTCGGCCTTCGCCTTCCCGCTCGCGACCTCCTCGATCGGCGTCTCGGGCCCGGCCCGTGTGAGCAGGGAGGCGAGCCGCTTGTCCGCGGCTGCGAAGAACCCGGCGCCGGCGACAAGGGCCGGAATCGCGGCCACGAGCTTGTCGAGGCCGAAGACCGCCACGAGGATCGCGAGCACCGCCGCGACCAGGATCAGCGCGCCCGCCGCGAGTCGCACACGCCCGCCGGCGTCCTTCAGGTTCGCGAGCGTCTTCGCCCCGTCGCGCCCGGTGGCGAGCCCCCACGCCCAGACCGCGAGCTTGCGCCGCGCATCCGCGGCCACAGCCTTCTGGTGCGCTCGTTCCAGCCGCTTTCCGGTCGCCGACTCGGCGGCCAACCGCTCCTCCAGCCGCGCCAGCTGCGCCGCCGCGGTCTGCTCGTCACCACCCGGCTCCGGCTTCGCGAGCGCGTCGAGGATGTGCGTCGCGAGGCTCGCCCACAGGTTCGCGTCCGCGAAGTGCCAGGCGTTGAACTCGACGTTGCGCACGTGCGAGCAGTGCGTCGCGGTGCCCTGCTTGGACAGCACGCGCACCCGCTCCTGCACCTTGCGGATCAGGAACGACTTGCCGGACCCCCAGTCCGCGAAGAGTCCGATCGACAGCGGCGGCACCGTCGACTTCGCGGCGATCACGTCGGCGAGCGCGTTCGCGTCGGCCGTGATGTTCAGCCGGTCGATCCCGTCCGCCGAGTCGGGCGAGACGGCCGCGAGCATCGACGACGACGTGATCGGCTCCCAGATCGTCACGCCGTCGCGGTTCGAGGTCGCGACGAGCCCGTCGGGGCCGGTGAACACCAGCGTGTCCGCACCGGTGCTCGCGGTCGGCTCGCCGCGGAGGACGCCGGCGACGACGTCGATGGCCTGGACGCCGTTCAGGCCCGCCGTGATGAGCAGTGTTCCGTCCGCGCTGAACGCGCAGTCGTCGACCGGCCCGGAGTAGGTGTCCCAGACGGCGCCGGCCGCATCGCCGACCGCGACGTTGCCGTCCCTCAGCACGACGGCGATGCGCTCACCGTCCGGGCTGAAGCGACAGGCCTCGGGCTCGCCGCCGGGATAGGACCGGTCGAGCTCCCCGGGTGGGGTCATGTCGAGCCGTCGCATGGCGATCACCCTGCCGTCCGGGTACGCCATGCGAAGCCCCTCTGGACCCAGCGCCGCGCCGTATCGGCTCGGGATCGGTCCGGCCAGCGGCGCGCCGGTCGTGACGCGATGGACGTAGGTCGCGCCGCCGCGCTCGATCGTGGCGATCTGCGTGCCGCCGAACACGGCGTACGCCGCGTTCTCGTGGTGCGCGATCACGCGGCCGGTGGGGACTTCGACGATGTCGCCGCTGTCCATCAGCGCAACGATGGTGCCGTCCGACGCGACGCCGCACTCGTAGACGTCGCCGCGCGGCGTCGGGAGGCTCTCGAGCAGCTCACCGGCGAGGCTCCAGCGCTGCACAGCCCCGTCGCCGAAGGTGAGCAGGGCGTCGTCCGTGTACGCGGCGACGCGCACGCGCACGATCACCGCTCGCTGCCGGTATCCGCGGACGGTTCGTCGTTGTGCCCAGGGCGTCAGCGCGCCGGCCGGGCGCAGCCGCGCCTCGATGCCGGAGCGGCGCAGCGTGGTTCCCACGCGCTCATCGAGCCGGCCGAGCGCCAGCAGGACGAGGCGGCCGTCGATGACCTCGGGCGCCGCGAGGATCTGCTCGCAGCGGTTGAGCCAGTCCTCGAAGGTCCGGTCCACGCCCGGCTCGTCGAGCGGCGCGGTGAGCAACTCGGCGCCGTACTCGTCCGGGTGCAGCTGCAGCAGCGCGTCGGCGAGCTCCGAGGCGCGGATGGGCTCGTATTCGAATCGGTCCGCCACCCGGCGAACGGACGCCGAGAAGCGGTCGCGGTCCATGACCGCGACCCTAAACGGACCGGCGCGCTCGCGCTAGCGGCCGAGCTGCGAGTAACGCGCCTCGGTGGCGGCCTTCTGCGGCCCCCACCACCACTCGTTCTCGCGGTACCAGTCGATCGTGGCCTGCAGGCCGGCGCGGAAGTCGCCGTACTTGGGCTCCCAGCCGAGCTGGGTGCGGATCTTGGTGGAGTCGTTGGAGTAGCGCAGGTCGTGGCCCGGGCGGTCCGGGACGTGGTCGTAGGCGTCGGCGGGCTCGCCGAGGAGCTCGAGGGTGAGCTCGAGGATCTCCTTGTTCGCGCGCTCGTCGCCGGAGCCGATCAGGTAGGTCTCGCCCGGCTTGCCCTTGGAGAGGATCAGGTGGACGGCCTCGTTGTGGTCGTCGACGTGGGTCCACTCGCGCACGTTCTCGCCCTGGCCGTAGAGCTTCGGGCGGGCGCCGGTGAAGACGTTGGTGATCTGGCGCGGGATGAACTTCTCGACGTGCTGGTACGGGCCGTAGTTGTTGGCGCAGTTCGACATCGTGGCGTGGATGTCGAAGGAGCGGGCCCAGGCGCGGACGAGCAGGTCGCTGCCGGCCTTGGTCGCCGAGTACGGGCTCGACGGGTCGTACGGCGTGTCCTCGGTGAACTGGTCGTCGCCGTGGAGGTCCAGGTCGCCGAAGACCTCGTCGGTGGAGATGTGGTGCAGGCGCGCGCCGTGCTTGCGGACGGCCTCGAGGAGCGTGAACGTCCCGACCAGGTTGGTGCGGACGAACGGCTCCGGGTCGTGGAGCGAGTTGTCCACGTGCGACTCGGCCGCGAAGTGGACGACGACGTCGACGTCCGCCACCAGCTTGTCGACGAGCTCGGCGTCGCAGATGTCGCCGTGCACGAACTCGATCTGGTCGGCGACCGGCTTGAGCGACTCCTGGTTGCCGGCGTAGGTCAGGGCGTCCAGCACGACCACCTCGAACTCGGGGTGGTTGCGCATCGTGTAGTGGACGAAGTTCGCGCCGATGAAGCCGGCGGCGCCGGTTGCGAGCAACTTCACGACGCGAGTACCTCCCGTTGGGTCAAGTGAGCGTTGAGGCCGTCCTGCCACGCCGGCAGGGCGGGAGCGTCGGAGCGGGTCGAGCCGAGGACGGAGTACGCGGGCCGCGGCGCCGGGGCGCCGAAGTCGGCCGCGGAGCAGCGGTGGGCGGTGACGGTCAGCCCGGCCGCCGCGAAGGTCGCGACCGCGAGGTCGTGCCACGTGCACTCGCCCCCGCCGGCGACGTGCAGGATGCCGTTCGGCCGCTCCTGCGCGATGGTCACGAGCGCCGCCGCGAGATGGCCGGTGTAGGTCGGGGAGCCGAGCTGGTCGTCGACGACCGTGACCTCGTCGCGCTCACGCCCGAGCCGGAGCATCGTGTCGACGAAGTTCTTGCCGTGCGGGCCGAAGACCCACGCGGTACGGACGATCGAGTGGCTCGTCGGCGCGGCACCGGCAACGGCGACCTCGCCCGCGAGCTTGGAGCGACCGTAGGCGCCGATCGGGCCGGTCGGCGCGTCCTCGCGGTACGGGGACGTCGCGTCGCCTCCGAACACGTAGTCGGTGCTCACGTGGACGATGTGCGCGCCGACCTCGGCCGCCGCGGCGGCGAGGTGACCGGCGCCGTCCCCGTTGATGCGCGTGGCGGCGGCCTCGTCGCTCTCGGCGGCGTCCACGTTGGTGTACGCCGCGCAGTTGATCACCGCGTCGGGGCGGCTGTCGCGCAGCGCGGCGCGGACCGCTTCGGCGTCGGTGATGTCGAGGTCCCCGCGCGTGAAGGCGACGACGTCGTGCTGCGCGGCCGCGGCCGCGACGACGTCCGTGCCGAGCATGCCCGCGGCCCCGGTGACGAGTAGGCGCATGGCCGTCATGTGTAGCGAACTCCGTCGGCGGCGCGGAGGGCGAGCGCGAGCTCGAAGCGCGCCTCGGGATCGTCCAGCCGCTCCCCGAACAGCTCGCGCAGCTGCTTCAGGCGATAGCGCACGGTCTGCGGATGGACCTCGAGCGCGGCGGCGACCGCCTGCACCTGCCCGGGCCGGTCCAGCCACGCCCTGAGCGTCTCCACGAGCCGCTCGCGCGGGCCGGCGGCGAGCGCGTCCAGCGGCGCGAGGCGCGAGCGCGCGAGGTCCGCGGCGAGCGCCGGCTCAGCCGCGAGCAGCAGCGCCGGGAGGTGCTCGACCGCGACCACGAGGTTGGCCGAAGACCCGCCGCCTGGGGAGGCCGAGGACTGGCCCGTCGAGGAGGGATCGCCCCCGCCGCCGCACTCGCCGAGCCGGCCCTGCTCGGCCAAGCGGAACGCGGCGGACGCGCGGCGCAGCGACGTCGCCGCCTCCGGCCACACGACCGCCGGGCCGAGCGCCGCCAGGTCGCCGCTCAGGGCGGACTCGAGCGCCCGGCGACGGCCAGGTCCTTCGGGGTCGGGGAGCAGCACGATCGCGATCCCGCCGACCGCCGCGCCGACCGCGCCCGGGCCGAGCCGCCGCGCCAGCCGGGCGGCGATGCCGTCGAGCTCGTCGGTGCGCTCCGGCTCGGCCGACTCGCCCGCCACGACCGCGGCGAGCAGTCGCGGGAGCGTCCAGCCGGCGGCCTGCGCGGCCGTGCGCACGGTCTCCTCGGCGGCCGGCGGCTCCTGCACGAGCAGGCGCACCAGCGCGCGCCGGCGCCGCTGGGACTCGCCCGCCGCGTCCGACTGGGCCTCGGCGAACCCGGCGGCGCTCTCCGCCGAGATCTCGTCGATGTAGGCGAACATCCCAGCGCCCAGGTCGTAGAGCGTGTCGGGCTCGAAGCCCGCGTTCGTCCCCGCGTCCACGAACCGCCGCCAGGCGACCTTGGCGCCCACGCGGTAGGCGGCGAGCAATGCGTCCAGCGACCGGCCCGCGCGGTACTCACCCGCCCCGAGTCGCACGTAGGTGTCACGCGCCTGCGAGTCGGACTTCGGCTTGGCGCCGCTGAGCACGTCGACGAAGCGACTGAGCGCGATGGTCACGCCGAACCGCACGACCTCGCCGAACCGGCCCTCCATCGCCCGCGCGTAGTCCGGCACCTCGCTGACGATCGCGGCGATGATGTCGTCCGCGAGGTCGGGCAACGTCGCGCGCAGCGCGTCGGCGGACGGCGGGGACAGAGTCGCCATTTGTCACCAACCTACAGAAATGGCTCGGGGTAAGTGTGGCGACGCGCCATGAACTTCGGGACCCCTAACGGGTAGACCTACGGCCGTGTCTGCGAGCCATCGTGCCTTGAACCTGACCGGGGTCTTCCTGCCGTTTCTCGGCGTGATCCTGGCGATCGTCCTGTTGTGGGACCAATGGGTGGACTGGACGTCGCTGGCGATCCTCGCCTTCATGTACGTCGTCACGATCATGGGCGTCACGCTCGGCTTCCATCGCCTGTTCACGCACCGTTCGTTCGCGACCTACAAGCCGGTCGAGTACTTCCTTGCCGCCCTGGGCTCGGTCGCGGTCGAAGGTCCGGTCATGAACTGGGTCGCCGATCACCGCAAGCACCACGCCCACACCGACCAGGAGGGCGACCCGCACACGCCGCACGGCCACGGCACCGGCCTCAAGGGCGCGGTCACCGGGCTCTGGTACGCGCACATGGGCTGGCTGTTCGACCACTCGGGCACGAGCGAGCACACCAAGTACGCGCGGGACCTGTACGAGGACCGCGGCATGCAGGTCATCCACAAGACCTTCGGGCTGTGGGTGGCGCTCGGGATCGCGTTCCCGGCGCTGCTCGGCCTCGTGTTCACCGGCACCTGGCGGGGCGCGCTCGAGGCCGCGCTGTGGGGCGGCCCGGTGCGGATCTTCCTCGTCCACCACGTGACCTGGTCGATCAACTCGGTCTGCCACTTCTTCGGCCGCCGGCGCTTCGCGGTCGACGACCACTCGACCAACGTGGCCTGGCTCTCGCTGCTGTCGATGGGCGAGTCCTGGCACCACAACCACCACACGTTCCCGCGGTCGGCGTTCCACGGCCTGCGCGGCTGGGAGCTGGACCCGACGGCGTGGGTGATCCGCGGGATGCGGCGCGTGAAGCTGGCGTGGAACGTGGTCGAGATCACGCCCGAGCGCCAGCAGCAGAAGCTCTCTCCGGGCTAGCGCGTTTCACATACTCGGAAACGCCCGCGTGTAGGGTCCGGCGAATGTCGAAACCGACCATCGTGCTCGTCCACGGGGCGTGGGCTGACGCCTCGTCCTGGAACGCCGTCGCCACCGAGCTGCAGGGCCAGGGCTACACCGTCCTCGCCCCCACGAACCTGCTGCGGTCGGTGTCGATCGACGCGCCGTACATCAGCTCGTTCCTCGCCCAGCAGACGTCCGGGCCGGTCGTGCTCGTCGGCCACTCCTACGGCGGCTTCGTGATCACGAACGCGGCGACGGAGAACGTCAAGGCGCTCGTCTACGTCGACGCGTTCATCCCCGACGAGGGCGAGTTCGTCTTCCAGATCCTCGGCGGCTCGGGCTCGGCGTTCGACATCCCGGACCCGAGCGTGGTGTTCGACATCGGCGGCTACCCGGGCTCGCCCGAGGGTGACGCCGAGGCGTTCCTGAAGCCCGACACGGTCCACACGTCGTTCGCCCAGGACCTTCCCGAGGCCGACCGTTGGCTGATCGCCGCCGGCCAGCGTCCGATCACGCTCGCCGCCAACACCACGCCCTCAGGCCCTCCGGCGTGGAAGAACCTGCCGAGCTGGGCCGTGATCGGCACCGAGGACAAGGTCATCCCGCCCGCCACGCAGCGCTCGATGGCCGAGCGCGCCGGCGCGACGATCAGCGAGGCGCCCGGCTCGCACGTCTCGATGGTCTCGCACCCCCAGGTCACGATCGACGCGATCCTGGCGGCCGCGAACGCCTAGCCCTCAGTCCTCCAGGACGTCGTCGAGCAGCCTGCGAAGGTCGTTCGCGGCGTCCTGGATGCGCTGGGCGAACTCGCGCCGGTCCGCGTCGGAGATCTCCCGCTCGCCCGCGAGCACCTCCGCGAAGCCGGCGACGATCGTCAGCGGCGTGCGCAGGTCGTGACGCAGACGCCGGCGCGCCTCGGCGTCCAGCACGAGGTCCTCTTCGCTCACGAGCGTCCGGGCGACGAGATGAAGCCCTCGCGCAGCGCGATGGCGATGGCGTGGACGCGGGTGTTGGCCTCGAGCTTGTTCATCGCGTTGCGGATATGGGTCTTGATCGTCTCAGGCGAGAGGACCAGGTGCTCCGCGACCTGCTCGCCGGTCATGCCCTGGGCGAGCAGGTCCATGATCTCGCGCTCGCGCTTGGAGAGCGACTTCTGCTTCTGGGTCGCGCGCTGGGAGAGCAGCGCGGGGTGCAGGCGCGGGTCCACGTACGTCCCGCCCTCGGCGACCGTGCGGAGCGCGGTCGTCAGCTCCGCCTGCGTGCCGTCCTTGAGCGCATAGCCGCGCGCGCCGGAGTCCAGGCCGCTGATCAGCAGCTCGATCTCGCTCGAGCCGGTGTAGAGGACGACGCGCCGCTCGGCGTCGGCGTCGATGAGCTGCGCGGTGAGCTCGATGCCGGACTCGTCCCCGAGCCGGATGTCGATCAGGGCGACGTCGGGATCGTGGCGCTCGATCAGCTCGCGGCCTTCACGCGCGGTGCCGGAGGTGGCGACCACGTCGATCCCGGCGCGATCGAGCAGCAGCTCGAGACCCTCGCGGAGGGCCTGGTGATCCTCGATCAGCACAAGGCGAAGAGGCATGGGTTGGACGGTTGGTGTCGGCAGGACCGGGCCGACCCTGAAGACCCGCAAAGTGCGGGTGCTCCTAGCTTACGATTTCGCCCGGCACTCTATGGTGTCGCGAGGTTTGGCGAAGGACACGGAAAAGCTCATCCGCCAGCTGTCGCTGATCTCGTATTTGATGGCGGAGCGGCGGCCGGTCACGGCCACGGAGATCAGGCGCGACGTGGAGGGCTACTCGGACATGACCGAGGACGCCTTCGCTCGACGTTTCTATGCCGACCGGGCCGAGCTGGACGCGCTCGGAATCCACCTCAGTGTGGACAAGCCCACGGACGGCTTCTCCGAGCAGGAGAACTACTCGCTCGCGCCGGAGGCCTTCCACCTGCCGCCGATCGCGTTCACGGACGCCGAGCGCGCCGCGCTGCAGACCGCGCTGACGCTGCTCGACGGCGAGTTCGCGTATGCCGAGCCGCTGCGGCTCGCGCTGCAGCAGATCACCTGGGGCCGGCCTTCGCCGCTCGGGTCGGACTCGCGCCAGACGATCGGGCTCGGCATCACGGCCTCGGCCGGCGGCGGCGAGACGAGCGCGCGGCTGGCGAAGATCGACACCGCGATCTACCGCCGCAAGCGGATCGAGTTCGAGTACCACACGATGGGCCGGGACGCGACCGAGCAGCGCAAGGTCGACCCGTACCACCTGCTCTTCGAAGGCGGCCAGTTCTACCTCGTCGGGTGGTCGCACGAGCGCAAGGACGTGCGTGAGTTCCGCCTCTCGCGGATCCGCGGGAAGGTCGCCTACGCGACCAAGGCCGAGCACGACTTCCAGCGCCCCGAGGACTTCGACCCGCGCCTGTACGCGAACCGGATCCCGTGGCAGCTCGGGGACACCAAGGGCACCGCGGAGCTCGAGATCCCGGAGAACCTCGAGTGGTACATCGAGCGCCAGTACGGCGACTACGGGACCCTGGAGAACGGCGTCTACAAGACGGACTACTCGATCGCGCGTCTGCTCATCTCGTGGGCGCTGGAGTTCGGCCTGCGGATCGTCGGGCCGCCTGAGTTGGTCCAGGACGCGCGCGAGCGGGTGGACAAGCTGATCGAGGACCACCGCGGTGAAGCGCCCGCGGTCGTGCCGTCGCGCGCGCCCGCCGTGCCCGTGCCCGTGGAGTCCAACGGCCGTTCACGCGGCGGTGACGCGGCGATCCGCCCGGAGCGCTTCGCGCGGCTCGTGACGCTCGCGACCGTGCTGATCAGCGCCGGCAAGGCGGGCGAGACGCTGCTCGTCGGCGACGTCTGCGAGCAGCTCCAGCTCTCGCCGACCGAGCTGCGGGAGGACATCGCCGTCCTGAACGTCGTCAACTTCGGCGGCGGCGCGTACGTGATCTACGCCGAGGTCAAGCCGACCGGCGAGATCGAGGTCGACCCGGAGCCCTACTCGGACACGTTCGACCGGCCCGCGCGGCTGCTGCCGATCGAGGCCAAGGCGCTGGTCGCCGCGATCGACCTGATCGGCCTGGCGCAGGCCGACCTGCGGAGCGGGCGCTCGAAGGTCGTCGACGCGCTCGGCTTCGACCCGGTCGAGGAAGGCCTGCACATCGTCTCGCCCAAGGTCGACGACGACATCATGCACCGCGCCGAGATCGCCATCCAGGAGCACCGGCTGCTCGAGCTCGAGTACTGGACGCAGTCCCAGGACCGGTACTCCGAGCGCGTCGTCGAGCCCTACGGCCGGATCAACTCGCGCGAGGGCTGGTACATCGCCGCCTGGGACCGCTCGCGCGGACGCCTCATCCACTTCCGCCTGGACCGGATCAAGACCGCCCAGGTGCTTGACGAGACCTTCGAACCGAACTCGGAGCTGGACGTCGCCGCGGACATCGGCGGCTGGCCGCGCACCGGCCGGATCGGCGGCTCGCGCAGCGCGCGCGTGCACGTCGGCGCCGAGCAGGCCCGCTGGGCGCGCGAGCAGCGCCCCGTCCTCACCGAGGTCGAGGGCGGCGCGGTCGTCGTGGAGATCACCTTCAAGGGCCTGGACTTCCTCGTGCGCGAGGTGCTCAAGGAAGCGGGCGACGCCGTCGTGCTCGAACCCGCCGACGCGCGCGAAGCGGTGCTCGACGCCGCCGAGAAGCTGGTCGCCCGAGCGACATGAGCAACCGCCGCGCCGAGATCGCGATGTCGCCCGACGAGGTGCTCGCGTTCTTGGACGAGGAGCGGGTGGTGACGGTCGCGACGCTGGGCCGCGACGGGTTTCCGCACCTCATGCCGCTGTGGTTCGTGGTGCGCGACGGCGAGCTCTGGGGCTGGACCTACGGCAAGTCGCAGAAGGTCGTGAACCTGGAGCGCGACGCGCGGTGCACGCTGCAGGTCGAGGCCGGCGACTCGTACGACCAGCTGCGGGGCGTGATGGTCAAGGCGCGGGCGGCGGTGCACCGCGATTCGACGCTCGTGGCTGAGATCGGCAACGCGTTGAGCGCCCGCTACGGCGATGGTTCTGAAGTGGATGCGCGCGTGGCTGCGAAGCGCGTCGCGCTGCAGTTCGAGGTGCTCTCGATCAGCTCGTTCGACCACCGCAAGCTCTACGGCTCCGGGTAAACACACCCACTGCCGCCGCGTCGGGCGATTCGCGAGGGCCGAAAGCGAAACGAACACCGCCTCGTGGGGTCATCCGTCACTTGACGCCCCTCAGGGGGGTCAACTGACGGATCACCTCGACGGCACGTGCGCGGCTGGTCGCTTGTGGTCGAATCGAGGTGAACGCCTGAGCGTTCACTCAGTGAGGGGAACCCTCCTCACCTGCCCGCATCACGCCCGCCGCGTCGGGTCAAGCGGGCTCGCCGCGAAGCGCGAGTTTGCTTGACGCGGCGCCCGCGGGTGTGATCAGCCGTTGCCGTTGCCGTTGCCGTTGCCGTTGCCGTTGCCGTTGCCGTTGCCGTTGCCGTTACCCGCGCCCGCGGATTGTCGCCAGCGCTCCGTCCAGATGCCCGCGCAGCACCGCCAGCGCCCGCTCGCGGTCGCCCGCGGCGAGCGCGTCGGCCAGGTCGCCGTGCTCGCGGATCGAGCGCTCGCGGATCTCGGCGCGGCGGGCGGTCGCGTGGGCCATGCGCCGTTGGCGGTCGCGCAGCGAGTCGTAGAGCGCGAGCAGGATCTCGTTGCCGGTGCCGGCGACGAGGGCGCGATGGAACTCGCGGTCGGCCTCGACGAACTCGCGACCCTCGAGGCCGGGCTGGGCCGCGACTGAGGCGGCGAGCAGCTCCGGGACGTCGCCGGGGCGTTCGATGACGCGCTCGATCGCGTAGCGCTCGATCACCCAGCGCGTCTCCATGACCGCTTCGGTCTCCGAGGCCGAGACGGGCACGACCAGCGCGCCGCGCTTGGGGTAGAGGCGCAGCAGGCCCTCGGCCTCGAGCTGGCCGAAGGCGGCGCGGACCGGGGTGCGGCTCATCTCCAGCGCCTCGGCGATCTCGCCTTCGCTGATCAGCTCGCCGCCCGGGAGGGAGCCGTCGAGGATGCGGTCCTTGACGTGGCGGTAGGCGCGCTCGGAGGCGGACATGCGCGGACTCTACGCATACGCGTGGTGTACGTCATGCATACATGTTGGATACTATGCGCGTACATGACCGCGGCTTGGCGAATGTGGGCACTGGCGGCGGCGTTCTACCTCGTCGCGATCTTCCATCGGATGAGCCTGGGGGTCGCGTCGATCGATGCGGCCGAGCGGTTCGGGGTGACCACGGGCACGATCGCGGTGCTGTCGACCGTGCAGCTGGCGATGTACCTGCTGATGCAGATCCCGGCGGGGCTGCTGGCGGACCGGATCGGGCCGCGACGGTCGCTGGGGCTCGGGCTCACGGCGATGGGTGTCGGGGAGCTGCTGTTCGCGGTCAGCCCGTCGATCGAGCTGGCGATCGTCGGCCGCGCGCTGGTCGGGATCGGCGACGCGTGCATGTTCCTGAACGTCCTCCGGGTCGCGGCGCACTGGTTGCCCGCGCGCCACTACGCGCTCGCCGCGGCGTTGACCGCCGCCTGCGGCGCGTTCGGCCAGCTGCTCTCGACGGCGCCGCTGTCGGCCGCGCTGTCCGGCATCGGCTGGACGCCCACGTTCGCCGCCAGCGGCATCCTCACCGCGGCGCTCGCGCTGGCCGCCGTCAACCGCATCCAGGACCGGCCGGACGAGCCGGCCGCGACACCCGCGTCGTCCGGGCTGCGGATCAAGACCGTCGCGCCCGTGCAGCACCCGCCGATCATGCCCGCGCTGCGCCGGGCCTGGCGCTCGCCGGGCACGCGCCACGGGCTGTGGGTGCACTTCACGCTCAACGCGCCGTTCGTCACGCTCACCGGCCTCTGGGCGTACCCGTACCTGGTGGAGGGCCAGGGCGTCTCGCCCGCCACGGCCGCCACGCTGCTCGCCGGCGCCGTGATCGTCTTCGGCCTCTCGGCGCCGATGCTCGGGCTGCTCGTCGGTCGCAACCCGCAGGTCCGCGGCGCGCTGTCCAGCGGCGTCGCCCTCACCACGGCGACCGGGCTGGCCGTGCTCCTCGGCTGGCCGGGCGGGCATCCGCCGCTCGCGCTGATCGCGTTCGTGCTCGCCGCGGCGGCCTTCGGTGGCGCGGCCAGCATGCTCGCGTTCGACCTCGCCCGCGAGGGCGGCGGGAGCGCGTCGAGCATGGTCAACATCGGCGGCTTCGGCGCGGCGATCATCGGCCAGGCGGCGATCGGCCTGCTCGTCTCGGTGCACCTGGACTACCGACTCGCGCTCACGCCGCTGCTCGCGCTGGCCGCATGGGGAGCCTTCCAGACGGTCCGCCACGCTAGCCTGCCGCTCCCATGGAGCAGCTCAAGGGCCTGATTCTCTCGGGCGGTAAGGGCACACGCCTTCGCCCGATCACGTACACGTCGGCGAAGCAGCTCGTCCCGGTCGCGAACAAGCCGGTGCTGTTCTACGGCATCGAGGCGATGGCCAAGGCGGGCATCCGCCAGATCGGGATCATCATCGCGCCGGAGACCGGCGACGAGATCCGCGAGACCGCGGGCGACGGCTCGCAGTTCGGCGTGGAGATCACGTACATCCCCCAGTCCGCGCCGCTCGGGCTCGCGCACGCGGTGCTGACCGCCGAGCCGTTCCTGGGCACCGACCCCTTCGTCATGTACCTCGGCGACAACCTCCTGCAGGGCGGTATCGAGGACCTGGTCGACAACTTCCGCTCGAACAAGCCCGAGGCGCTGATCCTGCTCACGCAGGTGCCCGACCCGCAGAACTACGGCGTCGCCGAGCTGGCCGCCGACGGCAGCGTCACCCGCCTCGTCGAGAAGCCCGCCGAGCCCGCCACGGACCTTGCGCTCGTCGGCGTGTACATGTTCACGCCGCGCATCCACGAGGCCGCGAAGTCGATCCAGCCGTCCCCGCGCGGTGAGCTCGAGATCACGGACGCGATCCAGTGGCTCGTGGACGTCGGCGCGCCGGTCGAGTCCCACGTCGTCCGCGGCTGGTGGAAGGACACCGGCCGCCTCGCCGACATGCTCGAGGCGAACCGCCTGATCCTGGAGACCGTCGAGCAGAAGGTCGACGGCCAGCTGATCGACTCGCAGATCGAAGGCCGCGTGATCGTCGAGCCGGGCGCCGTGCTCGAGCGCAGCACCGTCCGCGGCCCCGCGATCATCGGCGCCGGCGCGCGCCTGGTCGACGCCTACGTCGGCCCGTACACCGCCGTCGGCCGGCACTGCACGATCGACTCCTCCGAGGTGGAGCACTCGATCCTGCTCGAGAACTCCGAGGTCCGCGGCCTCGACGGGCGGATGGAGTCCAGCCTGCTGGGCCGTGACGTGAAGATCGTCCGCGGCCAGAGCCAGCCGCGCGCCTACCGTTTCATGGTCGGCGACTCGTCGGAGATCGGAATCCTCTAAGCGGCGCGGGACGCGAACCACGCGCCCCCGCCGAGAGCCCGATCCCAGCCGGACCACGCGGAGCCCTCGGGGAGCTCCTTCTCGAGCCGGTCGAACGACCCGAGCCGGCCCCCGAGGTTGTCGATCATGTGCACGAGCGTGGCCTCGCGCGTGCACGGCACGACCGGCGAGCCGTGCTCGAGCTGGCCGTGGTGGCTGAGGATGATGTGCAGCACGGCGACCGCGAGCTCCGACGGGAACCCGGGCAGGTCCTCGATGATCCGGCGCACGCGGTAGTAGCCGAGCGGGATCTCGCCCTGGAGCTTGCCCAGGTCGGTCATGTCGATCGCGAGCGGGTCCGACGTGTAGGCGTCGAGCTTGCCGATGTCGTGCAGCAGCGCGCCCGTCACGGCGACGTCGCGGTCCACGCCCCCGAACGTCGCGCTGATGGCCGAGACGCCCTGCGCCACCGTCAGCGAGTGCTCGAGCAGCCCGTGCCGGTAGGCCTGGTGGAAGCGCTTCGCGGCCGGGGCCTCGCGGAACTGCTCCCACGTCGCCGAACCCACGCCGAACACGCGGTCCAGCAGGCCGCGCAGGTGGTCGCACTGGATCGTCTCGATCAGCGCGCGCAGGTCGGCCTCCATCCGGTCCACGGGGATCCGCGGGCCGTCCAGCAGGTCATCCAGGTCGTACTCGCCGGGTACGGCGTCACGCACCGCGCGCACCGCCAGCCGACCGCGGGGTTCGACCGTGCCGGACACGCGCACGCACGTGCCCGCGGCGATCTCGCACGGCGGGCACTCCAACGTGCCCGTGCGGTCGCCCAAGATCACGCGCCGCGCGTCGCTCGTCCGGACCATCAGGACCTGGTCGATCTCCTGCCCGGGGGTGAGGTCGCGGACGCGCATTGGAAGCGGAACCCTAGGTCCTGGTCCGGACGAAACCTGCGAGCGCGGTCAGCGGGGGAGCTGGGACTGCGGCATCGCGTCGCGGTACATCGGCGCCACGGTGCCGCCGTAGAAGCCGGTCGCGCGCTTGCCGAGCGCGTTCGTGTCGCGCCGGTTCGAGACGGCGCTGAAGGCGATCGCGAAGCCCGGGATGAGCTTGCCCGCGACCTTCTTGGCCCCGCTCTTGCCGACCATCTTCAGCAGCTTGGAGGCGACCGCCTCGTCGCGCTGGAGCTTGGAGCCGACCCAATGCTCGGCCACGCTCGCGCCCGCGCCGTCGAGCGCCACGCGCGCGCCCGCCGGGTCCGCGTACAGGCCGGTCAGCGCGAGCAGCTCCGCGGGGCGCATCGGGTCACGCGGGTCCCAGCCGTAGCCCCCGGCGATGAAGAACACCATCCGTGACTGCAGCCACGCCAGCGCGACCAGGTCGGGCACGAGGGTCACGAGCCCACCTACGCCGGCCGCGGCGCCTTCGGCACTCGCCAAGTTCGCGTGACGCTTGCGCGCCATCTCGCCGAGCTCGACGGGGTGCTTGCCGAACACGTTGCGCTGCCGGTGCGCCCACGCCGCGGCCGGCGGGCCGAACTGATCGGCGGCCGCCAGAGCCAGATGCTCGGGTGCGCGGACCGGGTCGGCGCGCAGTCGCTCGAGGAGCGATGCGGGCGGGCGGGCCGACTCGTCCGGGTCGCTCATTTCGTCCAACATAGTGGCCCCGACTTGACAGCGTGTCACTGACTGCCGATGAGCGGGTATGCCTCTGGACATGCCCACCGTCTTCGAGCACCGCGTTGAGTTGGCCGGTCACATGACGCGCGCGCTCGAGGTGGCCGGAGACGGTCCGGGCATCGTCCTGCTCCACGGCTGGAGCCACTCCGCGGACACCTGGCGTCCGCTCCTGCTCGAGCTCGCCGCGCGCGAGCGGCGCGCGATCGCCGTCGACCTTCCCGGCTTCGGCGAGGCGACCCCGCTCGCCCCCGGCGCCGTGCTGCCGCAGCTCGACGTCTTCGCCTCAGAGCTCGTGCGCACGTGGGCGAACGACGAGCCGGTCGTGATCGCGGGCTCCTCGCTGGGCGGCTGCCTGGCGTTGCGGCTGGCCGAGCACCCGGGCGACCTCAAGCTCGCGGGCGTCGTCCCGGTCGCGCCGGACGGCCTCGAGATGCCGTCCTGGTTCGACCCGATCGAGGAGGACCCGATCGTCCGCCGGCTGCTGTCGATGCCGGTCCCGGTTCCGGGTGAGCTGCTCCGCCGCGGGCAGAAGGGCGCGCACCGGCGGCTCGCGTTCAGCGACGCGCAGCGGGCCGTGGTCGACGCGTTCGGCGTCGACAGCGAGACCCGCGCGGACGTCGCCGCGCTGCTCGAGTCCGGCCGCAAGCTGGCCCCCGAGCTCGCCAACGCGCCGTTCGACCTCGTCGGCATCCGCTGCCCGGTGCTGCTCGTCTGGGGCGCCTACGACCGGATGCTCCCGCACACGGACGCGCGCATGGCGCTCGACGCGCTGCCCACCACGCAGGTCGAGCTGATCGAGGGCTGCGGTCATCACCCGCAGCTCGAGGCGACCGGCCGCTTGGTGGAGCTTCTGCTTCCGTTCGGGATCTGATGTCGCAGCAGCCGACTGCGTCGGCGCTAAGCGATCAGATTTCAAAGATCGCTTCGCGGATCTTCGGCAGATAAGTTGCAACGTTCGAGGTCCGGCTAGGCTTTTTGCCCATGCGCCGGATCTTGCTGCTGACCCTAGCCTCGCTGACCATCGCCGCCCCGTCGGCGCACGCAGCCGATCCGCGCATCGCCCCCGGTGTCGCGGCCGGCGGCATCGACGTGTCGAACCTCACGCTGACCGAGGCGACCAACAAGATCGCGTTCCTGGCCAAGCAGGGCATGAACAGCCCGCTGTCGACGCGCGTCGCCGGGCGTCGCTTCCTGGTGCGCACCAACGAGCTCGGCTTCAGCTTCAGCGCGTCCAAGTCGGCCCGCCGCGCCTACAACGCCGGCGTGGCCCCGCACACGGGCCCGGTCAACGTGCCGCTGTACGTGACCTTCAAGAAGGCCAAGGTCGAGGCCTACGCCGACAAGGTCGCGAAGGGCGTGTACGTGGCTCCGCGGGACGCGCGTGTGGACATCAAGCTGACCAAGATCGCGAAGGTCGAGCACCGCGACGGGCGCTCGATCGACAAGACGGCGCTCGTGACCCTCGTCTCCACGACGCTGGGCGACCCGGCGGCGGTCCGCAAGCTCCAGATCGAGCCGGTGGCCGTCAAGCCGAAGATCACGACGGGCAGCCTGGGCAAGGCCTACAACACGATCGTCACGATCGACCGCGGCAACTTCAAGCTCCGCCTGTTCAAGAACCTCAAGCTCTCGAAGACCTACGGCGTGGCGGTCGGCGCGCCAGGTTATTCCACGCCGACGGGTCGCTACTCGATTCAGAACAAGGCCGTGAACCCCGCCTGGACGGCGCCCGACTCGCCGTGGGCCGGTGCCTACCGCAACGAGGTCGTGCCGGGCGGCTCGTCCGAGAATCCCCTGAAGGCGCGCTGGATGGGCATCGTCAACGGCGTCGGCATCCACGGCACCGGCGCTCCGGGCTCGATCGGCTCGCGCGCGTCGCACGGGTGCATCCGCATGACCGTGCCGGACGTCGTCGACCTGTATCCGCGTGTGCCCGTCGGCACGCCGGTCCTGATCGGAAACTGACACACGGCGCGCTCGCGCCCGGATAGGGTCGCGCAAGCATGCAGGAATTGCAGACGGAGGTAGACCGCCTCGCCGACATGGCGAAGGCGGAAGGACGGCTCGGCCTGGATACCGAGTTCATGCCCGAGGGCCGCTATCGGCCCCTGCTCTGCCTCGTGCAGATCGTGGTCGGCGAGCACGTCGAGGTACTGGACCCGCTGACGTCGACGTTCGACCCGACGCCGCTCGCGGAGGTCCTCGCCGACCCGGCGATCGAGATCGTGCTCCACGCCGGTCGCCAGGATGTGGCGATCCTGCGGCGCGAGTGGAAGACGACGTTCACGAACGTCTTCGACACGCAGGTCGCGGCGGGCTTCGCGGGCTTCAGCGCGCAGGCCGGCTACAACGGCCTGCTGCACGACGTGCTGCGGATCCGGCTCCCGAAGACCGCGAGCTTCACGCGCTGGGACGCGCGTCCGCTGACCGAGGAGCAGATGAAGTACGCGCGCGGCGACGTCGAGCACCTGATGCCGCTCGCGGACGACATCCAGCGTCGTCTGAGTGAGCGCGGCCGGCTCGAGTGGGCGCGCGAGGAGTGCGTGGTGATCGCCGAGGCGACCGACGAGCGCGACCCGAACGAGGTCTGGCGCCGGCTCCCGCGCGTGAGCGGGCTGGACCCGAAGGAGCGCGCCGTCGCGCAGGCGATCACGGCCTGGCGTGAGCGCACCGCCTCCAAGGAGGACCGCCCGGTCGGCGCCGTGGTCCGTGATCCGACCGTGGTCGAGCTGGCCAAGCGCCAACCTGCGACCCGCCGCGACCTGGCGCAGATCCGCGGGATCACGCCCGACGTCGTCCGCCGCCGTGGTGACGACCTGATGGCCGCGATCGAGGTGGGCAAGGGCGCCGAGCCGATCAAGCTCGAAGAGGGCGACCGCTCGCCGACGGAGGCCGCCGACGGTCCGGTGATCGCGCTGGCCGAGTCCCTGGTGCGCTCCCGCGCGCAGGAGGCCGGGCTGGCCTATGAGCTGATCGCGGCCCGCGCGGACCTGTCGCCGATCGTGGTCGCCGCGCGGCGCAAGCAGACTGAGCCCGACGTGCGCACGCTGCGCGGCTGGCGCCGGGAGCTCGTCGGCGACGAGCTGCTGGAGCTGCTGCACGGGAACCGCACGATCCGCGTCCAGAGCGGCCGCGTGCAGATCACGCCCTCGGAGTGAGCCCGGCCATCACGGTGTTGAGCAGGTCGACGGGGCTGCCGATGCCGGCGGCGTCGCCGCCGGCCATGATCAGCCGGTAGATGAACGGGCCGACCATCAGGTCGATGGCCATGTCGGTGTCCACGTCCTGACGGATCTCGCCGCGCGCCTTGGCGCGCTCGACGATGCCGCGCACCACCCGGCGGCGCGGCTCGACGAGGTGCTCGTAGAAGAGCGCGTGCATCTGGGGCTCGCCGACGACCTCGGACAGCAGCCGCGGCATCAGCGTCAGCGCCCCGGTCTTCGCGGCGCCCGCGAGCACGAGCTGGGCGGTCGCCGCGAAGTCGCCCTGGATCGAGCCCGTGTCCTCGGGCAGCGGGATGTCCGAGTTCAGGTGGGTGATCGCCGCGCGCACGAGCTCCTCCTTGGAGCCGTAGCGCCGGTAGATCGTCGCCTTGCCGACGCCGGAGCGCTCCCGCACGCGTTCGATCGTCAGCGCGCGGTAGCCGTCGGCGGCCATCAGCTCGAGCGCGGCCTGCAGGATGGCCTCGTCCGCCTCGGCGGAACGAGGCCTCCCCGGGGGTCGCGTCTCGACGTCGCTCAAGCTGCCACGGCTTCCCGCGCGGGCGCGCGCTCCTCGCTGGGCAGGAAGATCGCGGCGATCGCGGCGCCCGCGAGCGCGACGGCGGCGGCGACGAGCGCGGCGGTGTGCATGCCAGACACGAACGCGTCCTGGGCGGCGGCCGCGACCTGCGGGTCGCCGAGCATGAGCGCGCCCGCGAGCGAGTCGCGCGCCACCTCGGGCAGGCCGCCGAACGAGTCCATGTCTCCACGGTACCCGCTGGCCAGGAGCGAGCCGAGCACCGCCACGCCGAGCGCGCCACCGGCGACGCGGGTCGTGTCGTTGATCGCCGAGCCCACGCTCATCTTGGCCTCGGGCAGCGAGCCCATGATCGCGTCCGTCGCGGGTGCCATCGCGGTGCCGATCCCGTAGCCGAGCAGCAGGAGCATGCCGGCGATCAGGCCGTAGCCGGAGTCCGCGTCGGCGAGCGCGAGCAGGGACATCCCGCCGGCGACGAGCACGAGCCCGAGCGGCACGACCACGCGCAGCCCGAAGCGCTCGGCCAGCTTGGCGCTCGACGGCCCGCCGAGGATGAGCCCGACCGCGACCGGCAGCGTGCGCAGGCCCGCTTCCAGCGCGTCGTAGCCGCGCACCATCTGCAGGTACTGGGTGAGGAAGAAGATCATCCCGAACAGCGCGAAGAAGGCGAGCGAGATCGCGGCGCTCGAGGCGCTGAAGCGCGGGTTGCGGAACAGCGCGATGTCGAGCATGGGGGCGGGCGCGCGCCGCTCCCAGCGGACGAAGGCGACGAGCACGACGGCCGCGACCGCGAAGGCCGCCAGGACGAGCCCGTCCGTCCAGCCGCGCGCGGGCGCCTCGATCAGGCCCCAGATCAGCGTCGACAGTGCGGCGAAGGAAAGCGTGAAGCCGCGCAGGTCGAGCTGTGGTGCCGACTCGTCGCGGCTCTCGGGCACGAGCCAGCGGCCGGCGACGAGTGCGCCGAGCACGATCGGCAGGTTCACGAGGAAGATCCAGCTCCAATCGGCGTGCTCGATCAGCCAGCCGCCCGCGACCGGGCCGATCGCGATGCCGAGGCCCGAGAAGCCCGCCCAGATGCCGATCGCCTTCCCGCGCTCGTGCGCGGGGAACGTCGCGGTGAGGATCGACAGCGTCGACGGCATGATGAACGCACCGCCGACGCCCATCACGGCGCGCATGGCGATCAGCTGCGCCGGGTCCTCCGCGAGCGCGGAGCCGAGTGAGCCGAAGCCGAAGATCAGCAGCCCGAGCGTGAGCGCGCGCTTGCGGCCGAAGCGGTCGCCGAGCGAGCCGGCGGTGAGCAGCACGCCCGCGAACACGAGCATGTAGACGTCGACGATCCACTGCAGCTCGGAGGTCGTGGCGTCGAGGTCGCGCTGCAGCGTGGGCAGCGCGACGTTGAGGATCGTGTTGTCGAGCCCGATCACGAGCAGCGACAGGCACAGGACGGCAAGCGTCCACCAGCGGCGGGGGTCGAGCGCTTCGCTCGAAACGAGACTGTTCCGTTTCATAACTCGACCGACAGTAACGCCGATAGATACGAAACGCAACCGTCTCGTCTCGATACTCGTGGTAGCCGCACCCCCCACGCCTTAATGAACAGCTGGGGAAGCCCTTAAGGACAATTGAGGGTCGGCTTACCGGAACCTTGAGGAAGGGGTCCACCATGGGTTTCGTGATCAACGTCGTGGCCGACACCCTCCTGACCCTCCTGGCCACGACAGCGTTCGCGTCCTAACCCCTCTCCTGGACGTGAGCAACCCTCAACGCCGCGGCGCTTGGAACCCCTCTCCTCCAAGCGCCGCGGCGTTACCCCTTTAAAGGGCCACGTCGCGCCTAGAACGCGGTGTAGCTGAGCCCGCCGAAGGTGGCGAGCGCGCTCGACTGCACGCCGAGGTACGACAGCGTGTAGAGCCGGTCGCCGATCACGAACGAGCGCTCGATCGGCGTGTTGCCGCGGTCGGTCGCCCGGTGGGCGATGCGGCCCAGCTCGCTGAGCGTGTTCGGGCCGATCGTGAGCCCCGCCACGCCGGCGAACTGCGGCGCCGCGTGCGTCTGCAGCGGGATCACGGCCAGGTTCGACTTCGCCCAGTACAGGAACGCGTGCGACTCGTTCTCGACCGGGGTGAAGCCCGAGCCGAACGAGTGCAGCGCCAGGCGCTGGGGATTCGCGAGGTTGGACACGTCGAACAGCGACGCCTGCACGTCGCCGCCGTCCCGGCCGATGCCGAGCAGCCGGCCCTCGCCGACGGGATGCAGGTAGGCCGAGTAGCCCGGGATCTTGAGCTCGCCGACCACCTTCGGCGCGGTCGGGTCCGCGAGGTCGAGCGTGTAGAGCGGGTCGATCTGGCGGAAGGTCACGACGTAGCCCTTGTCGCCCATGAAGCGCACGGCGTAGATCCGCTCGCCCTGGCCGAGCCCGGTCACCGAGCCGACCCGCACGAGCTTGTTCGCCTGCTGGTCGAGCACGGTGATCGTGCTCTGGCTGGGCGTCCCGGCGGTGCCCGGCGTCCATGTCGGCTCCTCGGTCGTGGCCACGCGCAGCTTGCCCTCGTGCTCGGAGAGCGCGTAGTTGTTCAAGACGAACCCGGGCACGGCGCCCGAGGCGCGGTACACGGTCTTCGTGGGGTCGGAGATGTCGAAGCGGTGGATCTCGGTCTGCACGCCCTCCGGCGCCTGGCCGGTCGTCTCGACCGCCCGGATGTAGCGGCGGCTGGCGACGTAGAGCGAGCCCCCGGAGCCGTAGACGACCTGCGCGCCGGCCATCACGCCGTCGCGGTCGAGCGAGTACATGCCGCGGTCCAGGTCGACGGTGAGAATCGCCAGCACGTCCAGGCCCGAGAACTGCGCGGGCCGCGTGACGGCGTCGCAAGGCGCGAGGTTGCGCTTGAACGTCTTGCCCGACAGGTTGCTCTTGAGCGTGGTCTGGCCGAGGAAGTCACGCACGTCGGCGTCGGCGGGCTCCGCGATCGGCTGTGGGACCGAGTCGATCACGAGGCGCGCGACCGCGCCGTTCTGGCGCGCGTCGACGAAGCGGCCCGGAACCTCCATCGTGCGCATGACCTTCGGCGCGCCCGAGACGTCGATCTCGGTGACGATCGTCACCGGCGCCGTCGGCGCGAACTCCGGGGCGACGGGGCGCGGCTCCGGCCCGGCGTCGGTGCCCTTGGACGCGACGGCCAGGATCCGATCGCCGCGCAGGAGCAGCTTGTGGCCGGAGCCCTCGAGCGGGAGCACGCCGGTCACGGTCGAGCTCGCCACGTCCACGACGCGCAGGGCCTTGTCGGTCACGGCGAAGATCCGGCGGCCGTCCGTCTTGAGGATGTCGGGCTCGTCGACGCCGATCTCCTGCACGTTGGTGCCGGAGAACTCGACAGTCCCCCCGACCTCCGTCCCGCCGGAGACCGGCGCCGCGGTGGTGACGTCCTCCGCGCGGGCGTTCGGCGGCGGCATCAGCGGCGGGGTGACGACAGCGTCGGTGGGCTGCGGAGCGACGCGCGGTGTCACGCCGACACCGCCGGCCGTGCGCTGCGCCCCGGCGCGCGCGTAGTCCACCAGCTGGGTGCACGAGTCGAACGCCTTCAGGCGTGGGCGCTGCTTCTTGGTGGCGGCACTCGCGGCGTCGGCGCACACGAGAGCCAGGACGAGCGTGACCGCCGCGAGGGATCTCATGCGGTGAAGGTACTCAGCAGGCGCCGAGTTGCGCCCGATACTTCTTCATCGTCGCGCGCGTCATGTCGCCGTGCGTCTGCTGCTTGAGCCGTTCGACGCGCTCCGTGTGGAAGGGCGAGGAGAGCGACTCGCTGTGGCCGATCACGTCCTTGGTCGCGATCCCGTACCGGCAGCGCAGCCAGCGCGTGAGCCGCAGCGACGCGGCGAGCTGGCGCTTGTTGCCCATCACGTCGCCGTCGCTCATCCCCACGTGCTCGATCCCGAACGACGTGTAGTTGAGCCCGACCGTGTGCCGGCACATGATCGAGCGCGGGACGAGCTGGTAGATCGTGCCGTCGCGGTCGATCACGTAGTGCGCGCACGTGCCCGGCAGCTCCTTGAGCTCCGGGTCCGGGTTGTTGGGCGCGAACGTGTTGTAGGTCTGCTGGAAGGTCTCGGTGACCGTGTAGTGCTCGACGATGACCTTCGGCTCGCGCAGCCGGTAGGAGTCGATCCCGTAGTGGCGCTTGGAGTACGCGGCCATCTGCGTCTTGCGCGCCCGCGGGAACGGGATCGGCTTCTGGACGATGGTCGGCTGCGGCGCGGCGGCCGTGGCCAGCACGGACACGATCAGTGCGAGCACGGTTCCAATTTGACAGGTCGTCAGAACCGGAGGAACCTCGAAGGCCGTCCAGCGTCATCCCCGGCGGGAGGAGAAGTGCACGTGCTCAAGTTGCGCGCGCTCGCGGCTGCGGCCGCGACGGTTGGAGCCCTCGCGGTCGCCCCGGCGTCCGCCAACGCGGCCTACTGGGTCGGGCTCGGTGACTCGTTCGCCGCCGGCCCGCTGATCCCGAGCCAGACGCTCAACCCGCTCGGCTGTCTGCGCTCCACGCGCAACTACGCGCGGCTCGCGTCCGCGCAGCTCGGCAAGACCCTCAACGACGCCTCCTGCAGCGGTGCGGAGACGGCGGAGATGACGACGCCGCAGAGCACGTACGCAGGCACGAACCCGCCGCAGCTGAACGCGATCGCCGCCGACACCCGCGTGGTGTCGCTGCAGATCGGCGGCAACGACATCGGCTTCACCGACATCCTCACGAACTGCCAGACCGCGAACCCGTTCGGCCGGCCGTGCCAGGACAAGTACGTCCGCAACGGGGTCGACGAGCTGCGCGCGCGGATCACCGCGACGGCGCCGAAGGTCGCCGCCGTGCTCGCCGGCATCAAGGCGCGCACCAGCGCGCGGATCCTGGTCCTCAACTACGAGGCGATCCTGCCGTCGAGCGGCTCCGGCTGCTGGCCGCAGGTGCCGATGGCGTGGGCGGACGTGCCGTACGTGCGCGGGATCCAGCTCGAGCTGAACGCGATGATCGCCCGCGAGGCGAGCAAGGCGGGGGCGCGGCTCGTGGACGCCTACACGGCGAGCCTCGGCAAGGACGCGTGCAAGTCCTCCGGCACGCGTTGGGTGGAGCCGCTGATCCCCGGCAACGCCGCGGCGCCGTTCCATCCCAACGCCCGCGGCATGCAGGGCGTGGCCGGACCGGTCGCCGCGGCGGCGGCGGGGGCCTAGCTACTTACGGCGAGGGCTGCGCTTCGAGTTGTCGATCTTCCCGGAGCGCAGCTTCGACGCGGCGGCGCGGACCTTCTTCTGCGCGAGCTTGGCGCCGTCGGCGTCCCAGATCTGGCACTTCTGGCCGTCGGCGGTGCAGACGCGGCCGAAGTGCATGTACTCGCCGTCGATCGTGCCCTTGCTGCGGATCAGCCAGGTGCCGTCGGCGCGCTTGGAGTAGGCGATCGCCATCTCGCCGTGCTCGGTCTTGGTGACCTGATCGGCACGGACGCCGCCGTGCTCCTCGATCGCCGCGAACGCGGTCTGCGGGTCGCCCTGGAAGCGGATGCAGGGCATGTCGTCCTCCTGCGGCTCCGTCCACTCGCAGGACAGGGTCTTGACCCCGGTGCCGGCAGCGTCGGAGATCGTGATCTCGGTCGCGACGGGCTTCATGTCCTCGGGGCCGACGAGCTCGACGCCGCCGCTGCCGCCGCCGGAGGCCGGGCCGGCGCCGCCGTCACCGCCGCCGGAGAGCTGGGCGGCGGCGGGGCTCGCGCCGATGGCAAGTGTGGCTAGCGCGATGGTGGAGAGGAGGGTGGTTCGCATACCTTCCACGTCGGCCGCTCCGCCCCGTGGTGTCGGCACTTCGAAATGTTCGAGAAGCTGCGACACCTTCCCCTCGATCGTGCGTCTGACGTGCGGATGTCAGACGACCATGAGCACGACCGCCGGCTCGCCGCACGGGCCGGCGACGGCGACGAGCGCGCGTTCGACGAGCTCGTGGAGCGCCACCAGGAGCCGCTGCTGCGCTACGTCGCGCGTCGCTTCCGGCCCGAGCTGGCCGAGGACGCGGTCCAGGAGGCGCTGCTCTCCGCGCACCGTGCGCTGGTCGGCGGCACGCGCCCGGTGGACGTGCGCGCGTGGCTGTCGACGATCGCGTGGCGGCGGGCTTTAGACCTCGCTCGGCGTGAGCGCGACGCGCTGCCGCTGGACGCGGGTGCGGCGGCGAAGGTGGCGGACGACCCCGAGGCCCGCGCGCTGCAGGCGCACGAGCTCGGCCGCGTCGTCGCGGCGATGAGCTCGCTGCCCGAGCGCCAGCGCACGGCGCTCAAGCTCAGCGCGCTCGAAGGGCGCTCGCTCGAGGAGATCGGCTCGGCGCTCGACGTGCCCGCGGACACCGCGAAGTCGCTCGTCGCCCGGTCGCGCCGCACGCTGCACCACCGGCTCGAGGCGGCGGACCTGGACTGCGGCGAGGCGCGCGTGGAGATGGAGTCGGCGGCGGCGCGGGGCGTGCGGCTCTCGGGCATGGTCACGCTGCACCTGGAGTCCTGCCGCGCGTGCGAGCGCGCGCACCGCTCGATCCGCCGGCGCCGGCGCGTCGCGCTGTTCATCCCGATCGGGCTCGTCGTCCGCACGGCCGGGTTCCGCGACAAGGTGCGTGACCTGATCGCCTTCAACCCGGCGTGGGAAGCGCAGATCGGCGCGGCGAAGCTCTGCACCGCCGCGTGCCTGACGGCGGTCGGGACGGGCGTCGCGGCCGCGCCGTCGGTCACGGTCGGGATCCCGGCGATCGTGAGGACGGCGACCCCGACGCCGAAGACGGCGGAGCTCGTCCCGGCCAACAAGCACAAGAAGAAGAAGAAGCCGAAGGCCACGCCGACGCCGGCCGCGACGGTGGTGCTGGCGCGCGCGACGGCGACCGCCACGTGGACGCCGACCCCGACGCCGACGGCCGTCACCAAGAAGCGCAAGCCCAAGGGGTACAAGCCGAACCCCCAGCTTGTCGGCACGGGCGTCAGCGCCGGCGGCGACGCGGGCGGCGAGTCGGGCGAAGCGCCGCGTGGCAAGGCCACGCCCACGCCGACCCCGACCCTCGCGCCCACGGTCGCGCCGACCGCCGCGCCGACGGTCACCCCCGCGGCGACGCCGACGGTGCTCGCGGTCGAGACGCCGACGCCGACCGGTTAGTTTGCGGCGGTCACGACGTTTCACCGTCATGACCGCCATGAGCCTCGACGAGTCCACCTTCAACGCGGCACTCGAACGCCACCGGCGCGAGCTGCACGTCCACTGCTACCGGATGCTCGGCTCGTTCGACGAGGCCGAGGACGCCCTGCAGGACGCCTTCCTGCGCGCGTGGAAGGCGCGGGCGGGCCTCAGCGGCGCTGAAGGGCTGCGGGCGTGGCTGTACAAGATCGCCACCAACGTCTGCCTCGACGGCTTGCGGGCGAAGAAGCGGCGCGCGCCCACGCAGGGGGAGATCCCGTGGCTGCAGCCCTACCCGGACCGGCTGCTGGACGAGGTCGCGCCGAGCGCCGAGGAGCCGGACGCGGTGGTCGTCGCGCGCGAGACGATCGAGCTCACCTACATGGCCGTGATCCAGCTGCTCCCGCCCCGTCAGCGGGCGGTGCTCGTGCTGCGGGACGTGCTCGAGTGGTCGGCGATCGAGACGGCCGAGATGCTCGAGCTCACCGTGCAGTCGGCCAACAGCGCCTTGCAGCGGGCGCGGGCGACGCTGAAGGAGCGCTTGCCCGCGCACGACGCCGAGCGCGACGCGCTGAGCGAGGACGAGCAGCGCCTGCTGCAGGGCTTCATCGCCACGCACGAGAGCGGCGACTGGTCCGCCGCGGCCGCGCTGATGCGCGAGGACATCCGCGTCTCGATGCCGCCCAACCCGGACGTCTTCGAGGGCCGCGAGACGCTGCGCCCGCTGATCGCGCGGGCGGTCGCGATGGGCGAGTGGCGGCTCGTGCCGACCAGCGCCAACCGGATGCCGTGCGCCGCGTCGTACCTGCGCCGGCCGGGCGACACCGTGTTCCGCGCGTTCAAGCTCGACGTCATCCGTGCGGGCGCCGGCGGCATCGCCGAGATCACCACGTTCGGCGCCTCGCTCTTCCCCGCGTTCGGCCTGCCCGATGAGTTGGCCGAGGTGCGAGAGTCCTAACTGACATGTTCAAGGACACGAAGGCCTTCAGCGGCTTCGCGGTGCCCGACATCCCGGCTGCGCGCGCGTTCTATGCCGACGTGCTCGGGATCGAGGTCTCCGAGGCGCACGGCATCCTCACGCTGCACCTCGCGGGCGGCGCGCGCGAGACGCTGATCTACCCCAAGCCCGACCACGAGCCCGCCAACTTCACGATCCTCAACTTCCCCGTCGAGGACATCGACGCGGCCGTCGACGAGCTGCTCGAGCGGGGCGTGGACTTCGAGCTCTACGAGGGGTTCGAGCAGGACGAGCGCGGCATCGTCCGCGACGCCGGCCCGCCGATCGCCTGGTTCCGCGACCCGGCCGGGAACATCCTCGCGGTCCTGCAGGAGTGAACACCGGCTGACGAGCACGCTACGCATTAGTTCAGTAGCCGTGGTAGCGTCGCGCGGTGCCTGAGCTTCGAGTGGTTCGCGACCCCATCTATGGCTATGTCCGCGTCCCGAACAACTTCGTGCCCGTCGTGGACCATCCGCTGGTGCAGCGGCTGCGGCGCGTCTCGCAGACGTCGATGACATCAAGCGTGTGCCCGTCGGCGACGGGCATGCGGTTCGAGCACGCGTTGGGCACGATGCATCTCGCCCGGGAGGCGTGGGCCGCGATCGTCGAGAACACGGACGTCAAGACGATGGCGGAGCTCCGCAAGCGAATGATCGCGGAGGTCGAGGAGTTCCGCCCCAATGTGACGCTCTCGAACGATCCCGACGACTTCGTCCAGGTCGTCGACGATGGACTCGCTGCCGCTTCGCTGCTGCACGACCTCGGCCATCCGCCGTTCTCGCACGTCCTCGAGCCGTTCTTCGCGACGCTCGTACACGGCTGGCTCAGCGAGGAGCAGAAGGAGGAGTGGGGGCGGATCTGGCCCGGGCAGTTCCACGAGGCGGCGGGAACGCTGCTCGCGGCGACGGTGCTCGAACATCTCAATCCGCACGCCGCCGCGGTCGCCGAGTGGATCCTGCGAGTCGATCCCGACGAGCACCACCGCGCCGGGGCGGTGCTGCACTCCGTGCTCGCCAGCGAGATCGACATCGACCGGATCGACTACCTCATGCGCGACGCGCAGCGCGCGGGCACCGAGTTTGGCGCCGTGGACTACGTGCGGCTGATCCAGGCGCTCGAGATCCGCCGGTACGACATGAAGTTCCGGGTCGCGCCTTCGGCCCGGGCCCGCTCGGCGGTGGAGACGCTGCTCGTGCAGCGGACCCAGAGCTACAAGTGGATCATCTACCACCACCGCGTCGTCGGGACCAACGAAGCGCTGGCTCGCGCGGTGCAGCTTGCCTGGGATCTGCGCTCGGAGGCGTCCGAGGTCGAGGTGTTCGCCGATCGGCATGTCGTCGGCGAGCTGTTCGAGACGCACGTCCCGACGCTGAACTACATCCGACCGGTACTACGTGACGTGCGGCGCCGGACGGCGATCGCCACCGACCACGCGGACACCGACCGCGAGCGCGACGTGCTGCAGCGGCTGTCGATGCAGATGCAGGCGGGGGTCGACGACTCGACGATCGTCGAGTGGCTGAAGGGGGCGAGCGCGACCGCGGCGCTCCTGCGCAACCAGACGACGCGCCTCGAGCCGCGCGTCAAAGACCGGCTGAACGAGCTGATCACGTTCACGGACGTGGCGCTCTCGCGGCGACAGTGCATGGTCTCGGTCTGGAAGACGATCGAGGACTTCCAGGTCGTCGCCAACGATCTCGTCAACGAGCACTCGGTGGGGCGGATGCTCGTCGAGATCTGCAACGAGGAGCTGCCCGACGCGCGCCGTGCCGGCGAGCAACGTGTTCGTGGGTATCGGGACCGCTTGGATCACGCGCTGGTCGGGGAAGGCGGTGACCGCATGCGTGGCATCAACGTCCTTGCGCAGATCTTCCTCTCGGAACGCAGTTGGCGGCACGCGCTCGACACGCAGCTGCAGGCCGAGCACGGGACCGTGCTCGGGCGGCGCGGATTCTGGGCGACTGGCTACACCGGCTTCCGCGCCATCCGCACGCAGGGGCAGCTGGCGAGCCTCTGGCACATGACTCAGCGCGAGCCGGCGGCCATGCGGGAGACGTCGCCGCTCGTCGCCGCGCTGGACGCGGCCGAAGAGGCCCGGCCGCGGCTGTACGCCTACTTCCTGCTCGTGGAAGGCGACGACCCGCCGGCCCTCATGGAAGAGCAGCTGCGGCGCGCGTTCAACGAGACGTTCGCGCGCTTCCTGGCCGTGCAGTGGCGTGCCTTCATCAAGGGCATCGCCATCGCCGACGACGACTAGTTGGCGGCGGGCTCCGGTACCAGCGGCGCGAGTCGCTGGCCGTCGTCGCTCAGCGCGAACTTCCCGTCGCGGTGCTTGACGATGCCCGCGCTCACCATCGCGTCCAGCTGGGCTTCCACCGGCGAGTCGTCCGACCGGCCGACGCGCTCACACACGTCGCGCTGCAGCTCCCTGAGCGTCTGCGGGCCCGTGGCGAGGCTACGCAACACCGCGCGCTGATAGTCAGCAGGGGAGACGGTGGGCGGTTTGTCAGAAGCCATCATGAACCTATTCGCCATTGAAGGACCTCAGCATGAAGGCAAGCTCGAAGACATGGACAAATTACTGCGCGAACCTTAGAGCGTCCACCGGACGCGTCTTTATGTTCAGGCGCTGACACGCGAAAGTTCAGGGTGACGCCCCGACTGACAAGGGCGAGCGCAGGCAGCAAGCTGGCTCGCCTATGCGATTCCTCCCCACCGCTTTCATCGCCGCCGCCTGCCTGGCCCTCGCCGGGCCGGCCCAGGCGCAGCTCTCCCCGACCACCATCCTGCCGCCCGCCGGCAACGTCCCCTACGACGCCACGTTCGCCGTCGGCGTGCAGATCTACAAGTGCGACGGCACGGCGTGGACGTTCGTCGCCCCGCGCGCGACGCTGCACAACCTCGTCGGCAAGAAGGTCGGCGACCACTTCGCCGGGCCGACCTGGCGCTGGCGTGACGGCAGCTCGACCGTCGGCGCGAAGGTCGGCGAGGCGCCGAGCCCGAGCGGCGCGATCCCGCACCTGCTGCTGCGCGCGACGCCGACGGCTCCCGGCCACCTCTTCAAGACGAGCTTCATCCAGCGCCTGGCGACGACGGGCGGCACCGCGCCGGCCGCGTCGACGTGCACGCCGGAGGCCGCCGGCACGGTGCGCGAGGTGCGCTACACGGCCGCCTACGTGTTCTGGCGCAGCGCGCGAAAGTAATCGGTACGCTCGCGTCCGCTTGCGGGGTCTGATCGCGTGCATGTCGATGGTGCTGATGCTGGTGGCGTGCGGCGTGGCCGAGGCCAAGACGCGCGTGGGCACCGGCGGCAACGTGCACGCGGTCGCGGGACCCGACGGGACGGCGCACGTCGTCTGGCAGACGGGGACGACGCTGAGCTACTGCCGCGTCGCGCCCGGGACGGAGACGTGCGCCGCGTCGCAGACCTGGAGCGCGGCCGGCGCGCTCGGGACCGACGTCGACGTCGTCCGGGCGCCGAGCACGGGCACCGTGCACGTCGTCGTCTCGGTGTGGACGTCCGGCGGGCAGTTCCCCGGCGCGGGGCTGTGGTCGATCGCGTCCACCCAGCCCGACGCGGCCGGCAACACCTGGGCGGCGCCGAAGCGGATGACGGACGGCACCGCCGGCACCGGCGTCGGCAACACGCACCAGGGGACGATCTACGGCCCGGGCGCGTTCGAGATCGGCTGGCTCTCGCAGGTGGGAGCGCCGACACGGCTGACGTTCGGCACGACGAACGCTCCCGGCGTGACCCAGGGTGCCGTCGACACCAACCTGGAAGGGGCGTACGAGGCCGACGTCGGTCTCGCGGCGGGTGGTGCCCCGCTCGTCGTCTCGCGCTCGACGAACACCGGCGTGACGACGTACCGCTCGTGGGGCGGGACCGGCAACGTCCGCAACGTCGGCACGTGGCGTGCTCCGCAGACCCTCGGTGACATCGGCAGCGTCACCGACCTCGGCTCGAACGGCATCGCGGCGCCCGTCCTCGGCTCCTATTCGGAGGTGGCCGGCACCGACTGGCGGATCACCCTGCGCAAGTACGACTTCGCGTCGGAC
This sequence comes from Solirubrobacter phytolaccae, assembly GCF_027587195.1. Taxonomy (GTDB): domain Bacteria; phylum Actinomycetota; class Thermoleophilia; order Solirubrobacterales; family Solirubrobacteraceae; genus Solirubrobacter; species Solirubrobacter phytolaccae. Next base: position 13,386 of record NZ_JAPDDP010000003.1, on the reverse strand, counting down.
TCGTTCGGCGCTCCGGTCACCGTCAACGACGACGACACGCCGCGCAACGTGTGGATGTTCATGGACAGCGCGTCCAACGTGCACTCGCTGTGGACGTCGGGCACGTCGCGCTACGCCGGCGCCTCGTCCACCGGCCTCGTCTACAGCGCGTCCACGACGGGCGACAGCTGGCCCAAGTACGGCATCGTGCTCGACCAGGGCACGTCGACCGGGGTGCCGGCGCTCGCCGCGGGCTCGTCCGGCGCGGGCGTCGCGGTGTGGACGCGTGACGCCGGCAACGGCTCGACGGACGACGACGAGGTCTACCTCGGCGCCGTCGGCGGGCCGGGGTCGGCGTTCCCGGTCGACCCGCCGCCGCCCGGTGACCCACCGCCGCAGCCGCCGCCGGTCGATCCCTCGTGCGTCAAGCAGCCCACGCTCGGCGTGGCGAAGCTGCTCGCGACCGGTTGCTTCAAGAAGACGACGGGGACCAAGCTGACGACGGCGCAGCCGTTCCTGCTCAACGGCGTGACCGTCGATCCGGGCGGCAAGACGGTCACGGTCGACACCGCCAAGCGCACCCTGGAGACCGGGAGCGCGTCGCTGACGCTCGGCGTGATCAAGCTCGGCAAGGGCAAGCTCGACTACACGTTCCCGGCGACGGGTTCCTGGACCAAGCCCGGCGGCGCGATCGACCTCGACAAGGCCGGCTTCGGCGGCCAGCTGCTCGGGCTGGCGATCACCGGCGACGGCACGCTCAAGCTCACCGCGGACGGCAAGTCGCTGCTCACGGGCTACCTGCGCCTGCCCAAGCCGTTCGACGGTGTGACCGCGAAGCTCGACTTCAAGGCCGACAACTTCAGCGGGCTCCAGCTCGAGGGCCTGAAGTCCCACATCGACGACCTCGGGCTCGGCTTCCACGACCTCGACCTGCAGTACACGTCGGACCCGCCGACGTGGACGGGCAAGCTCAAGTTCCAGCCGTCCGTGCTCGGTGGGAGCGGCACCGACTTCGAGGGCGAGATCACGCTCGTCAACGGCTCCCTGCAGCGGCTCGCGATCGCCGCCAAGTTCGACGCGCCCGGCCGTGAGCTGTACCCGCCGCTCGTGTACCTGCGCTACGCGGGGCTCGAGCTGGAGCTGGACCCGGCGTTGCTGATCACCGGCAAGGTGGTCGTGGCCGGCGGCGCTTCGCCGACCGACACGCCGCTCGTCAGCGTCGGCCGTCCCTACGACGACTTCGGGACGCTGAAGCTGCGGCTGTCCTCGCCGTTCTCGCTGCGCGCCGACGGCCCGGTCTACGTGCTCGGCTCGCGCCTGGGCAGCGGCTACTTCCAGTACTCCTACCCCGGCTCGATCGAGTTCGGCGCGGAGGCCCGGATCGGCTCCTGCGACGGCGGGATCGCGGGCGTGGAAGCGTCCGCGAAGGGCTTCGTCGAGCTCTCGGGCGGCTTCAAGTTCAACGCCAAGGGCCAGGGCCGCGCGTGCCTGGGTTCGCTGTCGGCGGGCGCGACGGCGGTGCTTTCGAGCAAGGGCATCGCGGCCTGCGCCTCCTTCAAGTTCCCGCCGATCAGCGCCGGCGCGGGCCTGTTCTGGGGCGACCTCGTCCCGGACCTGATGCCGCTGCTGTGCGACACCGAGCCGTACGAGGTCGCGCAGTCGGCGCAGGCGGGCGGCGCGATCCAGGTCAAGCCCGGCCTCAAGCAGCTCAACGTGATCGCCACGGGTGACACCGGCGTGCCGCTGGTGACGCTGGTCGGCCCGAACGGTCTCCGCTACGAGGGCGTGGCGTCGGGCGTCGTCACCTCGCCCACCGGTGTCTCGGTCGGCGAGCCGGACCTCAAGCGCCAGACGTTCCTGATCGCCAAGCCGCCCGCGGGGGCGTGGACGCTGGAGCCCGCCGCCGGCTCTCCGGGCGTGGCGAAGGTCCAGGTCACGCGCGACGCCCCGCCGCTGAAGGTCACTGGCCGCGTCAAGCGCGGCGAGCTGCGCTGGAAGCAGGCCGGCGGCAGCGGCCAGACCGTGACCTTCTACGAGCAGGGCGAAGGCGTGCTGCGCAAGCTCGGCGTCGCCCGCGGCGCCTCGGGCACGCTGCGCTGGAAGCCGAAGGTCGTCCGCGGCGGCAGGCGCTCGGTCGTGGCGGTCGGTGAGGTCGAAGGCCTCGCCTCCGACAGCTTCACGCTCGGCGCGTTCACCGTCCCGAAGCCGCCCAAACCTGGCGTGGCGCGCAAGCTCAAGGCCACGCACCGCTCCGGCGCGCTGCAGCTGACCTGGACGCCGGCCAAGTACGCCGCCCGCCAGGAGCTTCGCGTGCAGCTCTCCAACGGGATCGGCCAGGTCTTCCGCGTCTCCGCCCGCACCAAGCGCCTGAAGGTCCCGAACGTCGCCTCCACCGTCACCGGCCGGGTGACGATCGTCGGCCTCCGCGCCGACGGCGTGGCGGGGAAAACCGCCCGCGCGACCGTCAAGCGGGCGCCCAAGAAGCGCTGACGCCCGTCCGACGCGTCTGCTTTCCTGCCGCGTCCGATGTCTGTCGACAAGCTTCAAGAAGCCGAAGAACAGGTCGCCCAGATGCGCGAGGAGGCCGAGCGCAAGGAGCAGGACTCCCTGCGTGAGGACCTGCGCCGCCCGCCGCTCGGCGACACCGCCGGCAAGCCGCACAAGGGGATCACGGCCGCGCTCACGCAGGTGCGGGCGATGGCCAACATGCGCACCGGCGCGCTGGAGGACATCCACGAGCTGGCGGTGTCCATCCGCGAGACCGGGCTGCTGCATCCGCCGCTGGTGCGGGAGACCGGCGAAGAGGAGCAGCCGTACGAGCTGCTCGCCGGGCAGCGCCGCTTCGCCGCGATGCAGCTGCTCGACGAGGCGGAGGAGCCCCAGGACTGGCGCTTCACGCTCATCGACGGCATCTCCACGCGCGAGGCGCTGACGATGCAGTTCGCCGAGAACTTCCATCAGAGCAAGCCCGAGCCGGTGCAGTTCGCGCGCGCCGTGCGGCTGATCATGAAAGAGGACCCGTCGCTGACGGCGGCGGAGGTCTCGCGGATCGTGGGCGCGCCGGTCGACTGGACGCGCAAGTCGCTGAAGCTGCTGGATCTGCCGGAGGCGATCCTGCAGAGCGTCGAGCGCGGCGACCTGTCGTTCACGACCGCCGACTTCGTCCGCCGCCAGGTGGCACGCGGCGCGGTGTCCGAGGAGAAGGCCGAGGCGCTGGTCCACGATCTCGCGGCCGGCGAGATCAACACCACCGAGCTCAAGTTCGGCGCCGGCTACGTCCCGCCGCCGCCGGAGAACTACGCGGAGATCTCCGACCGCCTGGACGCCGCGCGCCGCGAGGCCGCCAAGCCGCAGCCGCGCGAGGAACGCGACGAGGACTACCCGGACGTCGACCGCGAGCCGTCGGACTCCACGCCGCTGTCGGTGCGCGTGGCCACCGAGCCGTCCCCCGGATCGAGCCACGGCCCGACCGACGCGGAGCTGGACGCCTTCATCCTCGGCGCCTTCCTGCACCACTCGGCCGCGCCGCGGACGAAGAAGCTGCTGCGGATCACGGGCGAGGCCGACGCGCACGAGTACGCGCGGTCGCTGCGCCCGCACGAGCGGCTCCCCGCGCTGCGGTCGTTCGCGCGCGAGGCCATCGACGCGATCTAGCCCCGCAGGGCGTCGATGAGCGCCTGGGCCGCGGCTGAGCGGTCCGGGCGCGTGACGGCGAGCACCTCGCGCCGGAACGGGCGCGGATCCTCGACCCGGATCGCGCGCACGCCCGGCGGGAGCGCGTGCTCGAGCAGCGAGGGGATGACGGCGACGCCGACGCCGGCGGCGACCAGGCCGAGCCGCGCGGGCCAGTCGCGGAGCGCGTGGGCGATCCGCGGCTCCTCGTCGAGCGTCGGCCACGGGCCGAACTGCGGGCCGCTCTCGTCGGCGACGCCGACGATCCACGTCTGGCCGCGCAGGTCGGCGACGTTCACCCACGTGCGACCGGCGAACGGGTGCGTCTCGCCGACGGCCAGCAGCGCGCCGCCGCGCACCACGACGTCGGCGCGCAGGTCCTCGAGCGCGTAGTCCAGGCCCGCGCCGACGGCGATCACGCCGACGTCGACCCGGCCCGCGCGGAGCCGTCGCAGCTGGGCCGCGCTCCCGCCCTCGCGCAAGCGGATCGTGATCGCGGGGTGCTGCTCGCGCATGCGGGCCAGCGCCTGGGGGACGAGCCCGGCGAGCGCGGTCGGGAAGGCGCCGAGCGTGAGCCGGTCGACGAGCTGGTCCTCGAGCTGGGTGAGCGCGAGCGTGGCGGCGTCGACGCGGTCCAGGATGCCGCGGATGTGCGTGAGCAGCGCCCGGCCGCGGGCGGTCGGCTCGACGCCGCGAGGCAGGCGCTCGAACAGCGGCGCGCCGGTCGCCTCCTCCATCAGCGCGACCTGGCGGGAGATCGCGGACTGCGTGTACCCGAGGGCGTGGGCCGCGCCGGTGAGCGAGCCGCGGGCCGCGACCTCGCTGACGATGCGCATGCCGGTGAGCGTCAGCTCAGCCATGCGCAAAGGCGATGGCAGCGATGCGAGATCATCGCTTGTTCGATAGCAGATCGAGCCTAGCTTCAAGGGTATGGAACGGACTTGGTTGATCACGGGAGCGGCCGCCGGACTCGGCCGCGAATGGACCGAAGCGGCGCTGGAGCGCGGCGACCGCGTGGCGGCGACGGCGCGCGGCGGCCTGGAGCGGTTCGCGCCGCTGGCCGAGCAGCACGGCGACCGGGTGCTCCCGCTCGAGCTCGACGTCACCGACCGCGCGCAGGCCTTCGCGGTCGTGCGTGAGGCGGCGGACACGTTCGGCGCGCTCGACGTCGTCGTCAACAACGCCGGCTACGGGCACTTCGGCATGGTCGAGGAGCTGTCGGAGGCCGACATCCGCGCCCAGCTGGAGACGAACTTCTTCGGCACGCTGTGGGTGACGCAGGCCGCGCTGGCGATCATGCGCACCCAGGGCTCCGGGCACATCCTCCAGAACACGAGCGAGGGCGGGATCATCGCCTACCCGGGCATCGGCGCCTACCACGCGTCCAAGTGGGCGGTGGAAGGGCTGACCGAGTCGCTCGCCCAGGAGGTCGGGAGCTTCGGCATCAAGGTCACGCTCGTCGAGCCCGGCCCGTACGACACCGGCTTCGGCGGCACCCACAACCTCAGCGACCCGCTGCCGGCCTACGACGGGGTCCGCGCGAGCGGCGCGCAGGACTGGGACTTCGGCGACCCGCGCGCCACGCGCGACGCGATCCTGCGGGTCGTCGACGCGGACGCGCCGCCGCGGCGGATCTTCCTCGGCCGCTCCTCCCTGCCGCAGGTCGAGGCCACCTACGCGGCGCGGCTGGCGACCTGGCGCGAGTGGGAGCCGGTGTCGCTCGCCGCTATGGGTGCCGTTTGAGGCCGCGCAGGATCTGGTCGGCCTGGCGGTGCGGTGCGCGGATCGCGACGCCGACGAGGTCCAGGTCGTCCGTCGCGACGGCCTTGACCGCGGCGCGGTTCTCGTCGTCGTGGCCGGTGGCGAACAGCTCCTGCGTGTAGATCGCGAGGTCGGCCTCGCGCTCGAGCGCGCGCCGGTGGACCTTCGTCAGCGCGTCGGCGCTCGCCTCGTAGACGAGCACGGGCTGGCGGAGCATCGGCAGGTAGGTGACGCCGTCGGCGTCCTCGTAGCTCGGGCCGACCGTGCCCTCGGGCCCGGTGGCGATCACCCCGCTCATCAGGAACGCGGTGACGTTGAGTCGCTGCCAGGTGGCGAGGTCGTCGCGGACGACGACGGCGATCTTGGTCGGGAAGTCGGTGACGCCCATCGCCCTGCAGCATCGCGCGGCGGGCGGCGCGCGTCTTGAACGATCTTGCGGTGCCGGCTACGCGGCGGCGTACCGCGCGGGCGTGATCCCGACATGGCGGCGGAACGTGCGCGTGAGGTGCGCCTGGTCGGCGAAGCCACAGCTCAGCGCCACCTCGGCCGGAGCGCGCCCGGCGCTCAGCAGCGCCCGTGCCCGGTTCACCCGCAGGTCGAGCTGGAAGGCGTGCGGCGGGAGCCCGACCTGCGCGCGGAACCGGCGCACGAGCTCGAACCGGCTCAGCGCGGCGACCTTCGAGAGCTCCGCGAGCGACACGGGCTGATCCCACTGCTCACGGAGGTGCGCGATCGCGCGGCGGACCGCGGCGTGCTCGACCCGGTCGCGCGGCGTCTGTGGGCCGGGCCGCAGGTGCGGCTTGAGCGTGTCCACCGCGTGCAGCACCGCCTCGTCGCGCTCCAGGCCGGCGGGTGCGTGGGCGAGCGCGCGGTGCGCGGCAAGCATCGCGGCCCGCAACGTCGGGTCCGAGAACACGACCCAGCGGGCGGCCCGTGGCGCGGCGGCGTCCCGCTCATCCCACGCCGACAGCAGCTCCGGCTCGAGGTAGAGCACCTTGTACGCCCAACCCTCGGGCACGGCCGGCACGCCGGTGTGCACCGCCTCGGGCTCGAGCACGAAGCACTCGCCGTCGGTCGCCCGCTCCTGGCGCGCGTCGACCTGGAACGCGGCCGCGCCCCGCTCCATCACCGCGATCGTCCACGTGGGATGGCTGTGCGGGCGGTACGCGTGGCGCTCGAAGTTCGCGTGCAGCGCCTCGACGCCGTCGAGCCCCTCGGGCCGGTACCAGTGGACCGCTTCCGCCACGGCCGGCTAGGGCTCGTCGGGGCCCTCGTCGAGGAAGCGCGAGAGCTCCGCCACGTCGTCGGTCGTGAGCGTGCACTGCTGCGGCTGGATGTACTGCGGCCCGGAGATCGAGACGATCGCGCGCTTGCCGGAACGGCCCCAGGTCACGTGCAGGACCTGTCCTTCGTCGGCGTCGATGCGGAGGGCAGGCTGCTTGGGCTTGGTCACGAGGCGCCGAACCCTAGGTGATTTGCCGCACGTCCGTGATCGCCGTCGCGTCGAGCGCGTCGTCACCGCGCTCGTAGGCGCCGGTCGTGATGCGGATCGCGATCGCGTCCAGCAGGGCGAACGCCTCCTTGTACCCGTCGAGCCGCTGCCCCTGGCGGTCGCCCATCAGCACGTACTCGGGCTCGTCATCGGTCACGACCTCGAGCTGTCGCAGGCCGGAGCCGGCGGGGATGGGCTCCCTCGCGACCTCGGGGAACGTGCTGCGTCCGAGCTCGGCCCGGATGCGCGCGATGACGTCGGTGTCGACGCGGGCGGTCCACGTGCCGCTGCCGTTGCGGCCGCCGTAGTGCTCGAGCGCCGCGGTGCCGTCGGCCTCGACCGTCAGCACGATCCGGCCGAACGGGTCGCCCGGGTTGTGCTCGTTGCCGATCGTGTACCAGAGGCGGTCACCGGGGGTGACGGCCGAGCGGCGCAGGCGCCCGATCGGCAGGAGCGCGTCGGGCGAGACCGCGATCGCGAACTTGTGGACGTCGGCGAAGTCCGCCAGCAGGCCGTGCTCGTTGAGCCGCTCGCTGAAGTACGGGCTGCGCGCCTCCTCCCGGTGCCGCAGCGCCGAGAGCCCCTGGACGTCGACGTCGAAGCCCAGGAAGTCCCAGGACGAGCCGGCGAACCCGCCGATCGCCACCACGTCGTAGCCGGTGATGCCGTCGCGCGCCAGCCGCGTCACGAGGCGCCGCAGGCCCATGACGTCCTCGGCCGCCTCGAGCCGCTGCGCCTGCACGAGCAGCTGCTCCGGCACCTCCTCACCCAGGCCCGGACGATCGAAGCCCTCGTACGTGCCCGGCCCGAGGATCGCGAACCGGCGCTCGTCCTCAGGCGGCGCGACGGACGGGTCGGCCCACGGACGCCCGCGCCCGCCCCACGCGTAGCGGTACTCCTCGAACGAGGTGTCCTCCTTGCCGAACACGAAGCCGCACTGCGGGCACGCCTCGTGCGACGGCTTGCCGAGCTGCGCCTCGTACGGCGGCGTGAGCTCGAGGTCCGGCGGTGGCGGCCACTGCTTGTACGGCTTGAACGGGAGCTTCAGGTACGCGCAGACGGGACAGACGTGCGTCTGCGCCCGACCCTTCCCGAAGAGCTTCACGTGGCGCCACGCTGGTAGCGGCCCTCGCTGAGCTCGCGTGCGAAGGCCTGCAGGGCGTCGACCGCCTCGCGGTAGCCGTCGACGGCGGCGGCGTCGCGGAGGGACATCATCAATGACCGTGAGTCGTCGAGCTCGGGAAGCTCGAGCTCGAAGACGATCGAGCCCATGACCGGCATCACGCCCTGTGGCGGCCACGGGAAGCCGCCGCGTACGGCCAGCGCCTTGATCTCCTCGATCTGCGCAGGATCCATCCGGCCGCTCCACATCCGGCGGTCGCCGCCCATCAGGTGCTCGAGGTACGCCACCCCGTCCTTGCCGATCGTGAGCGCGATGCGTCCCCAGGGATCACTGGGCGAGCGCTCGTCGCCGACGGCGAAGAAGATGCTGACGTCGGTGGGCGGGCCGTCGGCGGCCGCGGCGGGCAGCCAGATGCCGTCGTCGGAGACCATGTCGGCGTAGCGCGCGCCGAAGTCGTCGGCGCTGTCGTTGAACCACTCGTCCGACGCGTCGCGCACCGCGTGCAGGAACGCGTTCAGGCGCGGGGTGTGGCACGCCGCCAGCTCGGAGTTGTCGAGCATGCCGTCGGGCCATTCCTCCTCGAGGAAGCCGATCACGCGCGGGAACCAGACGTCGGTCATCAGCGTGATCGAGACGAAGTCGCGGGAAACGCTGACGCTCACGGGCGGCACGTAGGCGATGTGGTCCCACGTGATCTCCGGCGCGTCGGGACGGAGGCGCTCGAGCAGCTCCCCGACGTAGATCACCTCACCCTCCCGGCGCTCTCCCGCCTCATGCCAGCAGATCGTCCCGGGCGTCACGAACTCCCGGCCCGGAAGCTCGGGCTCCAGGCGGCTCGCGATCGCGACGTCATCCTCGACGGGCTGCAGATCCTGGCCGTGCTCGTCGACGCTGGCCGGGCGGAAGACCCGCGTCTCGGCACCGGCGCGCAGGATGGCGCGAACGAGGGCGTCCTGATCCGCGGCGCGCGCAAACCACACCGCGAGTGCGCCCTCGCGGACCGACCCCCACACGGTCTTGCTCACCAGGGCGCCTTCACGGTGACGATCCGGCCGTTGATCCGGACCACGACCTGGTCCACTGCATCCTTGCTGCTCAAGCTCCCCATCTTGTCACGGACCCACTGCCTGAGGGCTTCGTCGTCATAGGCGTGCAAGGGGTTCTCCGCCTCGCGGATGGTGAGGTCGACCGTCCGTGTGTACGGCGTGCCGTCCTCCCGCAGGGGTGGCGTCTCGGTCTGCCCGGCGTTGGACTTGGCCTTCGCTCCCTTGCCCGCGAGTTGGTTCGCGGCGCCCTTCATGTTCTCGACCACGCCGTCCTCCGTGCGGCTGGTGATGTCCTTCATCTGCAGGACCTCTTGGTCGGTGAGGTCGACGACGTCTCCGCCCTTGCCGTTGATCGCTCCGATCTGCACGTCATGGCCGGCACGAACCCGCTGCATGACACGCTCGAGCTCTGTGAGCGCCCCGCGGTCACCGCCGGCGATCTTCTTGAGATGTGCGCCGAGGCTGTCCGGGTTGGCCAGCTTTCCGCTGCGGACGAGATCCTCGACGTTCTCGATCACTCGTGCGTCGGGGAACTTCTCGGCGGCGTTGCCGGCCTGCTTGGTGATGCTCTTGATCACGTCGCCGCGGACACCCTGCTGGGCAAGGTCGTCCATGATCGGGACGAGGTGGGGTGTGTCCACGGCCGCGTCGAGGATGTCGTCCGGGTGCACGCCCTTCCCGAGCAGGCGGTTGACGACCGCCGGGTCGGCGGCCTCGCCGAGCACGCTCCTGGAGGCGTCGTCCAGCTCGTCCCAGCTCTTGGGGCCGTTCGTCCTGGGCGCCTCGGCTCGCGGACCCGGCGTCGGCGAGCTCGAGCTCGAGCCGGACGAGCCGCCCTTTGCGGCACGCGCCTTGTTGATGTCGTCCTGGAGCTGCGTCAGGTGACGGTCCTTGAGCTCCGTCCCCGGGTTGTGCACGTAGCTGCCCGTCTTGGGGTCCGGGATCGGCGACCCGTCCGGGTTGCGCTTCCAGAAGTCGCCCATGAGCGAGTCGTCCGTGTGGACGTTCGACATGTTGCCGCCACCGCGGTTGTACGCGGCCTTGGTGTAGTACTCGTCGCCGAAGCCCAACCCGTGCCCGAGCTCGTGGGCGTGGGTCGTCGGGTTGGAGTTCACGTACCAGTTGCCCTGGTCCGCCGCGCCCCCGCCCGGGTGGGTGTTGACGCGGATCGTCGCCTTTGACGCGTCGTCGACGAACTCGACGTTGACGTGCAGGCGGTCGCCGTCGGGGAGCACCTTGCCGCTGTTGTAGTACTCGTCGATGCCCTTGTAGGCGTCCGCGCGGACGCGGGCGAGGTCATCGGGTCCGACGCCGGGCTGGGCGTCGAGCTTGACCCGCATGTTGACCGTGGTGAGGTTGCCGTTGTCGTACGTGTGGCGGTAGACGTCGAAGTTCTGCTCGCCGACGTAGCCGTACGGCGAGCCGTCCGGGTTGGTCATCGGGCGGCCCTTGGCGTCGGCCATCTGGTCGGTGTAGGTGCGCTTGACGTTCGTCCCGCTCGCCAGCGACTCCCGCTGCTGGTTCGCGTAGAAGTCGCGCAGGTCGTCCTGGGCCTTCTGGTAGTCCGGGCCCTTGTCGACCCCTGTGGCGCGGTCGATCCGCTCCTGCAGAGGGGTCGGCTCCTGGATCTCGTCGGCCTTCTTGGCCGCGTCGCGGGCGACGGCGTCCGCGTCGTCGGTGACCTCGACCTTGCTGCCCGCGGGCTCCTCGCGCGTCGCGCCGCCCGTCGACGGCTTGGTCGTCGGTGCCTTCGGCTTGACGATGTTCGGGAACTTCTTCTCGAGCGCCCCGCGGGTGGCGTTGCCGAGCTTGGTGCCGAGCTTCTCCGCGGCCTTGAACGGCGCGGCGACGATCTTCCCGGGCACGGTCTTGCCGGCCTTGGAGCCGAGCGTGGCGAGCTTGCCGCCGACGTTCTTGAGGCCGCGGCCGAGGGCCTGAACGCCCTTGCCGAGCGCGCTGGAGGCGATCTTCGAGCCCATCCGGCCGACCGCGCTGTTGGCGACGCTGGTGCCGAACTTGCCCGCGACCTTGGAGCCGATCGCGCCGAGGCCCTTGCCCAGGCCCGGGATGAGGCCGGTGACGCCGCCGATCAGCATCGCGGTGCCCAGGCCCTCGTTCCACTTCTTGCCGGACGCGAGGTTGGTGACGACCTGGCCGGCGCCCGCGCTGATCGCGCCGATCACCGCGCCGGCGACCACGAGCACCGCGAGGCCCGAGCCGAAGGTGGCGATCACGAACGCCGTCAGCGCGATGGCGACGATGAGGCTGACCCAGAAGCCCGGGTCGGTGAGCATCTTGGCGACGAACTCGAACGCGGCCTTGAGCTTCTCCGCGACCCACTTGGCGGCGGAGACGATCTTGCCCCACAGGCCGCCCGGCTTCTTGGGCTCCTTGGTCGCCGCGGCGTTGACCTTGGCCTGGCCCTCGGAGACCTTGCCGGCGTTGTCGCCCGGGATCTTCGCGGTGCCGCCCTGGACCTTGGCCTCGTGGGCGGACATCTCGGTCTTGGTCTTGTTCAGGCCGTCCGAGAGCTTGCCCTTGACCTTCTCCTTGGAGGACTTGACCTTGCCCGTGTAGTCGGTGACGGTCTTGTCACCGGCCGCGGTGGCGGACTTGGCCGTGCTCTGGACCTGCGTGCCGACGTTCGCCGCGAGGCTGTTCGCGCCGGTGGACGCGCCGGTCGCGGTCTGCGCGGCGGACCCGGCCGCGCCCGCCGCGCCGCTGGCGAGCCCGGTCTTGGCCTGCTTGGCCACGCCGCCGGTGGCGGTGGTCGCCATCTTCGCCGTCTTGCCGCCCGCGACGATCCCGCGCGCGCTCATCTCCTTGAGCTGGCCCTTGACCTCGCCGGCGACGCCCGCGGCGTCCTCCCGCATGATCGGCGCGCGGTTGATCAGCTTGCGGATCTTGGCCGCGCTGGTCTTCAGGCCCTTCAGGGCGGCGGAGTGCTGCGCGCCGACGGCCTGGTTCGCGGTGGCGGCGCCCTTGGTGAGCCCCGCCTTGGTCTGCGCGACGGTCGACGCGATCTGCTGCGTCGCGGCGCCCTGCTGCGCGGCGAGTGAAGCGTTCGTCTGCGAGCCGACCTGGCCGAGCGCGCTCTGCCCCGAGCTCACGCCCTTGGCGACCGCGCTGTTGGCCTGCGAGGCGATCGTCGTCAGGTTCGACATCGCCCCGGGCAGCGTCGACTTGATCGCCGTCGCCGCCTCCTTGCCCTTGGCCTGCATGGCCGAGCCGATCTTGCCGCCCTGGCTCTGCACGCCGGAGACGACCTGCCCGCCCTGGGACTTGACCTTGCCCGACGTCTCGCCCGAGACCTTCGAGGCGACCTTCGCGTTGCCCTCGGCCGCGGCCTCGTTCGCGCCGCCGCCACCGCCGGACTGGCCCTGCACCGAGCCCGCGGTCGAGTCGATCGTGCCCTTGACCTTCTGGCTGGAGGCCGTGACCGCCGACTTGCCCTGCGTGGCCATCTCCGAGCCGGTCTGCGTCGCGGCGTTGGACGCCTCGTCGACCGCGCTCTTGGTCTTCGTGGAGGCCGCGCCCTTCCAGGTCGTGACCTCGCCCTTCGCGGTCGCGCCCGCCGCGGTGACCTTGCCCTTTGCGCCGGAGACCGCCGCGCCGACCTGGCCCCTGGCCTTCGCGAACGCCCCGCGCACGGCGCCCTGGTGCTGGGTGCCCGCCTCGGACACCTCGCGCTGGTGCTTGCCGACGGCCTGCGAGATCGCCTGCTTGGTGCGCTGCTGGGCCTGCTTGAGTCGCTGCGCCTCGGCCTGCGTCGCCTCGGCGACGGCCTGGTTGGCGGCCCGGCGACCTTCCTTGATAGACCGCTTGCGCTCGCGCTCCTCCGCGCGCGCCTCCTCGGCCGCCTCACGGATCTGCGCGGCGCTGTAGCCCTCGGCGAGCAGCTTGCCCTCGTCCTCGGGGCTGAGCTCGTCGCCCTCCTCGGCCTCCTCTTCGGCCTCGGCCTCGAAGTCGCCGCCGTCGGCCTCGGCTTCGGCTTCGCCACCTTCGTGCTCGCCGCCGGCCTCGGCCTGCTGCTCGCCGCCCTTGTCGTCGCCGGCCTCGCCCTTCTCGTCCTTCTCGCCGCCGGCGTGTTCCTGCTCGCCGCCCTCGTGCTTGTGCTCGCCGCGCTCCTCGTCCTTGTGGTCGGCCTCGCCGCGCGCGTCGTCGCGCTCTTCGTGCTTGGGCTCGGCGTGGGCGGGCTTCGCCTCGGCGGCCTCGTGCGGCGCGGCCTCCGGCAGGGCGGCAGGAGCCGCCGCCTCGGGACCGGCGGCCGCGGCCGGGGCGGCAGTCGTCGCCGCGGCCTCCGGGGGCGCGCC
>NZ_JAPDDP010000039.1 GCF_027587195.1 Solirubrobacter phytolaccae | reverse complement strand
CGCCGCGCGCTCCGCGAGCGTCGCGCCGCCGCGACGCGGGCTCGCCGCGCCGCGTGGCGTCCGCGGCTCGCGTTCGCCTCGCTCGCCGTGCTCGTCGCGGCGTCGCTGGCCGTGGCGTGGCCGGCCGGGGATGACGAGGGCACGCGGTTCGCCGCTCCGGTCGCGCCGACCGAGACGGCCCCGGTCGTCGAGGCGCCCCTCGTGCGCCTGACGCAGCAGATCGCGAACGAGCCCGACCCCAAGGGCGACGCGACGCTGGTCGTCCGGACGCAGAAGTACCCGGACGACAAGACGATCCCGGGCTACGACCTCTACCTCGACGACGGCCGGTATTACTACGGCTCGACCAAGGACGAGCTGAAGGCCGCCGCCCTCAACAGCCACTACCACGAGCCGCTGGTGAAGGCCGCGATCAAGGCCCCCGACCTCAGCGCCGACAAGGCGCGGCGTGAGATGGACCTCGCCCTCGGCCAGGGCAACGCGCCCAAGGTCGCGAGGCGGATCGAGGACAACCACGTGTGGGTCGGCTCGATGGACGCGCTGCTCGCCGGCGCCGGACGCAAGGACGTGCGCGCGGGCGTGATGACGCTGCTGGCCACGATCGACACCGTGAAGTCGACCGAGGAGGGCAAGCTGCTCAAGCTCACCGCCACGGACTTCGGCGGCGGCTACGCCGAGAACCTCTACGTCGACGCGGAGACCGGCGTCCCGCAGAAGTTCGTCGGCGGCGAGGCCGGCAAGGAGCCGAGCGTGACGATCGACTACGACGTCAAGCGCGTGACGGCTGCTAACTGGGCCGACGCGGCGGCAACGGACGACGCCGGTCAAGCGCCGGCCGTGGATGAGGGTCGTCCGGCAGAGGGGACTCCGGCTCCTCCGGCGAAGCGCCCGTAGCGTCCTCACGGGCAGTGCGCGCGGCGTCGTCGGCCGCGCGCGCCACGTCCTCCGAGCGCCCGACGGCGAAGAAGACGAGCGATACCGCAATCACCGCCGCGATCCCGACGAGCGATAGCGCGACGCCCTCGCCGACCGTGCTGTCGCCCCACAGCACCCACACGACGATGCCCGTGACGATCATCGTCAGGGCGGCTGCGACCCAAGTGCGCATGGCTTGAGCATAATCGGCCGCATGTCCGAGCCGGCGTGGTGGCAGCGGGGCGCCATCTACCAGATCTATCCGCGGTCGTTCGCGGACTCCAACGGCGACGGGGTGGGGGACCTGAAGGGCATCACCTCCAGGCTCGACCACCTCGCCGACCTGAAGGTCGAGGGCATCTGGCTGAGCCCGATCTTCACGTCGCCGATGGCCGACTTCGGCTACGACGTCGCCGACTACTGCGACGTCGACCCGGTCTTCGGCACGCTCGCGGACCTGGACGAGCTCGTCGCCGAGGCGCACGCCCGCGACATCAAGCTCATCCTCGACTGGGTCCCGAACCACAGCTCGAATCAGCATCCGTGGTTCCTGGAGTCCCGCAGCTCGCGCGAGAACCCCAAGCGCGACTGGTACGTCTGGCGCGACGAGCCCAACGACTGGCAGTCGGTCTTCACCGCGTGCGGCCCGGCCTGGACGCTGGACGAGACCACGGGCCAGTACTACCTGCACAGCTTCATGCCCGAGCAGCCCGACCTGAACTGGGACAACCCCGAGGTCGAGGCCGCGATGCACGACGTGATCCGCTTCTGGATGGATCGCGGCGTCGACGGGCTCAGGCTCGACGCCATCCCGCGGATCGCCAAGGACCCGCTCCTGCGCGACCAGGCCGGCGCCGCCCGCGCCCACAACGAGGACTGGGACACGATCCACGACCGCCTGCGCGGCATCCGCAAGGTCGTCGACGAGTACGAGGACCGGATGATCGTGGGGGAGGTCGCGCTGCAGGACCTGCACCGCGTCGTCGCCTACCTGCAGTACGGCAACCAGCTGCACCTCGCGCACAACTTCGTCTTCATCGACCAGGACTGGGGCGCGGAGGCCTACGCCACCGCGATCGACGACTTCGAGAAGCTGGCGGAGGACACCGCCTGGCCCGCGTGGTTCCTCGCCAACCACGACAAGGGTCGCCCGCGAACGCGCTTCGACCACGACGGCCTCGGCGCCCAGCGCGCCCGCGCGATCCTCGTGATGCTCTACGCGCTCAAGGGCACGCCGTTCATCTACCAGGGCGAGGAGCTCGGGCTGCCGGACGCGCAGATCCCGCCCGACCGCGTCGTCGACGTCGACGGCCGCGACCCCGAGCGCGCGCCCATCCCGTGGACGTCGCACGCACCGGGCTTCGGCTTCACGACCGCCGACAGCGCATGGCTGCCGTTCATCGACGACGCCGCGACGCTGAACGTCGAGACCCAGGCGGCCGACCCGCAGTCGACGTTGAACCTGACGAAGGCGCTCGCCCGGCTGCGGATCACGGGCGAGCAGCGGATGCTCGACCTCGGCCCGGGCATCGTCGCCTGGACGCGCGAGGACACCTACCTGGTCGCGGTCAACGGCACGGACCAGACGCTTCCGCTCGACGCGACCGGGACGCTCGTCATCAGCAGCGACCCGACCACGACGGAGGCGAGCGCCTCGCTGAAGCCCAGCGAGGCGCTCATCCTGCGACTCCTACGCTGAGAGGCTCTCGCCCGAGTCGGCGTCGAAGAAGTGCAGCTTGGTGGCGTCGACCCAGACCTCGGTCGGCTCGTCCACCTTCACCTTGGACTCGGCGTCGAGGCGCGCCACGACGACGCTGGAGCCCTCCTCGCTGAGGTCCTGGATGCCGCCCGAGTCGGCCAGCAGGTCGTCGACCTGGGCCGACTGGAGCGAGTCCGCGCGCACCGTGAAGTGCACGTAGTACTCGGCGCCCATCGCCTCGACGAGGTCGAACTTCGTCTTGAACGTCGTGCCACGGTCCCGCTGGTCGGGACCGACGTGCGCGGCGTCCTCGAAGTCCTCCGGGCGCACGCCCGCGATCAGCTTCTTGTTCGAGTCGATGCGGCCGATCCGGTCGGCGAGCTCCTGCGGCAACTTGACGTCGACCATCGGCAGCTTCGCGACGCCGTTGTCGATCGTCGCCGGCAGGAAGTTCATGCCCGGTGACCCGATGAAGCCGGCCACGAACAGGTTCTTGGGCGTGTTGTAGAGCTCCATCGGCGAAGCCACCTGCTGGAGCTCGCCGTGCAGCATGATCGCCACGCGGTCGCCCAGCGTCATGGCCTCGGTCTGGTCGTGGGTGACGTAGACCGTGGTGGTGTTCAGGCGGTGCTGGATCCGCGCCACCTCGGCGCGCATCTGCACGCGCAGCTTCGCGTCCAGGTTGGACAGCGGCTCGTCCATCAGGAACGCCTTCGGGTTGCGCACGATCGCGCGTCCCATGGCCACGCGCTGGCGCTGGCCGCCGGACAGGTTCGCCGGCTTGCGCTCCAGGTGGTTCTGCAGGTCGAGGATCTCGGCCGCCTCGTTGACCTTGGCGTCGATCTCCTCCTTCGGCCGCTTCGCCAGCTTCAGGGCGAACGCGATGTTGTCGCGCACGGTCATGTGCGGGTACAGCGCGTAGGACTGGAACACCATCGCGATGTCCCGGTCGCGCGGCGCCTTCTTGTTGACCACCTCGCCGCCGATCCGCAGCTCGCCGCTCGAGATGTCCTCGAGCCCGGCGATCATGTTCAGCGCGGTCGACTTCCCGCAGCCCGAGGGGCCGACGAGGATCATGAACTCGCCGTCGGCGATCTCCAGGTTCAGGTCCTTCACGGCCGTGTAGCCGTCCGAGTACGTCTTGCTGACGCGATCGAGAACGATGTCTGCCATCTAGCTCGCCTCCTCTAACCCTTGACCGCACCGGCGGTGAGGCCGGAGACGATGCGCCGCTGGAAGATCAGGACCATGATCAGGATCGGGATCGTCACGACCACGGCGCCGGCCGCGATCGCTCCCGAGGGATCGGTGAACTGCGAGGCGCCGCGGAAGAACGACAGCGCCACCGGGGCCGTGCGGGCCGAGTCCGTCGCGGTCAGCACGTTCGCGAACAGGAAGTCGTTCCACGCCGTGATGAACGCGAGGATGCCCGCGGTGAACACGCCCGGCATGGCCAGCGGCAGGATGACCCGCCGGAAGGCCTGCGCGCCCGTCGCGCCGTCCATCTGCGCCGCTTTCTCGAGGTCCCACGGGATCTCTCTGAAGAACGCCGACAGCGTGTAGATCGACAACGGGAGCGCGAACGACAGGTACGGCAGGATCAGGCCGGGCCACGTGTCGTACAGGCCGACGACGCGCCAGACGTTGAACAGGCCGCCCACGATCGAGATCTGCGGGAACATCGAGATCGCCAGCGCGCCGGCGAGGATGATCGTCTTGCCCGGGAACTGCAGGCGCGTGATCGCGTAGGCCGCCATCGCCGCGAGCGCGAGCGCCAGGACGGTCGTGATCATCGCGATGCCGATCGAGTTGAACAGCGCCCGGTTGAAGCCGAGGCCGCCCTCGAACACCGCGCTGTAGTTCTCCCACGTCCAGTCGGACGGGAGGAACCGCGTGTCGCCGATCGTCGCCGGCGCCTTGAAGGACAGCGACATGATCCAGATCACCGGGATCAGCGCGTAGAACAGCACCACCACGGTGCCGAGCGCCCAGAGGATCTTCTGATTGCGCGTGTATTCCATGGCCGGTTACCTCCTCTCCGGGCTCGCGCCCAGGAAGCGGAAGAAGATGAACGCGATGATCATCACGCAGAAGAAGATCAGGATCGAGATCGCCGATCCGAGGCCCAGGTTGAGCCGGCTGACGAGCTGGTTGTAGCCGAGCACGGACAGCGTGTCGGTGTTGTTCGCGCCGCGCGTGATGATGAACGCGGCGTCGTAGATGCGGAACGCGTCGAGGGTGCGGAACAGCACGGCGACCATCAGGGCCGGCTTGATCAGCGGCAGCGTGATCTTCACGAACCGCTGCCAGGCGCTCGCGCCGTCCATCTTCGCGGCCTTGTAGAGGTCCTCGGGGACGAGCGCCAATCCGCCCAGGAGCAGCAGGGCGATGAACGGCGTCGTCTTCCAGACCTCGGCCATGATGATCACGGCCATCGAGCCCCAGTGCGACGTCAGCGGTGGCGGCTCGAGGTTGAACAGGTCGACCGCGAAGCCCGTCGCCGGGTCGAACGCCAGGCGCCACGCGAACGCGGCGACCACGGTCACCGCGCCGTACGGCACGAGCACCGAGGCGCGGATCGCGGTGCGGGCGAAGATCGCCCGGTACATCGCCTGCGCGATCAGCATGCCGAGGATGAGCTCGAGCACGACCGAGACGACGGTGATGAACACCGTGTTGCCGAACGCGTTCCACCACGTCGTCGACGTCAGCACCGTCGAGTAGTTGGACAGGCCGACGAACTCGCCGGCGTCGGGGAAGCGCAGGTCCTCACGCCGCAGCGAGAGGTAGAACGCGTAGATGATCGGGAAGCCCGCGACGAGCAGCATCGTCAGCACCGCGGGCGCGCACAGGATCCAGCCGAGCTTGCGCTCGGCCTTCGCGCGGTCGGTCAGCCCCTCGCTCGCGGCAGGGGGCGGGCTGGTCGCGGGGGCGGCGATCTGGGCCATCAGTACATCCCCCCGTCCGCGACCGTGTTGAGGTAGTCCTTGAGCTTGTCGATCGACTTCTGGGGGTCGACCGAGGCGGGCGGATGCATCGCCTGCTGGATCGCGAGCGTCACGTCCGAGTACGACGGGGTCGCGGGCCGCGTGACCGAGTCGGCGAGCTGCTCACGCAGCATGTCGCCGAACGGGTACGCCTTCTTGACCTCGGGGTCGTCGTAGGTCGCGTTGACGACGGGCGGCAGGCCTTCCTTGATGGCCTCCTGCGCCTGCCACTTGTCGCTCGTCATGCACAGCGCGGCGTCGGCCGCAAGCTTCGGGTCCTTGCCCGTCTTGGCCACGCCGATGTTCGCGCCGCCGATCGAGACCTTGCTCGGCTCGCCCTTGTTGACGGTCGGGAAGCGCGCCCAGGCCATGTTGTCGAAGACCTTCTTGGCGACCGGGTTGCCGGCCTCGGCCGCGTCACGCGCGGAGGCGTAGACGAACGGCCAGTTGAGCATGAAGGCGCCCTTGCCGGCCTCGAACGCGAGCCGCTCCTGGTCCTCCTGCATCGTGGACAGCGAGGCGTCCACACGGCCGGAGTTCGCGACGTCGCGGATGATCTGCGCGGCCTTCACGGCCGGCTCACCGAGCACGGGGCGGCCTTCCTCGTTGACGATCTCGCCACCGGCGGACGCGACGACGTTGTTGAACCAGACGACGTAGCCCTCGTACTTGTTGCCCTGCTCGAGGATGTTCCCCTCGCCGGGCGGAAGCTTCTTGGCCATCGCGATCAGCTCGTCCCACGTCTCGGGCGGGGTCGGCACCAGGTCCTTGCGGTACCAGAGCAGCTGCACGTTCGTGTTCAGCGGGACCGCGTAGACCTTGTCCTTCCACTGGACGGACTCGGCCGGGCCCTGCAGGACGTCCTTGAGCGCGTCCTCCTTCTGAGCGCCGGTGAACTCGTACAGCCATCCGGCCTCCGCGAACTCCGGGGTCCAGATCGTGTCCATGTTCATCAGGTCGATCGACTTGTCGCCGGCGGCCAGGCGCCGGACGAGCAGCTCACGCGACGCGTCGGCGTTGGTCGAGAGCGGTGTGATCTCGATCGTGTACTTGCCGCCCGACTGCGCGCTGCATTCCTTCGCCGCAGCGACGTTCGTCCCACCCGGGTCCAAGCCCGAGAGGAACGTCAGCTTCACCGGTCCGCCATCGGAGCCTCCGCACCCCGCGACGACGACGGCGCAGGTGACGGCCACCACAGCCATCACTGCCGTTCCCGCACGCCTCATGTCTCTCCTCTCCCCCAAGACGGCGGAGGAGCCTCCGCCGTCGATACGACGAGGTTTCAGCAGCCTCTCTCGCTGCCCCCTACTGCTACGCGAGGGGTGTTACCCCTCAGATGTGACATTCGCAACTTGCTTCGTACGAACCGGTGCTCCCCATACACCCGAACGGGTTATGAACGTCATGTAATCAGCCCGTGAAACTGGGCGCGCCGTACCGCTTCGGTGCGGTTGTGGGCGTCGAGCTTGCGATACGCGCTGCTTGCGTGCTGCTTGATGGTGTTCGGGGAAAGCTTGAGGTCCAGGGCGATCTGGTCGTTGGTCTCGCCGCGGGCGATCATCGTCAGCACCTGCTCCTCGCGGACCGTGAGCTGCGGGATGTCACCGCTCAGCTCCGGTGGTGCCAGGCCAAGGCCCAGGCCGGCGAGCCGCACGGCGGCGACGATGTCCTCGATGCCCCAGGACTTGGAGACGAAGCCGCAGGCGCGCACGGTCTGCAGCAGCCGGGCCGGAACGGACGGGCGCTCGGTCATGACGACGAGCCGGCTCGTGGGGGAGGCCTGGCGCAGGTCGTGGAACTCGCCTTCGCCCTCCGCGAGCGAGCCGTCGACGAGGATCACGTGCGGCGTGTAGTGCGCGGCGAGCCGGCTGGCCTGGGCGAGGTCGTTCGCCTGCAGGCAGCGCTCCACCCACGGCTGCTGGGTCAGCGCGCTGCGCAGGCCCCAGGTGATGAGCTCGTGCGGGTCCACCGCGAGCAATCGCACGCTGGCTCCCGCCGTCATCGCCTCCTCACCACCGTCACGCCTCCTCCGATGTAACCGGTTTCATCAGACTCCATCAGCGCGCGGGATCGTTGTCAAGCACATGACCTCGCGTTCCTGCCCGAGCGCCTTTAGGCTCCTGGGCCGATGGGGACGACTCGGGGCCGCGGCCCCACGATTCGCGATGTGGCAAGGCAGGCCGGCGTCAGCGCGGCCACGGTCTCCCGCGTGCTCAACGACAGCCCGCTCGTGGTCGAGCCCACTCGCGCGCGCGTGCGCGCGGCCGTGGATGAGCTGGGCTACCGGCTCAACGCGACGGCCCGGACGCTGTCCCTGGGGCGGGCGACGGCCGTGGGCGTCGTGGTGCCGTTCTTCACCACGCACTCGGTGATCGAGCGCCTGCGCGGCGTGGTCGCGCGGCTCTCGGGCGGCGGCCAGCGCGCGTACGACCTGCTGCTGTACGACGTCGAGGCGCCCGAGCAGCGCGCGGACGCCATGCGCGACCTCGCCGACCGCAACCGGGTCGCCGGGCTGCTGATCGTCTCGCTGCCGATCTTCGACGACGAGATCGACGCCCTCCAGCGCGACGACCTGCCGGCCGTGCTGCTGGACGTCTCTCATCCGCGACTGCCCGGGGTCGTCGTCGACAACGTTCGCGGCGGCGAGTTGGCCGCCGAGCACCTGCTCGCGAAGGGACATAGCCACATCGGATTCGTGGGTGATCATCCCACCAACGAGTACGGATTCACGTCCTCGGAGGATCGCCGGCGCGGATTCAGCAGTGCGCTTGATCGCGCCGGAATCCGGCTCGATCCGTCGATGGAGCGCTACGGCGTTCCGGACCGTGACGAGGCCGACGTGCTGACCCGTTCGCTGCTCCAGCAACCCGCTCCGCCGACGGCGATCTTCGCCGCGTCCGACCTGCAGGCGATCGGCGTCCTGCGGGCGTGCGAGGCGCTCGGCGCGCGGGTCCCCGACGACGTGGCGGTGATCGGCTTCGACGACGTGGACCTGGCGGAGATCGTGGGGCTGACCACGATCCACCAGCCTCTGCGCGAGAGCGGCGAGCTCGCGGCCGACCTGCTGGTCGCGGCGATCGAGCACGGCGTCCACGACCCCGTGCAGGAGGTGCAGGAGCTCACGGTGGTCGAGCGCCGCACTACATGAACCTGGACGAGCTGCTGGCCCCCGCGGGCTGGCTGTACGCGTCGTCCGGGACCGGGCGCTTCCACTGCCTGTTCGGCCGCGACTCGCTGATCACGGCGCTGCAGCTGCTGCCCTCGCGGCCGTCGATCGCCCGGGCGACCTTGGACGCGCTCGCCGCGTGTCAGGGCTTCCGCCACGATCCGCTCACGCTCGAGGAGCCGGGCAAGATCGGCCACGAGTTCCGGGCTTCGCCGCCGCCCTCGTTCGTGGAGGCCGGGTGGCCGCTCGACGGTCCGTTCGCCTACTACGGCAGCGCGGACGCGTCCTGCTGGTTCCTCGTGCTGAGCGCCGCGGTGGGGGAGTGGGGCGAGCCGGCGCGGGCGGCCGCGGACTGGCTGGCCCGGACCCTTGACGCGGGCGGCGGTCTGCTCCGGCATTCGCCGGGCGAGTTCGGCCTGGCCCAGCAGGGCTGGCGTGACACGATCGACGCGGCGGGGGACGAGAACGGCGGCGGCTTCCTGCGCGCGGACGGCACGAACCCGGCGCCGCCGCTGGCGGACATCGACACGCAGGCCGTGGCGGTCGCCGCACTGCGCGCCGTGCACGGGCTGACGGGCGACGTCGAGTGGTCGCGCCGCCTGGACGCGCTGCGCGGCCGGCTGTCCGCGCTGCCGGTCGAGACGATGGCGATCGAGGCCGGGCCCGCCGACGTGCCGCGGGCGGGCGCCACGTCGCCGGTCTGCGAGGGCGGCCTCGCCGCGTCCGCCGCGTCTGCCGCGTCTGCCGCGTCTGCCGCGCCGACGGCCGTCCCGCCGCGCGACGTCGTCGTGCCCGGCGCCGGCTCCCAACTCGGCTGGCTCCTGTGGGCGGACGCCGTCCACGACCCGGCGCCGCTCGCCGAGCGGCTGTGCGCGCCGGACATCCTCACCGGCTTCGGCCTGCGCACGCTCGCGAGCACCGATCCGAACTTCTCCGCCCACGCCTATCACCGCGGGTCGGTGTGGCCGTTCGACTCCTGGCTCGGCTGGGGCGGCCTGCGCGCCGCGGGCTACACGGCCGAGGCCGAGCGCGTGCGGACCGGCGTCCTGTCGGCGCTCGACCGGCTGGGCAGCCCGCACGAGCTGTACGCGGTCACCGAGGACGGCGTCGCGCCGATCGCGAGCTCCAACGCCGTGCAGGCCTGGACCGTCGGCGCCCGCGCCGCCCTCGAGCAGGGCTGGGACGGCCGATGACCGCCCAACACACGCTCACGAACGGCATCCCGACCTGGTGGGCGGAGAGCGCCGGCCCGTTCGCGGCCGCGCTGCACTTCCGGGTCGGCACCGCGGACGAGCCGCTGCCGCTCGCCGGCGTCACCCACCTGATCCAGCACCTCGTCACCGGCGCCGCCGAGCAGGAGCATCACGCGTGGGTGGACGCGACCCACTGCATCTTCTTCGCCGAGGGCGAGCGCGCGGACGTGCTCGACTACCTGCGCCGCGTCGGAACGGCGCTCGCCGCGCCGGACCTGCGTGACCTCGAGGACGAGCGGCGCGCGCTGTACGCCGAGGGCCTCGACCGCGAGCCGACGCTGCGCGCCCGCATGCTGATCGCCCGCTACGGGCTCGACGGTTACGGCCTCGGCGACGACGAGGAGTACGGGCTGCGGTGGATCGGCGAGGAGGAGGTCCGCGCGTGGTGGGCCGCGCACTTCACGCGTGGCAACGCGGGGTTGTGGATGCTCGGCGAGCCGCCGTCCGACCTCGGCTTCGCGCTGCCGGACGGCCCGCGCGTCCCGCCACCCGTCCCGAATCCGCTCCCGGCCGCGCTGCCCGCCTTCATGGCCGACGGCACGGGCGGTGTGGTCCTCACGGGGATCGTGCCGCGCACGGCGGCGACGGTCGCGCTGGACATCGCCGCGGCGCGCCTGCCCGGCGCGCACGCCGATGTCCTGCCGGTCGGCTCCGACCACGCGCACCTGCTGCTCGGGCTCGAAGGGGAGGACGAGGACGCGCCGGAGCTGCTCGACGCGCTGTGGTCGACGCTCCACGCGCTGGCCGAGCACGGGCCGACCGACGAGGAGCTCGCGGCCGTGCCGGCCACCGTCTCGCTCGGTCGCCACGTGATCGACGAGCTCGACGGCCGCACGGACCCGGACGCGCCCACTGACTCCGCGGCCGTCACCGCGGTCATGCGCGCGTGGCTCGATCAGGCGATCCTGCTCGGCCCGGACGGCTCGCACGCGCCGGAGGGCCTGGCCAACTACGTCCCGCCGCCGACGACGGAGCCCCTCGACGGCGAGCGCTTCCTGCGCCCGCGCCCCGGCCGACTCAAGCGCCGCGAGGACGGCGAGCTGTGGATCGGCGAGCGCGCGGTCGGCGTGCGCGACGAGGAGCCGATCGCCTGGGCCGACGTCGTGGCGGGCGAGCAGTACCCGGACGCATCGCTGCGGCTGATCGCGCGCGACGGGCGGTTCCTCGACCTCGACCCGCTCGAGTGGGAGGACGGCGAGCGCGCGACGCGGCTCGCCCGCGAGAAAGTGGGCCGGGAGCGGCTCATCCCGGCCCGCATTTAGGCCAGTCCGCGTCCGCAAGGGCCTCTATCGTCTCTTGGCGATGCCGCCTTTCAAGCTTGACGCCGTCTACTCGCCGACTGCCGATCAGCCGAAGGCGATCGAAGCCCTGGCGAAGGGCATCGAGCGCGGCGACAACGGCATGACGCTGCTCGGCGCCACCGGCACGGGCAAGACGATGACGATGGCCGCGACGATCGAGGCCGTCCAGCGCCCGGCGCTGATCATGGCGCACAACAAGACGCTCGCGGCGCAGCTCTGCAACGAGTTCCGCACGTACTTCCCGACGAACTCCGTCGAGTACTTCGTCTCCTACTACGACTACTACCAGCCTGAGGCGTACGTCCCGTCGCGAGACCTGTACATCGAGAAGGACTCGGCGATCAACCAGGAGATCGACCGCCTGCGGCACGCCGCGACGGCCTCCCTGTTCGCGCGCCGCGACGTGATCATCGTCGCGTCCGTCTCGTGCATCTTCGGCCTCGGCTCGCCGGAGACCTACAACGAGAACTGCCAGGTCATCGTCAAGGGCGACTACGTGGACCGCGACGAGCTCCTGCGCAAGCTCGTGCACCTGCAGTACAACCGCAACGACACGGCGCTCGGCCGTGGCACGTTCCGCGTGCGCGGGGACACGCTGGAGGTCTTCCCGGCCTACGAGGAGACGGCGTTCCGCGCGCTGCTGTTCGGCGACGAGGTCGAGCGGCTGCAGCACTTCGACCCGCTGACGGGCGAGATCATCAAGGACGACCTCGAGCACGTCGCGATCTGGCCGGCCACGCACTACAACGTCAAGGAAGGCACGATGGAGCGCGCCGTGGCCGAGATCGGTCACGAGCTCAACGAGCGCTGCAAGACGCTCGAGGCCGAGGGCAAGCTCCTGGAGTCGCACCGCCTGCGCCAGCGCACGCAGTACGACATGGAGATGCTCAAGGAGGTCGGGTTCTGCTCGGGCATCGAGAACTACTCGCGCATCCTCGATGGCCGGATGCCGGGCTCACGCCCCTACTGCCTCATCGACTACTTCCCCAAGGACTTCGTCTGCTTCATCGACGAGTCGCACCAGACCGTGCCGCAGGTCGGCGCGATGTTCGAGGGCGACCGCTCGCGCAAGACGACGCTCGTGGACTACGGCTTCCGCTTGCCGAGCGCGATGGACAACCGGCCGCAGACGTTCGACGAGTGGCTCTCGATCACGCCGCAGATCGTGTACGTGAGCGCCACGCCGGGTCCGTACGAGCGTGAGCACTCGCAGACGATCGTCGAGCAGATCGTCCGCCCGACCGGCATCGTGGACCCGGAGATCGACGTCCGCGAGACCAAGAACCAGATCGACGACCTGATGGGCGAGGTCCGGATGCGCGTCGACAAGAACGAGCGCGTGCTCGTGACGACGCTGACCAAGAAGATGTCCGAGGACCTCACGGACTACCTGCTCGAGATGGGCTTCCGCGTGCGCTACCTGCACTCGGAGGTGGACACGCTGGAGCGGATCCAGATCATCCGCCAGCTGCGACTCGGCGAGTACGACGTGCTCGTCGGCGTCAACCTGCTCCGCGAGGGTCTCGATCTGCCCGAGGTGACCCTGGTGGCGATCCTCGACGCCGACAAGGAGGGCTTCCTCCGCGGCGAGACGTCGCTCATCCAGACGATCGGCCGCGCCGCCCGCAACATCGAGGGCAAGGTCATCATGTACGCGGACAAGGAAACCGCGGCCATGCAGAAGGCGATCTCGGAGACCGACCGCCGCCGCGCCATCCAGGTCGCCTACAACGAGAAGCACGGCATCACGCCGGAGACGATCGTCAAGGGCATCTCGGACATCACCGAGTTCCTCACCTCCAGCGAGTCCAAGGTCCCCAAGAAGCGCCGCCGCCGGGGCGAGAAGCAGACCGACATGTCGGTCAACGAGATCGAGAAGATGATGCGCGAGCTCGAGGAGGAGATGCTCGCCGCCGCCGAGGAGCTGCGCTTCGAGTACGCCGCGAAGCTCCGCGACGAGATCCGCGACCTCCGCCGCGACTACGACGCTGCCACTGCGCCGGCCGACTGATTTCGAGTGGGTCTGGACCGCGTACGCGGTCTCGATCTTCGGCACGTTCCTCGCGTTCGACGCGTTCCCGCTGATCGCGATCCTCGTGCTGGACGCCGGCCCGGCCGCGGTCTCCGCACTGGCGGCCGCGGGGCTGGCGGCGGGCGCGCTGGTGGCGATCCCGCTCGGCCCGTGGGTCGAGTTCCGGCGCAAGCGGCCGGTGATGATCGGCATGGACCTCGTGCGCTTCGCGGCGCTCTGCAGCGTGCCGGTCGCGATCTGGACGGGCTGGCTGACGTTCGTGCAACTGCTCGTGGTGTCGGTGATCGTCGCCGCGAGCGGGATCGCGTTCCGCGCGGCGAGCGGGGCCTACCTGAAGCGGCTCGTCCCGCCTGACGAGCTGCTGCGCGCGAACGCCCGCTTCGAGTCGACCACGTGGACGGCCACCGTGCTCGGCCCGCCGCTGGGCGGTGCCGCGATCGGCGTCCTCGGCCCCGCGATCACCGTCGTGGCGAACGCGGCGAGCTTCCTGCTGTCGGCGCTGAGCCTGGGCGCGATCCGTGGGGGAGAGCCGCGTCCGGCGCCCCGCGCGACCCCGCGGCTCGGTGACATCGCCGAGGGCTGGCGGTTCATCCTCGGCCACGCCGAGCTGCGCCCGCTGTTCCTGAACACCGTCCTGGTGAACGCGCTGATCATGGCCACCGCGCCGCTGATGGCCGTGCTGATGCTCGGCGAGCTCGGCTTCTCGCCGTTCCTGTACGCGGTCGCGTTCGGCGTGCCGTGCGTGGGCGGGATCGTCGGCGCCCGGCTCGCGCGGCGCTGGGCGAGCCAGCGCGCGCTGATCGTCTCCGGCACGCTGCGCGCCTGCTGCTCGCTCCCGCTCGCGTTCGTCATGTCCGGCGCGCCCGGCCTCGCGCTCGTGCTCGTCACCCAGTTCGCACTGCTCGTCGCGATCGGCGTCTTCAACCCGCTCTACGCGACGCGCCGGCTGCAGCTCACGCCCGACGACCGCGTCTCTCGCACGCTCGCGGCCTGGACGATCACGAGCAACCTGACGACCGCGGCGCTCACCGCGAGCTGGGGCGTGCTCGCCCACCTGACGAGCCTGCGCTTCGCGATCGGCGCCGCCGGCGTGCTGATGCTGCTCACCCCGCTGCTGCTCGTCGCACGGCGTCGCGCACCCATGCCGTCGCCGGCGGTAGCTGCGCCTCGTCAGCTCCATTGACGGCGACGACGAGCCGGGCCCCGTGGCCCGTCCCGTCACTCAGGCTGAGCAACACGTTCGGCACGTCGAGGGACAGCTCGCGCAGTCGCTCCCACGCGGTCGCGGCCGGGACGACCAGCTGGCGCTCGATCCGCACGCTCCAGCCCGCGTCGCCGCGAATGACGACCGGCTCAGAGATCCCGAACCGGTCCACCAGCTCCTCGTGCCGCGCCTCGCGCCGGTCGGGCTCCGGCAGCGGCCGGTCGTCGAGCACGGCCAGCAGCACGAGCAGGCAGCCTTCCCAGCCGCTGGCGAAGCTCGCCGCTCCGCCGCGATCGTCGAACGCGTGGGTGAGGACGAACACGGTGCCGTCGCCGTCCGCGCGCAACGCGAACTCCAGCTGGTTCCCGCCCCACGTGAACACGAGCCGATGCGGCGGCTCCACCTCGAGCACCTCGCCCGTGTCGTCCCCGTAGTCGACGACGCCTCCCGCACGCAGCTCGAACGTCGCCGGGACCGGGAACCATGCGGCGAGGCCTTCCGGCGACGTCACCGCCTTCCAGACGGCCTCGATCGGATGCGCGTAGCGGCGCTCGACGCGCACCGCCGGCCGCGCGCCGTCGGTCAAGTACACGGGTTCGGTCATGACGAAGCCTCCTCGTCCAGGTGCCGGCCGAGCCGATCCAGCCGGTCCTCCCACATCCAGCGGTACGGGTCGAGCCAGTCCGCGAGCTCCTTCAGCGGCTCGGCGCGGAGCTCGTACCAGCGCCGCTGCGCGTCGGGGCGGACGGTCACGAACCCGGCGTCCCGCAGCACCCGCAGGTGCTTGGACGTGATCGGCTGGCTCAGCCCGAGCGCCCCGGAGAGCTCGCCCACCGAGCTCGGGCCGCCACGGAGCTGCTCGATGATGTCGCGCCGCGCGGGCAGCGACAGCACCTCGAAGGTCGACAACATGCGACGAACATACCGTGAGTGGTATATACCGTCAACCGGCTACTCGGTGTCCGAGAACTCCCAGACGGCGATCGCGAGCATGATCAGCCCGAGCACGGCGATCATCAGGACTTCGAGGCCGGCCGGCACGGGCCAGCCGAACCAGGTCACGCCGGGCGTGTCGCCGCCCAGCACGAGTCGGCGCATCGGGTCGACGGCGTAGGTGATCGGGTCGAGCCGGTTCAGGAAGGCGAGCCAGCCCGGAAGCTCCGTCACCGGGAACAGCGCGCCGGAGATGAAGAACATCGGCATGATCAGCATCTGCGTGAGGCGCATGAACGACTGCATCTGCTTGATGCGGACCGCGAGCATCACACCGAACGCGGTCATCGCGAAGGACAGCAGCAGCATCAGGCCGAAGATGCCCAGCACGAGCGGCACGCTGTAGGACACGTCCGCCAACGGCGCGAGCACGATCAGGATCACGCCCTGCAGCGACGCGACGGTCGCCCCGCCGAGGCACTTGCCGATAACGATCGAGCTCCGCCGCACCGGCGCGACCATCATCTCGCGCAGGAACCCGAACTCGCGGTCCCAGACGATCGTGGCCGCGCTGAAGATCGCGGTGAACATCACCGACATGCAGAGGATGCCCGGGTAGATGAAGGTCGTCGAGCCGAGCCCCGAGCCCAGCACGAAGAGGAACAGCAACGGCTGGACGAGCGACGTCACCATGCCGAGGCGGTCCTTGCGGGTGCGGATCAGCTCGCGGAGCCAGACGATCTTGATCGCGCGCAGCTCGTTGCGGTACGAGCGCTCCGGCACGATCACACGGACGACGTCGAGCGTGCTCATCGGCGGCCCGTCATCGCGCGCATGATCATCCGGTTGCCGTCCGGGGCGGACTCGGCGTCGCGGATCGTCTTGCCGGTGAAGCTCATGAAGACGTCGTCGAGGCTCGGCCGCGAGACGCTGACCGACGTGATCGGCACCTCGAGCTCCGCGAACAGCCGCGGGACGAACTGGGCGCCCTCCGGGACGTAGAACGCGATCCCGCCCTCCGAGCGCTTCGCGTCGTAGGGGTGGAGGGCTTCGAGCGCGGCGTCGTCGTCCTCGGTCTCGATCTTGATCCGGTCCGCGCCGACCTGCGCCTTCAGCGCCGCCGGCGTGTCCAGCGCGACGATCTGGCCCTGGTCCATGATCGCGATCCGGTCGCAGAACTCGGCCTCGTCCATGTAGTGCGTGGTCATGAAGATCGTGATCTCCTCACGCTCGCGCAGCTCGTGGATGTAGCGCCAGATCGAGGAGCGGGTCTGTGGGTCCAGGCCGATCGTCGGCTCGTCGAGGAAGAGCACGCGCGGCGAGTGCATCAGCCCGCGGGCGATCTCCAGTCGCCGTCGCATGCCGCCGCTGAACGTCTTGACCTCATGGCCGCGCCGGTCCATCAGGCCGACCATCGTCAGGACCTGCTCCATCCGCGGCGCGACGAGCTCGGACGGCACGCCGTACAGCTCCGCGTGCAGCTTCAGGTTCTGCCCGGCGGTCAGGTGCCCGTCGAGCGTCGGATCCTGGAACACGAGGCCGATGTGGCGGCGCACGTCGTCGCGCTCCGACGCCACGTCGTGCCCGGCGACCGTCGCGCTGCCGCTCGTCGGCTTGGCGAGCGTGCAGAGCATGTTGATCGTGGTGGTCTTGCCGGCGCCGTTCGGTCCCAGGAACCCGAACACCTCGCCGGCGGCGACCGAGAACGAGACGCCGCGCACGGCCTCGACGTCCCCGAACGCTTTCCGCAGGTCGTTGACTTCGATCATGTGACTGTAAACATACAGCGACTGTAAGCACATACAATGAGAGCCGCTGATGGAAGGACTCCGAGAGCGCAAGAAGCGCCAGACCCAGGAAGCGATCGCCGCCAAAGCGATGGAGCTGTTCCGCGAGCACGGGTTCGACGCCGTCACGGTGGCGGACGTCGCGCGGGCCGCCGACGTCGCCGAGAAGACGGTCTTCAACCACTTCGCGACCAAGGAGGACCTGGTCTTCTTCCGCTCGGACGACCGGCTCGCGGCGCAGGTCGAGGCGATCCGCACCCGTGCGCCCGGCACCTCGATCAGCCAGGTCTTCGAGGCGCACACGATGGAGCTCCTGGACCGCATCGAGTCCGGCCGGTTCGAGCAGATGATGACCCTGCCGCGGCTCGTCCAGAGCAGCCCGGCCCTCCAGAGCCGGCTGCTCAGCTACTGGGAGCAGGAGGCGCACGAGCTGACGCTGGCGGTGAGCGAGGACTACGACCTGGTCGCCGCGACCGCCGTGCGCTCCCTCGCCTGGGCGCACCGGATGGTCTTCCGCGCCGCGATGATGCGCCTGCTCGGGGGCGAGCACGCGCTGACGGTCGTGGCCGAGCTGCGGCTGGAGACGCGCCGGGTGTACGCCCGGCTCGAGAGCGGTCTGGCAGGCTTCGGCACCTGATGTACCGGCTCACCTTCTCCGGCGACGAGGACCTCCTCGACGTCGTCCTCCCGCTGCTGCCGGCCGGCGTGCACACGGATGGGGACGAGCTGGTCGCGTTCTCGGGCGCGCCGTTCCCGCCTGCCGTGCTGGAGGCGACCGGCGGCGCCGTCGACGAGGTGCCCGCCGATTGGCGGCAGCGCCAGGTCGGCAGCGGCGTCGTGATCAGCGGCGTCGTCTCGATCCGCTCCCCGTTCGAACAGAAGTCGAGCGCCCCCATCGAGGTCGTGGTCGAGCGCCGCGGCAGCGCGTTCGGGTCCGGCTCGCATCCGACGACGCAGATGTGCGTCGCGCTGCTGCTCGAGCTGGAGCCGAGCGGGGGAGTGGCCGACCTCGGCTGCGGCGTCGGCACGCTCGCGATCGTGGCCGCGAAGCTCGGCTGGGCGCCGGTCGTCGGCGTGGACCGCGTCCCGGTGGCGATCGAGGTCGCGCGCGAGAACGCGGCCCGCAACGCGGTGAACATCGACCTCGCCGTGTCCGACCTGGCGATCGACGACCCGCCGCTCGCCGAGGTCCTGCTCGTGAACGCGCCGCCGCCCGTGCACGCGCGGGTGGCCGCGGCGGTGGACGAGCGGGTCCGCCACGTGATCGTCTCCGGCATCGTCGCGGACGAGGTCGAGGACGTCGTGAAGGCCTACGCGGGCTTCAAGGTCGCGAAGGCGCTGGGAACGGAGGACGAGTGGATCGCGCTCCGGCTGAGCTGCTGAGCCCCGACCGGGCGGCAGCGGAAGGCGCCGCGCTCGGCCAGCTCGCGTGCGAGCTTCCGGACGGCGGGCTGCTGATCACGGCCTCGCGGCTGGTCGAGTTCGGCGCGCGGGCGGCGATCCTGCTCGCTCCCGGGCTCTTCCGGCTCGACCTCACGCCGCAGGAGGAGACGCTCGGCCTGTACCCGCGCGTGCTCTGCGGCTGGGAGGTCGACTGGCGCGCGGCGGAGGAGTCGTGGGACGGCTACCGCGACGCCTCCGGGCCGGCGCCGATCGAGCTGCACGGGACGTTCGGGGATCAGCTCACCGTCTGGATCCACGTGCTGAGCTTCACGGAACGGGACGCCTTGGCCACGCACTTCGTGGCCAAGGCGGAGATCCGTCCGGTCGCTACGGCGCCGTAGTGCTCAACGTGAAGGTCAGCGTCTTCGCGTAGCTGCCGGTCCGCAAGCCCTCGTTGGCCCCGACCGATTGCTTGAACGCGAGCTTGACCTCGCTGTTGCTCACCGGGCCGAGCCAGGCGTGCAGCGGCGTCGGGGCGCTCGAGCCGCCGACCGGCTTGCCGTCCACCTGCAGCGGCTGGGCGAGCGCGAACGCCCCGTTCACCAGTCGCCCGGTCGCCGTCGCGCTCGGGTCGAACACGCTCAGCGCCGCGTCACCGGCGGTCGAGGTGACGGTCGCGGTGCCCTCGGCGCTGTAGTCACGCGCGACCCCCGGCGTGAGCGTGCCGAGCGAGGCCGTGCCGACGCTCAGCGCGAGCGTCGCGGGCACGTTGCCGGCCACGCCGCTGTTCACGCTCGTGGTGTTGGAGACGGCGGCCAGGAAGCGGTAGCTGCCCGAGCCGACGTCGTACGACGCGACGCCGTTCGCGGTCCCGCGATAGGTCACGCCCGGCTGCTCGCCCGCGGGCTTGCCGCTCTCGAACACGGCCTGGCCGTCCTTGATCGGCACCCGCACCTCAGCGCGCGCGTTGACCGGCACGTCGACGTCGATCGTCAACCGGCCCTCGGCGTCCTTGGACCAGGCGGTCTTGGCCGGGCCGTACGCCGTCTTCACGGCGCTCGAGGCCGCACCCAACTCGCCGGTGGACGGCGCGACGAGGATCTTCTTGTAGCCCGCCTCCTGCGGCGCGAGGCCGCCGACGACGTCGTAGAGCCAGTCGCCGATCGAGCCCAGGCCGTAGTGGTTGAACGAGTTCATCCCGGCGTCCTGGAGCGAGCCGTCGGGGCGGATGCCGTCCCAGCGCTCCCAGATCGTCGTCCCGCCGCGGTTGAGCATGTAGCCCCAGCTCGGGTAGGAGTCCTGCACGAGGAGCTGGTGCGCGAGGTCGGCGCGGCCGCCGTCCTGGAGCACGTTGAGCAGGAACGGGGTGCCGAGGAAGCCGGTGCTGAGGTGGTTCCCGCGGCGCGCGACGTCGTCCGCCAACCGGTTGAACGCGGCGGCCTTCAGGTTGTCCGGCACGAGGCCGAACTTGAGCGCGAGCACGTAGCTCGTCTGGCTGCCGGAGCCGACCGTGCCGTCGGCGCGGACCCAGCGGT
Organism: Solirubrobacter phytolaccae; assembly: GCF_027587195.1. Classification (GTDB taxonomy): domain Bacteria; phylum Actinomycetota; class Thermoleophilia; order Solirubrobacterales; family Solirubrobacteraceae; genus Solirubrobacter; species Solirubrobacter phytolaccae. The sequence continues at coordinate 48,072 of NZ_JAPDDP010000039.1, read as the reverse complement.
TCGCGAACGCGGACTTGATCTGGGAGTACAGGCTCGCGTAGGTGGCGGCGTCGGCGTCCTCGCCGAGCACCTGCGCCGCCTGGCGGACCAGGTCGGTGGAGAAGGCGAAGAACGCCGTGCCGATGAAGTCCTGGTTCGTCGTGTCCGTCGCCAGCCAGTCGCCGTAGCCGCTGTTGGGCCGGATCAGGCTGGAGGAGTTGGCCTGCAGGTACGCGATCCAGCGCTTCATGGCGTCGTAGTTCTCGCGCAGGATCCGAGGGTCGCCGTAGCGCTTGTAGAGCGCGAACGGCACGACCGTGCCCGCGTCACCCCAGCCCGCGACGCCGTCGCCGCAGCACGTGACCGGCGCGACGTCCGGGAAGGCGCCGTTGGCCGACTGGCTGTCGCGCAGCGTCTGCAGCCACTGGCGTAGGTAGCCGTACGCGTCGCCGTTGAAGGTGCCCGTGGTGGCGAAGGCCTGGATGTCACCGGTCCAGCCGAGGCGCTCGTCGCGCTGGGAGGCGTCGGTCGGGACGGCCAGGAAGTTCGACCACTGGCCCCAGTGGATCGCGCTCTGGATCTGGTTCACGAGCGCGTTCGAGCTGGTGAAGGTGCCGAACTCGGGGAGGTCGCTGCTCACCACGCGACCCTCGAGGCTGTCCAGCGCGGCGCCCGTGACCTCCACGTAGCGGAAGCCGTGGTAGGTGAAGCGCGCCTCATAGGTCTCCTGCCCGCCGCCCTTGAGCGTGTACGTGTCCGTCTGCTGGGCTGAGCGCAGGTTGGTCGTGTAGACGGTGCCGTCGGGGTTGAGGATCTCGCCGAAGCGCAGCTTGATCTGCGTGCCCGCGGCGCCCGTGGCCTTGATCCGCGCCCAGCCCGCGAAGTTCTGGCCGAGGTCGTAGACCGTCGTGCCGGCCTTGGGCGTCGTGACCGTCTTGGGCTCGAGCGTCTTCAGGACCCGGATCGCCGGGGACTTGTCGGGCTCGATCGTCATCGTCTCGGTGCGCAGGACGGCGTTGCGCCAGCCGCCGCTGAAGCCGGGCTGGTCCCAGCCGGCGCGGTCGAGGCGGGCGTCGTAGGTCTCGCCGTCGTAGATGCTCGAAGCGCGTAGGCCGCCCGTGCCGACCTGCCAGCTGTCGTCGGAGTTGATCCGCGTTGACGTGCCGTCGGTGTAGGTGATCTTCAGCTGCGCGAGGAGCGCGGGGTTGGTGCCCCACTTGCGCCCGCCCTGCAGTCGGCCGGCGTAGTAGCCCTCGCCGAGGATCGCGCCGATCGCGTTGTCACCGGTTCGGACCAGGTCCGTGACGTCGTAGGTCTGGGCCGGGACGCGCTTGGTGTACTCCGTCCAGCCCGGGGCGAGCACGTGGTCGCCGACCTTCTGGCCGTTGATGTGGACCTCGTACAGGCCGAGCGCGGAGACGTACAGGCGGGCCTGCGCGATCGTCTTGTCGGCCGTGAAGTCCTTGCGCAGGTACGGGCTCGGCTGGCTGGGGAGCGAGACGTTGCTCGCCCACGGGCCGGAGCCGTAGGTGGCGAGCTCGCGTGCGGCCTGCCACGTCGTGTCGTCGAAGGCCGGCTGCTCCCAGCCGGCGGGGCCCGAGGCGCTCGACTTCCACGTGTTGCCCGTGGTGAAGGTGAGGTTGTCGGCCTTCAGGCGACCGATGAAGGCGCCGGGCGTTGCCGCGCCGGAGCCATTGAGGCGGTTCTTGACCTGGACGGCGATCGTGTTCGCGCCGGCCTTGAGCAGGCTGGTGACGTCGACGATCTGCGCCTTCTGCCAGGCGTTCTCGTCGTTGTCACGCAGGGTCTTGGTGTCGACGACCTGGGTGCCGTTGACGTAGACGACCGCTTCGTCGTCGACGGTGAAGAGGAAGCGTGCGGTGCCGGGAGCGCTCGGGAGCGTGACCGTGGCGCGCAGGTAGCGCGTCATCGCCGGCATGTTCTGCGTGCCGTCCTCGTGCCAGATCCACTTCGCGCCGCTGAGGTTCAGATCATCGGCGGGCGCGGCGATCCACTTCGCGGTCCAGTCGGTACTCGTAAGCAGGGCGGTCTCGAGCGTGGTCGGGGCGCTCCAGTCGCTGACCTTGCCGGTCTCGTCCCAGACGCGGACCTTCCAGCTGTACTTCGTGGCCGACTCGAGCGCGGGGCCGGAGTAGGGCACGTTGGCGGAGGCGGGGCTGTTGACCTCGCCGCTGTCCCAGAGCGTGTTGTCGCCCTGGGAGACGACCACCTGGTAGGCCGACTGCGAGCGGTTGCGACCGTCGCCGGTGAGGGTCCAGCCGAGCGCGGGACGGGCGCTGCCGAGGCCGAGTGGGGCGGTGAGGCGATCGACCGTGAGCCCGCTGGGACTGAGCGGGGTGGCCGCCTGTGCGGCAGCCGGGATCGCGACGCAGGCAGCGGTGATCGCCGCGGCCGCGAAGGCGCGTTGCAGCAAGTTCCTCTCTCCTCCTGGTGGATTGCTGGCCACGAAAGCTACAAAACGAACATGAGTGAGCGCAACCGAACTTTGCGTTTTATGGTCTGCGTGTGGACGTCGACGCGTTGCTGGAGTGGTACGAGCGGGTGCGCAGGCCCTTGCCCTGGCGCGAGACGCGTGATCCGTACGCGCTGCTCGTGAGCGAGGTGATGCTCCAGCAGACCCAGGCGCTGCGGGTGGTGCCGTACTACGAGCGGTGGCTGTCCGAGTTCCCGACTGCCCCTGATCTGGCGGTCGCCCCGGTGCGGGACGTGCTCGAGCTGTGGTCGGGGCTGGGTTACAACCGGCGGGCGCTGGCGCTCCAGCGCGCGGCCGTCTTCGTCAGCGAGCACGGCTGGCCGGACGACCTCACCGAGCTTCCCGGCGTGGGGAAGTACACGGCCGCGGCGGTCTCGTCGTTCGCGTGGGATCGGGACATGGCCGCCGTGGACACCAATGTGCGCCGCGTGCTGACCCGCCGCGAGGGACTCGACGTCGACGTCTCTGCCCGCGCCGACGAGCTGCTCCCGCGCGGGCGTGCGGCACCGTTCAACCAGGCGATGATGGAGCTGGGCGCCACGGTCTGCCGCCCTCGCAACCCGGACTGCGCGCAGTGCCCGGTCGAGCGCGGCTGCCTCCGTCTGGTCGTCACTCCCGTCCGTCGCGTCAAGTCAGTGCGCTTCGAAGACACGGATCGATGGGCACGCGGGCGCGTGATCGCGTCGCTGCTTCAGGAGACGGAGATTCCGCTCGAAGGCGAGCGGTTGGAACGGGCTCTGGTCGGCCTCGAACGGGACGGCCTGATCGTCCGTGATGCGACTGGACGCCCGCAACTGCCGTGAAAAACGTCCACGCCTCCTATCCTGACCGGTCGTGGATCGCGACCTGATCCAGCGCCGGGACTTTCCGACCGGACGCCGGGGCTATGACCCAGCCGCAGTGGACGAGCACCTGCGCCAGGTGGCCGACGCCTTCGCGGCCAACTCGCACCCGCCTGCGCCGACGCTCGCCAGCTCCACCTCCGAGCAGGTCCGCGAGATCCTCGAGGCCGCGGAGCGCAGCGTCTCCCAGGTCCGCGAGTCCGCCCAGCGCGAGGCCTCCGACCACGTCGCGCAGGTCCAGGACGCCACGAGCGGCATGCTCTCCAAGCTCGACGAGCTCGAGTCGGAGCTCGGCCGCCTGCTGTCGTCCCTGCGCGCCTCCGGCGAACGCCTGAGCCAGGGCCTCGAGCAGCTCCAGGCGGACGTGGCCGGCGCGTCGCCGCCCGCCGCCAACGGCGCCGCGCCCTCGTCGCCCGCCGCCGACGCGCCTTCTTCGCCCCCCGCCGAATCGGCCCCCGCGCCCGTGTCCTCGCTCCCGAACGACGAGGCCGGCGCCCGTCTCATCGCGCTCAACATGGCCCTGGGCGGCAGCCCACGCGAGGAGACCGCCGCGTATCTCGCGGAGCACTTCGAGCTCGCCGACCCCGAGGCGCTGCTCGACGACGTCTACGCCAGGGCAGGTCGATGAACGAGCTCCAGGAACTTCGCCGCCGCGCGCGGGACATCGCCGACCTGAACGGGATCGGTGGCCTGCTGCTGTGGGACCAGAACACGATGATGCCGCCGGGCGGGGCCGGCGCGCGTGCCGACCAGTTCGAGGCCCTCGAGCGGATCCTGCACGACCAGCTGACCGACCCGGGCCTCGGGCGCGTGCTGGACGCGCTGGAGCCGTGGGCGGCGTCCGAGGACCCGGACTCCGACGACGTCCGGCTCGTCGCGGTCCTGCGGCGCGACCACGAGAAGGCCGTGCGCGTCCCGACCGAGCTGGCCGCGGCGATGTCGCTGGCCGCCGCGCACGCGCAGCAGGCGTGGCTCGAGGCGCGCGAGAAGAACGACTACGGGCACTTCGCGCCGTCGTTGGAGCGGATCCTGGAGCTCCAGCACCGGTACATCGCGTGCTTCGACGGCACGGGCGAGTTCGCACATCCCTACGACGTGCTGCTCGACGACTACGAGCCCGGGCTGACGACTGCCGAGGTCACGAGCCTGTTCTCGGTGCTGCAGGAGGAGCTCGTGCCGCTCGTGAGCGCGGCCGCCGCGGCGGGGGAGGACGGCCGCGTGTTCCCGGGGCACTACCCGATCGAGGGCCAGCAGGCGTTCGCCGAGGCGCTCCTGGGCGCCGTCGGCTACGACCCCGAGCACTGGCGCCTGGACCCGTCGGTGCACCCGTTCGCGCGCTCGCTCGCGCACACGGACGTGCGGTTGACGACCCGCTGGGAGCCGGACGACCTCGCGATGTCCTTCTACTCGTGCCTGCACGAGTTCGGGCACGGCCTCTACGAGGCGCAGATGAGCCCATCGCACTACCGGACGACGCTGGCCGACGCGGCGGGGCTCGGAACGCACGAGTCCCAGAGCCGGCTGTGGGAGAACCTGATCGGCCGCAGCAAGCCGTTCTGCGAGTGGGTGCTGCCCGTGCTGCGCAAGCACCTCGGCGGGCACTTCGACGCGCAGGAGCCGTCGGACCTGTACCGCGCGATCAACCAGGTGCGGCTCTCGCTGATCCGGATCGAGGCCGACGAGACGACCTACAACCTGCACATCGCGCTGCGGTTCGAGCTCGAGCTGGCGCTGGTCGAGGGGCGGCTCTCCGTCGCCGACCTCCCGGACGCCTGGAACGAGGCGACGCACCGCCTCCTCGGCCTCGACACGCCGTCGATCGGCGAGGGCGTGCTCCAGGACATCCACTGGGGCGCCGGGATGATCGGCTACTTCCCGACGTACACGATCGGCAACCTGATGGCCGCGCAGCTGTGGCAAGGGCTGCGCGCCGACGTGCCGGACGTGGACGACGCGATCACCGCGGGCGACTTCGCGCCCTTGCGCGAGTGGTTGCGCGACAACATCCACCGCCACGGGCGCAAGTTCGACTCGCGCGAGCTGCTGCGGCGGGCGACCGGCGAGGAGCTCAGCGTGGAGCCGTTCCTCGCCTACCTGGAGGGGAAGCTGCTCGACGCCGGTTTGCTGACCGCTCCGGCACGCGTTCCCCGCTCGTAGCGAACGTCTGTTCGAGAAGTCCGTCCGGGCGGGGCCTAGACTGAGAGGCGGTCTTATGTCGAGCCGTCAGAACTCAATCGTCGTCACGGGCGCCCGCGAGCACAACCTCAAGGACGTCACCGTCGAGCTGCCGCGAGACTCGCTCGTGGTCATCACCGGCCTGTCCGGCTCGGGCAAGTCCTCACTCGCCTTCGACACCATCTACGCCGAGGGTCAGCGCCGCTACGTCGAGTCGCTCTCGGCCTACGCGCGCCAGTTCCTGGGGCAGATGGACAAGCCGGACGTGGACTCGATCGAGGGGCTGTCGCCGGCCATCTCGATCGACCAGAAGACCACGTCGCGCAACCCGCGGTCGACGGTCGGCACGGTCACGGAGATCTACGACTACCTGCGCCTGCTGTGGGCGCGGGTCGGCAAGCCGCACTGCTTCAACTGCGGCCGGCCGATCGCCGCGCAGTCGGCGGAGCAGATCATCGACCAGATCATGGGGATGGAAGAGGGCACCCGCTTCATGGTCATGGCGCCGATCGTGCGCGGGCGCAAGGGCGAGTACGGCAAGCAGCTGGCCGAGTTGCGGTCCGAGGGCTTCACGCGCGTGAAGGTGGACGGCGAGCTGCGTCAGCTCGAAGAAGAGATCGTCCTGGACAAGAAGTACAAGCACGACATCTCGGTGGTCGTGGACCGTCTGGTCATGCGCGGGGATCTGCGCAAGCGCCTGGCCGACTCGGTGGAGACGGCCGTGACGCTGGCGGACGGCATCCTCGAGGTGCAGACCGTCCCGCGTGAGGGCGAGGGCGAGGTCTTCACGTACAGCGAGCGCTTCGCGTGCCTGCACTGCGGCATCTCGATGCCGGAGCTGGAGCCGCGCTCGTTCTCCTTCAACGCGCCGCACGGCGCCTGCCCGCGCTGCACCGGCCTGGGCTCGATGATGGAGATCGACCCGGAGCTCGTGGTGCCGGATCCGTCGCTGTCGATCAACGAGGGCGCCATCCTTCCGTGGGCGTCCGGCGCGACGGGCTACTACGAGCAGATCACGGCGGCGATCTCCGAGCGGTACGAGGTCGACGTGGACCTGCCGTGGGAGACGCTGCCAGAGGACCAGCAGAACCTGTTCCTGTACGGCACGAACGGCGACAAGCTGTACGTCTCCTACCGGAACCGGATGGGGCGCAAGCGCTCCTACATGACGACCTTCGAGGGCATCGTCCCGAACCTCGAGCGCCGCTACAAGGAGACGGACTCCGACTGGTCGCGCGAGAAGATCGAGGAGTACATGTCGATGCGGCCGTGCCCGGAGTGCAAGGGCGCGCGCCTGCGGCCCGAGTCCCGGTCGGTCAAGGTCGGCGGGCTCCCGATCAACGAGTTCACGGCGATGAGCGCCAAGCGCGCGATCGAGTGGATGGACGCGCTGGAGCTCTCGAACCAGGATCGCGCGATCGCGCGCCTCATCCTGCGGGAGATCGACGAGCGGCTGCGGTTCCTGGACAACGTCGGCGTCGGCTACCTGTCGATGGAACGCGCGTCGTCGACGCTCTCGGGCGGCGAGGCGCAGCGCATCCGCCTGGCGACGCAGATCGGCTCGTCGCTGGTCGGCGTGCTGTACATCCTGGACGAGCCGTCGATCGGCCTGCACCAGCGCGACAACGAGCGGCTCATCAAGACGCTCGAGCGCCTGCGTGACCTCGGCAACACCGTGCTCGTGGTCGAGCACGACGAGGGCACGATGCGCGCGGCCGACTACGTCGTGGACATGGGTCCGGGCGCCGGCGAGCACGGCGGGCACGTGGTCGCGAAGGGCACGGCTGAGGAGATCCAGCAGGTCGAGCATTCGCTCACCGGCCAGTTCCTCGCGGGCACGCGCAAGATCGAGGCGCCGGGCGCGCGGCGCAAGCCGTCGAACTACGTCGAGATCGTCGGCGCGTCGCAGAACAACCTCAAGAACGTGAACGTGAAGGTGCCGCTGGGCGTCTTCTGCGCGGTCACGGGCGTGTCGGGCTCCGGCAAGTCCACGCTCATCAACGAGATCCTCTACAAGGCCGTCGCGAACAAGCTCAACCGGGCGCGGATGCGGCCGGGTGCCCACAAGCGCATCAAGGGCCTCGAGCACCTGGACAAGATCATCGCGGTCGACCAGTCGCCGATCGGCCGCACGCCGCGGTCGAACCCGGCCACCTACATCGGCCTCTTCGACCAGATCCGCGACCTGTACTCCAAGACGCAGGAGTCCCGCGCCCGCGGCTACAAGGCCGGCCGCTTCTCCTTCAACGTCAAGGGCGGCCGCTGCGAGGTCTGCAAGGGCGACGGCCAGATCAAGATCGAGATGCACTTCCTGCCGGACATCTACGTCCCGTGCGAGCAGTGCCACGGCAAGCGCTACAACCGCGAGACCCTCGACATCCGCTTCAAGGGCAAGACGATCGCGGACGTCCTGGATATGCCGGTCGAAGAGGCGCTCGAGTTCTTCGCCCACATCCCGAAGCTCAAGCGCCGCCTCCAGACCCTGCACGACGTCGGCCTGGACTACATGCGCCTCGGCCAGCCCGCCACCACGCTGTCCGGCGGCGAGGCCCAGCGCATCAAGCTCGCGTCGGAGCTCGCCAAGGTCGCAACCGGGCGGACGTTGTACATCCTCGACGAGCCCACCACGGGCCTGCACTTCGCCGACATCCAGAAGCTGCTGGAAGTGCTGCAGCGCCTCGTCGACACCGGCAACTCCGTGGTCGTCATCGAGCACAACCTCGATGTGATCAAGACCGCCGATCGCCTGATCGACATGGGCCCCGAAGGCGGCGAGGAGGGCGGCACCCTCATGGTCGCCGGCACCCCGGAAGAGGTTGCGGCGCACGAAGCGTCCTACACGGGCGCGTTCCTCCGAGACCTCACGCCGGCGAAGGCGAAGCCCGTCCGCAAGCCGCGGGCACGCAAGGTCGCCGCGGCCGCGTAGCGCCTCCGGCCCGCGGCGCGGGCCGGCCTTGTCGCCGTGGCGTTCCGCTCGGGTGGCGCGCGTGGGCTCGCGTTCGCGTCGGGGAGCACACCGTCGGGCGTCGCGTCAAGCGTCCAACGCTTCGCGGTTGGCCGCTTGACCCGCCGCGGCCGGCGCGCTCTTGTGCGGGTGAGCCGGGTGCCCCGGGGGCGCCCGGGCGCGGGCGCGGTGCGCTCGTTTGCGTCGTGGTGCCACGCGAGCGTTCACTTGCTCGTCCCCGGGCCGAGTTCGTGAACCTTCGCGTGGCGTTGGACACGCGAGTGCTGGGTTTCTGGTCGCTGCGCCCAGAAATCCAGCGCTCGCGTGCACGTGCGCACTTGGCCCGCGCGGGGGCTCGCCGGCCCCAGCCGGCCTGACCAGCCCAGAGCGCGCCGGCCGCGTCGGGTCAAGAAACTCGTGACGACGGCGGCGCACTCCGCCGCCGTGGCGGGCACGAGTTTCTTGACGCGGCGCCCGACGGTGTGCTCCCCGGACGTGGCGGCGCAGCAAGGCGCGTCGCGCGCGGAGCTCCACGCCGCCCACGCGCGCCGCGCCGCGCCGCTCAGCCGACCAAGACCGCCGGCTCCGCCTCGACCGCCGTCTCCGTGCCCGCGCCGCGTCGCTGCAGCACCACTGCCGCAAGCACCAAAGCCGCCGCCGCCAAAGCCGCCGCGATCATGAACGCCGCGTTGTAGCCCGCGACCAGCGAGGCCGGGTCGGTCGCGCCGCCGGACTCGTTGGCCGCGACGGTCGCGAGGATCGCGATGCCGAAGGCGCCGCCGACCTGCTGGGTGGTGTTGACGAGGCCCGAGGCAAAGCCCGCGTCCTCGGGGGTGACGCCGGACATCGCGAGCGTCATCAGGGCCGGGATGACGAGGCCGGCGCCGATGCCCATGAGGAGCAGGGCGGGGAGGACGTCGATCCAGTACTGGCCGTCCACGCCGGCCTGGCCGAGCAGGGCGAGCCCGGCGGCCATGAACGCGAGCGCCGGGAGCAGCACCAGGCGCGCGCCGAAGCGCGTGATCAAACGGGCCGAGAAGCCGAGGGACAGGACGCCGATCGCGATCGAGATCGGCAGGAACGACACGCCGGTCGTGAACGCGTCGTAGCCGAGCACGCGCTGCAGGTAGAGCACGGCGAGGAAGGACATGCCGAGCATGCCGGCGACCGCGATCATCTGGACGACGTTCGCGCCGACCACGTCCCGGTTGCGCAGCAGGCCGAGGCGCAGCAGCGGCTTCGACGCCGTCGCCTGGCGGGCGACGAACAGCGCCAGCAGCACCACGGCGACACCGCCGAGCAGCCACGACTCCGCGTCGACGATCGTGTAGACGGCGAGCATCAGCGCGCCCGTCACCAGGACCGCGCCCGGGACGTCGGCGCCGGCGCTCAACCCGAGGCCCGGCTCGCGCGCCAGCAGGGGACGGGCAAGCAGGAACGCCGCGATGCCGATCGGCACGTTGACGATGAAGATCCAGTGCCAGCTCAGCAGCTGGGTCAGCACGCCGCCCATCAGCAGGCCGATCGAGGCGCCGGCGGACCCGACGAACGAGAAGACCGCGATCGCCTTGGCCTGCTCGGCCGGCTTCGGGAACATCGTCACGATCATCCCGAGGATCACCGCGGAGCCCAGCGCGCCGCCGACGCCCTGGACGAACCGGGCCGCGATCAGCTGGCCGGACGTGGTCGCAACGCCGCACAGCAACGAGGCGAACGTAAACAGCGCGAGTCCGGCGAGGAACACCTGCCGGCGTCCCACCAGATCACCGACGCGGCCGGCGAGCAGCAGCAGGCCGCCGAACGCGATCAGGTACGCGTTGATGACCCAAGCAAGACCACCGGAGGAGAGGTCGAGGTCCGTCTGGATCGCGGGGAGCGCCACGTTCACGATCGTCGAGTCGAGGACGATCATCAGGAACCCCACGCACAGGACGACGAGGGCGAACCAGCGGTTCTCGGGACGCAGAGCAAATCGGTCGGTCATAGACCGAACCGTAGCAAATGATCCCGTAGTAGACGATCTAGTTCAGGATGACCTAGGTCGTCGAACCGTGCTCGAGCACACGGCAGGCTTCGACAGGCGCCCGTTCATCAGGCTCTGGAGCGAGCCGACGAACGCGCCACGCTCATCCTCGGGCAGCGAATCGAGCACGTCCGCGTAGAGGCCGGCGATGATCGCGTCGCCCCGCTCGACCAGCTCGGCCCCGCGATCGGTCACGGTGATGATCCGCGCACGCCGGTCGGTGGGGGAGGGGCGCCGCTCGGCCAGCTCGGCCTTCTCGAGCGCGTCCATGGTCACGACCATCGTGGTCTTGTCGAGCGCGCACTGGTCGGCGAGCTCCTTCTGGGTGAACTCGCCGTGCACCGCGCGCGAGAGGATGCAGTGCATCCGCGGGGTGACGCCGATGTCCTCGAGCGCCGCGGTCATCTCGGTCTGCAGGGCATGGGCGGCCTGCGACAGGAGGAAGATGAGATCGACGCGTTCGCTAGCTACAGCCACGACTCAACCGTAGCAAGAACGATCCGCGACGAAATGGTTTCGCCGCGGACCGATCTCTCAAGCAACTATCTAGCCACCGAAGCGGCCACGCAACGCCTGGACGTTGGCGACGTACTGCTTGGTGTCGTCGAAGACGCCGCGCGACCTCAGCGCGCCCAACCCCTGGTAGTAGGCGGCGATGGCGGAGCTCTCGTCACCGCCGGTCTGGTTGAGCAGCTGCTTCAGGTACAGCACGCCCGCGGTCACGTTGTCGTGCGCCGAGTTCGGGTTGAGCTGGCGCTGGGCGAGGTTCTGCTGCACGTAGTCCCACGTGCCGGGCATGACCTGCATCACGCCGCGCGCGTTGGCCGACGAGACCATCGCGTTGTTGAACCCGCTCTCCTGATAGGCGATCGCGGTCGCCAGAGACGGGGAGACGCCGTGCTGGGAGGCGACCGACTGCACGTCGGTGGCCCCCACGCGCGTCGCGGTCGGCGCGGGCGCCGCGGCCGGGACGACGTGATTGGCGGGCTCCGGCTGGGCGGCACGCGCGGGAGCCGGCGCACCCGTGGGCAGCTTGAGCACGGTGCCGGTGAGCAGGACACCATGCGGGTCCAGCCCGTTCATGGCCGCCATGTTGCTCAGCGACACGCCGGACGAAGCGGCGAGCCCGGACAGCGTGTCCCCGGCGCGGACGGTGTAGCCGCCCATCGGCTTGGGCGCGGACGACGCGGGCACGGGCGCGGCCGTGGACGCGGCGGGAGCAGCCGCTGGAGCGGAAGCCGGCGCCGAGGTCACCAGCCCGGCCGACTGCAGGGCCGCGTAGCCCTCGGTGGTGGACGGCACCTGGATCGTCGAGCCGAGCACGACCTGCGAGCTCTCCGACAGGCCGTTGAAGGCCGCCACGGTGCGCGTGGTCAAGTTGTTGGCCGCCGCGATCGACCAGAGCGTCTCGCCGGGTTGCACCACGTGCGGTACGGCGGCACTGGAAGGAGCAGCAAAGAGAAGCGCGAATACGACGGCGTACAGCGGAGCGATCCGCAAGGTACATGCCTCCTGCGTAGGGTGTGACTCCACCGAGGCTTGCCCTTCCGCTCTCACATTGGAAGCACCGCGCGCGGCCTTACGTCCCCCTGCATGGCATCCTGCGGAGCTTGGACGACCTGAAGCTGTGGCTGCAGAAGTGGCGCTGGTACCAACGCAACAGCCTGCCGTGGAACCGTGCGCGCATCCACTACGAGTTCGCCAAACGGCGGTCGTTCGCCAAATGGCCGCTCCACGGCGAGATCCTCGAGCTGTTCGCCGAAGGCCGCCTCACCCTCGGTGAGCACGTCGTCCTAGAGCCGAACGTGTGGCTGACCGGCACCGGGCACATCGACATCGGCGAGGGCAGCTTCCTCAACCTCGGCGTGCAGGTCGCGGCCATCGACCGCGTCACGATCGGCGCGCACTGCATGTTCGCCAACGGCTGCCTGATCACCGACGCCAACCACCGCTACGACGACGTCACGAAGCCGATCACCTGGCAGGGCTTCACGTCCAAGGGCCCGACAACCATCGGTGACAACGTCTGGTGCGGCGCGAACGTCGTCATCACGTCCGGCGTCACGATCGGGGAACGGTGCGTGATCGGCGCCAACAGCGTCGTCACGACCGACATCCCGCCCTTCAGCATCGCCGCGGGCGTGCCCGCCCGCGTCATCCGCCCTTGGTCAGCATGATCTGCACCGCGAGCACCACGCCGGCGACGAAGATCGCGAACGCCGTGAGCGCCATCGCGCCCCAGGCCAGCCGCACGCCGCCGTGCGAGTCCACGTAGCGCGCCAGGCCCAGCACCACGAACGAGAACGCCGCGGTGATCCCCACGCCGCACACGAGCGAGACCCAGATCACCTCGAAGATCTGCCCCAGCTCGACGACGCCGAGGATCATGCCGGCACCACCTCCGGCGCGCGCCGCGCCTTCCTCACGAAGAACGCCAGCAGGGCGAGCAGCAACCCGCTCGCGACCACGATCGGGCCGACCGAGCCGTCACCGAAGATGCTCACCACGCCGTAGGTGAACGCGCCGACGGCGGCCGAGCACGGCAGCGTGAGGATCCAGGCCACGACGATGTTGCCGGCCACGCCCCAGCGCACCGCGGAGAGCCGCTTGGCGGCGCCGGCGCCCATGATCGCCCCGCTCATCACGTGCGTCGTCGACAGCGGGAACCCTACGTGCGAGGCCGACAGGATGACCGCCGCGCCCGCGCCCTGGGCGGCGAAGCCCTGCGCCGGGTCCATCTTGATGATCCGCGAGCCCATCGTGCGGACGATCCGCCAGCCGCCGAAGTAGGTGCCGAGCGCGATCGCGGTCGCGGCCGAGACGACGACCCACAGCGGGATGTCGGCGTCCGCGCCCGTGTTCCCGTTCGCGACCAGCGCGAGGAAGATGATGCCCATGGTCTTCTGCGCGTCGTTGGTGCCGTGCGACAGGGAGAAGAGCGCGCTCGAGGCGAGCTGCCCGAGCCGAAATCCGCGCGAGACGACGCCGGGCTTCTGACGGCCGATGATCCGGTAGGCGACCAGGATCGCGAGGCCGGCGGCGAGCATCGCGAGCACCGGGGCGACGAGCGCCGGCACGGCGACCTTCTCGATGAGGCCGTCCCAGAGCACGGCGGACGAGCCTTGGGCGACGAGCGTCGCGCCGACCATGCCGCCGATGAGGGCGTGCGAGGACGAGGACGGCAACCCTTGCCACCAGGTCACGAGGTTCCAGGCGATCGCGCCGATCAGCCCGGCGAAGACGGTCAGGAGCGTGATCGAGGCGGCGTCGACGATGCCCTTGGCGATCGTCGCGGCCACCGCCAGCGACAGGAACGCGCCGACGAAGTTGAGGGCGGCGGCCATCATCACGGCCAGCTTCGGCGCCATCGCCCGCGTCGAGACCGAGGTGGCGATCGAGTTCGCGGTGTCGTGGAAGCCGTTGGTGAAGTCGAAGGCGAGAGCCGTGCCCACGACGATCCAGAGAACGATGTCGGAATGCACTGCGCTAGCGGTTCTTGATGATGATGCCTTCGAGCGTGTTGACCGCCCGCTCCGTGGCGTCGATCGCCTCCTCGAGGCGCTCGAAGATGTCCTTCCAGCGGATGACCATCAGCGGGTCGATCCCGTGCTCGAAGAGGGAGGCCACGCCTTCGCGGAAGATCCGGTCGCCCTCGTTCTCGAGGCGGTTGACCTCCACCGTGTAGTGGTGGATGTCCTTTAGCGTCCGCAGCCGCGGCATCGCCTCGGAGATCTGGCGCGTGGCGTCGCGCAGGACGGCGGCCATCCGCTCGGCCTGCTCCATCGGCGCCTCGATCCGGTACAGCCCGAGGAAGTCCGCGACCTCCTCGATGAAGTCGACGATGTCATCCAGGGCGGACGCGAGGGCGATGATGTCCTCGCGGTCGAACGGCGTCACGAACGTGTGGTTCAGCCGCTGGATGATGTCGTGCGTGATCCGGTCGCCCTCTTGCTCGCAGATCACCATGTCGCGCGCGGCGGTGGCGTTGTCGGGCCACTCTTCGAGGATCGTGACGAGGAGCTCGGCGGCGCGTACGGAGTTGCGCGCCGCCTCCTCGAACAGATCGAAGAACTCCCGCTCCTTGGACGCGAACAGCTGCGTTAACCGGCTCATCGCCGGGCGATGTTAACGACTCGTTATCAACCCACGTGTGAGCGGGGCATCGAGGGCAGCTCGGAGCGGAAGCGCTCGAGCTCCTCCGGGGCGATGTTGTAGGTGTGCTCCGGGGCCGGGAACGTGCGTGAGCGCACCTCTTCGGCGTAGGCGTCCACGCCGCGGCGCATCTCGTCCTTGACCGCCGCGAAGCGCTTGGCGAACTTGGGCTGGAAGCCGTCGTTGATCGTCAGCAGGTCGTGGAGTACCAGCACCTGGCCGTCCGTGCTCGCCCCGGCGCCGATCCCGATGATCGGGATCTCCATGTAGGGCATGATCGCGTCGGTGACCGCGGCGGGGATCGCCTCGAAGACGATGCTGAAGCAGCCCGCTTCCTGCAGCGCGAGCGCGTCGTCGAGCACCGCGCGGGCCCGTGCCGCGGTGCGGCCCTGGGCGCGGTAGCCGCCGAGCATCGTGGCCGTCTGGGGCGTGAGCCCGACGTGGCCCATGACGGGTACGCCCGCTCGCACGATGGCGCGTGCGCGCTCGGCCGAGGTGCCGCCGCCCTCGAGCTTGATCGCGTCGCAGCCCGCTTCCTTGACGAAGCGGTGGGCGGTCTCGATCGCCTGCGCGTCACTCGCCTCGTAGGAGCCGAACGGCAGGTCGCCGACCAGCAGCGGCGCGCGCAGCCCGCGGCGCACCGCGCGCGTGAGCATCAGCAGCTCTTCGACCGTGACCGGCACGGTGTCGGCGTAGCCGAGCACGGTGTTGGCCGCGCTGTCGCCGACGAGGACGACGTCGACGCCCGCCTCCTCGACCACGAGCGCACTCGGATGGTCGTAGGCGGTGATCATCACGATCGGCTCGCCCAGCGCACGCATCTCGTGCAGCTTGGTGAGCGTGATCCGCTTGCGGTTGGGGTCCTTGGGCGGGGTGGACATGTGGTTCCTCCTGGGGGTTGGTTGACGCCTGGTGCTCAGGTCGCCACCGGAGCCGGAACGGGTTCCAGCACGAGGTTGTCAATCAGTCTGACGGGTCCGACGTGTGCCGCGACCGCGACGAGCGCGGGAGCGGCGATCGTGGTCAACGGCGTGAAGGAGAGCGGGTCGACGATCGCGAGGTACTCGGGGTCGTCGAGATGCGAGAGCGCGACGGCGCGGACGCGCTCGGCGTCGCGCTCACCGGCGGCGACGGCGTCGCGGGCGGCGAACAGCGCGCGGGAGAGCTGCAGCGCGTCCTCACGCTCGGACGGGCTCAGGCGCACGTTGCGCGAGCTCATCGCGAGGCCGTCCGGCTCCCGAATCGTCGGCAGGACCTCGATCTTGGACGGGAGGTCCAGGTCGCGCACCATCCGCTTGACGACCGCGACCTGCTGCGCGTCCTTCTGCCCGAAGTACGCGGCGTCGGGCGCGACGATGTTCAGCAGCTTGCAGACGACGGTGCAGACGCCGGCGAAGTGCCCGGGGCCGCGCTCGGCGCCCTCGAGGATCTCGGACAACCCGGTGACGCTCACGGTCGTCGCGAACCCCTCGGGGTAGATCTCGGCGGTCGGCGGCGCGAACAGCACGTCGACGCCCAGCTCGGACGCCTCGACGGCGTCGTTGGCCTCGCTGCGCGGGTAGTTCGCGAGGTCGCGGGCGTCGTTGAACTGCGTCGGGTTCACGAACAGGCTGACCACGACGGCGTCGTGCTCGTCCTTGGCCGCACGCATCAGCGAGTGGTGGCCGGCGTGGAAGGCGCCCATCGTCGGCACGAGGCCGACCGACCGGTTCTCGGCGCGCAGGTTCCCCAGCCAGGCGCGCATCTCGGGAATGGTCCGGATCGTTCTCATGTCCAGCTCCGTCTACCCGCGACGGCGCGGGTCACCTCCGCCAACTCGTCCCAGACGGGCAAAAGCTCGGGCGTGCGCTGCTCGATCGTCGCCCGGTGGCGCTCCACCGTGCCCTCGTCGCCGCGGGCGATCGCGCCCGTCAGCGCGGCCTCCGGGCCGATCTCCGCCCACTGGCGCGCGGTCGCCAGCACGAGCGGCGCGAGCTGGGCGCGCGTGATCCCGGCCGTGGCCGCGAGCCGCTCGGCGCAGGCCTCGAGCGCGACGAGGAAGTTCGCGGCGATCGCTCCTGCCGCGTGGTAGGCGACGCGGTCCTCGGCGGGGACGCGCGACACGTCCAGCCCGAGGCGGTCGGCGAGCGCGAAGGCGGTGGCGAGCGCGTGTTCCGTGGTGCCGTCGACGGCACCGCCGGCCCCGCGCAGGATGCTCGGGGCGCTTCCGGGTGGCGTGGACATCATCGGATGCAGGCTGAAGCCTTCACGGTCGCCGAACACGTCGAGGCCGGTCGCGCCGGAGACGTGGCCGAGCAGCGGGCCTTCGGGCATGGTGGCGGCGACGGCGGCGATGGCGCCGTCCGGCACGGCCAGGAGGAGGACGTCGACGTCGGCGGGAACGGGCTCGCCACGGCGGAGCGCGGGCGCTTGCAGCCCGGCCGCCAACACGGTGCCCATTCGGCCGGCGCCGACGACGGCGCAGGTGATGCTTGTCACGGACGATGCGGGCATTGCGTTCGATTCTGCCGTGTGCGGCGGTACCGTGGCGACATGTCCAGCGCTTTGGAGCGGCGCGAGGAGCTCAAGGCCGTCTTTCACGAGGCTCAGTCCTGCGTGAGATGCCCGCAGCTGGCCGCGGGTCGTACGACCGTGGTCTTCGGCTCCGGCAACGCGGATGCCGACCTCATGTTCGTCGGCGAGGCGCCGGGCGCGAACGAGGACAAGCAGGGCGTCCCGTTCGTCGGCCAGGCGGGGAAGCTGCTGGACCAGCTCCTCGGCGAGATCGGCCTCACGCGCGCCGACGTCTTCGTGGTCAACACGCTCAAGTGCCGGCCGCCCGGCAACCGCGACCCGTTGCCGCAGGAGCTCGACAACTGCCAGGACTACCTGTATCGCCAGCTGGAGCTGATCGAGCCGAAGGTCGTCTGCACGCTCGGGAACTTCGCCACCAAGCTGCTGCGCGGCGATCCGACCGGGATCACGCGGCTGCACGGGCGCGACGAGGAGCGCCAGATCGGGCCGCGGCGGGTGCGGCTGTACCCGATCTACCACCCGGCGGCCGCGCTCTACACGCGCTCGATGCTGGACATCCTGCGCGCGGACTTCCAGCGCATCCCCGAGCTGCTGGCGTTGCCGGCGCTCGACCAGCCCGAGCCCGAGCCCGAGCCGGTCGTGGCTGAGCCGGAGCCCGAGCTCGAGGTCCTCGAGCCCGAGCCTGAGCCCGAGCTCGTGTACGACGAGCAGCTCGGCCTCTTCTAAGCCGCCTGAGAAGCCTTCGCCGCCGCGTGCTCGTCCGCGGTGATCGCGTAGCGCTCGTGGTCGCGCCACTGGCCGCCGATCAGCAGGTAGCGCGGCGAGAAGCCCTCCAGGCGGAACCCGGCGCCGCGGGCCAGCGCGATCGACGGGCCGTTGCCCGGCTGGATGTTTGCCTCCACCCGGTGCAGGCCGAGGGGGCCGAAGCAGTGGTCGAGGATCTGCTCGAGCGCCTCGCGCATGAGGCCCTGGCCGGCGTGGGCCTCGTGGGCGTAGTAGCCGAGGTAGGCCGACTGGAAGGCGCCGCGGACGATCTGGGAGATCGTGAACACGCCGGCCATCGCGCCCGAGTCGGTGCGGCAGGCGAGCAGGCAGAGGAAGTCGTCGCGGCGCGAGCGGCCGTAGAGCTCGTCGAACTGGTCGGCGCGCTCGGGCGGGTACGTCCACGGCCGGTGCAGCCGGTGGCTCTCACGGGCGAGCTTGAGGAACTCCGGCCGGTCCTCGCGGGTGAGGACCCGCAGCAGCACGCGGGCGCCGGACGGTGGGTCGGGGAGCTCGATGTCGGAGGGGCGGACGGCCTCTCCCGGGCGGCGACGAAGCACTGGCCTCTTCATGCGGCTGCCTATCAAAGCGCACGCCGGAATACAGTGCGAGCGATGCGGCGTTTGATGGTGATGGCGGTTCTTTGCGTGACCTTGGTCGGCTGCGCGGCGAGCCAGTACAAGTTCGTGTGCAACGACGGCACCTGCGAGGTCGAGACGTCCGGGCCCGCGACGCTCGACTTCGAGCGGGAGTTCGGCGAGACGCTCGAGGTCGTGGAGACCGCGGACGACCGCGTGACGCTGGAGGCCGAGTCCGACCGCAAGTCGTTCAAGATGGGCGAGTCCGGCACCGTCGGGCCGCTGAAGGTCACGGTCACGAACATCAAGGGCGAGCTCGCCGTCTTCTCCGTGAAGGAGTGAGACCGCCCGCGATCGACGCGCGCGCCGCGGCGCGGCCTGAGCTCGGCGGGGTGGAGCGTTGGGCGCGTGAGCTGTGCGCCCGGCTGCCGTACACGATCCACCGCCCGCCGCCGGCGCTGGTGCACCGCGCCGGCCACGCATGGGAGCAGGCGGTGCTGCCGGTCCTGAGCGCGCGGGCGCCCGCGCTGCTGTGCCCGGCGAACCTCGCTCCGGTCGCGGCGCGCAACGTCGTCGTCGTGATCCACGACGCCGCGCCGCTGCGCCATCCCGGCTGGTACTCGGGCGCCTACGCCGCGTTCCAGCGCCGGATCCTGCCGCTGATCGCGCGCCGTGCCCGTGCGGTGATCACCGTCAGCGAGTTCTCCCGCGACGAGCTGCGGGAGCTGCTCGGGGTGGAGGCGCACGTGGTCTACGGCGGCGTCGATCCGCGCTTCGCGCCGGGGGAGAAGGCCGAGCGGCCGTACGTGCTGTGCGTGGCGTCCCACACGGCGCGCAAGAACCTGCGGGCGCTGGTTCCGGCGGCGCAGGCGTTGGCGCGCCAGGGGGTGGAGTTGCGCGTCGCCGGCGGACACCGGCCGCAGTTCGCCGCCGAGGAAGGGCTGGACGCGCTCACGTTGCTCGGGCCCGTGCCCGACGAGGCGCTCCCGGCGCTGTACGCGGGCGCGCTCGCGTTCGTGCTGCCGTCGGTCTACGAGGGCTTCGGCCTGCCCGTGCTCGAGGCGATGGCCGCGGGGACGCCGGTGGTGACGACGAACGTCACCGCGCTCCCGGAGACGAGCGGCGGCGCGGCGCTTCTGGTCGAGCCCGATCCGGAGGCGCTTCGCCACGCGCTGCTCGGCCTCGTGGGGGACGAGACCGAGCGGGCGCGACTACGGAACATGGGGCTGGGTCGAGCCCGGCAGTTCAGCTGGGAGCGCACCGCACGTGGAGTGGACGCGGTGGTCCGCAGCACGTATTAGGGTACCCTAATACGTGCTGTGAAGTGACCTTGACAAGGAAGGCCCATGTTGAACCGTGTCCGGAGGATGGTGCTGCTCGTCGCGGCGCTCCTGCTTTCGAGTGCATCGCCCGCGCTCGCCCAACAGATCACGTCGGGCTCGCTCGACTGGGGCGTGAAGGCGTCCTTCCGCAGCTACGTCGAGGGCTCGATCGGGCACGGGACGGTCACGGTCGGCGACGGCGCGACCAAGAACGCCGACGGCACGTATCGCTTCCCGCTGCGGTCGGGCAGCTTTACCGCCGGTGAGAACACGACCGACGTCACCCTCGGCGGCTGGGTGCGGTTCGTCGCTCATGACGGCTCGCTCGACCTGACGATCAAGGACCCGCGGGTGAAGTTTGCGGCCGGTGGGTCAACCCTGGTGGCCGACGTGACCAGCAAGCCGCTGAGCGGCGGTGACCTCGTCGTGTTCGACGACGTGCTGCTCGCCGAGCTGGACCTCTCCGCGGTCACGCCGACCGGGACGACCGTGTGGTCGGCGGTGCCGACCGTGCTGACCGGCGCGGGCGCGCCGGCCTTCGCGGGCTTCTACCAGCCGGGGCAGGCGCTCGATCCGTTGACGCTGCGGTACACCGGACCGGGCGGGAAGCCAGTGGCGGTGGACGCGTTCACCCCGGCCGGAACGCCCAAGTACTCGCAGGTCGCCGACGGACGTGACATCTACGCGGACACCTACTTCCCCGAGCCGGGGCGGGGCCTGCTGCACGCGATCAACACGACGTCGCTGACGGCGGTCGACCTGACGACGGTCGAACCGCTCGGCGCGACGACGTTGAGCGGCGTCACGGCGTACGCGTACGACTCGGAGACCGGCACGATCTTCCTGGCCGGCACGGCCGGGCAGCCGCTCCGCACGGCGACGTGGAACACGCAGACGAAGACCTACGACCTCGCGGCCATCCCCGGGACGAGCTCGTGGGCGCGGAACCACCTGGCCTACGACACGCGGACGGACAAGCTCTACGCCGTCCAGGGGCTCGCCAGCGGCAACTTCACCGACACCGCCGTGCCGGTCTCCCCGGCGGCGGTGGTGATCGCCCGTGACGGCGCGGGCTGGAGCGTGAAGGACTACCCGGCGCTGGCGACCGGCGGGCGTGCCGTGAGCGGCCTCGCGGTGAGCCTGCAGGGGCGGATCGTCGCGACCCAGCACGCCACGGTGACCGGCACGCCGAGCCCGGCGACGATCTCCGCGAGCCCCGCGGTGCAGCTGGTCGACACCGGGAGCGAGCTGACGGTCGTGGAGATCGCCGGCTCGGTGCCGCCGAAGCCCGCGGGCTCGTTCACGTTCGGCTACGCGTCGCCGACGCCCGGGCCGGGCTCGAACGTGACGCTCGTCGAGGGTGGCGTGACGTCCGGCTCGCTGATGACGCTGGACACGACCGCGACCGGCTTCGTCGGGACGACGCAGCACACGTTCAACGGCACGGTGCTGGACGTGGCGGTCGATCCCGTGGACGGGCTGATCTATGCGGCGCTGAACACGAAGCGCACCGTCGTCCTGCGTGACGGCGCGCTCGCGGGCGCGCTCACGCAGGCGCCGACGGGTGTGGCCGAGCTGTTCGCGAACGCGGTCGGCGCGTACGGCGGGACGCTGTTCCTCCGCAACAACGTCGCGCCCGTGAAGTTGTTCGCCTACAAGCTGGTCGCGACGTCGCCGACGGTGACCGCCCCGCCGGAGAGCGCTTCGCGGACCCTGCTCAAGGGCGAGACGTCCAAGAGCGTGACCTTCCAGGCGGGCGCGATCGGTGCCCCCGCGCCGACCGTGCAGTGGCAGTCGCGTACCAGCAGCGCGGCCACCTGGCGCGACATCGCGGGCGCCACGGCGGCCGCGCTGGCGCAGACGGTGACCTTCGACGACAACGGCCGCGAGTACCGCGCGGTGTTCACCAACGCGGGCGGGTCGATCGCGTCGGCGCCGGCCTCGCTCGAGGTGCGCGCCGCGCCGAAGGTGCTGGTCGAGCCCGCTGACGTGACCGTGGTGGAGGGCTTCGACGCGCAGTTCAAGGTCGGCCCGTCCGGCAACCCGTACCCGGACATCCAGTGGCAGCGCCGCGACGACGGCTTCTGGGAGGACATCCCGGGCGCGACCGGCAGCTTCCTCACGGTCGAGGACGCCAACACGGCGATGTCGGGCGCGCGGTTCCGCGCGCGGCTGCGCAACAGCATCGACACGACCTACTCGCGTGAGCTCACGCTCACCGTCACCGACCCGCCGCCGGACGTCTTCCGCGTCGCCGCTGGCGCGCTGGACTGGGGCCTGAAGGCGTCGTTCCGCTCGTACATCCGCGGGCCGATCGCCCACGGCGCGATCGCCTACAGCGACGGCGCGAGCGAGAACGCCGACGGCACGTTCCGCTTCCCGCTCGCGGGCGGCGAGTACGACCGCACCCGCAGGACGGGCGAGTTCCGCGCGCGCGGCACCGTGCGCTTCACCGGCCACGACTCGGGCATGGGGCCGCTGCTGGACATGACGTTGACGAACCCGCGGGTGGTCGTGGACGGAGCGGCGGTGACGCTGTATGCCGACGTCAAGAGCAAGTCGCTCAACTCGGGCGCGATGGAGGACTTCCCGAACGTCCGCTTCGCCGTGCTGGACGGCAGCGCGCTCGCGCCGGACCTCTCGGGCCCGTCGACCGTGTTCGGCCCGATGGGCGCGACGCTGACCGAGCCGGGCGCCCCGGCCTTCGCGGGCTTCTACGCGGCCGGCTCGGTGCTCGACCCGGCCGTGGTCAACGTCTCCTCGTGGGTGAAGGCGGGCGACGAGCCGCCGTCCGAGGAGGAGCCCGAGGTGACGCCGACGCCGACGCCTGAGGCCACGCCCACCCCGACGCCGCCCGTCGTCGTGCCCGCGCCCTCGCCGACGCCCGTCCCGACCGTCGCGCCGGTGCGCAGGCCGACGCTGAAGGCGGGCGCGGCGCGGCAGACCGTGTCCCGGACCGGTGTGGTGCGCGTGGCGACCGTGACGTGCGGAAGCGCGGCGTGCACGGTGACGCGGCCGGCGCGGGTGTCCGTGCGCGTTGGTGGGCGCACGTACCGCGCGGTGGTGACGGGTTCCACGCGCGTCGCAGCGGGTCGCACGGGCTCTGTGGCGCTGCGGCTGCCTGCGAGCGCGCTGCGCGTGCTGGGCCGTCGGGCGGTGACGGTGAAGGTGACCGTCACGGTGGCGGCTGGATCTGAGCGGGTGCGGCGAACCGTGAGCGTGCGGGTGCGCGGGCGGTAGTGGAGCTCCGCTCGGGTGGCGCGCTCGCGGCGGACCAGCTCGCCACCCCGGTCATCCGTCACTTTCCGCCCCTCAGGGGCGGCAACTGACGGATCGGCCCGCGCGAATAGCCCTACGAAGCAGCGAGCGCGCGACGCAGCGGCGCCGGCACCCGCAGGGCGTGTAGCTTCGGCACCGGCGCGGGCTCGGCCGGCGACACGCACTCTTCAGCCACGACCGCGTACGCGGCCTGCACCACGCGCGGGTCGAACCGCGTGCCCGCCGCGTTCTCCAGCTCCACCAACGCGTCCGCGTGCGAGAGCTCCGGGCCGCCCTTGGCGGTCAAGGCCGACCAGGTGTCGGCCACCGCGACGATGCGCGAGGAGATCGGCGTCACGGCGCCGCGGAGCCCGGCCGGGCCGCCGCCGCCGTTCCACCACTCGCCGACGTGCCCGGCTTCCCACGACGCGCGGGACGGGTCGCGGAGGGTCTGGCGGGCGTAGGCGATCGGGTCTCCGGCCTCGGCGCGGCGGGCGAACGCCAGCTCGGTCACGCGCACGAGGTGACGACGCTCCGCGCGGTCAAGGCCGAGGTGGAGCGCCAGCGCGTGCGAGTAGCGGCGCGTGGCGACCAGCGGATCCAGCGCCGCGACCGGGCGGGTGCGCGCGGCGAGGAACAGCGCCGTCTGCGGCAGCACCGCGATCACGGCGAACAGCGCCAAGGCCAGGATCCCGAGCAGGGGATAGAGCACGGCGGTCACGGCCGCGAGCGTGACCATGACGACGGTGGTGGGCACCGGGTCGGCCACCATGCGCGGGACCGTGGACCACGGGTGGCCGAGGTACAGCGGGACGTAGAGCGCCGGGCCGACGGAGACCTGGACGGCGTACATGACCATGCCGCACAGCAGGACCCAGGGCATCGCCTCGAGGCCGAGCGCCGTGGCGGAGACGCCGGCGGCCGACAGCAGGGCGGCGCCCGCGAGCGCTTCCCAGCCGTAGGCGGCGACGTTGGCCAGGTTGCCCTGGCGGATGATCCGCTCCCGGCGGATGAGCCCGCCGATCGCAATCGGGACCACCGCTACGAGGAACGCCGGCAGCGGGCCCAGCAACACGAGCGCGATCAAGACGAGCTCCAGCGCGGCGTCGAACGACAGGCCGTTCGGCAGCTTGACCTCGCTGATGTCGGCGATCACCGCGAGCACGATCAAGAGCAGCAGCAGGCCCGGCTGGTCCCACCGCGAGGGCGGGGCGAGCCAGACGAACGCGGGCACGAGGGCAGCCGCCGCGGCGCCGTGCAGGGCCAGTGCGACTCGCGGATGGGATGCCGATGGCAACGACACGAGTGCGCGCAAGCGTATACGCCGTGCAGGCGGTGCGACCGTGCGAATAGGGAGGTTGGGGGAGCGCGCATGTAAGCGCGGCGACATTCATCGCCTCAGCACTTGATGTGGCCCATGACCCCTCCCTCTGCTCGATCCCCCGAATAGCGCCAACGCGCCGTTTGTCGGAAGGTACTCATCGAATCCTGTGCGGTATGTCGGTCTGTGGTACGCGCGCGGACAAAATCAACGCGCCGAGCGCCGGCACGATTCCGGCCAGAGCGCACGCCGCGGCGAGCCAGAGGCCCGCGCTCGGCCCCGACGACTCGCTGAGCGCTCCCGCACCCGCCGCCCCGAGCGCCAGCCCGCCGTTGTTCGTCGTGACCAGCCAGCCGAACG
This sequence comes from Solirubrobacter phytolaccae, assembly GCF_027587195.1. Lineage (GTDB taxonomy): Bacteria > Actinomycetota > Thermoleophilia > Solirubrobacterales > Solirubrobacteraceae > Solirubrobacter > Solirubrobacter phytolaccae. The sequence goes on along the minus strand of NZ_JAPDDP010000039.1, from coordinate 23,348 downwards.
TCCGCGTGCCAGAACCCGCCGGGGCGAGCCTGCCCACCAGGAGATACAACGAAGCGAACAGGCCTCCGAGCGCGAGCCCCGGCACCACGAGCACGACGCCGAGGAGCACGAGCTGCGTCGCGAACAACGTCGCCACCGCGAGTCCGCCCGCGAGCACGATTTGTGTCAACAAGACGCGACGCTCCGGCGACCCGAACACCAAGCGCCCGACGAGCAGGCTGCCCGCCACCGTGCCCACCGCCATCGCCGCCTCGATCGCGCCCGCCGCCGCCGGGTGCCCCTGCTCGGTCGCCGCCGCCGGGATCGCGATGTCCAACGCGCCCAGCGCCGCCGCGGTCGGCAGGAAGGCGATGAACACCAGCCACAGCGACCGCGGCAACGGCGCCGCGGGAGACGCGCGCGAGCCCGGAGCACGCGCCAGCGACGTCCGCCCGGCCGCCGCCGCACCACCCAGCAGCGCCACCGCGCACACGCTCAGCGCCAGCCCGGGCGAGCCCACGAGCACGAGCACGGACACGATCAGCGGCGAGACGATCAGCGCCGACTCCTCGCCCGCCGCGTCCAGCGCGTGGACCCGCTGCTGCAGGTCGCCCTCGCCCGGCAGCCCGCTCCAGACCGACCGTGCGAAGGGCCCGAGCGGCGGCGCGAAGAGCCCCGCGAGACCGGCCGACAGCACGAACGTCCACGCGGGAGCATCGGCAGCCCCCGCGACCACCAACAGCCCCACGGCGCCGGCACTCCCGAGCGCCAGCACCGCCAACAGGCCCGGACCGTGCCGGTCGACCAGGCGTCCCCGCGCGGGGGCCAGGGCGGTCGTGATCGCGAAGGCCGCGATCATCGCCCCGGTGACCGCGATCGAGTCCGTCTCGGCCGCCGCGAACAGCACGAAGCCGAGCCCGAGGGCGTTGAAGGCAAAACGACCGCAGAGCGAAGCGAGCAGCAGATCTCGGATCGGCCGCTCTGCTAGGACAGCGCCGTAGCCCCCGCTGGTGTCCCGCACGCCGCGCTAAGCGTACGCCTAAGTCCGGCAGCGGCGCGCGTCGGCCACCACCTTCGGGCACCCCTGCAAGCGTCGTGCCGCGCGTGTGAAAACCGTCAACGCGGGCGAGTCCTGAAGGACCCCGTTCCGGACCCTGCGCAGCCCGCTGTAGTCGAAGCCGCTCGCGGTGATCCCCTCGACCGACAGCCACGTGTACCAATACAGGCGCTCCACCCGCAGCGCCTTGCGCTCCTTGGCGAAGAGCTTGAGCGCCGCGTCGAGCCGCGAGGCCTGCCCCGCGTCCGTGGTCGCGAAGTCGCCGCCCTCCTGCTTGGCCTTGCCCGCCGACGCCGGCCACGACAGCTCGGTGACCCAGATCGGCATCTTCGCGTCCTTGCGGCGCTCCATCACCCGCCGGACGATCTTCACGACCCGGACCGTGTTCTCCACCTTGCCGGTGTACGGGTGCAGCGTGACGACGTCGAACGACCCGCGCGCACCCGCCTTGTAGATCGCCTCCAACGCCTTCCAGCTCTCGTTCGGGAGCCCGGCGAGCACGGTCTGCGAGCCCGGGTCGGCCGCCTTGAGCGCCTTGTCGGCGGTCTTGAGCAGCGCGACGTAGGACGGGGCCCAAGGGGCGACGTTCCAGTACCGCGTGAGGTTCGGCTCGTTCCAGATCTGCCATGCGCGGATCGGCTGCTTCGCGACTTCCGGGTGCTCGAGCCACAGAGACCCGTTGGGGCCGTAGCGTGTGACGAGCGCGGTCATCAGGCGAGCGAAGTCGGCAAGATCGCGCGGGGGAGAGGCAGGATCGCCCGCGGTGCGGGCGGCCCAGTCCGGGGTGCCCTGGATCACCGGCAGCACGCCGAGGCCGCGCTTGGCGGCGGCGAGCACGAGCTGATCCTTGACGGAGAAGTCGTACTGGCCGGCGGTGGGCTCGATCGAGCGCCAGTAGAACGCGGTGCGCACCGCCTCGACGCCGCTGGTCGCCATCTTGTCCCACTCCGCCGGGCCCTGGGCGTAGGCGGGGTCGTTGAGCGGGCCGTCGGCGACGACGCCGAGCCAGCCGCGCGGCACCTGGCGCTTCGCGGCGTGGGCGGTGGCGGGGACCAGAAGGCCCAAAAGGAGGACGAATGTGGCGAGTACGCGCATGCGGGTACGTAGGATGGCGCGTTCATGCCTCGCGTCGCCCTGATTCACGACTTCCTCCTCGACGTGCGCGGCGCCGAGCGCGTCTTCGCCGCCATCTGCGACGCCTGGCCCGAAGCCGACGTCTTCACCGCGGTCTACGACGAGAAGGGAACCGAGGGCCGGTTCGCCGACCGTGACCCGCAGGCGTCGTTCCTGCAGAAGCTGCGGCCCACGTCCCGTACGTTCCGCCCGCTGCTGCCGTTCTACCCGCACGCGATTGAGTCGCTGGACCTACGCGGCTACGACATCGTGGTGTCGAGCTCGAGCGCGTGGGCGCACGGCGTGCTCGTGGACCCGGGCGCCGTCCACGTCTCCTACTGCCACAACCCGTTCCGCTACGCGTGGTCCGAGCGCGAGGCGACGCTCGCCGCCCGTAGTCCGCTGACGCGCCCGGCGCTGCGGCTGCTGCTCTCGCGCTGGCGTCAGTGGGACTGGATCGCCGCCCAGCGCGTCGACGCCTACGTCGCGAACTCCGCGATCACGCAGAAGCGGATCAAGCGCTACTTCGGGCGCGACTCGTCGATCCTGCACCCGCCGGTGGAGCTCTCGCGCTTCTATCCCGGGTCGGTCGGCGGGCACTACCTGGTGCTGGCGGAGCTGATGGCGCACAAGCGCATCGACGTCGCCGTGCGCGCGTTCAACGCGCTCGGGCTCCCGCTCGTGGTCGTCGGCGACGGGCCGGAGTACCGGCGGCTCAAGCGCATGGCGGGTCCGACGGTGCGTTTGACGGGCCGGATCTCGGACGATGAGGTCGCCGACCTGCTGCGGACCGCGCAGGCGCTCGTCGTCACCGCCGAGGAGGAGTTCGGGATCGCCGCGGTCGAGTCGTTGGCGAGCGGGCGACCGGTGATCGGCCTGCGCGCCGGGGGCGTTCTGGAGACCGTCGAAGAGGGCGTGACGGGCGCGTTCTACGACGACGCGGACGACCCGCGCTCGCTCGCGGCGGCCGTCGCGGGCTTCGATGTGGCGCGTGTGGACTCATCCACGTGTGTGAGATCCGCACACAGATTCGGTGCCGAACGATTCAAGGAACGACTTCAGGCAATCGTCGAGGAGACGGCCGCAAAGGGCCGTACAGCGCCAGAAGTGGACCGTCCGGTCGGGGGCCTTTTGCCCCTCAGATCGTCACGGCGAGGCGCGGAATCGATGAGGACCCGTTAAATCTCTCCCCTGCCTGGGGACAATCAGCGTAACCCTGTGGCATTCTTCGGGTTGTCTGTTGTGCGCGGGCCCACGCCTGCGCCCTGATTTCGCCGCAACGGTCACAAGCTTAGCGGCATGGTCAGGACCTCTCCGGGGGGACGGCCGTGGACACACGGGGTTGTCCCACCAAAAGAGAAGAAGAGCCGCCGGGATCGGTGATGTCTTACGGGCCTCGGCAAGGTGGTTGCAGAAACAAGTAACTTGGCATATAATCCCTAGTGCCCCACTAGGGCTTTGAGATGACTTCGGAAGGACCCCAAACTGAGCACCATCACCGACACCCCACGCCGACGCGACGCTGAGCACGAGGTCGACCCGACCCTCGATTCGCTGCAGCTGCTCCTGCGTGAGGCTGGCCGGTACCCGCTGCTCAAGCCGAGTGAGGAGATCGAACTCGCCAAGCGGATTGAGCGCGGAGACCTGGCAGCCAAGGAACGCATGATCAACTCCAACCTCCGCCTGGTGGTCGCGAACGCGCGCCGCTATCAGGGCCAGGGCCTCGCCCTCGGTGACCTGATCCAGGAAGGGATGCTGGGTCTGATCCGCGCCGTCGAGAAGTTCGACTGGCGCAAGGGCTTCCGCTTCTCGACCTACGCGACGCTCTGGATTCGCCAGGCGATTCAGCGTGGCCTCGAGAACACGAGCCGTACGATCCGTCTCCCCGTTCACGTCGCCCAGCGTTCGCGCAAGGTCGGCCGCATCGAGCGTGAGCTCACGACTCGCCTCGGCCATGAGCCGTCGGACGAGGAGATCGCGTCCGCCGCGGACCTGCCGCTCGAGGACGTCATCGAGATCCGCAAGGCCGACCGCGCGGTGGTCAGCCTCGACAAGCCCGTGGGCGACGACGGCGACACCGCCTTCGGCGACCTGCTGGCGATCGAGACGCCCGCCGTGGACGAAGAGGTCCACGAGGCGCTGAAGTCCGAGACGCTCCTCAACGCCATCGCCGAGCTCCCCGAGCCCGAGCGTGACGTGATCGAGATGCGCTTCGGTGCCGGCGACCGTGAGCCGCAGACCCTGTCGCAGGCCGGCCGCAAGCTCGGCGTGTCGACGGAGCGCGCCCGCCAGATCGAGGAGCGCGCCCTCAAGCGCCTCTCGCAGCGCCCGGAGCTCGTGGCTCTGCGCGAAGCCGCTTAGCACCTAGCAGTTCCGTAGTTTCAAGGCCGCCGCGAGCTGATTGCGCTCGCGGCGGCCTTTGTACGTTCTGAGGGCGAACGTGAGGATCTGGGCGGCGTCGTCCAGTCGTGCCGCGGTTGTGCCTCGCGTGCGCTCGACCACCGTGCGTCGATTGTGGGCCAGCTGGGCGAACGGCTCTGTGTCGATGCTGTGACCGCCCGTGTGGGTGAGCGCCAGATCGGTGTGGAGGTAGGTCCTGAGGCCTTCGTTGCGGGCTCTCAGGCACAGCTCCATGTCCTCGGCGAACAGGTGGATGCGTTCGTCGAAGTGGATCAGGTGCGTCGGCGCGGCCAGGCACGCGGCGATCGCCCAGCCGACGGTGCGCGGCGTGTCGGCTGTGTACGGCTCCGCGCGGTCTCTCAGCGGGCGTGGGAGCCACGGGAGGGCGGCGGGGAGGAACGCGCCGAGCGTGCCCGGGACCGGGTGCGCGCTTCTTTGCACGCTGCCGTCTTCGTTCAGGAGCCTTGGGGCGTGCAGGCCGGGGCGTGTGGCGCGGTCCGCGAGGGCCGGCAGGACGCCCGCGTGGTCGATCGTGTCCGGGTTCAGCAGCACGGTAACCGGCTGCGTCACGCGGGTGATGCCGATGTTGTTCGCCGCGCCGTACCCGGGGTTGTCGCGGCGCTCGATCACCGTCGCGCCGTGGTCTCTCGCGAGCTGCGCGCCGCCGTCATCGGGCCCGACGTCCACGACGACCAGCTGCGGCGCCTGGAGGGTCGGCAACAGGCGGGCGAGCTCGGCCCGGCTGCGGTACAGGACGATGACGGCGGCCCAGCTCAACCGAGCACGGCGTCCAGACGAGCGACGCTCGCGTTGACGTCGAACTGCTCGGCGCGGGCGCGCGGGTTGCCCGGGTCCGCGAGCTTGGCCTCGAGCTGGGCGATGGCGGCGTCAGCGTCTCCGGGCGTGTAAAGCCCGTCGTCCAGGATCTCGAGGGGGCCGGCCGCGGCGGGCGCGACGACCGGTCTTCCGGCAGCGAGCGCTTCGACCAGGACCATCCCGTACGGCTCGCGATCGGCGCAGTGCAGCAGCACGTGGTGCTCCTGCAGCGCCTGCTGCATGTCGACGCGCCCGGCGAACGTGACGTTCTCTGGCGCGTCCAGGTCCGGCATCGGGTCGCCGGGCAGCGGCTCGCCCGCGAACGTGATCTGCAGCTCGGGCATCCTCCGCGCGATCTCCACCGCGAGGTCCGGCCGCTTCCAGCCCACGAGCGCCCCGGCGACGAGCGCTTTCGGCGGACCGTCGGGGAGCGGGGTGGGCGTGAATGCGGTGAGGTCCACGCCGGGATGCAGGATCGTGGCGTCGAGCCGCAGGTCGTCGGCGATCGCCTGACTCGCGGCGACCACCACGTCCGCCCGGCGCGTCGTGGCCCGCACGGCACCGCGCAACGCGGGCGCGTCGAACAGGTCGTGATGCACCGCCACACGCCGCTTCGCCGGCACTATCGCGGCCGCCATGACCGCCTTCGCGCCCCAAGCGACGAGCGTCTCCGGCTTGAGCTTCATCAGCTCGAACGCCAGCCCACCCGTGCCGCTCACGCTCTTGCTGAGCCCCCGATCCTCGAGCGGCGCGTGCTCGATCCCGGCCCGGCGCAGCTCGTCCGCGAGCGGTCCTTCCGGACACGCGACCCGCAACGGCCGCTCGAGCCGCGTCACGCAGTCGAGCAGCACGCGCTCGGCCCCACCGAGCACCCCGGCATAGCTGGCAAAGAGGATCACGCCGCCCAACATAAAGGGCCAGGCCCTTTAGGTTCGTCGGAGCGCGCGACTAGCATCGCTGCCCTCATGGCGCCGCGCCGCGGATCGGACTCGCCCGGCCTGCGTGCGCGCACGGCGCGTGGCGGCGTGGTCAATGCCGCGTTCCTGTCCGGCGCCGAGCTGCTCGTCCTGCTGCAAGGGCTGCTGGCGACGGCGCTGCTCGGGCCGGATGCGATCGGCCTGTACGGGATCGTCACGACGACGGCGATGACGATCGTCGCGCTGCGGCGGGTCGGGATCGACGAGGCGTTCGTGCAGACGGCCGCCGACGACGAGGAGGCCGAGTTCCAGCGGGCGCTGACGGTCGAGTTGGCGCTGGGGGTGCTCGGCGCGCTGGCGGTGGCGGCGCTCGCGCCGGTGCTGGCCGCCGTGTATGACGACTCGCGGCTGCTCGGGCTCACGCTCGCGGTGACCTATCTGCCGGTGGCGTTCGCGCTGCAGGCGCCGCAGTGGGTGTTCTTCAAGCGCATGGAGTACGTGCGGCTGCGCATGCTGCAGGTGATCGTGCCGCTGGGGACGGTGGCGGTCGCGGTGCCGCTGCTGCTCGCGGGCGTGGGGGTGTGGTCGCTGGTGATCGGGCCGTTCGTGGGGAACCTGGTCGCGGTGGTCGCCGCCTGGCGCGCTTCGCCGTACGCGTTGCGGCTGCGGCCGGACCGGGAGGCCGCGCGGCGCTACCTGCGGTTCTCGTGGCCCGTGTTCGTCACGTCGCTCGTCGCGCTGCTGGTCGCGCATGGGCAGCTGGCGGTGTTCGGGTTGCGCGACGGGATCGTCGCCGTGGGCTTCATCTCGCTCGCGGCGACCCTGACCCGGTACGCCGACCGCGCCGACCAGATCCTGGCGACCACGATCTATCCGGCGATCGTGCGCGTCCGCGAGCGTGGGGACGTGCTCGAGGAGCTGTTCGCGAAGGCGAACCGGCTGACGCTGATGTGGGCGTTCCCGTTCGGCGCGGGGCTGGCGCTGTTCGGCGCGGACCTGATCGTGTTCGTGCTGGGGGATGAGTGGCGCGGCGCGATCGTGCTGCTCGGCGGGCTCGCGGTGGCCGTGGCGCTGCAGCAGGTCGGCTACTCGTGGTTCGCGTTCTACCGCGCGCGGGGCGAGTCCTGGCCACAGGCGGTCGAGTCGCTGGCGTTCGGCGCGTCGTTCGCGGCGCTCGCGGTTCCGGGCGCGCTGCTCTGGGACGAGTGGGGCTTCGTGATCGGCCGGATCGGCTGCACGCTGTGCGTCCTGGTCGTGCGCGCCGTGTACGTGCGGCGGCTCCTGCCGGGCGCGAGGATGCTGGGCATGGCCTTGCGCGCGGCGGTGCCGGTGGTAATCGCGACCGTGCCCGTCGTGGCGCTGCGCCTGGCGCTCTGGGGCGGAGAACGGCCACTGTGGCAGGCGGCCGTGGAGCTGGCGCTCTGGCTGGGCGCGCTGGCCATCGCGACGAAACGCCTCGAGGGCGACCTCCTCGGCGAGCTCCGCGGCTACCTGAGGCCGGCCACGTGAGCGCGGCGCGAGAGACCGGCGGGACGTGGCGCGCTGCGTGGCCGGGCGGGCGGTCGTGGAGCGACGGCGCGGCGCCCTGGCGCGTCGTCCTGCTGTGGGTGGCGGCAGCGTTGATCAGCGGCTTCACGGCCCGCCGCTACCTCGGTCCGCTCGACGAGGGCGTGCTGCTGCAGGCCGCGTCGCGCATCGCGGACGGACAGTGGCCGTGGCGCGACTTCGGCTGGGCCTACGGACCCGGCCAGCCGCTGGCGCAGCTCGCGCTCGGCGACTCGCTGCTCTCCTGGCGCATCTTCCGAGTGGCCGCGGACGCGACCGCCGCGGTGCTGATCTGGGCGCTCGTGCGGAATGCGCGGCCGCGCTGGGCGCTTCCCGCCTGGCTGGCGGCCGCGGTGACCGCCGCGCAGCCGACGAGCGCGAACCCGACCGCACCGGCGCTGGCCTTCGCACTCGGCGCGGTCTTCCTGGCCACGCGCGGCAGACCCGCCTGGGCCGGCGCGTTGGCCGCGCTGGCCGCGTTCTGGCGCCCGGACGTCGGCGCGATCGCCGCGCTGGCGGCCGCCGCCGTGTTCGTGGCGGAGCGCCGCGACCGCGAGAGGGCGGCGGGGCGTGGAGCGGCGGTGGGCGACAACGCCGCGGCCGGACGTGGCGTGGCGGCGGGCGGCGACGTCGCGACGACGAGCGGGCCGCGGGCCGCAGTCGTCACGCTCGTCAGCGCGGCCCTCGTCGGGCTCGCGTTGTACGCGCCGTTCATCGTCGCGGCCGGGCCCGGCACGGTGTGGGATGCGCTCGTCGTGCAGGCCACGCGGGACGGGGAGTACTGGCGGTTGCCGTTCCCGGACGGGTTCCCCGGTGGCGACGCGAAGGACTTCCTGCAGTGGCTCGCGCCGTACGGGGCGCTGATCGTCCTGGTGGTCGCGGCGGTGCAGCGGCGGGCGGTCGGGCTCGTCGTGCTGGGCGCGGGCGCGGCGATCTACTTCCTCTCGCGGGCGGACCTGGAGCACGCGCAGGGGTTGCTCGTCGTTGCCGCGGGGCTCGCGGCGGTGATCCGTCCGCGACTGCTCGGAGCCGCGCTGCTCGCCATCCTGATCGCGGTGGGTGTCGGGAACCGCGCGTCGGCCCTGCTCAGACCCCCGGACCTCGTCGCCTTCGACTCCGTGCGCATCCCACCCGAGGAGGCCGAGGCGCTCACGAAGACGATCGCGCTCGTCCACGAGCTCGTCCCACCCGGCGAGCCGATCTACGTGGCGCCGCGAAGGAGCGACCTCGTCAGCTTCTCCAACCCGCTGCTGCACCGCCTGACGGACCGCCCGAACGTGCTGCGCCGCGACGTGCTCCTGCAGGCCAAGCCAGACGAACAAGCGGCGATCGTCGCCAAGCTCCGGCAGACACGGCCGCGCGTGATCATCCGCTGGACCGATCCCGCCTCGGCGAGCCGTGAGCCCAACGCGAGAGGCCGCCCGAGCGGCTCACGCGCGCTGGACGAGTACATCGACGCGAACTACACGCTCAGAGCGCGCTACGGGTACTACGACGTGCTCGCGTCGCGCTCCATCGCCTCGCGGTAGAGGTCGAGGAACGGCCGCTCGCCGTCGGCGCCGAACGCCTTGCCCTCACCGGGCGAGGTCATGGTGAGCGTCGTGCCGGTGGACACGTGCTCGGCGACTTCCGGGAAGTGCATGGTCGAGATGACCAGGACGCGTGCCGACTCGGCGCCCGCCGCCACCCGGTGCGCCCCGTCGGGCCCGCGCGGGAACGCGACGACGGCGCCCGGCTCCAGCTCACGGTCGCCGTCGGGCGTCCGCAGCGAGACCCGCCCGCGCAGCACGACGAGCAGCTCCTCGTTGCCGTGATGCACGTGGTAGGGCGAGACGGCCACACCGGGCTCGAGCTCGTAGACGGTCGCGCCCAGCTCGGTCGCGCCCGCGGCGGCGCCGACCATCAGCCCTTTCAGCCCCGGCGGCGTGCCCTCCTGCCACTCCGGCTCGAACACATTCGGATCGCCCCTCATGACCCGCGATACTTGCACGGAATGCTCGCCCGGATCCTCGTCGCCGTGCTCGCCCTCGCCGGCGCCGGCTTCCTCGTCGTGCAGGAGCGCGGCGCCCGCGCGGCCGACCGGATCACCGGCGCCGCCCTCGCCGACCCGAACCCGCAGCGGCTCGCCGACGCGCAGGCTGATCTCGCCACGGCGACCAAGTGGAACCCGGACACCACGCCCGCGCTGGACCTCGCGATCGCCGAGGCGCGCGCGGGCCGCTTCGAGCAGGCGGGCGCCCGGATCGTCACCGTCACCGAGCAGGAGCCCGAGAACGCCCGCGCGTTCCAGCTCCTGTGCAGCGTCGCGAAGCGCTACGACTCGGACTTGGCCGCGACGGCCTGCGCGCGGGTGCGCGTCCTGGCGCCGCCCGTCGGCTCCTTGAAGCGCAGCAGCGGCCGCTCGACCAAGTAGTACGAGGCGGCGGCGCAGGCCGTCGCCGCCGCGATCACGAGCACCGTGTAGAGCGCCATTCCGGCCACGGGCGGCCACACGCGCGTGTCCAGGAACTCGAACACGAACGTCTGGTGCCAGAGGAAGATCCCGTACGAGACGAGCCCGAGCCACGCCAGCAGGCGCGTGGAGAGCAGCATCGTCGGGAGCGAGCGGCGGCCGTCATGGAACACCATCGGCGCGACCAGGAAGAACGCCATCCCCGCGTACAGCAGGTGCTTGAGCTGCAGGCTCGCGTTGCTGATGTCGGGCGAGAACGGGTCGCGCGGCATGCCGATCGCCCACGCGGACGCCGTCAGGCACGCGAACGCGAGCCCCCAGCAGGCGAGTGGCCGCTCGGCGGCGAAGCGCACGGCCCGCGACTGCACGCCCCAGGCGCTCGTCACGGCCAGCACGAGCCCGCCGGTGAACCACAGCCACGTGCCCGGCAGCTGGTTGCCGAACGGACCGTGGGGGTCAAAGGACGCGACGATCGCCCGCACGATGAGCGCAAGCACGGCGCTCCCCGCCAGGATCAGCAGCTCGAGGCGGGCCTGCGTGTCACGGTCACGGCCCCGCAGCAGCCGCGCCATGAGCGCCGCGTAGACCGGCAGCAGCACGTAGAACGCGGCCTCGACCGACAGGCTCCACGCCACGCCGATCCCGTTGATGATCGTGTGCTCGCTCCAGCTCTGCAGCAGCCCCCAGTACACCCACCAGTGCTCGCCGAAGAGCCCCGGGTTGCGGTCGGGATCGAGCAGGCCGAGGATGACCACCGCCAGCCAGTACGCGGGCAGGATCCGCAGGGCGCGCCGCCACGCGTAGCGCCCGACCTTGACGGGCGCGCGCCCGTCGAGCCGCGCGCGCACGAACGGCCGGTAGAGCAGGAACGCCGACAGCACGAAGAAGATCGCGACGCCGCTGTCCAGTCGCGCGGTCCAGGCGCCGAGGAACTCGCCCGCGTTGAAGCCGCCCAGCTGCGTCGTGTGCGTCACGACGACGAAGATCGCAGCGATCGCCCGCAGCGGGTCGAGCAGCGGGAAGCGCGGGTTGCCCGGCGGCGGGGTGACGGCCTGGGGCGGCACAGGCCTAGTGTCGCGAGTCGGAAGTTGGCGTGCGCATAGCGGGCCCGATCGTCGTGGCTGGGTCCGGCGGTGATTCCAGCGCATACCGGGTGTACGTGCGGGATCGCCGGCGGCCGCCAGGCGCGGCGAGACGTCCGCTAGGTGCCCGCGAACTTCTGAATCGTGACACTAGTCTGCCTCGGCGAGGAGCTTCGCCGCCAGCAGGATCGCGGTGAGGCCGAGCGCGGGCAACTCCCAGTCCCAGTCCAGGCCCGCGTGCAGCGCGAACACGACGAGCGCGGCGATGATCGCGGGCTCGGCGCCGCGCCGGCGCGCGGCGCCGACGATCCCGACCAGGAACGCCGCGAGCGCGAGCAGGCCGACGATCCCCAGCTCCGCCGCGGTCTCGAGGTAGAGCGAGTGGGCGTCCTTGACGCCTTCCGCGATGTCGCGCCGCTGGAGCCACTCGACCGCGAACGCGCCCGAGCCGACGCCCTGCAGCGGGTGATCGGCGAACACGTCGACCGCGACCTCCCAGTACGCATACCGGTTGCTCTGCACGCTGACCAGTCGGCCGGCCTCGGTCGAGCCGGCCGCGCCCTGGCTGCCGCTGGTGGCCACCGCGATCACCGTGCCCGCGAGCAGGGCCACGAGCGCCGCGGTCGCGAGCGGGCGCAGGCGCGGGACGGGCGTGGCGTCGGCGCGCATGGCGAAGTACGCGGCCGCCGACAGCGCCGCGATCACCGCGATCATCACGATGCCCTGTCCGGTCGAGCCGTCGACGTCCTGCACGCCCGGGAGCGCGAGGGCGGCCGCGCTCGCCAGCGCCGCGCCGGCCACGACGACGAGCGCCGCCCGAAGACCCGCCCGTGTGGGTTGCAGCGCGACCAGCACGGCCAGGCCAGCCAGCCCGGCGCCGATCGCCCCGCGGGAGAGCGTGAGATACAGGTCGAGGCCGAGGATCGGCGCCGCGGCGACCGCGAGTCGCTGGCCACGCGCGGCGAGGCCCGCCGCCAGCACGAGCCCCATTGCGGCGAGCGCGCCCTGCCCGTTCCAGTACGTGAGCGGATGCGCGAGGCGGTCGTCGGCGGACGGCAGCGCATCGAGCGCGAAGATGGACGGCAGGACGCGCTCCGAGAGCCCGTACAGCGCGGTCGCGACGATCGTGCCCAGCAGCGCAGGCTCGACCCAGCGGGAATCACGGAACAGCGCGATGCCCGCGCCGAACGCCGCCGTGTAGAGGATCAGCCGTTCGAAGTCCGCGAACGCGGGACCCTGCACGGGTGCCCACAGCAGGCTCAGGCCGGTCCACGCCGTGAGCGCGGCGAGCCCGCCCAGCGCGAGCCGACCGTGGCGCGAGCGGGGGAGGGGACGCTCCGCGACGAACGCCGCGACGGCGAGCAGCACACACGCGAGCAGCGCCACCCGGACCCGGGTGACCCCGAAGTAGCCGCCCCGCCCGAAGGCCAGCAACGCGGGAAGCGCGAGCAGCGCTGCGGCGGCGAGTCGGCGCATCCGGGCGCGCAGCGTATCCGGCCGCGCGGAGGGACGGGCCGATCCGGCGGGCCGCGAGTGGGGCGAGGCCGCGCGGGGGCGAGTGGGCGCGGGGCGGCGAGTGGGGGCGGGCGGGGAGCGGGCGAGTGGGGCGGGGCGGCGAGTGCGGCTCGCGCGGCGGCGGCCCGCCTATGCTCACCCGCCTCGTGTCCCGAGGTCGGTTCCTTCCCGCTGCTCTGGCGGCGCTCGCGCTGCTCATCTCGCTGCTCCAGCGGCCGGGGAAGGCGTCGTCGGACACGAAGATCGATCTGCACGTCGATCCGGCCGGGTTCCTGGCCGACGTGGCGTCCGCGTGGTCGTCGACGGGGGATCTCGGGCACGTCCAGGGCGGGCAGTACGGCGGCTACCTGTTCCCGATGGGGCCGTTCTTCGCGCTCGGGCACGCGCTGGGCGGCGCGCCGTGGCTCGTGCAGCGGCTGTGGCTGGCGCTGATCCTCGCGCTGGCGGCGTGGGGCGCCGTGCGCCTGATGGACGAGCTGGTCGGCCCGACGCGCGGACTGCCGCACGTGGTCGCCGGACTGCTGTTCCTGCTGAACCCGTACGTCGTGGTGTTCACGGCGCGCACGTCGATCACGCTGCTCGGCTACGCGGCGCTGCCGTGGCTGCTGGTCGCGGTCCGGCGTGGGTTGCTCGCGCGCGGATGGCGCTGGCCGGCGGCGTTCGCGCTGATCGTGACCGCGTCCGGCGGCGGCGTGAACGCGGCTGTGACCGCGTGGGTGCTGCTCGGGCCGGTGCTGCTCGGGCTGTACCTGTGGTGGACGGGTGCCGTGCGGCCGCGGGCGCTGTGGTCGTTCGGCTGGCGCACGGGGATCGCGACCGCGTTTGCGTCGGCTTGGTGGGTGATGCCGCTGCTCGTGCAGTCGGCCTACGGCGTGGACTTCCTGCGCTTCACCGAGCAGCCCGGGACGATCTGGTCGACGACCTCGCTGCCGGAGTCGCTGCGGCTGATGGGGTACTGGATCTCGTATCTGGGCGTCGGGTACAGCGGCGAGCTGCGGCCGTACTTCGGCGGCGGGGCCCTGCTGCTGTTCGGGCTGCCGGTCGTGCTGGCCGGAACGCTCGTGCCCGCGCTGGCGCTCGCGAGCTTCTCGCGCACCCGGGGGCAGCGCTTCGCGCCGTTCGCGCTCGGCCTGGTGCTGATCGGGCTGATCGTGATGACGGTCGGTTTCCCGGAGGGCACGCCGCTCCGCAAAGCGTCGAACTTCACGTACAACCATTTCGTACCAGTCCAGTTCCTGCGCACGACGTACAAGGCCGGACCGCTGGTCGCACTCGGTGTCGCGGTGCTCGCCGGGCTCGCCGCGACGAAGCCCCGCGCCGTCGTGTTCGTGGCGCTGGCGATCGTGGCCTGCTGGCCGCTGGCCCGCGGTCGCGCGCTCGACGACCAGCTGCTGTGGGACCGGATCCCGTCGGCCTGGCAGGACGCGGCCGACCACGTCGACGCCAACGCCGGCGACGGCCGCGCGGTCGTCCTCCCCGGCCAGCTGTACGCGTACTACGACTGGGGCGGCACGATCGACCCGATCCTCCCGACGCTTGCGGACAAGCCCGTGGCGACGCGCAACGCGGTCGGCTACGCGGACCTGCACGCCACTGACCTGCTGTGGACGGTCGACGCGCTCGTCCAGCAGCGCCGCGCCGTTCCGGGCCAGCTCGATCCGCTGCTCGACCTGCTCGGCGCCCGCGTGGTCGTGGCCGGCGCGGACGACGACCGCTCCCGCAGCGGCGCCGCCCCCGCCGCGGAAGCCGCGGACGTCCTCGATCAACTCGGCGGCCCCGTCGCCGCCTGGGGCGAGCGGCGTCCCCGACCGCGCGCCACGGGAACGCTCGGCGACCCGCGCGAGCTCCCGGCCGTGCGCGCCTGGGACCGCCCAATGGCGCCCGGACTGGTCCGCGTCGAGCCTGAGCAGCCGCCGCTCGTGGTGGACGGCTCGGCCGAGGGCCTGGCCGCGCTGGCCGCCTTCGAAGGCGACCACGTCGAGACCGTGGCGAGCGGCAGCGAGACCGCGGCGGGCGGCGACGACGACGTGGCGGGCAGCGAGGGCGCGGCGGGCGGCGCGGCCGCGGCGGCGGGGCTGTCCCGCGGCGGGCTCGCCTACGCGGCGGATCTTTCGCCCCGCGCGATCGCGGCGGCGTCCGAGGTCGTGATCACCGACTCCAACCGGCGGCGCGTGCTCGTGCCGTCGCGGCTCGCGCAGAACGCTGGGCCGGTGCTGGCGGCGTCCGAGGAGCCTTCGGTCGACGCGGCGGTGCTCAACCCGTTCCCGGACCGCGGGGCAGCGGCGCAGACGGTCGCGGTCTACGACGGGATCGAGGCGGTCACCGCGCCGTCGTCGCCCGGGTTCCCGCAGTTCCCGGAGAACCGGCCGTTCGCGGCGCTCGACGGGAACCCCGCGACGCACTGGCAGGCCGACCGCGCGCTCACGCCCGACCGGCACACGCTGACCGTCACGTTCGACGCTCCGCGCGACGTAAAGACCCTCGAGCTGCTGCCGTACAACGACCGTCGCGCGACCGTCACGGCCGTGGAGGTCCAGGGGCGGCATTTCGCGGCGAAGGCCGGTTGGAATCGCCTCGACGTCGGCCTGCGCGGCGTGAAGACGCTGACCGTGCGGATCGCGGCCGTCCGCAAGCCGACCGGCCCGACGGCCGGCGCGGGCGGCATCCGCGAGCTGCGGATCGCGGGCCTGCAGGTGCGCGAGGCGCTGCGCGTGCCGACCATCGCCGAGGACGCGCTGAAGGGCAGCGACACCGCGCTCACGTACCTCTTCCAGCGCACCACGGGCGACGACCCGTTCCGCCGCACGCCCAAGCGCGGGCCGTCCGGCGCGGCGCTGGTACGCGATCGGCTCGACGGCGAGACCGGCCTGAGCCGCGTGTTCTCGCCGCCGAGTGCCCGTGCCTGGACGCTGGACGGCTGGGCGAACGCGGCCCCGGCGGCGCCCGACGAGGCGTTCGACCGGCTCGTCGGTATCCGCGGCACGTTCAGGAGCTCGGGGCGCTTCGAGGGGCGGCCGGAATACCGGGCGTCGAGCGCGTTCGACGGCATCGCGCGCGAGTGGCTCGGTGCGTGGCTGGAGGGCCGACCGGCCTGGATCGAGTGGGCCGCGGGGCAACGGACGGTGCGGCGCCTGACGCTGATGCCCGTCGGCGGCGTCCGGCGGCCGACGAGCGTGCGCCTGATCGTCGACGGCAACCCGTCACCGGTGCTCCCGGTGACGGACAACGTGGTCGAGCTCCCCCGTCCGGTCACGGGCAGCCGCTTCCGGCTCGAGATCCTGCGCGCGGTGGGGGACACCGCGGCCGCGCGCGAGCGGCGCGCGGTCGGGATCGCCGAGATCCTCGGAGCCGGCGTCACGGTCGAGCCGCGCCTGAGCGGCCCGCTGCCGGACGACTGCCTGCTGGCGGGCACGGTCGCCGGCAAGCCGATCCGCCTGCGGGCCGTGGGCACGATCGAGGACCTCGACGCGGGCCA
Organism: Solirubrobacter phytolaccae; assembly: GCF_027587195.1. Lineage (GTDB taxonomy): Bacteria > Actinomycetota > Thermoleophilia > Solirubrobacterales > Solirubrobacteraceae > Solirubrobacter > Solirubrobacter phytolaccae. The sequence goes on along the minus strand of NZ_JAPDDP010000039.1, from coordinate 6,997 downwards.
GCCCGTCCGCGTCACGGGCTGCGAGACGGTCGCCCTGCCCGCGGGCGAGGCGCGGCTCGAGCTGCCGGCGGGGGTGCTCGCGCCGTACCTGCTGCGCCTGCGGTCCGGATCGAGCGCCGCGCTCGCCTCGCCCGGCCGCGTCGTCGACCCCGGCACGGCCGGCCACGACGGCAGCCGCGACGGCATCCGGCTGAGCCTGACCGAGCCGGCCCGCCTCGTGCTCGCGGAGAGCTACACCCGCGGCCGCCGCGCCACCTGCGACGGCGAGGACCTGGGGGAGCCCGAGATCGGCGCCGCGTTCGGCACGTCCTGGCGCGTCCCGGCGACGTGCAAGACGGCCGCGATCACGTTCGCGCCGAACCGCACGGTCAAGGCCGGGTACGCCGTCTCGCTCCTCGCCATCCTGATCTTGATCGGGGCCCTGTTCCGGAGAGGGAACGTGTGGAGTGTTGAGGAGACGCCCTCGCGCGAGGCGCCCACGGCGCGGCTCTCGGCCCGGCGCGCCGCGCTCATCGCCGTGCCCGCGGCCCTCGCGCTCGGGTTCGTGTTCGCCGCCCGGGCGACACCGCTGTTCGCGGTGCTCGTCTTCCTCGTGCTCTATCGGGGCGTCGGCGCGAAGCACCTGGCGGCGGCCGGCGGCGCAATCCTCGTGGTCGCCGTCCCGCTGCTCACGGTCCTCATCCGCCCAGAGAACCGCGGCGGGTTCAACCCGGAGTACCCGGCGGACCGGATCGTCGTCCACTGGGTGGCCGTCGCCGGCGTCACGCTGCTGCTGCTCGCGCTGGTGCGGGAGCTGCTCAGTAGGGCCAGCGGGCGTCGGGCTCCAGGCCCAGCCGCTCCGCCCAGCGCCGCTGCCCCGCCACCACCAGCACCTTGATCGCCACGTTGCGGGCGAACCAAGGCAGGTCGGCGAGGTGGCGGGCGACGTCGCGCGCCCGCTCACCCACGCTGGGTGCCGTCACGCGCCGCTCGTACTCGGCCAGGCTCCGCGACCGCCCGACGTAGCGCCAGCGCGCGGAGCCCGCGCACTCGACCAGCAACGCCAGCGTCACGCCGATCGACGAGAAGGAGTCGTGGACGAGCATCACGCCGCCCGGCGCGACCCGCCGACCCCAGTCCGCGAGATCCGAACGCGCCGGTCCGAACCGGTGCGCGCCGTCGACGAACAGCAGTGACAGCGGCCCGGTGATGTCGCCGTGCGCGTCCGAGGAGAACTTGTGGACGTGGCGCACGCGGTCGGCCACGCCGAAGCGCTCCAGGTTCGCGTGGAAGACCTCGAAGTCGGAGTGGCCGCGCTCGGCGTCGGCCTCGATCTCCTGCGGGCCACGGTCCGACCCGGCATGCGGGTCGATCGCGATCACCGAGCCGGCCGCGCGCGCCAGCACCACGGCCGAGCGCCCGCGGAACGACCCGATCTCGACGACCGCTCCGGCCGGCCGCGAACGCGCGCCCGCCGCGGCCAGCCGCGCGACCTGATCCGAGCTGAGCCAGCCCTCCTCGGGCAGCTCAGTCAACGGCCACCCTCCGCCGACCGGGCAGCAGCCCGATCGCCAGCACCGACAACGCCGCGGCCGCCTGGAGCCCCAGCACGATCGCCGCGAACGTCACCAGCGACTCGATCCCGAGCCCGCCCAGCAGCGCGATCTCCGCCAGCGCGACCGCAGCCAGCGCCGGCAGGAACGACACGCGGCCCAGCGCGAGCATGTACTGGACGCCGAGATAGCCGACGGCGAGCAACGTCATCGCGCACCCGAGCACGAACAGCGCGTCCGCGGCGACCACGGTCTCCGGCCCGAACGCGAGCCGCAGCACCGTCTCCGGCGCGATCCCGTAGACGATCAGCATCGGCACGGCCACGACCGCCACGACGCCCAGCGCCCGCGCCAGCACCGGCCGCGGGTCCTGCCCGTGCCGCGCCGCGCGCGTCGCCTCCGGCAGCAGGTACAGCCCGATCCCGATCGCGAGCCAGACGACCGCCTTGGCCGCGACCGCCGCGGCCGCGTAGGCGCCCGCCTCGTCCCCGCCGATCTGGCGCTTGACCATGATCACGTCCACGTTCTGGAGCACGGCGATCAGGAACAGCGCGACGACCGCGGGCCACGCGCCGCCGACGAGGTCCCACAGGCGCCGCGCCGCGAACCCGTCCTTCGCCGACCCGAACCGCCCGCGCGACACCCACCACAGGCCCAGAGCCGTCGCGAGCAAGGAGAGCGGCGTGCCCAGGTACGCGCCCGTCACGCCCATCCCGGCACCCACCAGCACGAGCCCGAACACGAGCCGCCCGAACGCCTCCAGGACGATCGACCACGCGACCGGCTTGTAGGCGTGCACGCCCTGCAGCGCCCCGCGCTCGACCGAGAGCAGCAGCCACAGCACGGCGGTCGGCGCGGTCGCGGCGGCCGCCCACTCCTCGGGGACGGAGATCAGGTCCGCGATCGGCTGACGAAAGACCACGGCGGCCGCGGTCAACACCACGCCGCCGACCAGCAGCCGTCGCCGCCAGACCGCCAGCGTCGCCGCCAACCGGTCCTCGGACCCCAGACGACCGAGGGCGATCTCACGCGCCACGGCCACCTGCAGCGCGGACCCGGGCACGGCGAGGATCACGAACGTCGAGACCACCGCGGCCAGCGACCCGTAGTCCTCGGCGCCGAGCAGCCGCGCGAACAGCACGGTGAAGATCACGGCCAGCGCGTTGTTGGCCATCGTCGCCGCGGCCATGCCGGCGGCCTTCAAGGTCTCGCTCCGCGACAGCTGCGTGCGCACCTTCACGGGCTCGCGCTCGCGCGCGGCGTCCAGCACGTCCAGCGTCTCGCGCGCGGTGCGCTCCCACGTGAAGCGGGCGGCGCGCTCCTGCGCCGCGGCGCCCATCCGCTCGCGCAGCCCGGGTTCCTCCACGAGCCGCTGCACGTTCGCCACGAGCCCGTCCACGTCTTCTGCGAGCAGGCCGGTCTCGCCGTCCACGATCGACTCCGGCAGGCCACCGACGGCCAGGGCGGCGGAAGGCGTGCCGCACGTGGCGGCCTCCATCACCGTCAGGCACCAGCCCTCGGCGGAGGAGGCGGTGAGGTTCACCCACGCCTGCGCGTACAGCTCGGCCTTGAGGTCCTCGCTGACGTGGCCGTGCAGGATCACCCGGTCGGCCAGTCCACGACGCGCGATCTCGGCCTCCAGGTCCGGCCGGTGATCGCCCTCACCCGCCACGTCGAGGACCGCGCCCGGGATCCCCTCGAGCACGTCGAGCAGCAGTTCGATCCGCTTGTAGCGCTTCAGCCGCCCGAGGTACAGCAGCCGTGGCGTCTCCGAGCGCGCGGGCAGCTCCTGGTCGAACGGCACGACGCCCAGGTAGCCGACGTGCACGTCCTCGGCGGGCACGCCCAGGGCGACGATGTCGGTCTTCGCGGACTCGGAGATCGTCAGGAACGGGGAGGAGCCGCCGTACAGCAGCTTCAGCGGCAGCGTCTCCAAGACGAGCGCGGCGACGGCGCCCACCCGGCCGAGCTCCGTCACGTAGTGGTCGCGGTGGATGTGGTGCACGAGCGTGACGCGCGGCTTGCCCGACAGCCACAGCGGCGTCAGGAAGGCGATCCCATTGACCACTTCCAGCACGACGTCGGCGTCCTTCGCCAGCCCGCGCCGGACCGCCCAGGCGGCGCGCGCGAACACCGAGCGGCGCGAGCCCATGTGGTGCAGCTCCAGGCCCTCGGCGGGCGTGGACACGCGCTCCGCGCCCGGGTACGTGCCCGCGACGACCGTGACCGTGTGGCCCCACTCCAGCCAGTACGCGACCTGACCGAACAGGTTCGCCCCGGTGCCGCCACCCTGCGGGTGCGTCCAGTCCCGATCGGTCAGCAACAGAATGTGGGCCATCGCGGGAGGACCGTAGCCGATGCACCGGTCTACACTGGCCCGCTCATGTCGCTTCGTCACGCCATGACCATCGCCGCTGCCGCGCTCGCGCTCGCGCCCGCGTCCGCCTTCGCGCAGGGCGCCGGTGACGACCAGTACAACGACCCGTTCGGGGACGAGGAGTCGCAGGAGGCCACGCCGACGCCCGCCGCTCCGGCGCCCGCCGCGACCGCCACCCCCGCGCCCGCCACGCCGTCGCAGGCCACCGCCACACCGGGCGGTCCGCAGGCGACCGCGACCCCCGGCACGGGTGGTCCGACCCTGCCGTACACGGGTATCGACGGCTGGCCGATCGCCATCGGAGGAGCGTTCCTGCTCGGCTCTGGCCTCGCGCTGCGGGCGCGCCTCCGTGAATCGGACTGAGCTGACCGCCGGACCCGAGGCCACCGAGCAGGCCGGCGCCGAGCTGGCCCGCACGCTCGCGCCCGGGGACATCGTGCTCGTCTCGGGTGAGCTGGGAGCCGGCAAGACCACGTTCGTGCGCGGCGCGCTGCGCAGCCTGGGGGTCGAAGGCCCGATCACGTCGCCCACGTTCGTGGTCGGTCATCAGCACGAAGGCACCCACGGACCCCTCTCGCACCTCGATCTCTATAGGCTCGCGGGGATGGCGGGCGAAGACCCAGGTTTGCTGGACCCGTTTTTCGCGGACGATGCGATCGTGTTCGTCGAATGGCCGGAGCAGGCGACTGACGCGTTCCCGCCGGAACGTGTGAAGCACCACGTCCGTCTCGCGCACGCGGGCGGGGACCAGCGCCGGATCGAGGTGGACGCGTGACCACGGGTGCGCTCGTCGGGATCGACACGTCCACGAAGTCGACGTCCGTCGCGGTCATGGTGCCGGGCGGGCGCGAGGTCGAGCGCCGTGACGACCCGGGCCCGAACGACCAGCCCCGCCACGCCGAGGTGCTGCAGCCGCTGATCGAGCGGGCGCTCGAGCAGGCCGCGGTGGAGTGGAGTGACGTGACGCGGATCTGCGTCGGCGTCGGGCCGGGCGGGTTCACCGGGCTCCGGCTCGGGATCTCCACGGCGCGCGCGCTCGCGCAGGGGCACGACGTCGAGGTCGTCGGCGTCTCCTCGCTGGAGGCGCTCGCGCGCGGGGTCGAGATGGCCAGCCCGAAGGAGCTCGACCTGCCCGGGCACCCGGAGGTGGCCGGTCCGGTGCTCGCGGTCATCGACGCGCGCCGGGGCGAGGTCTACGCCGCGATCTACCGCCACCACCGCACGACCATGGAGCCGGGCGTGTTCCCGCCGGCGGAGCTGGCCGAGCGTGTGGCCGCGCGGCGTGAGTGGGGACGCAGCCCGATGCTGGGTGTGGGCGACGGGGCGGTACGCTTCAGAGCGGAGCTCGAACGGGCCGGAGTGGCGGTGCCGTCCGACAGTTCCCGCGCGCATCGTGTCAGCGCCCTGATGGTGTGTCGGCTGGGACGCGCGCGAGATGCCGTCGATCGCGACGCCCTGCTCCCGGACTATCACCGCGAGCCGGACGCCGTCCCTCCCGCCCCACCCAAGTGACCGCACCCCCAGCCGCCGCGATCGAAGTCCGCCGCCTCACCTACGCCGACCTGCCGCAGGTCGTCGCGATCGAGCGTCGCGCGTTCACGTCCCCGTGGTCGCTGGCCATGTTCGTGCTGGAGCTCTCCAAGCCGACGGGGATCTGCCTGGCCGCGGAGATGTCCGGCTCGACGGCGGGCGAGCCGGAGCTCGGCGGCTACCTGATCTGCTCGCGCTACGACACGGTCTGGCACATCATGAACGTGGCCGTGGACCTGACGCAGCGCCGCCGCGGCGTGGCCACGGCGATGATCGAGTCGCTGCTCTCGCGCGTGGAGCGTGACGCGCAGCTGACGCTCGAGGTGCGCAAGTCCAACACGGGCGCGATCCGGCTGTATGAAGGCTTCGGCTTCCGGTCGGCGGGTGTCCGCCGGCGGTATTACGCAGACAACGGTGAGGACGCGAACATCATGTGGCGGACGCCCGCGACGCTCCGTGGCAGCCTCGACGACGTTCCCGGCACATGATCCTCGCCCTCGAGACCTCCTGCGACGACACGTGTGCCGCAGTCGTCACGCGCGAAGGCGAGATCCGCTCGAACGTCGTCTCCTCCCAGGGCGTGCACGCGCGCTTCGGTGGCGTCGTGCCCGAGTGGGCCTCGCGCCATCACCTCGAGCTGGTGAACCTGGTCGTCGACCAGGCGATGGAGGGCTCGTCGTGGGATGAGCTCGACGCGATCGCCGTCACGCAGGGCCCGGGGCTCGTGGGCGCGCTGCTGGTCGGCGTGGCGACCGCGAAGGGCCTGGCCGCCTCCCGTCGGCTGCCGCTGATCCCGGTCAACCACCTGCAGGGCCACGTCGCCGCGAACTTCCTCGGCGGCTTCGAGCCGCCGTTCCTGTGCCTGGTCGCGAGCGGCGGGCACACGTTCCTGGCGCGGGTGACCGACCACCGGGGCTACGAGACGCTCGGCCAGACGCTGGACGACGCCGCCGGCGAGGCGTTCGACAAGGGCGCCCGGCTGCTCGGCCTCGGCTACCCGGGCGGGCCGGCGCTGTCGAAGCTCGCGCTGGAAGGCGACCCGACCGCGTTCAAGTTCCCGATCGCCGCGCGCGTGGCCGGGCTGGACTTCTCCTTCGCCGGCCTGAAGACCGCGCTCCTGTACAAGGTGCGCGACCTGGGCGACGAAGCGGAGGGTCTGAAGGCCGACCTCGCCGCCTCTTACGAGCACGCGATCGTCGAGGCGCTGATGCTGCGCGTCGAGCGCGCACTGGAGGGAGAGAACGAGCCGCGCCTGGCGATCGGCGGCGGCGTCGCCGCGAACCGCCTCCTGCGCGAGCGCGCCCAGTCGCTCGGCGTGCCCGTCCACGTCCCGCCGCACGCGCTCTGCACGGACAACGCGGCGATGATCGCGTCCGCGGCCCGCTACCTCGAGCCCACGCCGTACCCGGACTACCTCGCGCTCGACGCGTACGCGACGAAGCGCGCCGCCTGACGTGGCGGAGGGCGAAGACGCGCCGCGCGAGCCCGACGGGGCCGCGCGTGGCGACGCCGCGTCGGCGCGCGCCGAGCCCGGGCCGGCCGGCCAGCCGACCGGCGG
>NZ_JAPDDP010000038.1 GCF_027587195.1 Solirubrobacter phytolaccae | reverse complement strand
CGCCGCGCCCGCCGCCGCCGCGCCGCCGTCACCCGACGCGACCGCCGCCGCCCGCTCCTACGCGGCCTCGCGCCCGGGCACCGTCGCCTTCGCGGTGCGCACCCCGACCACCTTCGCGGGCGTGCGCGAGGACCGCGCGTTCCCCAGCGCCAGCGTGCTGAAGGCGATGCTGCTCGTGGCCTACACCCGCTCGGCGCGCGACCGCTCGCTGCGCGCCGACGAGAAGCGTCTGCTGAACCCGATGATCCGCCGCTCCGACAACGCGGCCACGAACGTGCTCTTCACCCGCGTCGGCACCGGCGGCCTGCGGCGGCTGGCGCGCACGGCCGGCATGACGCGGTTCAAGCCGGCCAGCCCGATCTGGGGCAACTCGCGGATCACGGCGCGCGACCAGACGCGTTTCTTCCTCGAGCTCGACACGCTGCTGCCACCGCGCCACCGCGCGTACGGCCTGCGGCTCCTGCGCACGGTCGTGTCGAGCCAGCGCTGGGGCATCGGGAAGCTCGAGCTGCCCGACTGGCGGGTCTACTTCAAGGGCGGATGGGGCTCGGGCACCGGCGCCGTCGACCACCAGGTCGCGCTCCTCGTCCGCGGCGAGGAACGCATCGCGGTCGCCGTCCTCACGGCCGGCAACGGCACCCACGCCGCCGGCAAGGAGACGCTCGAAGGGGTCTTCGAGCGCCTCCTCGAAGGCGCTTAGTTGTCTTTCGCGGTCAGCGTCGCGAGGTTCTCGATCGCGTACTCGTCGCCGCGGTCGGCCGCGCGCCTGAGGATCTCCTTGGCCTCGTCGATCCGGCCCAGGTCGGCCAGGAGCGCGCCGAGGTTGTTCTCGGCGTCGGTGTCGCCGAGCTCGATCGCCTCGCGGTAGAGGCGCTCGGCCTCCTCGGTGCCGTCGTCGTAGTCGCTGAGGAGGTTCGCGAGGTCGATCTTGGCGGCGGCCGAGCCGGCGTCGGACGCCGTGCGCAGCAGCGCCTCGGCCTCTTCCTCGCGCTCCTGCTCGACGTAGAGGGTCGCGAGGACGATGACCGCGTCCTCCTCGCCCTGCGCGATCGCTTCGCTCAGCAGGCGCTCGGCCTCGGCCTCGTCGCCGCCCTCGAGATCCTCGACGAGCATGACGGCGAGCTCGACGAGCGCCTCGGGATCGTCCTGGGAGGCGACGCGCAGCATCTCGGCGGCCTCCTCGAAGCGCTCGGTGTCGCGCAGCAGCAGCCCGAGGTTGAAGTGCGCGCCGGGATGCCCGGCGGTGACGGCCGCGCGGAACTGCTCCTCGGCCTCCTCCGGCCGCTCGAGGTCCCAGAGGGCGTTGCCGAGCGGGATGTGCGCGTCGGTGTCGCCAGAAGCCAGCACTTCGCGCAGCAGCGGCTCGCCCTCGGCGGCGCGGTCGAGCTGCACGAGCAGGTCGCCCAGGTAGTAGGCGGCGTCGGGCTCACCCTCCTCCAGGGCCTTCCGGTACGAGGCCTCGGCGGTCTCGTCGTCGCCGTCGTTGTGCGCCTGGTAGCCGCGGGCGATCCAGGGAGTCAGGTCAGTGCTCATGTCGACTTCCCTTGTAGCACCTGCGCTTGTTGACCGCCGGTCACCAAGCTGGGATGCTCCGCCGCGATGAGCTGCGACGCCTTCGGCCACGCCGCCCCGAACCTCGTCACCGCCACGGTGCTGCTGCTCGCGATCGCGTTCGTCGGCTGGCGACTGCGTCACGCCGCCCGCACCGCGCGCGGGCCCGGCCGCGCCGGGATCGCGCTCGGCGTCGTCGGGCTCGCGATCGTCGCGGTGCCGGCGCTGATCGTCCTCGTCGCCGGCCTGTTCGCGCTCGGCTGTTAACGAGAGCGGGCGCCCCGTGGGGCGCCCGCTCAGAACCTCAGTCGTGCGAGAGGATCAGGACTCGTCGCTCGGCGGCACCGGCGGCGTGTCCAGCGCACCCGTGTCGTCGACGGCCTCGGCCTCTTCGTCGTCCTTGCCCCCGCCGACCGGAACCGGCGTCTTCTCGGGCACGACGATGTTGAGGGTGACCTCCTCGTCGGAGCCCTCCGGCGCCTTGTCGACCATGACGGTCGCGCCCGGCACCAGCTCGGAGCGCAGCACGAAGTCCGCGAGCGGATCCTCGATGTAGCGCTGGATCGCCCGGCGGAGCGGACGGGCACCCATGGACGGGTCCCAGCCCTTCTCGACCAGGTAGTCCTCGGCCTCCTCGGACAGCTCCAGCTGCAGCTCGCGCTCCGCCAGCGACGTGCGGATGCGACGCAGCAGCAGCTCGACGATCGTCTTGATCTCTTCCTTGGTGAGCTTGTGGAAGACGATCACGTCGTCGATGCGGTTGAGGAACTCAGGCCGGAAGACCTTCTTGAGCTCGCCCATGATGCGGCCCTTCATGTCGTCGTACGAGATACCGGTCTCGTCGTCCGACACGGCAAAGCCGAGCGGGGTGTTGCGCGCGATCTCGCCCGCCCCGATGTTCGAGGTCATGATCACGATCGCGTGCCGGAAGTCCACCGTGCGGCCCTGCGAGTCGGTCAGGCGACCGTCCTCGAGGATCTGCAGGAGGATGTTGAAGACGTCCGGGTGGGCCTTCTCGATCTCGTCGAGCAGGAGCACCGAGTACGGCTTGCGCCGCACGGCCTCGGTGAGCTGGCCGCCCTCGTCGTAGCCGACGTAGCCCGGAGGCGAGCCGACCAGACGGGAGACCGCGTGCTTCTCCATGTACTCGGACATGTCGATCCGGACCATGGCCTCTTCGTCACCGAACAGGAACTCCGCGAGCGTCCGCGCCAGCTCCGTCTTGCCCACGCCCGACGGGCCCAGGAAGATGAACGAGCCGGTCGGCCGCTTCGGGTCCTTCAGGCCGGCACGCGAGCGGCGGATCGCCTTCGAGATGACCTCGATCGCGTTGTGCTGGCCGATGACGCGCTTGTGGAGCTCGTCCTCCATGCGCATCAGCTTCTGGGTCTCGGCCTCAGTGAGCTTGAAGACCGGGATGCCCGTCCACATCGAGACGATGTCGGCGATCTCTTCCTCGCCGATCGACGGACGCTCTCCGCCCTCGCCCGACTCCCAGGCGTCCTCGAGGTCGCGCTTCTTGTTCGTGAGCTGACGCTCCCGATCGCGAAGGTGCGCGGCCTTCTCGAACTCCTGGTTCTCGATCGCGGCTTCCTTGTCGCGGCGCGTCGTCTCGATCTCTTCCTCGAGCTCCCGGTACACGGGCGGGGAGGACATCGACTTGATGCGCATGCGCGAGGCGGCCTCGTCGATGAGGTCGATCGCCTTGTCCGGCAGGAAGCGGTCGCTGATGTAGCGGTCCGCGAGCTCCGCGGACGCCTCCAGCGCCTCATCCGTGATGTTGACCTTGTGGTGCGCCTCGTAGCGGTCGCGCAGGCCCTTGAGGATCTGCACGCACTCCTCGAGCGACGGCTGGTCGACGGTGATCTTCTGGAAGCGACGCTCCAGCGCCGAGTCCCGCTCGAGGTACTTGCGGTACTCGTCCAGGGTCGTCGCGCCCACCGTCTGCAGCTCGCCACGGGCGAGGGCCGGCTTCAGGATGGAGGCGGCGTCGATCGCGCCCTCCGCGGCACCCGCGCCGACGAGGTTGTGGAGCTCGTCGATGAACAGGATGATGTCGCCGCGCTGGGTGATCTCCTTCATCACCTTCTTGAGGCGCTCCTCGAACTCGCCGCGGTACTTGGAGCCCGCGACCAGGGCGGCAAGGTCGAGCGTGTAGATCTGCTTGTTCTTGAGCAGCTCCGGCACGTCGCCGTTGGTGATCCGCTGGGCCAGGCCCTCGACCACCGCGGTCTTGCCGACACCCGGCTCGCCGACGAGCACAGGGTTGTTCTTGGTGCGCCGCGAGAGGATCTGCATGATCCGCTCGATCTCCGTCTCACGCCCGACGACGGGGTCCAGCTTCCCGTCGGCAGCCAGCTTGGTCAGGTTGCGACCGAACTGGTCCAGCAGCTTGGACGACTTCTTCTCGCCCGTGCCCGCGCCGGCGCCGCCAGTGGCCTGCTGGCCCTGACCGCCACCCTGCGGACGTCGGCCGCCGGGGCCCGAGAGCATCCGGATGACCTCGTTGCGGATCTTCTCGGAGTCCGCGTCGAAGTCGAGCAGGATGCGCGCGGCCACGCCCTCGTTCTCGCGAACGAGGCCGAGCAGGATGTGCTCGGTGCCGATGTAGTTGTGACCGAGGGAGAGCGCCTCACGCAAGGCCAGCTCGAGCACCTTCTTCGCACGGGGCGTGAAAGGAATCTGACCAGAGGTCACCTCCTCCCCGGAACCGACGATGCGGACGACCTGGGCGCGAACGCGCTCCACGGTGATGTCCAGGGACTCGAGTACGCGTGCGGCGAGGCCCTCCTCCTCTCGGAGGAGACCTAGGAGGATGTGCTCGGTCCCGATGTAGTTGTGCTTGAGCGTCCGCGCCTCCTCCTGGGCGAGGACGACCACCTGACGTGCTCGCTCTGTGAATCGCTCGAACATGATTTGGGGAGCTTCCTTCCTTACTAGTGCTCGCCTAGCGCTCGGTCGTTCGGTGGTCTCAAATGGGGTTGGGAGGGCAGTGACGGATGGCCTGAGAGACAAAAATACCCCGGCTCTCATCCGTGTATTCGGCGGGCTCGCCGGTCCGGATCAGCGCTCGGGGCACGTCTTTGGCCATACGTCAGTCTACCAACGGAGAGCCACCTTGATCATGCTTGGACCATCGGTCGAAACCGGCGCTACTTGAGGGCCGGGAAGAGGACCACTTCCCGAATGGTCCGCTGACCGGTCAGCAGCATCGTCAATCGGTCGATCCCGATTCCGATCCCACCGGTCGGCGGCATGCCGTGTTCGAGCGAGAAGATGTAGTCCTTGTCGAACGGCGGAGCGTTCTCATCGCCCGCTGCGGCGTGACGCACCTGTTCTTCGAATCTTGCGCGCTGGTCGTCCGGGTCGTTGAGCTCGGAGAACGCGTTGGCGAACTCCATGCCGTCCGCGAAGGCCTCGAACCGCTCCACCAGACCGTCATGTTCGCGGTGGCGCTTGGCGAACGGGGACAGCTCGACCGGGTAGTCGTGCAGCATCGTCGGCTCGATCAACGTCGGCTCGACGTGCTTGGAGACCAAGTAGTCGACGAGTGCTGCCCAGTTGGGCTCGTCCGGAATTTCCATGCCGGCTTCGCGCATGGCGCCCTGCAGCGACTCGAGCGTGCGGTTGCCGAGGATGTCGATGCCGACCCGGGATTGCACCGAGCCCGCAAGCGTCTCGCGCTTCCACGGCTGGGCGAACTTCTCCGAGCCGACGGCGTCCGCAACCGAACGCACCATTCGCTCCGCCCGGTCCGCGACGACTTCCCAGTCCGCGTAGGCCTCGTACCACTCGAGCATCGTGAACTCGGGGTTGTGCTTGGGGCTCAGACCCTCGTTGCGGAAGTCCTTGCCGAGCTCGTAGACACGCTCCAGGCCGCCCACGATCAGGCGCTTGAGGTACAGCTCGGTCGCGATCCGCAGGTACATCGTCTTGTCGAGCGCGTTGAAGTGCGTCTCGAACGGCCGCGCCAGGGCGCCGCCGTAGATGGGCTGCAGGACCGGGGTCTCGACCTCGATGAAGCCGTCCGCGTCCAGGAACCGTCGAATCGCGGACACGATCTTGGCGCGCGTGATGAACACGTCACGCGTCTCCGGGTTCGCGATCAGGTCCAGCTCGCGGTGCCGGAAGCGGGTCTCGGTGTCCGTGAGGCCCGAGTGCTTGTCCGGCGGCGGACGCAGTGACTTCGCCAGCAGCGTCCAGTCGCTCACGAGGACCGACAGCTCGCCGCGGCGGGTCTTGAAGATCGTGCCGTCGGCGCCGATCAGGTCGCCGAGGTCCATCGTCAGGAGCCGTTCGAACGCCTCGTCGCCGAGGACGTCCCGGCGCGCCTGCAGCTGGATCCGACCGGTGCGGTCGTCCAGGTCCAGGAACGCCATCTTGCCCTGACCACGGCGGGCGTGGAGGCGGCCGGCCACGCGTACTCGCGCTTCCGTCTCCTCTCCGTCGGCCAGGCCTTCATGCGGGGCCTTCGCATCCGCGACCGAGGTCACGTCCGCGTAGGCGTGCGGGAACGGCTCGACGCCCGCCTCGCGCAGGCTCTCGAGCTTGCGGCGGCGGACGGCGAGGAGCTCCGAGGGGGACTCCTCGGTCGACACCGTTATGCGACTTCGATCTTGTCGACCGTGAGCTGGCGCTGCTTGCCGCTGGGAAGCACGACTTTGACGGAGTCGCCCTTCTTGCGGCCAACCAGGGCCTTGCCCACCGGCGACTCGTTGGAGAGCTTGTTCTCCGACGGGTTCGCCTCGGTCGAGCCGACGATCGTGTAGGCGAGCTTCTTGCCCTTGTCGTCGGTGACCTGCACCGCGGAGCCGACGCGCACGACGTCTGCCGACAGCTCCTTGGCGTCGATCACCGAAGCGGAGCGAAGCTTGTCCTCGAGCGTCATGATGCGCGACTCGAGCATCGCCTGCTCGTTCTTCGCGTCGTCGTACTCCGAGTTCTCGGAGATGTCGCCGAATTCCCGCGCTTCCTTGATGCGCTCGGCGACCTCACGGCGCTTGGTCGTCGACAGGTACTCGATCTCCTTCTTGAGGTTCTCGAGTCCTTCTGGGGTGAGGATGACGTCCTTCTGCATGCTGCGTCAGTCCTTCTGCGGGGCTGAAGATGGAAACGGCCCGCTCGTCAGGCGGACCGGTTTTCCACGCCTAAAGCGGCGCGGAGGGCGCGCAGGATAGCAACAGGACCTCGCGCTGTTGCTCAAGAGTGTCTGCCCGCTGAAGGGCGTCCTGGAGGGCCTTCGGCGCCCCGAGTCGCTCGATGTACCAGGGGTGGAACTTCTTCAGGTAGCGGGCCGCGCGATCCGCGCCCAGGTGCTCCTCCGCGCGGTCGATCACCCAGTGCCACTCGTGGAGGATCTCCTCCGCCGTGGGGTCCTCGTCGCGCTCGCCGAGCACCTGCGCGAACAGCCACGGGTTCCCGAGCGCGCCGCGCGCGAGCATCACCGCTTCGCAGCCCGTGTGCTCGAACACCCAGCGGATGTGCTCCGCGCCCTCCATACCGCCGCTGACGATCACGGGCACCGGCAGCTCACGGACCAGCTCGGCCGCGAGGTCGTAGTCCGGCACGCCCTTGTGGCGCACGGCGGCGGAGCGCGGGTGGAAGGTGATGCCGCTGACGCCGGCCTCGTCCACGAGGCGGCGCGCCAGCTCCAGGCCCTCGACGCCGCCCTGCTTGATCGACGCGCGCAGCTTGACGGTGACCGGAAGGCCGGAGCCCTCGCGCGCGGCCTTGGCCACGGCGACCGCGGTGTCCGGGTCCTTGATCATCGCCGCGCCCGCCCCGGTCTTCATCACCTTCGGGACCGGGCAGCCCATGTTCAGATCGAGGATGTCCGCGCCGACCTTCGCCACCTCGGCGGCGGCGCTGCGCATGATCTCCGGGTCGTGCCCGAACAGCTGGATCGCGAGCGGCCCTTCGTCGGGGTGCACGCGCAGCAGCTCGGTGAGCGTCTTCTCGTTGCCGTAGTGGATCGCGAAGCTCGAGACCATCTCGCTGACCGCGAGCCCGGCGCCGAAGCGCTTGGCCTGCAGGCGCACGAACCAGTTCCCGATCCCGGCGAGCGGGGCGAGCATCACGCGGTTCTCGAAGGTGAGATCGCCGATGGTCCATGGGTCGCGGAGAGAGCGCATTCGCTTATCCAGAGTAGGGGCCGCGTGAACGGCGAGCACACCCGGACTGTGAACGCGTTCGCGTTCCCCGTCGGCGATTCGCTCGGGCCGAGAGCGAACGAACACCCGGCCCGGTGAGGTCATCCGTCACTTGACGCCCTTGAGGGGGGTCAACTGACGGATCACCCAGTCGGCACGGGCGCGGTTGGTCGCTAGCCGGAAACGCTGCGGACCCAGTCCAGGACGGAAGGAAACCCCGCGGCTCGCTCGACGATCCACGGCGAAGTCGTGGCACCCCGCTCCAACAGACGCGTCGCCGCGGCCCACTGCTCGTAGCCCACCGCGTCGTCCAGGGCCGTCCCGCCCGCGATCGTCCCGCCTCGCGCCTCGAGATCCGCGCCCAAATCCACGAGCGCGTCCAGCAACGGGACGTCGTCCGCACTCGCCGCCCAGTGCAGCGGCGTCTCGTCGTGCTGCGGGCCGCCGAAGGGCGCGTTCACGTCCGCGCCCGACTCGACCAGGATCGCCGCCAGCTCTGACGCGCCCTCGCGATGGCCGGGCCAGTCGGCGAGCATGTGCAGCAGGGTGCGGACGCCGTCCGGGCGGGCGCGGGCCAGCGACGGGTCCGCGGCCAAGGCGGCGCGCAGCCGCTCCGGCGAAGTTAGGAGTTCCGCTCCCAAATGATCCGCAGGCCGGTGAGGGTGAGCAGCTCGTCGGCGGCGTCGATCGTCTCGCAGTGCGGGACGACCGCACCGGCGAGGCCGCCCGTGGCCAGGGTCGTGAAGTCGCCCAGCTCGGCGCGGAGGCGGCGGTTGATGCCGTCGACCATGCCCGCGAAGCCGTAGAGGACGCCGGCGCGGATCGCGTCGACCGTCGACTTGCCGATCAGGGCGCGCGGCGGCGTCAGGTCGATGGTGGGGAGCGCGGCGGCCCGGGACGAAAGCGCCTCTAGGGAGATCTCCACGCCCGGGAAGATCACGCCGCCCATGTACTCGCCGCCGGCACTGACCACGTCGTGCGTGACGGCCGTGCCGAAGTCGACGATCACGCACGCGCCGCCGACGCGCTCGTAGCCCGCGACGGCGTTGACGAGGCGGTCGGGGCCGATCTCGCGCGGGTTGTCGTAGCGGATCGGCATGCCGGTCTTCAGGCCCGGGCCGACCAGCAGCATCTCGTGCGAGAGGTACCGGGCGGCCATCCCGACCCACTGCGGCCGGAGCGACGGCACGGTCGCGGACACGATCGAGGCGTCCACGTCCGAGAACTCCAGCCCGCGCAGGGCCAGCAGGGCCCGCAACGCCGCGCCGAGCTCGTCCGACGTGGACTCGCGCACGGTCGCGAAGCGCCAGTCGTGCACGAGCTGGTCCCCGTCATAGACGCCGAGATGCGTCTGGGTGTTGCCGACGTCGACGACGAGCAGCTTCACGGTCCGACCTCCAGGGGTGGGCCGGCGACGGTCACGTCCTGGCCTTCGATCAAGTCCAGAGCGAGAACGGCCGGTCCACGGCCCGGGACCTCGAGGTCCGGCGCGAGCTCCAGCAGCGGCACCAGGACGAACCGGCGCGAGGTCACCTCGCGATGGGGCAGCGTGAGCCGCTCGCTCGAGTACTCCAGCTCACCGAGCAGGAGCAGGTCGACGTCGATCGCGCGCGGCCCGTCCTTGACGTAGCCGTCCTCGCCGAGCTGGGTCCGCCCGAACGCCCGCTCGACCGCCTTGCACGCGTCCAGGAGCTGCTCCGGCCCGAGCCGGGTCTCCACGCGCAGCACGGCGTTGAAGAACGACCGCTGCTCGAGCACCTCGCCCACGGGCTCGGTCTCGTAGACGGACGAGGAGGCCAGCACCACGACGTCGTGCGTCCACAACGACTCGACCGTGGCCTGCAGATTCATCCGCCGGTCACCGATGTTCGAGCCCAATCCGAGGTAAGCGATCTCGTTCACGCGCCCAGCAGTCTGCCGATCGGGCGCGGAACCCACCAGTTCCAGTCCCCCAGAAGGCGCATCAAAGCCGGAACGAGCAGCGCGCGAACGATCGTCGCGTCGATCAGGACCGCCACCGCGACGCCGAACCCGAGCTGCTTGATGAAGATCACCGACGCCGTCACGAAGCACCCCAGCGCGACCACCATCAGCGCCGCCGCGAAGGTCACGATCCGCCCGGTCCGCTGCAGCCCCAACGCCACGGCCTCCTCGTTGGACATCCCGCCGTCGTGCAGCTCCTTGATGCGTCCGAGCAGGAACACGCCGTAGTCGGTGGAGAGCCCGAAGGCGACCGCGAACAGCAGCACGGGCTGACTCGACTCGATCGCCCCCTGCGAGTCGAAGCGGAAGAGCCAGTCGAGGTGCCCGTCCTGGAACACGAGCACCATCAGCCCGAACGCGGCGCAGATCGTCAGCAGGTTCATGACGAGCGCCTTCACCGGCAGCACGATCGAGCGCAGCATCACGAACAGGATCAGCAGCGTCGTCGCGCACAGGAGCGCGAGCGCCACCGGGAGGTGATCGGCGAGGGAGGCCTGCTGGTCGACGAACTGCGCCGTCTGCCCGCCGACCCAGAAGTCGAACGGCGCCTCCACCGCGCGCGCGTCACGCACGAGGTCCTTCGCCGCCGCCCCCAGAGCGGGTCCCGGCGCGATCAGGTCGATCCGGCCCGCCGAGATCTCCGGGGGCGAGACCGGCGCCGGCAGCCGCGCCGCGAACCGCTCGAGCTCCGCCTCCGACACGCCCGGCCGCACCGCGACGTAGACGGGGGACGTCTCGCTCGGCGGGAACTCGGCCTTGATCGCGTCGTCGACGATCCGCGCGCTCTGGTCTTTGGGCAGCACGGACGCGTCCACGCCCGTGAACTCGATCCGCAGGAACGGCAGCCCCAGGGCGATCAGCAGCGCCGCGGCACCGAGCGCGAACGGCAGCGGCCGGCGCATCACGCGCCGCGAGTGGCGGTACCAGAAGCCAGTCCGCTCGGCCGCCGCCTCGCGCGCGATCGCGTCCTTCCAGCGCCGCGGCCCGCCCGCGTTCACCCGCTCGCCCAGCGCCCCCAGCAGCGCCGGCAGCAGCGTCAAGGACACGCCCGCCGCGATCAGCGCACACAACGCGCCCCCGACGCCCATCGAGTACAGGAACCGCTGCCGGAACACGATCAACGCCGCCAAAGCCGCGGCGACCGTCACCGCGCTGAACAGCACGACGTGCCCGGCGGTCCGCATCGTCACCGCCAGCGCCTCCTCGCGCGACCGCCCGGCCGCCAGCTCCTCCCGGAACCGCGAGACCATGAACAGCGAGTAGTCGATCGCCAACCCCAGCCCGAGCCCGTTGACCAGGTTCAGCGCGTAGATCGACATCGGGTTGACGTGCGTGTTGATCAGCCGGATCGCCAGGAACGTCAGCAGGATCGTCGCTCCGCCCACGGCCAGCGGCAGCAGCGCGGACACCGCGCTGCGGAACACGAGCAGCGAGAGCAGGAACAGGATCGGGAACGCGATCAGCTCCGCGCGCAGGATGTCGGCCGACACCTGGTCGCCGACCTGTGGCGCGGCGATCGCGCCCCCGCCGAGCGTGACGAATGGCAGCGCCCGCAGCCGCGCCTCGATCGCGTCCGTCGCCCCGCGCTCGTCCTCCCGGTAGGTGGCGAGCAGGTAGGTGGAGCGTCCGTCCTTGGACACCAGCCGCCGGTCGCCGCCCGGCTGGTAGGCCACCACCGACGCCACGCCCGGATGCTCCATCGCCCGCGCGACGGTCCGGATCCGCCCCAGCCCGAACGCCGAGTCCGCCGACGCGTCCAGCCGCACCAGCGCGACCAGCTGCGGCGCGGCGTAGGTGCCGGTCGCGGCGACGACCGCCTCCCGCGCCGTGACCGCCTCGGCCGACGGGTCGTCGAAGTCGTTCTCGTTGCCCAGCTCCCCGAACACCGGCAGGGCGAACACCGCCGCCACCAGCACCATGACCAGCGAGCCGAGCAGGATCGGCTTACGCCGACGGAAGATCATCCGGGTGTGGCCAGTCGAACTCCAGCATGGTCACGACGTTGAGCAGCATGCCCTCGCCGAAGAAGTCCCAGGTGTCCTCGGGCGCGACGCCGGCGAGCTCCGCGAGCGTCCCGCGCAGATGGCCGAACTTCGTGCGCACGTACGCGCGGATCTCCGGGTCCGCGACCGCGTAGGCCCGCATCTGGAACAGCAGCGCGTGGCGGTCGGGCAGCAGCTGCGCGCCGTACGCGTGCCCCATCGCCTCGAAGCGCTCTTCGGGAGTGCTGCCGGCGACCGCGTCCGAGAACACGGTCTCGACCCGCTCGAAGCACTTGTCCACACACGCCTCGTAGAGCCCGCGCTTGGTCTTGAACAGCCGGAACAGGTACGGCTGGGAGACACCCGCCTCGCGCGCGATCGCCTCGGTCGAGGTGCCGTCGAACCCGCCCTCGGCGAAGTGCCGGAACGCGATGCCGACGACTTCCTCGCGGCGGGCCTCTGCGGACATACGGGCCATGACTACACCCGTATGTTAGTGATCACTAACGTTCTTCACGCCAGACTTCGACCGAGACCTCTTCGACCGGCAGCGGGATCGGCGGCTCGGGCTTGCTCGCCTTCACCGTCACGCTGATCGCCCCGAACTGGGACGCCAGCCGGTCCGCGATGACCGCGCACAGCCGCTCGAGGGTCCGGTAGGACTGCTGCTGGGCGACCAGGGCGATGACCTGGCAGACCTCGCCGTAGTCGATCGTGTCCTCGACGCGGTCGGTGATCAGCGCATCCGGCTCGCCGACGTCGAAGCGCACGTCGATGAGGATCCGCTGCCCGACCTTGCGCTCCTCGGCGGTGACGCCGTGGTGCGTGTAGAGGGAGAGACCGACGATCTCGATGGTGACGCCGACTTCGAGGCCTTCCTCGTCGTCGTCATCGTCTTCTAGCTCGTCGTCGTACTCGTCGGGCTCTTCGTCGGCCATGCGGCGAAAGTAGCAGCCGCGACCTTGAGCGCGTCAGCGACGGCGGCGACGTCATGGACGCGGAAGACCTGCGCACCGCGCTCCAGCGCGATCACGCACGTGGCGACGGTGCCGTGCACACGCTCGGTCACGTCTCGCCCGGTCAACCGCCCGATGAACGTCTTGCGCGAGGTGCCGATCACGAGTGGCCGCCCGAGGTCGGTCAGCTCGTCGAGCCGGGCAAGCAGCGTCAGGTTGTGCTCCATCGTCTTGCCGAAGCCGATCCCCGGGTCGAGCTGGATCTTGGACTCGGGCACGCCCGCCGCGACCGCCGCCTCCATCCGCTCGACCAGGAAGGACTTGACCTCCGAGACGACGTCGAGGTAGCGCGGGTCGCGCTGCATCGTGCGCGGCTCGCCGAGCATGTGCATCAGGCAGCAGTCGAGCCCCCGGTCGGCGACGAAGCCCGCCAGGTCCGGGTCGTGCCGGAAGGCGGTGACGTCGTTGACGTAGCTCGCGCCCGCTTCGACCGCGGCGACCGCCACGTCGAGCTTCATCGTGTCGATCGAGACCCGCGCGACGTCACGCAGGCCCGCGACCACCGGCACCACGCGCGCGGCCTCGTCGCCCGCCGGGACCGGGTCCGCCCCGGGGCGCGTGGACTCGCCGCCCACGTCGAGGATCACGGCACCCTCGGCGGCGAGCCGGCGGCCGTGGGCGATGGCTTGGGCGGCGTCGTCGAACTGCCCGCCGTCCGAGAAGGAGTCGGGCGTGACGTTGACCACACCCATGATCTCGAAGTCCACGGGCTTAAACGCTACCGACCGCCCTTGCGGGGCGGCCGGTATCGGGTCTTGCGGGTGTCAGGTGCGACTACCAGGCAGAGGAGGAGGGGTTGCCGGCAGCCGCGGGGGTCGAGGAGGAGATGGGGAGCTCCCGAACCACGGGGACCACATACGTGTGGGGAGGCACGCTGCGGGAGGTTCGGGGGACGAGGAGGGTCATGTCAGTGAGAGTGAGGAGGGGTGCTGCTTGATACGTAGCTTGCCCTCCTGGGCCACTCCTGATGAGGGAGGTGGCTGGCGTCCCGCGGTGCGGAAGACCGCACCGGGCGGGTGCGGTGGGTCCGCCCCTCGTGGCGGCTGACCACCCGCGCGGGCTCCGGGCGCTTGCGCGGCGGCGCGGTGCTCAGCGCGATGCCGGACAGGATCACCAGGCCGCCCAGCAACTGCACCGGGCCGAACGGATCGCCGAAGGCCAGCGCGCCCGCCGCGGCGCCGACGAGCGGCTCGAGGTTCAGGAACGCGCCCGCGAGCTGCGGCTTGACCTTCGACTGGCCCCAGGCGAAGAGCGCGAACGGCAGCAGCGTGCCCGCCACGATCAGCGCGAGCAGCGCGGCGACCGGCGCGAGGGTCGCCGGCGCGGCCGGGACGCCCTCGACGATCGCGTTCGGAATGCCCGCAAGCGCACCCGCGAACATCTGCACCGCGGTCATGGCGATCGGGTTCTGCCCCTTCAGCAGCTGCGACTGGACGACCACGAACGTCGCGCTCAGCGCGGACGAGGCCAGCATCAGCCCGTCGCCGCCGAGGGTCGCGCCACCGCCGCCGCCTCCGGCGACGATCCCGACGCCCGCGAGGGCGAGCGCGAAGCCGAACCAGGCCAGCTTGCCGGCCGAGCCCTTGCCCGTGGCCGCGCTGATCAACGCGACGAGCGCCGGCACCGCGCCGATGATCAGCGCCGCGTGGCTCACGCTCGTCGCGTGGATGCCGGCGTTCTGGAGCATCACGACCGCGCCGTAGCCGACCGCACCCGCGAAGAGGATCTTCGGCGTGAACGCGCGGCGCAGGTCGCGACGGCTCACGAGCGCGAGCAGCGGTGCAGCGGCGGCGAAGCGCACGACCGTGAGCCAGCCGCCCGGCAGCCAGTCCAGCGCGAGCTTGGACAGCGGGACGGTCAGCCCCCAGAGGAGACCGGCGGCGACGAGTGCGAACAGAGCGGAATGACGGCGAACGAGCTGCATGACACGTCTGATGATCGGCGCCAAACGCTTGCGACTTGTGTAGATCGCTTGGATCCATGCTCAGACGAAATATTGTTTGGTTCTATGGCCATCCAACTTGACGAAATCGACGTCCGATTGCTCAGGGAGCTGGAGCTGGACGCCGACCGACCGAACGTGGAGCTGGCGCGCATCATCGGCCTCTCCCCCGCCGCGACGCTCAACCGCGTGCGCCGGCTCAAGGAGTCGGGGGTGATCCGCAAGATCGCCGCGCGGCTGGACTCGGCCGCCGCGGGGTTCACGCTGCAGGTCTACGTGATGGTCACGCTCGCGCGCCACGACGAGGCGGCGGAGAAGCGCTTCAACGCCGAGGTGGCGTCGAGCGACAACATCATCGCCGCCGACTCCGTGGCCGGCGAGACCGACGCGCTGCTGATGATCGCCGCGCGCGACGTGGGGGAGCTCCAGCTCGTCCTCTCGCGCCTGAGCACGCGCGGGGGCGCGCAGCGGCTGATCACGCTGCTGCGCCTCGGCGAGCTGAAACCTTCATCGCCGCTGCCCGTGCGTGCGACATCCGTCCAATCGCGTCGGGGTTGACGGCGACCCCGTCGATCACATGGGCATGGAGATCCAAGCCAGCGCCGCGATGATGATCCAGGCCAACAGCCTGGACGCAGTCCGGCAGACCATGGCCTCTGCCCAGGCCCAGCAGCAGCAGGCCACCACGCCGCAGCAGCACGCGGACGTGATCCTGCAGCTCTCCGCGGCTGCCCAGCAGCTGCTCGTCAACTAGTCGGCGCCACGAGGGCGCGGCCGGCTTCGCCGGCGCGTGCCCTCTTCGGCTTGGAGATCGCTTCGCGGATCTCCTGGTCGGGCTAGCCACACCTCACCGGGGGGACCACCGGCCACGCCATTGGCGTGGTCGCACCCCCACGTATCAGGAGCCGGAGCGCGATGCTCTACCCCACGATGTCCGCCCACGACCTCCACAACCAACTCCTCGAGCTCCACGCCGAGCGCGCCCTCGCCGAAGAGACCGGCGTCGCCAACATCGCCTCTTACATGGCTGACCTGGAGCGCGACATCGCGCGCTCGAAGGCCGCGTACGTCGGTGCCGCGGTGACCGAGCTGGCCACGTTCCGTGGCGAGCTCTCCGGCCGCAACTGGGGCTAGTCGCATCGCCCAGAGGGCGATGCTTCGGCGAGTTCGCGGCGAGGCCGCGCCGCCCCGGCGCCACTTGGCGAACTCGCGGGCGCGACGGCGGGCCGCCGCGCCTCGCTAAGCCAGGTCCGGCTTTTCCGGGTGGCCGCGGTACTCCGCGGCGCCACCGGCGAGGCCGGGACGCGGGATCGCCCGCTTGGCCTGCTCACGGTCACGCGTGACCGTGCCGGGGATCTCGGGACGCTCCGGGCCGGGCGGAAGCTCCTCGGCCTCTTCGCCCCAGACCTCGATCTCGGTCTTGCCCTCGAGCAGCGCGACGAACTGGTCGGCCTCGATCGTCTCACGCTTGAGCAGCAGCTCGGAGATCACTTCGAGGTGGTCGCGGTGCTCGGCGAGGATGTCCTTGGCGACCTGGTGGGCGCCTTCGACGATCCGGCGGATCTCGTCGTCGATCTCACGCGCGATCTCGTCCGAGTAGTCCGGCTCGGAGCTGAACTCGCGACCGAGGAACGGCTGGCCGTGGTCGTGCCCGAACACGCGCGGGCCGAGCTTGTCGCTCATGCCGAAGCGCATGACCATCTGCTTGGCCGTGGCCGTGACCTTCTCGAGGTCGTTGGACGCGCCCGTGGTGATCTCGTGGAAGATGATCTCCTCCGCGGCACGGCCGCCGAGCGTCATCGCCATCGTGTCCAGGAGCTCCGCGCGCGTCGTGAGGAACTTGTCCTCGCTCGGCATGCTGATCGTGTAGCCGAGCGCCTGGCCGCGGCTGATGATCGAGATCTTGTGGACCGGGTCCGAGTGCTCGAGGAAGTGGCCGACCAGCGCGTGACCCATCTCGTGGTACGCGGTGATCAGGCGTTCCTTCTCGCCCATGACCCGGGTCTTCTTCTCCGGGCCGGCGACCACGCGCATAATGCCCTCTTCGAGCTCGGTCTGCGTGATCTCCTTCTTGCCCGTGCGGGCGGCGAGGAGCGCGGCTTCGTTGACGAGGTTCGCGAGGTCGGCGCCCGTGAAGCCCGGCGTCTGGCCGGCGAGCGTGTCGACGTCGATGCCCTTCGCCAGCGGCTTGCCGCGGGTGTGGACCTCGAGGATCTTCGCGCGGCCCTTGCGGTCCGGACGGTCGACGGTGATCTGCCGGTCGAAGCGGCCCGGGCGCAGCAGGGCGGGGTCAAGGATGTCGGGCCGGTTGGTGGCCGCGATCATGATGATGTTGTCCTTGGCCTCGAAGCCGTCCATCTCCACCAGGAGCTGGTTCAGCGTCTGCTCGCGCTCGTCGTGACCGCCGCCCATGCCGGCGCCACGGTGGCGGCCGACGGCGTCGATCTCGTCCATGAAGATGATGCAGGGCGAGTTCTGCTTGGCCTGCTCGAAGAGGTCGCGCACGCGGGACGCGCCCACGCCGACGAACATCTCGACGAAGTCCGAGCCCGAGATCGAGAAGAACGGCACGCCGGCTTCACCCGCGACGGCACGCGCGAGGAGCGTCTTGCCGGTGCCGGGAGGCCCGTAGAGCAGCACGCCCTTCGGGATCCGCGCGCCGAGCGCCTGGAACTTCTTCGGGTTCTCGAGGAACTCCTTGATCTCGTGCAGCTCCTCGACCGCCTCGTCGGCACCCGCCACGTCGCGGAAGGTGATCTTCGGCGAGTCCACGCTCATGCGCTTGGCGCGGGACTTGCCGAACGACATGACCTTCGAGCCGCCGCCCTGGACCTGGTTCATCAGGAAGATCCAGAAGCCGATGAAGATCAGGATCGGGAACACGTACGTCAGCAGCGACAGCAGCACGTTCGAGCGCGCGGGCTTGATGTCGTACGAGCTGATCTTGCCGTCGGCCTCCGCCTTCTGGAGGCGGTTGATCAACACGCTCGCCGAGTCGCCCTGGACCCAACCCGTCGTGTACTTCTTCGGGTCGGCGCCCTTGAGGGTCACCTCGGCGGAGTTGTCCTTCGTGCGCAGGACGACCTTGTCGATCTGACCGCCGTCCAGCTGCTTGATGAACTGGCTGTACGACGTCTTGGGCGCCTCGTTGCCGCTCTGGATGAGCTTGGAGGCGAAGAAGGCCAGCACGATCACGATCAGGATCGGGAAGGCCGCGCTCTTGAAGAAACGACTCATGAGTGAGCGCGCTTCCAGCGCGCAGGGGTGGTACGGCGAGTCAAGGGGATCAAGGCTACCAGGGGAATCGCGGGTCCAAAGGGGGTTGGCGCAGTGTGGTGCGGCTACCTATGGGGTGGCTAATGGAACCTTCACCCGTCAGTCGGTGAGGGTGAGGGCGGCCACATAGGGCAGCCCGCGGTAGCGCTCCGCGTAGTCCAGGCCGTAGCCGATGGCGAACTTGTCAGGGATCTCGAAGCCGGTGTAACGGACGGGCAGGTCCACGCTGCGGCGGCTCGGCTTGGTCAGCAGCGCGCACACCTCGAGGCTCGCCGGCCCGCGCGCTTCGAGCGTGCGGAGCAGGTACTGAAGTGTCAGACCGCTGTCCACGATGTCCTCGACGACCAGCACGTGACGGCCCTCGAGCGGCGCGTCCAGGTCCTTGAGGATGCGCACGACGCCACTCGACTCGGTCGAGGACCCGTACGAGGAGACCGCCATGAAGTCGATCTCGCAGCTGACGTCGAGGTGGCGCATCAGGTCCGCCAGGAACAGCACGGCGCCCTTGAGGACGCCGATCAGCAGCAGGCTCTTCCCGTCGTAGTCGCGGGTGATCTCCTCCGCCATCTGCTTGATCTTGTGCTGCAGCTCGTCAGCTTGGACGAGGATCTCGCCGATCTCTTCGCTCACGCCGCCGCAGTCTAAGACCCGGGATGCCATTGCAGGCGAACGTGGAGCTTCGTGGCCGCGTTTACACGAAATCGTGCACCGGTCGCGACGCCCGGGACCCACGCGATCTCGCCGTTCGAGACCACCACGGGGAGCTGGTGGCGAGCGCCCGTGGGCACCTTGCGGTCCGTGAACAGGTCCTGCAGGGATTTCGTGCCGTCGAGCCCCAGCGGCCGCATCCGGTCGCCGGGCCGCCAGGCCCGTACCTGGAGCGCCGGGGCGAGCGCGTCGGCGGCGAGCGTCCCGTCCGCGAGGTCGAACGCGCCAACCTCGCACGTCAGCTCCCCCGCGCCGAACGCGACCCGGCCGGGCACGGCAAGCGTCGCCGGCTCCGGAGCGGCCGTCTCCGAGGCGAGACGCACCCGCCCGTACTCGACGGTCACCCGCGCACCCGGAAGATCGACGTGGCCGGTCCCGCCCCGCCAGGCCAGGGCGAGGATCTCGTCCATGTACCGGGCGGGCGCGGCACCGACCACGTGCTGCACGGTGAGCCGGGCGAGCGCGGGCGGGAGCGTCGTGAGGTCGGCGTCGGGGTCGATCAGCGCGTCGAGCACCTCCGCCTCGTCGCGCAGCTGGTCCAGCGTGCTCGCGACGTTGGCCTCCGCCGCCGGGTGCAGCTCCAGGATCTCACGGATGCGGCCCCGAGCGGAGGTCGCGTTGGTCGCGTCGTCGACGTACGGCAGCTCGCGCTCGGCGCAGTAGGCGGCGGTCTCGGCCCGCGTGACGCCGAGCAACGGCCGGACCACGCGCCCGCGGCGGGGCGCCATCCCCAGGAGCGCCCGCCGCCCCGGCGAGGAGACCAGCCGGTAGAGCACCGTCTCGGCCTGGTCGGTCGCCGTGTGGCCGGTGGCGATCGTGCCGTCGAGCGCGTGGGCCGCCGCGTACCTCACGTCCCGCGCCCAGGCCTGCACGTTGCCGGCGGGCGCACCCGCCCGGCGCACGACCAGGGGCACGCCGAGCCGCTCGCACAGCGCGACGCAGTGCGCCTCGTCGGCGTCGGCCGCGTCGCGCAACCCGTAGTTGACGTGCAGCGCGCTGACGGGCCCGGCGAGCCGCACGGCGAGGTCGAGCAGGCAGACGGAGTCGCGCCCGCCGGAGAGGAGCACGACGACGGGGCCGGCGAGCAGGCCGGTCGCGGCGACGCGCGCCTCAACCGAGTCGGCCACGCCGTTCGCCGCGCGATGCGAGTCGTGCCCGCCCGCCACCGGGCCGCGCTCGCGCGCCTCGCCGCCGCCCGCCTCGCCCTCGCCGCGCCGGGTCATCTCCCCGCCGCCGAGCGGGCCAGGAACAGCTCCGTGGCCTCGTCGAAGCCCTTCAGCTTGACCTCGCCGATCGGCTGGAACGCGAGGTGGCGACCCGCGACCGCGCGCACCTCGCGCGTCACGAGCACCTCGCCGCCCGTCGCGCGTGCGGCGACCCGCGAGGCGAGGTTGACGGCGCGGCCGTAGTAGTCGCCGTCGCGGTAGAGCACCGAGCCCGCGTGGAGGCCGATCCGCGGCAGCGGGCGCTCGGTCTGCAGCGCCTGGAACCCGACGGCCCAGTCGACCAGCGCGCCCAGGTCGGTGCCGACGACCATCACCTCGTCGCCGATCGTCTTGATCACGCGCGCGTCGTCGGGGAGCGTCTCGGTGACCTGCTCGACGAACCGCTCGACCACCTCCAGCGCCTCCTCCTCACCGACCTCCTCGGTCAGCCGCGTGTAGCCGGCCAGGTCGGCGAAGCAGATCGCGACGCGCATCCGCCCGAGCTGCGCGTCGTCGGCGACGAGCTCGAGGTGCCCGACGACGTCCTGCTCGAGGAAGTGGCGCAGCAGCCGCGTGTGCAGCGACTCCATGATCGGCCCCGACAGCGGCAGCAGCTCGCTCGCCAGGCCGCTGAGCTCCTCGGCCATCTCCAGCACGGGCGCGCCGTCGCGGATCATCGGCTCGTGCACGAAGAGGTGGAAGAGCTTGACCTCGGCGTCGGCGATCTGGGCGAGCGCCTGCCCGTACACGCGCACGATCTGCAGGAAGGCCACGAGCGGCAGCCCGGAGTCGAGCACGGTGCCCAACGAGCGCAGCAGCGCGACGTCATCGTCGCTCAGCGCCTCCAGCGACGCGGCCGGGAACCCCGCCGCGGCCCAGATGCGGCGGATCAGCTCCGCCTCCATCCCGGTCTCCTCGACCGCTTCCTCGAGCGTCCGCGGCGCACCGCCGCCCTCGTCGCCGAACAGGTCCTCCAGGTAGCCGTAGGCGAGCCGGCCCTGCTTGGCCGCGCCGCGGAGCTGCGCGAGGGAGTGCCCACGCGCCCGCATGCGCGCGACGATCCGGGCCTGCGCGAGCGCCGCCGGCGTCCACTCGCCGTCCCGCAGCGGCACGATCCCCTCCGCCACCCAGCGGCGCAGGGTGGCGGGAGAGACGGAGAGCGCGCGGGCGACGTCGGTCAGCGAGTCGGCCATCGCGACGGCCAGAGGCCTAGACGAGCAGGTGCGGCTTCTCGCGCTCGAGGTAGTCGCGGTACTGCGCGTAGATCGGCTTGGTGAGCGGGATCAGGTCGAGCGCGGCCTTCATGTCCCCGCCCGTCTTGATCCGGCGCCGCGCGACGGCCATCGCGACGTTCTCCTTGCCCTGGAAGTAGCGGTTGGCCACCTCCGAGGACATCGTCATCTTGACCTTCGGCTTCCAGTCGACGTCGTCGGACCACTCCCAGTGGAGGTTGCCCTCCTCGCCGTCGGTGGCCGCACGGATGTTGACGACGACGTCGAAGTCGCTGAACTCGAACTGCTGAGGCGTGTCGGCATCCCGCAGCTTGGGCCCCATCTCCTCGTCCGAGTCCATCATCGTGAAGACCGCGTCGATGACCTCGCGCAGCTCTTTGGCGGACTCGAACGAGACGCTCATGCCTAGGAGGACGGGGTGGGCTTGGGCGGAGCGGGCGTGGGCTTCGCGGGGGCGGGCGCCACCGGGGTGCTCGCCACGGGCTTGGTCACGGCGGCCGGCTTCTTCGCCGGGGCCGTCGGCTTGCGGGCCGGGGTGCGCTTGCGCGCGGCCGCCGGCTTCTTGGCCGCCGCGGCCGGCTTCTTGGCGACCGCCGCGGGCTTCTTCGCCGCTGCGGCGGGCTTCGCCGCCACCGGCTTCTTGGCGACGGGCTTGGGCTTCGCGGGCGCCGGCTTCTTCGCGGCCGCCGGCTTGCGGGCGGCGCTGCGCTTGCGCGCGGCTGCCGGCTTCTTCGCCGGCACCGTCGGCGTGACCGCCTCCGGCTTGCTGGCCCCCTTCGGCCGGATCTCGAGCGACGCGACCCGGGAGGCGAGCGCCTCGACCTCGCTGCGCAGGCTCTTCACCTCGTCGAGGACGCGCAGGTCCTCGAGGGTGTGACGGACCCGGCCGGCCGCGGCGGCGATCTCCTCGACGATCTCGCGCGTGCGCTCGCGGGTCACATTGGCGCCTTCTGCGGAAGCACGAAGCGTGCTCTCGACGGCGGCGCGCAGAGCGGCGACGGGATCGTCGGCGCCCTTCTTGTCCTTCTTCTTCTTGTCCTTGTCCTTCTTGCTCATATTCACACGAACCTTATTAGGACTTCTTCTTCGCTGCCGCGCGCTTGCGGGCGGGTTTCGGTGTTGGCGTGTCGACCGCCAGCCGCTCCTGCTCGCGCGGAACGGGCGGCGGGACCGCGTCGATCGCGTCCGACACGTGCGAGACGTCGTGGGTGAGCTTGGACAGCTGGCCCTCCAGCGCGGCCAGGCGCTCGACGAGCGCGGCTTCGCTGCCGAGCTTGGCGGAGAGCTTGTCGACGCCGTCCTGCAGGCGGTCGATCGACTCCTCGATGCCCTCGAGCCGCGTGCTCACGGTGCGCAGCCGGCGCGTCAGCCGGTCGATGTCCGCGGCCGACGGCAGGTTGAGCGCGCCCATCGCGGCCTCCTGCGCCTGCACCGCCTTTTCGCGAGCGGAGAATGCACGCGTGATTGCAGAGTTGACCAGCGGGTTCTCGAGCAGGTCCGTCGCGAGCTTGCCGAGCGCTTCCTCGCCTTGCCGCGACACCCGGTCGCGGAAGCCATCGTCTGCCATCCCAAGCAACTCCTTATCGAACGTGTATGTAGCGGAAGGTACCTTAGGCAGCGTCATCTGATGTGTCTAAGCCTCTACCCGAGGTTGACACTACACAAAGTGGCAACGCGAACTGCGACTCGCGACCAACAGAATCGTCACGATTACCCGTTCTTCGTTGTTGCAGACACCAGATGCCGCTAGCTTGCCCAACACTCCGGGGTGTCCAGTCCCCGGCCGCCGGTTCATGAACTCACGCCGCCCGTTCGCCATCGCTCTCGCTACGTCCGCGTTCTACGCGGGCATCTTCGTGACGAGCGCCCACGCCGAGATGCACTACGTGCGTGTGACGTTGGTGACCGGCCAGCAGCTCACGATCACGGTGGACATCCCGCCCGGAACGCCTGTCGACCAGCTGCAGATCCCCGGTCTGCCGGCCCCGATCGCCTCGATCGTGGACCTCGGGTCGACGGACAGCACCCCGACGCCGACCGCGACCGCCCCGCCGGTCGTGACCGTGGTGCCGACGGCGACCGCGACGCCCACCCCCGCGCCGAACCCGACGACGACGCCCGCGCCGAACTCGAGCAAGGGCGGCGGCAAGAAGGACTCGGACTACGACACCGGCAAGAAGGACAAGCCGGCGGACGACAAGCAGGAAGCGGACGAGCCCGCGGACCAGGACGCCAACAAGGGCACCGGCGAGGCGAACACGGAGTCGCTCGCGGGCAAGGTCGCGACGCCCACGCCGACCCCCACGCCCGTCCCGGACGACCAGGTGGACCCGCCGTCGCCGGACGACCCGTCGCTGTCGGTCGCCGAGCCCGGCGCCGCGAAGGCGGGCGTGCCGAACTTCTTCATCGACAAGTTCAAGATCCCGCCGTTCCTGCTGCCGATCTACCAGGCGGCCGGCACCGAGTACGGGATCCGCTGGGAAGTGCTCGCCGCGATCAACGAGATCGAGACGAACTACGGCCGCCTGAACGGCGTCACCTCCAGCGCCGGCGCCGAGGGCTGGATGCAGTTCATGCCCGCCACGTGGAAGGCGTACGGCGTGGACGGCAACAAGGACGGCCTCGCCGATCCGTACAACCCGGTCGACGCGATCTTCTCCGCCGCGCGCTACCTGAAGGCCGCGGGCGCCGACAAGGACCTCCGCGCCGCCGTGTGGGCCTACAACCACGCGGACTGGTACGTGGACTCCGTCCTCCTGCGCGCGCAGGTGATCGGCGGCATGCCGGAGAGCCTCGTCTCCTCGCTCACGGGCCTGACCGAGGGCCGCTTCCCGGTCGCGTCGAAGGCGACGTACGCCAACGAGGTCGACACCGAGAACCTCTCGAAGAAGACGGGCAAGAAGGCCGTCGTCGAGGGCAACGCGAACCGCACGGGCCTGTCGATCTATGCGGACGCCGGCGCCCCGGTCGTCGCGGTCAGCGACGTGCAGGTGACCAAGATCGGCGTCTCCGAGCGCCTCGGTCGGTTCATCCAGGTCCAGGACGCGTACGGCAACACGTACACGTACGGCCGCCTCGCCAAGGTCTCGCAGCGCTACGCCGCGCCCAAGCCGCAGAAGGTGGACCCGGCCGAGGTCAAGCGGATGCTCGCCGAAGCGCCCAAGGACAAGAAGCCGACGGTCGCCGCCTCCAGCACCGACCGTCCCGCGCCGAAGTCCAAGACGATCGAGGCCGACGCCTCGTCCGGCCTCGAGGCGGCCACGGACGCGATCGCTCCCGCCGCCGCGGCGCCCGTCAAGCAGCGCCTGTTCGCGAACCCGACGCGCGTGAACGCCTCCGTCGCCGGCGGCGCCCAGCAGGAGTTCCTGCGCACGGGCCGCGTCGACGGCGCGCTCACGCCCGCCGAGGCGCTCGGCCTCGGGCGCGACCAGATCGTCATCAAGAACCTCAAGGTCGGCTCGCAGGTGCCCGCCGGCACGGTGCTCGGCCGCATCGGCACCGCGTCCTCGAAGACGCACCCGCACGTGCGCTTCGAGATCCGCCCGGCCGGCAGCGGCGCCCCGCGCATCGACCCGAAGCCGATCCTCGACGGCTGGAAGCTGCTCGAGTCCACGGCGATCTACCGCGCGCAGGGTGAGAACCCGTTCGTCGCCACCGACTCCGCCGCGCCGACGGTCGGCCAGATCCTGCTGATGAGCAAGGACTCGCTGATCCAGCGCGTCCTGAACAACCCGAAGATCACGATCTACGGCTGCGGGCGCCAGGACATCCAGGCCGGCGCGATCGACCGCCGCGTGCTCGCGACCCTCGAGTTCCTCGTCGCCAACGGCTTCAACCCGACGATCTCGTCGCTGCAGTGCGGCCACTCCTACCTGACCGCCTCGGGGAACGTGTCCGAGCACTCGATCGGCAGCGCGATGGACATCGCCGCGATCAACGGCACGACGATCTCCCCGAGCACCCAGGGCAAGGGCTCGATCACCGAGCAGGTCATCCAGTCGCTCCTGACCCTCCAGGGCAACATGAAGCCGCACCAGATCATCTCCCTGATGAAGTTCGAGGGCGCGGACAACACCCTGGCCATGGGCGACCACGACGATCACATCCACGTCGGGTTCGCGGCCCAGCACGGCCCGAACTCCGAGGCGTCCAAGGAGCTCACGGCGGTCCTCAAGCCGGACCAGTGGGGCCGCCTGATCGAGCGCCTGGGCGAGATCGACAACCCGATCGTCCCGCTCAACCCGTCGAAGTCCGCCCTCAAAGTCGACCCGACCGGCACGGACTGATCGAGGAGCGCCGCTTCCGCTTCGTGCAGTGGGAGTGGCCCGGCCGCCTCGGGCCGCCACCCGGCCGCTACGTCGTCCGCCGCTACGCCGGTGACGACGCGCAGGCGGTCGTCGTCATCTCGGAAGGAACGGCGCCCCGCCGCGTGGGGCGCCGCGAACCACGCGACACCGTGCCCGTGACGCGGGTGACGGTGATCGACGCGGACCCGCTGTTCGACGACGCGACCGCTTCGGAGTGGCTCCGCTCCGCCGGCCTCCCGTCGTTCGGCCCCGAGACCCTCAACCGGCTGGTCCGCTCGTTCCGCGTCGCCTCCGCCGACCCGTACCTCGCCGACCTCGATCTGTCCCGCGCCTGGCGCACCCGCGTCGGCTACGGCAGCGGTGAGCAGGTCGCCGACGGCGAGTGGACCGAGGCGCGCGAGCTCGACGCGCCCACCCCGCGCCAGCGTGGCTCCAAGCGCTCCAAGCACCGCCCCACCGATCGCCTGGCGGCGCTGCTCTCGGGCCGCGACGCGATCCTCGCCTGCGAAGACCTGACCCTTCGGGCGCGCCAGGACCTGGACCTTGGTCGCGTCCGCGAGACGGCGCTCCAGCTGGAGGCGGCGCTCATCACGGCGCTCGCCGAGCTGGCCGGCTGGCGCGAGCAGGGAGACATGTCTCAGCGTCTAGTGGAGCTTGATGGTCTGCGCGAGACCGTCGCTCAGGCTGCAGCGTCCGCCCGCGAGGGGACGCTCGAGGCGACCGCGCTCGAAGGGCTCTCGGACGCGCTCGAACGGCTGGAGGCGGCGCTACGCGCTCGTGCGATCTACGCCGCCGAGGGCGGCTAGAACGGCATCGAGCTCGGCGACGACGTCACCTGAGAGCTTGACGGTCGCCTCGTCGTCGTAGGGCGTCGCGCCCATCGTGACGATCGCCAACCGGCCGCCGTTGCGGAGGGTGTCCGCGGGCAGGCCCGCCACCGGGTGGACTTCCAGGGACGAGCCGATCGCGAGCATCAGGCCCGCCGTCGACGCGAGGGCGGTGGCCTGGTTGATCGCGTCCTCCGGGAGGAACTCGCCGAACAGGACGACGTCGGGCTTCAGCGGCGCGCCGCAGTCGCACAAAGGGACGCCGTCGGCTTCCTCGTCCAGGCGGCGGCGCGTCTCCTCCAGGGAGAACGACTGGCCACAGCGCAGGCAGGAGGCGGTGCGGATCGACCCGTGCACCTCGACCGGGTCGGCCGTGCCGGCGCGGGCGTGCAGGCCGTCGATGTTCTGGGTGATGACGCCAGTGAGCAGGCCGCGGCGCTCCAGCTCCACCAAGGCGCGGTGGGCGCCGTTGGGCTGCTTGCCGTCGAGCGCGGCGAAGCGCTGGCCGTAGAAGGACCAGAAGCGCGCGGGGTCGCGACGCCAGACGGAGATGTGCGCGACCTCCATCGGGTCGACGTTCTCCCACAGGCCGGTCATCGGCGTGCGGAAGTCCGGGATGCCGGAGGGCACGGAGATGCCCGCGCCGGTCAGCGCCACCACCGGTCCGGAGGTGCCGATCAGCTCGGCCAGCCGCTCCGCCCCGGTCACCGCCCGCGCCACTCCGGCTTGCGCTTCTCGATGAAGGCGCCGATGCCCTCGCGCGCGTCGTCCGAAGTGAACGCCTCGACGAAGCCGTCGACCTCGGCCGCGAGGCCCGCGTCGAGGTCCGCGTGCGCGGACACGCGCTTGATCTGCGCGAGCGCGACCGGGGCCTGGCCGGCGGCCTTGCGGCCCCAGGCGAGCGCGGTGTCGAAGAGCTCGTGGTCGTCGACGACGCGGTTCACCAGACCGTGCTCGAACGCCGCCTCGGCGGAGATCGGCTCGCCGAGCAGGTTCAGCTCGAGCGCCTTGGCCGGGCCGACGAGCCGCGCCAGCCGCTGGGTGCCGCCGAAGCCCGGGATGATCCCCAGGTTGACCTCGGGCTGCCCGAAGGTGGCCGAGAACGCGGCGAGGCGGAAGTCGCAGGCCATCGCGATCTCGCAGCCGCCGCCGAACGCGAGCCCGTTCACCGCCGCGATCGTCACGACCGGCGAGCGCTCCCACTCACGCGCGAGTGCGTGGATCTCCTCCAGGTGCGCGCGGGCGCTGTCCGCGTCCCAGGTCGTGAACGCCTTGATGTCCGCGCCCGCGCAGAACAGGGCCGGGTTCGCGGACGCGAGCACCATCGCCCGTGCCCGGTCGCGCAGGTCGTTCCAGGCGCGGCGGAGCGCGGCGATCGTCGCCGGCGCCAGCGAGTTCGCGGGCGGGTTGGCGAGCCAGACGACCGCGACGTCGTCACGCCACTCGAGCTTGACGACCGCGTCCTCGTAGCCCTTCGCCGGCTGCGGGTACGGGTAGAAGCCCTGCCCGGAGACCAGGCCCAGCCGCCCCGCGGCGACGAGCCGGCGGAGCAGGACGGGAGGGTCGGGCAGCCGCGCGAGCACCTCGTCGAGCCCTTCCCGGTCGGCCGCCGCGAACGGGCCGGGCTTCACGTCCGCGCCGAGCGCGAGCGCCGTGTCGACCTCGCGCACGCCCGCGACACCCTCCTCGACCACCGCGCACGCCTCGACCAGCGGCTCGGCGGCCGCCGTCACCCGCGCGACGATCTGGCCGGGCGTGTCCGCGCACCGCACCGCGGTCTTGCGCAGCGTCTGCGCGAAGCTGAGCGCGGCCTGCACGGTCGCCTCGGACGTGTCGTCACCCTCGATGACCTCGACCAGGCGTTTGCCCGGGAACCAGTGGAAGCCGACGACCTTCTCCGGCCGCAACGTGACGCCGCTGACCTCGGTGATCGAGCACCCCGCGGTCGCGGACGCCAAGACCGCGCGGCCCGCCGTCCGCGCATCGAGCCACGCGAACGCCTCGTGCTTGGCGCCGAGGTCGTCCTCGCCCGCCTCGATCACGAAGTCGACGTCCCCGAGCCCGTCGTAGGACCCGGTCTCCACGTGCACGACCGGCACCCCGGCGGCCTCGATCGCGCCCGCGATCTCGTCCCCCAGCGCGCCCGTCCCGACCACCGCCGCCTTGAACACGAACATGGCTTCGACCCTAGCGATCCGCGTCGGCCGCCAACTCGTACGAGAACCGCTGCAGCGTTCGCGCGAGCGACTCACCGCACTTGCGCCGCCACCACCAGCGCTGCCCGGGCGGCATCTTCTCCTTCGGCTGCGCCTCGACCTCGACCGTGATCCGCGTGCGCGCGCCGTCGCTCTCGAAGCGCACGCGCTGCGTCGCGGTCGTCCGCTCGTCCTCGACGATCAGTGTCAGCCCGGAGCCCGCCTCCAGCCGCATGACCTTCTCGGACACGAGCGCCCGCCCGGTCACGTGCGAGGAGTACACGCGCCGCGCGCCCACCTCCGGCCACTCGCCCTCGAGCTTCTCCAAATGCGCAAAGCCGTCTATCCAGGACGCCCAGCGGGAACGATCGTGCCAGAGCTGCTCGGCCTCGATGCCCGACGACTCCACCACGATGACCGCGCGCACCACTTTCACGACCGCCGTTGTAGCGAACCTGCTCGTCTGGGCATGCGCCGCGCCGCCCGCCCGGGCCGAGCGAATCGCGCTCGAGAAGCGGATCACGCCGATCACAACCCACGCCGGCTACGCCGCCTGGAGCCACTTCGACGGCCGCGCGTTCAGGCTGGTGCTCTGGCACGCCGGCCGCAAGGAGACCTTGCCAACCGGTCCCGTCCAGCACCGTTCGATGCCGACCTCGGCCTCGACGCCCGCGGGCGGCTCGTCACCGGCTTGTGTTCGCACGCCAGGAGCGGCGCGGACAGCTGCCTCACCTGATCTCGGCGACGCTCCACCGGTACCGCGAGCAACGGCTCCCGCGCCCGCGGGGGTTCGCGCACACGCAGGTCGGTGAGGGCAACGTCGGTCCGCGCACGATCGACGCTGTCGGGGACCGCGCCATCGTCGGCTGGGCGTACCTCCCCGAGCCCGACGCCTGCGGCAACCGGTCGAGCGTCGTGTTCCCCAAGTCCGCAATCGCGCTCTACGACCTCAACCCACGCAAGCTGCACGTGCTCGACGAAGACTGCGACGCGCCACGCGGCGGCGCGGGTTTCCTGGGCCCGTCGATCGACGGGCGATTCGCCTACTACGGCTTCGACCCCGCCGACCAGCCGGACGCGAACCGGTCGATCCGTCGCGTGGAGCTCGAGAGCGGCGTCGTGGTCGACACATCACTCGGAGCCGGCTGGGTTCGGGCGACCCAGACGTCCGGCGGCTGGACGTGGACGGTCACCGACGCGCCACGCAATCGATTCGCGATCACACGAGTCGCCGCGCCGCCCTCATGACTTGACGCCGCGGCGCGCGAAGAACGCCAGGGCGAGCAGGATCCCGACGATGGACCCGGCGACCGGCGCGACCACGCCGACACCGCCACCGCTGTCCGCCGACACGCCGCGGCCCTCGGCGAACGTGCGCACGGCCTGCTCGGCGGCTGTGGCCATGTCGACCCCCGACTTCGAGACCGGCGCGAGCGTCCGCAGGCGCTTCTGGTCTGCGCCGGTCGGGAGCTCCTTCTCGCACGGGTCGAGGTAGCCCTCGGCCCGCTTGATCGGCACGCAGTGGTAGACGCCGTAGCCGCCGGGCATCACGACGATCACCCAGTCACGGTTGAAGTTCGCCAGCCCCTGGGCGAGGAACTTCGAGTAGTCCTGCGGGTGCCCGAAGAGCACGCCGACCGAGCCGAGGTCGAACTCGTTCTGCACCATCGCGACGCGCACGGGCAGGCCGTTGCGGGTGACCGCCTTGACCGTCTCGTTCAGACGCTCGCGACTCTCCTTCGGGACCTTGACGCTGTAGGGCCAGAACACGCGCGCGGAGGCGAGCACGTCGCTGGCGGGGTCACCGTCGGCGAACGCGACGCCGCCGGGCAAGCACAGGAGAACCGCGACCAACGCGGCGAGCCTTCTCACCCCAGCGAATCGGTGCGCAGCGAGCGGTCCCAGGTGAACTTCCCGTCCTTCACCTTCAGGATGACGCGGTTGTCGTAGAGCAGCGTGTGGTCGGGCGCGAACCGCACGACACCGAGGGCGTTCGAGAACTTCGGGTCGAGCTCGGTGAGCTTGGCCACCATCTTCGCGCTGTCCGTGCTCTTGGCCCGATTGGCGGCGTGGGCGAGCACCTGCACGGCGTCGTACGCCTGCTGCGCGTCGAAGCCGGGCTCGCGGTTGAACTTGGCCTTGAACGCGGCCCGGAACGTCTCCGCCGTCGGCGTGTTCTGGGGCGAGCCGGTGGCCATCACCGTCGCGCCCTCGCCCGCCGGGCCGGCCGCGGACAGAAACTCCGGCGCCTCGGACGCCGCCGTCGCGGTGAACTTGCCCTTGAAGCCGGCTTCGCGCAGGGCGGCCACGAGCTCGCCGCCTCCCTGAGCGCTGCCCGTCCACAGCACGAGGTCCGGCTTGGCGGCGATCGCGGCCTTGGCGATCGTCTTGACCTTCGGGCCCTTCGGCTCCACGGTCTGCAGCGAGACGAGCTTCGGCTGCCCCTCGAGCAGCCCGATCGCCTGCTTGGCGATCGACTTGGACTCGGCCGACTCGTCCTGCACGACCGCCAGCCGCTCGGTCTCCTCGTAGTTCATCCAGAACACCGAGGACAGCGCCTGCTGGTAGAGGGTGCCGTTCATCTGGAACGTGAACGGGGTCTTCTCGCTCACGATCCCGTCGGCCGTCGCCGAGGTGACCAGGAACGGCTTCTCGGTCGCGTCGACCGTCGAGACCTCGCGTTCGGCGACCTCGTCGCACACACCCCCGATCACGCCGATCGCGCCGCCCCCGTCGGTGACGAAGGTCTTGGCCGATTCGTACGCGATGTACGGCTCGCACGCGTCGTCGACGGGCTGCAGCTCGACCTTGTGCCCGAGCACGCCACCCTTGGCGTTGAGCTCCCCGGCGGCCAGCTTGGCGCCGTCGATGAGGTCCGCGCCGCGCGCCGACTGCGTGCCCGAGGTCGGGGCGAGCACCCCGATGGCCACGGCGCCCTTGAGTTGCGCCGCTTCCGGCTTGTCCTTCTTGTCGCCGCATCCTGCGACAACGACTGCCGCCATCAGCGCGAGCGCGATGGCGCTCCTACGCATGAACACTTCTCCTCTTGCTCCAAACGCGATGCGGGCCGCCCGTGAAGGCGGCCCGCATCAAAGGTACCTACGGGTTGCTCGTGGACAACGTGAACGTCAGCGTCTTGCTGTACGTCCCGGTCCGCAACGCGTCGGTGTTGCCGATCGCCTGCTTGAACGTGATGACCGGCTTGTCGTTCGAGACCGGGCCCGTGTACGTCTTCACGGTGCCCAGGCCCTGCAGGGGCTGCGGCAGGACGAACGCGCCGTTGACCAGGTGGCCGTTGGCGGTCGTGCTCGGGTCCGCGACGGCGAGCGTCGCGTCACCGGCCGTGGAGATCACGGTCGCGTCGGTGCTCGCCGTGTACTCCTTCGCGAGGCCCGGCGTGAACGCGCCGAACGCGGCCGGCGTGCCGAGCGCCAGCGACAGCGTCGCCGGGACCGTGCCGCCCGGGCCGTTTCCGACGGGCGTGGTCACGCTCGTCGTCTTGGCCGGCGTCTGCGAGTCGTCGCAGGCGTTCCAGCACACCTTCGGCTGGACGACGCCCTTGATCGGGTCCTTGTAGCGCAGGACGTCGATGCCGCGGGTGTAGTCGGCGACGTACAGGTAGCCGTTGTGCCAGTACACCGCGGACGCGTTGGTGGCCAGCTGGCCGGTCGCGGACGGGATGCGCAGGTACGCGGACTGCTTGATGTCCGTCGGGTCGGACACGTCGAGGATGCGCGTGCCCTGGGCGTAGAACCCGATCGCGACCATGTCGCCCTGCACCGTGAACCAGTGCGCCGAGCACGAGCCGTTGGGCAGGTCGCCCGGCTGGCCGAGCGGCGTGTAGTCGTCCAGCTTCTCGATGAAGTAGCGCTTGTTCGGGTCGGCCGCGTCGAGCGTCGGGTCCCACGCCTTGCCGGTGTAGGAGCCGGCGAGGTTGGCGATCACGAAGCGGCCGGGGCCGCCGCCGTCCGTCCGGGTGCAGGTGATCACGTTCTCCTGCGTGACGTACTGCAGGTCGCTCTTGTTGAGCGTGCGCCCGGAGGCGGTCGTGACGGTCGGCGAGGACGTGTCCGAAGCCGCCTGCGTGCGGTGGTAGGAGTTGTGCTCGAGCGAGACCTGCGCGTACTGCGCCGGGGTCTCGAGCGACGGCACCGAGCCACCCGCGTACGGGATCGGGTCGGTCGCGGTCGCCTGGCGCTCCACGCCCGTGGTCGGGTCGAGGTGCTTGCCGGACGTGTAGTAGCCGCGGACACCACCGAAGCCGGACGTCCACGCCAGGCCGTGCTGGTCGACGTCGACGGAGTGCGTGTAGGCCGTCTTGTTGTTGTTACGGCCCGCGTCGACCGGCTTGGCGTACGTGTACGGGTGGTTGATGTCACGCACGTCGGTCACGAACGCCGGGACGCCCGACCACTCCGGGTGGAGCACGCCGGCGACGTCCTGTGGCGTGCTGCCCACCTTGGAGCCGTTGTTGGCCGGGCCGACGCTCCAGATGTAGCGGCAGTCGTTGATGCAGGTCGCGGTGTGGCCGGCGGGCACCCAGTGGTAGGTGACGACCTTCGGCTTCCACGGGTCCTTGACATCGATGATGTAGAGGCCGGTGCGGCCGTTCGGGTGGCCGGCGCCCCACGAGCGCGGGTCCCGGGCCAGGTAGGCGAGCTTGCGGCGCGAGTCGACCGTCGGGTTCTCACCCTCGTAGAAGCCGCGCGTGTTGCTGGCCGGGTCGGTGAGGAGCGGGTCCTCGGGGCCGTGCGCGTCGGCCGGCTGGCGTAGGTCGTTGGAGTTCACGCCACCGACGAACAGCGGCTTCTCGGGATCCTTGAGCGACCAGATCGACAGGCCGCCCGTGCCGTCGCCGAGCATGAAGTCGTAGCCCAGGCCCTCGTAGTGCATGAACGTCGCGCCGGCGTAGTTGCCGTTCGCGTTGGTCGGCTTCTGCACCTGGTTCGGCAGGCCGCGGCTGTTCGAGACCCACTCGATGTTGTCCGACTTGACGGCACCCGCGGCGGGGTTGTGCACGTCCGCCGGATGCTTCGGGTCGATCGACCCCTCGGTCGCGACGCCACCGTTGACGCCCTCGAGCGACTTCTGCTCGGCGTTGGCGTCGGCGTCGGCCGTCGCGTACTTGGCCAAGGCCGCGGCGGCGGCGGCCCGCTTGTCGACGTTGTCCGGATCCGCGGCGGAAGCGGCGGCGGCCGCGTCGGACGCGGTCTTCAGATCGGCCGCGATCTCCTTGGCGCGCGCGACGGTCGCCGCCGTCGTCTTGGCCTGGGTGGCCGCGTCGTCGGCAGGCGTCGCGGGCGGTCCAGCCGCCAGCGCCGTCGAAGATCCCACCATCAGGACCGTTGCCGTCAGCAACGCCCCCAAGGCACTACGCATGTACATCCCCCTCCGTTTGACCCCGGGTGATTTGGACCGAGACTAACTGGGACCTAAAGGCCCGGTCAACGGAACCCGGCGTTGACAAGCATCAACGCCAGCGTCAACGCGAGGATCCCGAGGGCGAGCGCCAGCAGCGCGAAGAGCAGTTTCTTGGTCATCCGTCGGCGTGGTCGAGGACGGTCACGGTGAACGGCTCGGCGCCGGGCGGCTCCACGCGGACGGTCAGGCCCCAGCGGCCGGCCATCACGAGCGCGGACGTCTCGCGGCCGTACGTGCCGGGCGCGGTCTCGGTCAGCTCGTACTCCTGGCGGCCCATCTCCATGTCCAGCATGGCGAAGCTCTCGGTCACCGCCGCGCCGGTCACGGGCTTGCCGTCCTTGCGCACGGCGATGCTCACCTGGTTCTGCGTCGCGGCCCGGTTCGGAGTGAGGCCGAAGGTGATCTCGTAGCCGTCGCGCTCGACCGTCTTGTCGACCGGCCCGGGCCCGACCTCGGCGGCCGGCTTGCCGATCTCGGCGATCGCCTTGGCGGGTGGGGCGAGGCTCGTCACGATCGCGGCCGCGAACACGGCGCCGGCGATCAGCACGACCTCCCCGCCGACGAACCGCGGCGACTGCCGCTCCCCGGCCAGCAGCCGGGTCTTCGTGCGCAGCAGGTTCACGGCGGCCAGGACCACCGCGACCACGAGCAGCGCCATCTTCACCAGCAGCGCCTGCCCGTAGCCCGTCTCCCACAGCGAGGCGAGCGTCGGCAGATGCACGATCGACGCCCAGATGCCGGTCGCGACCAGCACGCCGACGGCGTACAGCGCGACGGCTGAGAAGCGCCGGACGGCGAGCGCGAGCTGTCGGCTGCGCCAGAGGATGAGGAGCCCGATCAGCCCGCCGATCCAGATCGACCCCGCGCCGAGGTGGACGGCGTCGAGCACGATCGCGAGCCCGCGCGGCTCGGCGGTGCCCGGGTGGCCGGACGTGCCGGGGATGAGCAGGACGCCGGCCGCGGCGAGCAGCGCGCCGGTCGTGGCGAGCAGGTCGGCGATCGTGCGCCGCGGGCGGGCGGGGTCGTCGAGCCAGATCGCAATCCCGGCGGCGGCCACGAACAGCGCAAAGCACAGCTCGAGCCGGATGAAGCCCTTGCCGAACTCGGTCCCGTCGAGCAGCGGCAGCACTTCGCCCAGGTCGAAGGCGCTGCGCAAGGAGAACTGCGCCGTCGACATCACGAGGTAGACGGGCGCGACCACGAGTGCGACCGCGCTCGCCACGCCGAACGCCTTCGTGACGTTGCGCAGATCCCCGGCCGGCCGGGCGGTCAGGAGGCGCAACACGAACAGGCCGATCGCGGCCATCGCGGCGAGCAGGACGATCCAGCGCGCCGTGACCAGCCCGGGCGTCGCGGCGGTCTCCGAGATCGAGGGGATCTTGAACTCCGGCGACGGGCCCGGGTTCGGGCCGACCGCGAACGTGAACGCGCCGCGGATCGGGTGCCCGTCCGTGGAGACGACGCGCCAGTACACGAGGTACCAGCCCTCCCCGACCTCCTTGATCGGGACGACGAGCGTGTTGCCCTCGGCGGTCGGACGCCCGTCACGGAGCTGGTTGCCGGGCGCGTCGGTGACCGACACGGACGCGAAGCGCGCCTCGACGGGCTCCGAGAACTCGAGCGTGACGGTCCTCGGCGGCGTGTTGACGACGCCGCTGGACCCGGGGGTGCTCCGGATCAGCGTGGCGTGGCCGAACGCCGCCGCGGGGAGGGCGAGCAGGACGACGAGCGCGATGAGCGCCGCGCGCCTCACGCCAGGTCGCGGTTCCCAGCCTGCAGCAGGAGTGCGATCGCGCCGGCGACGAGCGCGGCGGTGGCGATCACGAACGCGATGATCGCGAGCGAGCCGCTGCCGCCGCCGATCTGCGCCTTCGCCTCGACCCGCGCGGCGGGCGTCTCGGAGCTCGGCTCGCCCGTCCAGCTCACGACCGTCCCGTCCGAGTAGGTCTGGCGGACGCGGAAGTCGTAGGCGGAGGCTTCGGTGGCGTAGCCGACGAACTGGATCACCGCGGCCTCGCCCGACGGCGTCGCGCCGCCGGTGAACGTCGCCTTGCGGATCACGACGTCCTCGCCGCTGCCCGACTGGTCCGCCGTCCGCTTCCAACCCTGCGCGGGCACGAACGCCTCGATCGCGAAGCCCTCCGGCGGCGTGAGCTCGATCTGGGTCGTCGTCACGCCGTCCTTCTCGGTCGGCACGGCGAGCGTGAACAGCTGGCTGACGCCCTGCTCG
Source organism: Solirubrobacter phytolaccae (assembly GCF_027587195.1). Classification (GTDB taxonomy): domain Bacteria; phylum Actinomycetota; class Thermoleophilia; order Solirubrobacterales; family Solirubrobacteraceae; genus Solirubrobacter; species Solirubrobacter phytolaccae. The sequence goes on along the minus strand of NZ_JAPDDP010000038.1, from coordinate 33,004 downwards.
ACGAGCGGCGGGCTGAGGCTGGGGTGCGCGAACGCGCTCGCGCAGATCACGAGCGCGGCGAGGACCGCCAGCGGCGGCACGAGCCACCTGGGCATGGTCTAGTACCTCACTTGACGGTGAGCGTGAACGGGGCGGTCAACAGCTTGCCGTTCGCGCGGACCTGGATGAACAGACGCCACGTGCCGGCGACCGGCAGCAGCACGCCGACCGAGAGCCTGCCGGGCGCGCCCGTCTGGCCCGTGACCTGCGCGCCGCCGAGCGTGCTCGTGCAGCCGGGTGTCCCGGGCGCGCACACGTGCGTATGGAAGTAGTCCAGCGACTGCTCGCGGAAGAAGATCGCGTGGGCGAGCGCGCCGTAGTACGGCGTGAACTCGGCCGGGCGGCCCTTGGGATCGGTGACCGTGACGTCGATCAGCGAGGCGTTGAGCGCCTCCAGGTCGGGCGCGCTCTCCATCCGGACCGTGAAGCCGTCGACCTTCTGCTCGGCCTTGAACGCGGGGAGCGGCTCGTCCTGTGCCTTCTCGCCGACGTCGAGCCAGCGGAAGAGCTGGAAGTTCTTCAGCGCGCCGGACGGCTTCGGGTAGGCGTCGACGACCATGCGATAGCGGCCCGTGTCCTTGAACGTGACCTTGTCGTCGATCGTGCCGTCGGGGGCGATCGGCGGATGGCGGTGGATGATCTCCGACAGGTCGCTGCGCACGTACATGACGTGGACGCCGGTGTGCGGCCCGTCGCCGGTGGCGTACCCGGTGAGCGGCTTGCCCGACGGCTGCCGGACGTTGAACGAGACCTCGGTCTTGTCGCCCTCGCCGATCGCGCCGGCCGGCTCCAGGTCGGCGATCGCGAACGTCTTGGCCGGCGGCGGCGCGGGCAGCTCACCCGCGGGGGCACCGCCCTCGCCACTGCCGCCGCAGCCCGCGACGACGACCATCGCGCCAGCGACCAGCACCGCGGCGAGCCGCTGTGACCTCCACCCCATCGCGGCAAGATTAGCCCCGTGCCCGTTCGCCGGTCCATGGCAATCCGTCCAGTGCTGGCCGCCGTGGTGCTGCTCGTGGGCTGTGGAGGAACGCCACGTGAGCAGTGGCGCGACCCGCCCGGGGGCGTCCCGACCGCCCAGGGCGTGTTCCCGGTCCCGATCGGCGCGGGCCCGCGCTTCTCACCGCCCGCCGGCCCGACCTCCGAGCCGTGCACGGCCGGCCCGGTCCAGGGCCGCTTTCGCGCGCACGTCGAGCTGTTCGCCCGTCGTCAGGCGGTGCTGATCCCGGCCGGCATCGGCCTGAAGGCACCGCGCCGCGACGAGAACAACCGGATCGTCGCCGCCGACTGCCGCGCCCGCGTGCGCACGCTCGAGCCGACGGGCGTCGTCGAGTTCGACGAGCGCGGGCTCACGGTCGCCGACCTGTTCGCCGTCTGGGGTCAGCGCCTCGGCGATCACCGGCTGCTCTCGTTCACCGGCACGGTCCAGGCCTTCGTCGCCGGCGAGCGCGTCGAGCAGGATCCCGCCACGCTCCCGCTCACCGACGAAGCGCAGATCGTGATCGAGATCGGCGGGTACGTGGAGCCGCACGCGTCCTTCGCGTTTCCCCCTCGCCCGTAAGGTGCCTTGCCATGTGCTTCCCGTTCGACGCGATCGTCCCCGACCTCCCGCCCGGCTTTCAGGTCATCGGCGGCGGCGCCGCCGGTGAGCGCCTCACGCTCACCTCCACCGACGGCACCGAGTTCTCGGCCTACCTCGCCCGTGCCGAGGGCCCGACCGGCGTCGTGATCCTCCCCGACGTGCGCGGCCTGTTCCGCTTCTACGAAGAGCTGGCGGAGCGCTTCGCCGCCGCCGGGCACCCCGCGATCGCATTCGACTACTTCGGCCGCACGGCGGGTCTCGGCCCGCGCGACGAGGCCTTCGAGTGGCGGCCGCACATCGAGCAGTCCACGCCGGAGCACGTCGCGCAGGACGTCGCGGCGGCGATCGAGGCGCTGGACGCCGAGCGCGTCGTCACGGTCGGCTTCTGCTTCGGCGGCTCGATGTCGTTCCACCAGGCCGCGGAAGGCCACGCCGGGCTCGCCGGCGCGGTCGGCTTCTACGGCGGCCTCAGCCGCCGCGGCGTGATCGAGCGCGCCCCGGACGCCAAGGTGCCCGTGCTCGGGCTGTTCGCCGGCGACGACGAGAGCATCCCGCAGCACGAGATCGACGCGTTCGACGCGGCGCTGCCGGTGGAGCACGAGATCCACGTCTACCCGGGCGCGCCGCACTCCTTCTTCGACCGGCGCGCGGAGCAGTACGCGAGCGAGTCCCAGGACGCGTGGGAACGCATCCTGGGATTCATCTCGAAGCTGGAAGCCGCTTAGGCGGCGACTTCGACGCGGCGCGGGAGCAGCGTCTCGCGGGCGATGACGAGGCGCTGGATCTGCGACGTGCCTTCGTACAGCTGCATGATCTTCGCGTCGCGCATGAGCTTCTCGACCGGGTAGTCCTTGATGAAGCCGTAGCCGCCGTAGACCTGCACGGCGTCCGTGGTGACCTCCATCGCGGAGTCGGCCGCGTAGCGCTTGGCGTGCGAGGACTCGAGCGTGTTGCGCTTGCCCTGGTCGAGCAGGACGGCGGAGTGCCAGGCGGCGAGGCGGCTCAGGTGCACCTTGGTCGCCATGTCGGCGATCATGAACTGGATCCCCTGGTGCATGGCGATCGGGACGCCGAACTGCACGCGCTCCTTGGAGTAGTTCGTCGCGAACTCGAAGGCCGCGCGCGAGATGCCGGTGGCCATCGCCGCCACGCCGGGGCGCGTGCGGTCCAGGGTCATCATCGCCAGCTTGAAGCCCTTGTTCTCTTCACCGATGAGGTGATCGAGCGGGATCTCGGTGTTGTTGAAGGTGATGGTCGCGGTGTTGGAGGCCCGCTGGCCCATCTTGTCTTCCTTCTTGTCCACCGTGACCGTGTCGTCCTTGGGCACGATGAAGCAGGAGATGCCGCGGTGGCCCTGCTCCTTGTCCGTCTTGGCGTAGACGGTGAAGAACGACGCGTGGCTGCCGTTGGTGATGAAGCACTTGGAGCCGTTGATGACCCACTTGTCGCCCTTGCGGGTCGCCGTGGTGCGCATGCCGGACACGTCCGAGCCGGCGTCGGGCTCCGTGAGGCAGAAGGAGGCGAAGACGGGCTCCTCGGTGAGCCAGCCGAAGTACTTGCGCTTGAGCTCCTCGGAGCCGCCGATCGCCAGCGGCGCGGTGGCGAGGCCGTTCGCGCCGATCGAGGTCGCGATGCCCGAGCAGCCCCAGCAGAGCTCCTCCTCGATCAGGCAGCCCTCGAGATAAGAGACGCCCGGGCCGCCGTACTGCTCCTCGACGTGGGCGTTCATGAGCCCGAGCTCCCACGCCTTCTCGAGGATCTCCTGCGGCCAGGTGCCCTCTTTGTCGAACTCCCAGGCGACGGGCCGGATCTCCTTCTCCGCGAAGTCGTGCGCCATCTCGCGCAGGGCGATCTGCTCGTCGGTCAGCGTGAAATCGACCATTCGCTCTCCTTGCCAAATCTCCAGATTGACTGGTCAGTCAACAGGGGTTAAGAGTACCCGGTCTGGAGACGAACGGCACAATTGACCTTCGTGCAGGATCTGCTCCCGATCGTGGTCGTGGCCGTGGCGGCACTCGCCGGGGTGGTCGCCGTGGCGCTGGCGTTCGGCGCACGCGGGACCTACGACCAGATCGGCCGCTCGGACATCACCTTCGACCATGAGGCGCCACGCTCGACGAACGACCTACGCGCCGAAGTTCGGGCTTTCGTGGAGGCGGCCAACGCCCGCCGCATCGCTCGCGGCGAGCCGCCGCTCGACGTGGAAGCCGAGGTCGAGCGGCGTCTGACGCGCCAGGATGGGTAGCCTCCCGGCCATGCCAGCCCTCCGACGCTTCGACGTGGACGAGCTCCTCACCCGCCCCGGGACGTACTTCAATCCCGAGACCGAGATCGTCCTCATCGTGGATGACTCGGCCCACGTGGACCTCGAGCTGATCGAGGACGAAGAGGACGACGCTTCCGAGTGGATCCTGCTCGGCGACGACCCCGCGATCGACGAGCACAAGCGCGACGAGCTCGTCGAGGCCTTCGAGACCCGCCGTGCCCGGTCTTCCGCTCCTGACGACCCGGACGAGGACGAGGACGTCGAGGAAGACGAGCTCGAGCCCGATCCCGACGACGACTACTAGACGGCGACCGCCGTCTGGACGAGCGGCGCCCGGTCCCGGGCGCCGGCCGTCGTCAGCTTGAAGCCCTTGATCGCGACGTACGTCGCCAGGTAGCCCTCCCAGACGATCTCGGGCAGCGCGGCCACCTTGGGCAGCTCGTCGAAGACGCCGACGATGACGCCCGCCGCCGCCAGCGTGAGCAACGGGCCGCCGATGATGCCCACGAGCGCCATCCCGCGCGGGACCAGGCCGGCGCGGTAGAGCAGCGTCCCGAGGATGAGGCCGTTGCCGATGCCGACGACGAGGTTCGGGCCGAGCAGGAACGTCCAGTTCTTGATCTCGACGAGGGCGCCCGCGACGCCGGCGTCGCTCGTCTTTGTCAGCGTGAGCAGGCTCAGCAGGCCGATCGCGATGAACGTGCACTCGATCACGCGTGCGGCGACGTAGCTGAACGCGAGGGCCTGCTGCTTGCGCACCAGCGGGAGGAGCGCGAGCGCCGTGCCGAGGTTGGCGGCGATCAGCAGCAGCTCGAGCACGGCGCCGAGCCCGAGGCGCGTGTCGGACGCGGCGCGCGGGTCGTCGCCGTAGAAGATCACCGCCGCGATGCCGGTGATGAACGTGAGGGCGAAGAGGATGCCGACGAGGCGGCCAGGGCGGAGGGACGAGGTCATGGCGACTCCTTACTTACGCTGTATGCTTACGGCGTAAGGTACGCTTACGCCGTAAGGTTGTCAAGTCGATGAGTCCACGAGGACGTGAGCCACTCACCCGCGAGCGCGTGCTGGGCGCCGCGCTCGAGCTCGCCGACGGCGGCGGCTTCGAGTCGCTGTCGATGCGCAAGGTTGCGGCGGCGGTCGGCGTGGAGGCGATGTCGCTCTACAACCACGTCGCCAACAAGGAGGACCTGCTCGACGGGCTCGTCGACATCGTCTTCGGCGAGCTCGAGGCGCCCGAGCCCGGCGCTGCGGACTGGAAGGACGCGCTGCGGCGCCGCGCGCACTCGATGCGCGACGTCCTTAACCGCCACCGCTGGGCGGTCGGGCTGATGGAGTCACGGGTCGCGCCGGGGCCGGAGAACCTGCGCTTCCACAACGCGACGATGGGGTGCCTGCGCGAAGCGGGCTTCGGGTTTCGCGAGGCGGTGCACGCCTCCTCGGTGCTCGACGCCTACATCTACGGCTTCGCGCTGCAGGAGCGCAGCCTGCCGTTCGATACCCCCGAGGAGCACGGGGCGGTGATCGAGGTCAAGCAGGCGGCGATCCCGGACATGACGCCGTTCCCCTACCTGGTCGAGGTGATGACCGAGATGGCCACGGCCGGCTACGACTACGCGACCGAGTTCGCGTTCGGGCTCGAGCTCATCCTTGCGGGGCTGGAGCCGTGAGCAGCGCGACCAGGCGCTCGCCGTCGGCGGTGTTGTGCCCGCCGCCGAGCTGCTCGGCGCGCGCGGCGTCACCGGTGCGGATCGCGTCGGCGAGCTCCGCGTGCTTGGCGGCGATCTCGTCGAGCTCGTAGCCGACGGTCGCCGTGAGGTTCAGGTACAGCCGTGTCTGGGCGTGCAGCGCGCGGTAGTGCTCGCGCAGCCGCGTGTGGCCCGCGAGCTCGATCACCGCGGTGTGGAAGTCGAAGTCCGCGACCTTCATCGCGGGTGTGTCACCGGCTTGGGCGGCGTTGCGCATGCGCGTGACGGCGGCGTCCATCCCGGTGGTGTCGCCCGCGCGCTGCGCCGCGAGCCGGCAGGCCATCGCCTCCAGCGCGTTGCGGAGCGTGTAGATCTCGAACACGTCGTCGGCCGTGGGGCGGGTGACGTGCGTGCTCTTGAACTGGCTCTGCTCGAGCAGGCCCTCGTGGGTGAGCGTCTGCAGCGCGCTGCGGAGCGTGTGGCGGCTGACCTCGAACTCGGCCGCGAGGTCGGTCTCGATGATCCGCTCGCCCGGCGCGAGCTCGCCGGACAGGATCCGCTCGCGGATGTGGTCGGCGACCTGGGTGGGAAGCGTCCGGCTCAACATCAGGCCAGGATCTTCTCGACGGTGGCGGCGAACGCCTCGCAGTCCTCGTCCGTGATCGCGAGGCTGAGCGCGATCATGCCGCGCGCGGCGATCCAGTAGCCCGCGTCCAGCAGCTCGAAGAAGAGCAGCTGCTTGAGGTCGTCGGTGGCTGGATGCATCGTCATCAGCGAGCCGCGGCCGGTGGTGGTGACGACGCGGTCGAGCGCGGCGCGCAGGCGGTCGCCGCGGGCGTTGAGGTCTCGGAGCGTGTCGTCGGTGAGGACCTGGGTGAGGCCCGCGATGCCCGCGCTCATCGACAGCACGTTGTTGTTGAACGTGCCGGCGTGGAACAGCGCACCGGGCCGCGTCGGGTCGTAGGCGGCCATCAGGTCGCGGCGGCCGCCGAACGCGCCGAACGACATCCCGCCCGCGAGGTACTTGCCGACCGTCATCAGGTCCGGCACGACGCCGTCGTAGCCGGGCGTGTCACGCGGGCCGAGCCGCGAGGTCATCACCTCGTCGAAGATCAGCATCGCGCCGGCCTTCGTGGCCTCCTCGCGCAGCATCTGCAGGAACGCACGCGAGGCGGGACGGCAGCCGCCGGACCCGAGCATCGGCTCGACGAGGATCGCGCCGAAGCGGTGCGCGCGGATCAGCGCGCGCGTGCCCTCGACGTCGTCGTAGTCGCCGAGCACCCAGGCGTGCGGGACGGTGACCGGACTCGGCTCGCCTCCGCCGAAGGCCAGCACGCCACCGTGGTAGCCGCCCTTGAACACGAGCACCTCGCGCCGCCCGGTGTGGTGCAGCGCGAGCGCGAGCGCCATCAGGTTCGCCTCGGTCCCCGAGTTGGTGAAGCGCACGAGCTCCAGCGCCGGGAAGCGCGCGCACAGGAGCTCAGCCAGCTCGCCCTCGAGCTCCGAGCTGCCGCCGTAGTTCAGGCCACGGTCGAGCGCGCCGCGGACGGCGTCGAGGATGACGGGGTGCGAGTGGCCGTAGAGGCCGGCCGTGAACTCGCCGAGGAAGTCCGTGTAGCGGCGGCCGTCGAGCGAGTACAGGTGCGCGCCCTCCGCCCGTGCGAACGCGAGCGGGAACGGATCGAAGTGCAGGACGCTGCGCGTGTTCGCCCCGGGCAGGTGGGCCGCCGCGCGCTCGGCCCGCGCGGCGCTGGCGGGGTTGGCGGCGACGTACCGCGCGACCGCGTCGCGCAGCGCGCCGGCCACGGCGTCGCCACCCACCACGGACCCGCCGCCGCCCACAGCGGTCTCGCCGCCCGCGGCCACCCCACCGCGCTCTTCCCGCGCGGTCACAGCGACGCCACCGTGGCGGGCAGGCTCGCCATGTCGTGGATGTGGGCGGTGACGATCGAGGCGTCGTGGCCCGAGTGCTCGCGGTCCACCCAGACGCGGCGCAGGCCGAGGTCGCGGGCCGGGACCATGTCGTGCCACCAGGCGACGGCGGCGTGGACCCAGTTGGCCCGGTCGACGCCGGTCCGCGCCTCGAACACCTCGAAGTGGCCGAGCGCGGGCTTGTAGCTGTGGATCTCCTCGGCGGTCACGACGCAGTCGATCTCGACGCCCAGCGCGGCGCGGGTGGACTCGAACAGGTCGTTGTCGCAGTTGGTGAGAATGCCGAGCTTCCAGCCGGCGTCGCGGAGCGCGCCCAGTGCTCCGGGCGTGTCCGGGAAGGCCTCGATCGTGCCCCACTCCGTGACGATCCGCTCCTGGTCCGCCGGGGCCAGGTCGAGCCCGATGCGCTGCGAGGCGCGCGCGACGCCCTCGAGCAGGATCGCCTTGTAGGACGCGGTCGGCGCGTCGCGCTGGACCTCCGGCTCGACCGCGTGGAACGCGTGCACGAGGTCCTCGATCCGCCCGTCGGCGACCGGTTCGAGGATCCGGCGGAACGCCGTCTGCCAGTCCAGCAGCGTCCCGTAGCAGTCGAAGGTGATCCAGCGCTCGTCGCTTCGTTGCATTGTCGACAATTGAACTGAATGCGGAGGCCTACGTCAACCCGCGCCGGCCGACGCGCGCTAGACGAAGTAGAAGACGATGCCGAGGACCACGTAGACGGCGAGCAGCTGCACGCCTTCGAACCACGTGGACTCGCCGTCTTGCGATACGTGCGCGGCGATCAGCACCGCGAGCAGCACCGCGCCGATCTCGATCGAGCTGAACTCGAGCGCGAGCGGGAACGGGCCGAGCACGAAGCTCAGCAGCACCAGGACCGGCATCACGAAGAGGGCGATCTGCGCGCTGGAGCCGATCGCGATCCCGATCGCGATGTCCATCTTGTTGCGGGCGGCGAAGTACACGGCCACCCAGTGCTCGGCGGCATTTCCGACGATCGCGACGATGATCAGCGAGACGAAGAACGGCGAGAGCCCGATGCCCTTCGACGCCTCCTCGATCGAGCCGACGAGGATCTCCGACATCACGCCGACCGCGACGCCGGCGCCCGCGAGCATGCCCACGCTGCGCTTGACGCTCCACGCGTCCTCGGGCGTGTCGTCCTCGCTGTCCGGGTTGAAGACGTCGTGATGGGTCTTGAGCGAGAACCACAACCCGGCGAAGTACGAGATCAGCAGCACGATCGCGACCGCGAACGACATGTGCTCGACGCTCGCCGGGAAGTTCGTCGCCTCCTCGCCGAGCTTGGGCAGCTCGCCGCCCTGGGCGATCAGGAACATCGCCGGTAGCACGAGCGCGACCACCGCGAGCAGCAGCATCGTCGCCTGCGCGCTGGCGGCTTCGGCCACGAACTTGTTGCGCTCGCGCCCCCAGCCGCCGATCAGGAACGCCGCACCCATCACCAGCAGCAGGTTGCCGAGGATCGAGCCGATGATCGACGCCTTCACGACCTCCTGCAGCCCCTTCTCGAGCGCGAACAACGCGATGATCAGCTCCGGCGCGTTGCCGAACGTCACGTTCAGCAGCCCGCCGATGCCCGGGCCCGCCCGATGCGCGAGCTCCTCGGTCGCCCGCCCCATCAACGCCGCGGTCGGCACGACGCCGAGCGCGCTCGCGAAGAAGACCAGGATCGGGTCCGCCTCGAGCAGGTCGAGCACGACCGCGATCACGATGAACGGCAGCAGCAGATACGGCCAACCGGACCCGCTGAACAGGAAACGCCGCAAGTTGAAGGGCTGAGCCGCCGAGGTCATCGGCAGCGCAGCTTAGGCGCCACTAATACATGAGTGTTTTATGAGGTCCGAGCAGGGACGGTACGGCCACGGCTACGGCGAGCACACCGTCGGGCGCCGCGGCCGGCGCGCTTGTGGGCAAATGAGGTCCGGTTCCCGGACTGTGGGAACGCCGTGCGTTCCCCTGCTCGTAAGGCTCAGGCCGACGTCGCGAGGGGGCGAGGAACCAAACTCCCGCATAGCGGGACTTTGGTTCCCCACCCCCACACACCACACCCGCCGCGACGGGTCAAGCAATTCCTGACGACCGCGCCGCGCTCCGCCCACGCCGGGGCATGAATTGTTTGACGCGGCGCTAGTGGGTGTGGTCAGCCGTTGACGTTCAGCCGCCGAAGACGCTGCCGCCGGCCTGCAGCTGCGCGAGCAGCTCGGCGAACGGACGGGCGCCCTTGGGCGCCGCGATGTCCTGGTCCTCGCCGACCTTCGTGAGCGTGAGGTCCAGCAGCGCGCGGCCGTTGCCGGTCGCGGCGGTGCCCTCGACGACGAGGCGGCGCAGCACCTGGTCCTCCGCGCCGGTGTAAACGGTGACCGTCAGGTCCTTGACCTCGTCGGCCGCTTCGGCGGGGATCTTGCTCGGCAGCTTGCCGTTCGTGCCCGCGCCCGGGAGTTGCAGCGCGCTGAGCTGGCCGGCGAGCAGGTTGACGTCCGCGATCACCTTGCGGACGTCGGCCGGACCGGTGAGCTTGATCGTCTCCACGCCGCCGACTTCGGCGGTGCCGGCGTTGACCGGGTTCGGCACCCAGCGCTTGAGGTCGATGTTGATCAGCGGGCCGCCCTGGCCGAGCGCCTGCTCGAGGCCGGCGGTGAGCTGGCCGGCGAGCATCGACGGCACCTCGTAGGTCTTGCCCTGCAGCGTCACGAAGGCCGACTCGCCGGTGGAGGTGGCGCCGACCGTCTGCTTCTGCCCCGCGGCGGTGACGTCGGCCGAGACCGCGAAGCGCGGCGTCTCCCCCTTCTTGCCGACCTCGAACGGCCCGCGGACGGCGACCTGGGTCTCCTGCTGGCCGGCGGCGGCGTCCAGCTTGGCGTCCAACGTCGCCGACTGCAGCGAGCCGAGGTTGTTGACCGTCGCGCTCAGCAGCTCACGTGCATCCGACGTTGCACTCGCCCGCTCTGAGCCGTCGGCACCGCAACCTGCGGCCAGTAGAGCGGTTGCAAGCAGAACACCGAGGAAGCGCATACGTCGAAGTTACCATCGGAGATTCCGCGTGAGACGCACGTTTTGTTCAGCTTTTGTGCCGATTTTGTGCAGCCTTTTCGTATTGGCGGCCAGTCCGGCACAGGCCCAGAAGAAGGTCACGGTGGCCGCCGAGCTCAAGCGCCTGCAGGCCGCGGGCGCCGACCCCGCGGCGATCTCGGGCTACCGCGCGACCTACACCGACGCTCGCGCGCGTGTGAAGAAGCTGACGGGCGCCCGCAAGGTCCAGCTGGGCGGCGTGATCACGGACCTCGAAGGCATGGCGGCGCGCAAGCAGTTCACGGCCAGCCGCCTCCCGAGCCTGTTCCTCACGCTGCAGCGCAACGTCGAGTGGTGGACCACGCAGCGCCTCCTCAACGCCGGTGAGCGCGTCTCCTTCACCGGCTCCGAGCTCGTCTTCCAGTTCTATCCCGGCCACGGCATCCAGATCCAGTGGCTCGGCACGTTCGGCAAGCTCAACGGCTACTGGAGCGGCGGCAAGCGCTACGACGTGCGCGCCGGCGCCCTGCTGGACGAGATCAAGGGCCTCTCGGCCCAGCGCGCCGGCGGGCTCGCGTGGGAGTACCTGTTCCCGTTCGACGGCCAGTCGCCGCCGTGGGTCTCCTCGCTCGCCCAGGGCACCGGTCTGCAGGCGATGGCCCGCTCGGCCACGCGCCTGAACCGCCAGGAGGATGTCTTTCCCGTCGCGCTCGCCGGCCTGTCGATCTTCACCGCGGCGCCGCCGTCCGGCGTGCGGATCCCGTCCGGTACCGGCGCCCACTACCTGCAGTACTCCGGCCTGCCGACCTTCAAGGTCGCGAACGGCTTCATCCAGTCGCTGGTCGGCCTCTACGACTTCGCCAACCTGACCGGCGACCCGACCGCGCAGTCGCTGTTCGAGGACGGCGACCGCGCCGCCCGCCAGGAGATCGGCACGTTCGACACGGGCGCGTGGAGCCTCTACAGCCGCGGCGCGCCGGTCACCCGCGAGTCCGACCTCGGCTACCACAAGCTCCTCCGTGACTTCCTCAAGGCGCTGTGCTCGCGCACGACCACGGTCGAGTACTGCGCCGCCGAGCAGCACTTCACCGAGTACCTCACGCTGCCGCCGACCCTGGAGCCGCTGAAGAGCACGCTCACCGCCCGCAAGCTCGGCACCGTGCGCTTCAAGCTCTCGAAGATCTCGCGGGTCACGTTGAAGATCACGCGCGACGGCAAGGCGGTCGCCACGCTCACCCCCGGCGTCCTCGGCTACGGGAGCAAGTCGGTCGCCTGGACCGCGCCGAAGAAGTCCGGCGACTACGACGTCACGGTCACCGCGACCGACCTCGCCAACAACACCGCCACCACGACTGGAGTGATCACCGTCAAGAAGCGTGGGTAGAGTCGTCAGTCCGGATGGCGGCGCGGACGATCCTCTACACAGGCAAGGGCGGGGTAGGAAAGACCTCGGTCGCCGCGGCCACCGCCCGCCGGTGCGCGGCCGCGGGCGCCCGCACGCTCGTCATCTCGACCGACCCCGCGCACTCGCTCGCCGACGTCCTGGACACGCCCGTCCAGGGCTCCCCGACCGAGGTCTCCGAGCGTCTGTTCGCCCAGCAGGTGCAGGCGCAGGACGAGCTCGAGCACCACTGGAGCGCGGTCAGCGAGTGGATGGGCACGCTGCTGATGGAGCGCGGCGTGGAGCGGATCGCGGCCGAGGAGCTGACCGTCCCGCCCGGCGGTGACGAGCTCTTCAGCCTGCTCGTCCTCAAGGGCCACGTGGAGTCCGGCGAGTGGGACGTGATCGTCGTCGACTGCGCGCCCACCGGCGAGACGCTGCGGCTGCTGAGCTTCCCCGACGCCGCCCGCTGGTGGCTGGACAAGGTGGTCGGCAAGGAGCAGTCGATGCTCTCCGCCGCGCGCCCGCTCGCCCGGATGTTCCTCGACGTCCAGCTCCCCGACGAGCAGGTCGTCGCCGAGATCCAGAAGCTCGTCGCCAACCTCGTCGCGATGCACGAGCTGCTGCGCGACGCCGAGCGCGTCTCGATGCGGCTCGTGATGACGCCCGACCGGATGGTCGTCGCGGAGGCGATGCGGACGTTTACGTACCTGAACCTCTACGGGTACCTCACGGACGCCGTGATCGTGAACCGCGTCTTCCCCGACGAGCTGGCCGAGGGCTACTTCGGCGCCTGGCACGCCGTCCAGCGCGAGCAGCTCGAGCTCGTCGACGCGGGCTTCGCGCCGGTTCCGGTGCTGCACGCGCCGTACTACGCCGCCGAGGTGATCGGCGACGAGCGCCTGGACGAGCTCGGCGCGGCGCTGTTCGCCGACCACGACCCGGCCGCGGTGCTGCACGACCGGCTCGCGCAGGAGCTGTCGGTGAGCAACGGGCACGCGTCGCTGCGGCTGGACCTCCCGTTCGCCGCCAAGGGCGACGTGCAGCTCAAGAAGATCGGGCTCGAGCTGATCGTCCGCGTGGACACGCACAAGCGCACGATCGTGTTGCCGGGCGCGCTCGCGGGCTACAAGCCGACGTCCGCCACGCTCGAGGAGGGCGCGCTGACCGTGGGGTTCGAGCATGGCTGAGCCCGACCGCGAGGCCTACGCGGCCGCCGAGCGGCTCGTCCGCGAGGCGCACGCGCGGGCCGAGGAAGCCGCGCGCGCCGCCGAGGCGAGCGCGCCGCCGAACGGCTGGGCCACGCCCGGCGAGACGCCCAAGGCCGCCACGCCGGACTTCAACGCGCTGTTCGCGCTGCTCGACGCGGCCAAGGACAACCTGCCGCCCGAGCTGCTCCGCCAGGTCGCGGACGCGCTGCGCGAGCTGCTGCTCGCCCTGCGCGCCGTCATCGACTACTCGATCGAGCGCCTGGAGCGCCCGCCCGCGCCCGCCCGCGACGTGGAGGACATCCCGATCTCATGAGCCCACGCCGAGAACCGCTGGGCCTGCCCAAGGAGCTGCAGCTCGCCGCCGCCGCGGCGGTGCTCCTCGTGCTCTCCTTCGTCCTGCCCTGGTACCAGAAGGCGATCTTCCCGGACGGCCGGCCCGTCCAGTCCAACGTCAGCGCGCTCGGAGCGTTCTCGTTCGTCGAGGCCGGGATCCTGCTCGTCGCCATCGCGGTGGTGTTCCTCGTCTGGACGCGGCGGCAGAACAAGGCGTTCCACCTGCCGGGCGGCGACGGAACGGCGATCGTCATCGCCGGCGGCTGGGCGATGCTGCTGCTCGTCTACCGGCTCTTCGACAAGCCCGGCATCCAGGGCGAGGGCGTGGGCGCCACGATCGGCATCCAGTGGGGCATCTTCGGCGCCATGCTCGCCGCGGGCCTGCTGATCGCCGCCGGTCTGCGCGTGAAGGCGATCGACGCGCCCGAGCCGCCGAACCCCGCCGCGGACGAGACGGGCTGGGTCGCGCCGCCGCGCCGGGAGCGCGAGCGCACGCCGGATCGCCGCCCGCGCGACGCGACCGCCGTCACCGAGTTCCTGCGCGACCGCCCCTCGTGGGAGGGCGACATCGCGGACGCGCCCACCTCGCGGTTGGACGACGCACCGACGACTCGGCTCGACGACGCACCCACCACCAAGCTGCCCGAAGACCCGTCTGAAGCACCCACGCGCAGGGAACGCCGCCCGGAGGCGACCGAACGTCTCTGGGACGACGAGTAAGCGGGCCGATCGGTCCAGTCAACTTCTCCACCAATCGGTCGATCACCGATGGTGAGATGAAGCCTTCAGCCGCCTCCCTGTACCAGATCGACGAGCGCGGACTCGAGCTGCGCCGCACCTATATGGGCATGACCCCCGCGGAGCTCACGCTCCTGGGCAGCATGCAAGCCTGGGCCGACCGCAACGCCGACGCCATCGGTGTCGCACTCGCCGAGCACACCTTCGGGCACGCCTCCGCCGGCCAGTTCCTGGCCGACTACGCGAACGGCAAGGGCATCCGCGTCGCCGATCTCAAGCGCGGCTGGGGCGCGGCGCAGGCCGGCCACTTCAAGGCGATCTTCTCCGAGGCGGCCAAGCCGGGCGGCTTCGGCGTCTCCTACTTCGAGGCGCTGCTCGGCGTCGGCGCGCTGCACAGCCGCATCAACCTGCCGCTGAAGTGGTTCCTCGGCACCTACCCCGTCTTCATCGACCTCGTCCACGCGGCGATGCTCGCCGACGTGCCCGAGCCCGCGCGCCAGGCCAAGAAGAGCTTCGGCCGCCGCTCCACCGACGGCGTCGACATCGCGCTGCTCGCGGACGCCGAGCGCGCGATCAGCCGCGTTTTCAACTACGACTCGCAGGCGATCGTCGAGTCCTTCTACTACGACACGTTCACCTCGATGGGCGTGAACCTGAAGACGATGGGCGAGGCCGGCCCGGGCCGGGACATCTCCGACCTGTTCGCCGACGTGCGCAACACGATGCACGACACGCTCAAGAGCTTCAACGACTCCACGTTCGTCGTGCAGGAGATGTGCTCGGGCATGAACCGGTCCCTGAGCGAGACCGGCCAGGCCGTCAACGAGCTGGCGCTGAGCGCCCAGCGCGTGGCCGAGGGCGCCGCGCGCCAAGCCGACGTCGCCACCCAGGGCCGCAGTGCCGTCGACCAGGCGAGCGCCGCCGCGTCCGGCGCCACCGACCTCTCCCGCAACGGCATCGAGGCCGCGATCGAGGCGACCACGTCGCTCGCCGACGCCCGCACCCGGATCGAGGACGCCGCGACCGCGATCACCGCGCTCGCCGCCCGCTCCGAGCAGGTCGGCGGCATCGTCGAGGCGATCCAGGAGATCTCCAGCCAGACCAACCTGCTCGCGCTCAACGCCGCGATCGAGGCCGCCCGCGCGGGTGAGAAGGGCAAGGGCTTCGCGGTCGTCGCCGAGGAGGTGCGCCGGCTCGCCGAGCGCGCCGCGCAGTCGGCGGCGGACGCCGGCGGGATCATCGCCGGCATCCAGGCCGAGACCAACGACGCCGTCCAGCTCGTCCGCGACGCCGCGAGCCGCACCCACGCCGGCACCGAGGCCTCCGACCGCGCCCGCAGCGCCCTCGAGGAGATCGACGGCGCCGTCGGCCGGATCACGCTCGAGCTCGGCGGCATGAGCCAGCTCACGAGCGACATCGCCGAGTACGCCGAGGAGACCGCCGCGTCGGCCGAGGAGATGTCGGCGACGACGCAGCAGACCAACGCGTCCACCCAGGAGATCGTGTCCTCGGTGTCGCAGCTCTCCGCTCAGTCGGAAGCGCTGTCCGAGCTCACGAAGCAGCTCGAGCTGGCGTAAGCGTCTGGTCGACCTCGCCGACCAGCTCGGCGAGGATGCCTGCCAGCGCGAGCGCCTGCTCGTCGTCGGTCAGGTGACCGTGTGGGTGGAAGGCGTCGTCGGCGAGGCCGATCGGCAGCTCGCGGTCGATCACGCGCGCGCCGATCGCGGCCAGGACCTTGCGCCCCTCGGCCTGTGCCCAGACCGCGCCGAACAGGCCGGTCGAGGTGCCGATGACCGCCGTCGGCGTGTTGCGCAGCGGCGACTCGGCGAGCGGGCGTGAGAGCCAGTCCAGCGCGTTCTTGAGCTGGCCCGGGAGCGAGTGGTTGTACTCGGGGGTCGCGACGAGCACCGCGTCCGCGCCGGCGATCGCGTCCCAGAGCGCCTGCACGGCGTCGGGGCGGGTGTGCTCGTCGTCCTCGTCGAACGGCGGGATCGCCTTCAGGCCGTCGAAGACCTCCAGCTGCACGTCGGGCGGCAGCAGGTTGCCCGCGGCGCGGAGGAGCTTGGCGTTGTGGGAGCCGGCGCGCAGGCTGCCGGAGAGGCCGAGGATCTTCATCGCCGTTACGCGCGTGCCAGCTCGAGCTCGACGGTCAGCTTGACCTCGTTGGCCAGCGCGAAGCCGCCCTTGGGCAGCGGCGCGTTCCAGTCGAGGCCATACTCGCGGCGGTCGACGATCGCCTCGAGCACCAGGCCGAGCTTCTCGACGTCGCCGAGCGTGATCGCCGGGTCCGTGATCGTGCCGCGGGCCTCGATCGGGCGGGAGGTGCCCTTGATCGTCAGCGTGCCGTCGACGATCAGCTCGCCGTCCTCGCTGCGGATCAGCGTCGAGTCGAAGGTGACGGTCGGGAAGCGCTCGGTGTCGAAGAAGTCGGGCGCGCGCAGATGGGCGGCGAGGTTGTCGTCCTTGACGAGGATCGAGTCGGCGGCGACGGAGCCGGTGAGGCGCAGCGTGCCGTCCTCGGCCGCGGTGAGCGTCGCGTCGTAGCTCTCGAACCGGCCGCGGAAGGTCGAGACGAGCATGTGCTTGACGGCGAAGCCGACGGTCGAGTGGACCGTGTCGGCGGTCCAGGTGCTGTTGGCGGGGATGGTGCTCTGGGCGATGGCGGTCATGGTCGCTCCCGTAAGTGGACCGTGGTCCGTTTGCTTGCTGGCGGAAAGGTAGCACACGAAACGGACCATGGTCCAGTTAGCTATCCTGTGGGTATGTCCGCGCTCCCCGTGTTCAACGCCGAACCGCCCGAGCGCGCGGATGCCGCCCGCAACCGCAAGCTCGTGCTGGAGGCCGCGGGGCGGCTGTTCGCGCGCAACCCGGAGTGCGTGACGATGGAGGCCGTGGCGGCCGAGGCAGGCGTCGGCAAGGGCACCGTCTTCCGCCGCTTCGGCGACCGCGCCGGGCTCGTCCGGGCGCTCATCTCCGACACCGAGATCCAGCTGCAGGAGGACCTCATCCGCGGCGCGCCGCCGCTCGGGCCGGGCGCGCCCGCGCGGGAGCGGCTGATCGCGTTCGGCGCCGCGTACCTGCGCTTCCTCGAGGTGCACGGCCGGCTGCTCGCCACCGCGGAAGGTGCGTCCTGGCTGCTCAGCGAGCCGTACGCGCTCTATCGCACGCACGTCTCCCTGCTGCTCGAGCAGGCCGGCTGCGGCGACTCCGCGCAGTACCTGGCCGACGTGCTGATGGCGCCGCTGGCCGCCCCCGCGTTCCTCTACCAGCGCGATGTGCGCGAGCGCTCGTTGGAGGAGCTGACCCGCGCGTATGAGGACTTGGTCGCGAGGCTCATAGACTGACCGGGATGATCGTCCCTGGGTCTGTCGACGACGTCACGAGCGGCCTGCAGGCTGCCGGGTACCTCCCCGGTGAGTCGACGGCGCTGGTGTCCTACCTGGCGACGCGGCTCGGCAAGCCCGTGCTGGTCGAGGGTCCCGCCGGTGTCGGCAAGACCGAGCTGGCCAAGAAGCTGGCCGAGTATCTGGGCCGCGACCTCGTGCGTCTGCAGTGCTACGAGGGTCTCGACGAGGCCAAGGCGCTGTACGAGTGGAACTACCGCAAGCAGCTGCTGCGGATCCAGACCGAGGCCGAGGACGCCGGCTGGCAGGCCGTGCAGGACGACATCTTCGGCGAGGAGTTCCTCCTCTCGCGACCGCTGCTGCAGGCGATCGCCTCCGAGGAGCCGGTGGTCCTGCTGATCGACGAGATCGACAAGACCGACCAGGAGTTCGAGGCGATGCTGCTCGAGCTGCTCAGCGACTTCCAGATCTCGATCCCCGAGCTGGGCCGCATCGAGGCGAAGACGATGCCGGTCGTGCTGCTCACGTCGAACAACTCGCGTGAGCTGACCGAAGCGCTGAAGCGCCGCTGCCTGTACCTGTGGCTCGACTACCCGACGCCCGAGCGCGAGCTGGAGATCGTCCGCCTGCACGCGCCGGAGCTGCCGGAGACGGTCGCCGCGCGGCTCGTCGAGGTCGTGTCGATGGTGCGCGAGCTGGACCTGAAGAAGCCGCCCTCGATCGCCGAGTCGATCGACTGGGCGCGCGCGTTGCTGCTCCTCGGCGCCGAGGACATCGACCAGCAGACCTTCCGCGAGACGATGTCGATCATCGTCAAGCACCGCACGGATCTCGACACCGTCGCGGAGCGGGTCGGCGTGCGGCTGGCGGCCTAGCGCCATGTCGTTGCCGCAGCACCTCGTCGGCTTCGGCGACGAGCTGCGCCGTGAGGGGGTCGCGATCGGCACCTCCGAGCTCAACGACGCGTTCGCCGCGCTCGGTGAGGTCGGCTGGACCGCCCCCGGGCCGTTCCGCGAGGCGCTCGCGGCGACGCTGGCGAAGTCCCCGGACGACCGCCGCGTCTTCGACCTCGTCTTCGATCGCTACTTCTTCCGTGCCGCGGAGGGCGCCGCGCTGCAGGCCGGCATCCGCGAGAGCGAGGCGGCCGCCGAGGGCATGGGCGGCGAGCAGGGCGACCGGATCGACTACGAGGCGCTGCGGGAGCAGATCCTCGAGGCGATCGCGGCCGGCGACGAGGCCGCGCTGCGCGATCTCGCCCGGCTGGCGATCGCGGCCTTCGGGCGCCAGGGCCAGGGCTCCGGCGTGCTCGGCGTCGACGTCCAGCGCATCCGCCGCGCGCTGGGCCTGAAGTCCGAGCCCGGCCAGATGGTCAAGGGCGAAGGCTCGTCCGTCGAGTATCCGCTGAGCCGCGACCAGATCCGCAAGTTCGAGCAGTACCTGCGCCGGGAGCTCGAGCGCGCGCAGATCGAGCGCACCCAGACGCTGCCCGCCGCGCGGCCGTTGAACGAGCTGGACCGCGCGCTGCCGTCCGGCCCCGCGCAGGACCTGGCCGCCGTGCACCGCGTCGTGATGCAGCTCAAGCGCCGGCTGGCCTCGCAGGGCCACCAGGCGCGCGGGCACGCGCGGCACGCCCACGTCGACGTGCGCCGGACCATGCGGGCGTCGCTGGAGACCGGCGGCGTGCCGGTGGTGCTCAAGTACAAGCCGAAGCGGCCCCGCCGCCCCGAGCTCTATGTGTTGTGCGACGTCTCGACCTCAGTGACGAGCGCGTCCGTCTTCTTCCTGAGCGTGCTCCACGCGCTGCACGACTCGTTCCGCAAGATGCGCTCCTTCGTCTTCGTCGAGCGCATCTCCGAGGTCACCGACGTCTTCAGCCGCGAGCGGGACTTCAAGGCCGTCAACGAAGCCATCTCCAAGGACGCCGGCGTGGCGGATGTGAGCGGCTACACCGACTACGGCCGCGTCTGGCGCGAGTTCCTCGAGTCCGTCGAGGACGACCTGCATCCGCGCGCCACGGTGATCGTCCTCGGCGACGCCCGCACCAACGGCCGCGACCCCCGCGCCGACATCTTCGCCCGCGTGTCCGAGCGCGCCGGCCGCACCTTCTGGCTGAACCCGGAGCCGAAGCTCTACTGGAACTACGGCGACTCCGTGATCTCCGCCTACGAGCCCTACTGCGAGGCCTACGAGTGCTGGACGACCCCCCAGCTCGAGACCTTCGTGAAGGCGCTCACGCGGCCGATGCATGCCTAGCGCCGTCCTCTTCGACCTCGACGGCGTGCTCGTCGCCTCGGCGCCCGTCGTCGAGGCCTCCTGGAACCGCTGGGCCGAGGAGCGCGACGTCGACTGGGACGCGCTGCTGCCGGTCCTGCACGGCCGGCCCGGGCGGGAGCTCGTGCACGAGTTCGCGCCGCACCTGGACGCCGACCACGAGGTCGCGACGATCACCGCGTACGAGATGGCCGAGGAGGCGCGGCTGACCGCCGTCCCGGGCGCGCGCGAGGCGATCGAGGCCGCGCCGCGCTGGGCGATCGCCACCTCCGGCGGGCGCGAGCTGGCACTCGGGCGGCTCAACGCCGTCGGCCATCCGATCCCGGACGTGCTCGTCTCCGCCGACGACATCACGCGCGGGAAGCCCGACCCCGAGCCGTACCTGAAGGCCGCTCAGCGGCTCGGCGTCGCGCCCGAGGACTGCCTCGTGATCGAGGACGCGCCCGCGGGGATCGCGGCGGGCAAGGCCGCCGGGATGCGCGTGGTCGCGCTGACGACCTCGCACGGCGCGGAAGCGCTGCACGAGGCCGACGCGGTCTACGGCTCGATGGACGAGCTCAGGCGCGCCGAGCTCTGAACGCGTGCACGGGCGCGGAGAAGCCCTTGAGCTTCTTCTTGCCCGCGTCGGAGAACTCAAAGGGCGCGCCGTCGATCCCGTCGCGCACTTCGGCCGAGACAAGCACCGTCGACGGGCGGGCCCGCGCGGTCAGGCGGCTCGCCAGGTTCACGGGCGTGCCGAACCAGTCGCCCCAGCGGTGCACGGCCTGACCGCACGCCACGCCCGCCCGCAGCGGCGGGTAGCCGGCGTCGCGCTCGGCGATCTCCACCAGCCGCAGCGTGCTCTCGACCATCGGCCCGGGCTCGGGCGAGACGAGCATCACCGCGTCGCCGATCAGCTTCACGAGCTTCACGGACGGCTCGAGCGCCTCACCCGCCAGGTGCGAGAGGCGCCCGGCGACGCTGCCGAGCTCCTCTACCGGCAGCTGCTCGCCCAGCTCGGTGAAGCCGACGAGGTCCGCGAACGCGACGACGGCCTGCTGGGTGTCGTCGACCTTGCCGGAGCGCCGCTGCTCCTGCGTGATCGCGTCGCTGCGCAGCACCTGCTGCAAGTGGAGCGCGAACACGTGCTCCAGCCACGGGCCGGCAAGCGGCATCAGTTGCTCTGCCACGACCCGGTAGCGGTGCGCGAGCTCGTACTCGTCCAGCCCCGGCTCCAGGAACGTGCGCGCGACGAGCGCCTTGGTGGACTCCGCGTAGCGCGCCATGCCCTGGCCGAGCACGCGGGCGACCTCCAGCGCGTCCTCGTCGGCGAAGCCCGCCTGCCGGTGCGCGGTGCCCAGCCGCGCGGCCTCGAGGTCCTTCTCGCCGTACACGCGCTCCTCGTCGCCGGGCACGGGCAACCCGAGCGCGCGCCGGCTGGCGGTGAACATCTCGAGCTCGATGTTCGCCTGCTCGGCGATCTCCCCGGCGGTGTAGCGCGCCTCCGAGCTCAGCGCGCGAGCGACCGGCGCGAGCACGAGCTTGTCCTCGGCGACCACGCGCCGTAGCTCCTCCAGGCCCATCCCCTGCGTGTGCAGCTCGTCGAGCAGGCGGCGCCGCGCATCCCGCGCGCGGTCGTCCTCGAGGCCCTCTAAGAGTCCTTCGGCGTCCCAGTCCATCAGAGCGGGACGGTACCTCTCATGCGCCGTCGATGACGCTGGATGGCCCGATCTGGCGGATCCGGGTCCCGTCGGAGGTGATCACGAACCGCGTCCAGACGGCGACGTCGATCCGCGCCGGCTCCTGGAAGCGATTGCGCGCGCGGGCGTGCGTGACGCCCCGGACGTAGAGCACGGACGGCTCGCCGAGGTCGGCCACGACCGCGTCCAGCGTGGCGTGCGCGTTGTCGTAGGCGGCCTCGAACCACTGGGACTGCGAGCGCAGGTGCTTGGCCTTGCGGGCCTTGCCGTCCTGGTCGATCCAGACGAAGTCGGGCGCGAGCATCGTCGCGGTCACCGACCAGTCGTGCGCGGCGTAGAAGCGCTCGATCAACGGGCTCTCGACCGGGACGGCGTGCTCGGGCGGGAGCATCAAGCGGACTGGATGACGCTGGAGGGCCCGAGCTCGCGCACCTGCGTACCGTCGGCGGTCAGGACGACGCGCGACCAGGCGCGCACGTCGAGCGCCGGCGAGCCGTCCCGCGGGCGTCCACGCGAGTGGTCACGCACGTAGAGGACGTCCGGCGCGGCCGGGTCGGACACGATCGTCTCGATCTCCGCCTGCAGGTCCTCGTAGGCGTCCGCCATCAGCTCGTTCGTGCGCCGCAGCGCCTCGAGGCCCGCGCGGCCGGTCGGGCCGACCAGCACGAAGTCGTCGGCGAGCATCGGGCGCGTGCGCTCCCACTCACGCGTGGTGTAGAGCCGGTGGACGAGCTCGCACTCGACCTCGACCGCGGTCGCCGGCGGCAGCGCCACGACGGTCTCCATCCACGCGAACGCGTCGCGCACGTCCTCCGGGCGCATCAGGCGACGCTGACCACGGCGGTGCACTCGACCTGGCGCACCTGCTGGCCGTCGGGGGTGAGCACGTAGCGTGACCACGTCGTGGCGTCGAGGTCCGGCCCGCGGTGCGGCCGGCCGACCAGCCGCTCCCGCGCATGGAACACGTCCGGCTCGTGCGGGTCCGCGTAAAGCTCCTCGATCTGGTTCTCGATCTGCGAGAAGGCGGACTCGTAGACCGCCAGCGAGCGCTTGTAGATGCTCTGGTTGAAGCGGCGGCCGCGCACGTCGACCATCGTGAAGTCCGACGTGATCAGCGGGCGGGCCACCTCCCAGTCGAACGTGGCGTTCAGGCGCCGGATCAGCTGGTTGTCCGCGGGCTGCGCGCCGGCGGGCGCGGTCGCCGTGGGATCGACGTGGCGCAGCAGCGCCTTGCGCACGGCGTGAGCCGCCGCGTGCCGAAGGTAGAGCTTGCACCCCACGAACCACGCCAGGAAGGGGACCGTCACCAGCGCAATGGCGATGGGCGGGGCGTCGAGCGTGATCAGGACGACGCCGAACACGACGCCGACCGCGCCACCGATGAGCAGGGCCACTTTGTTGGACATCGCGGGCGATCCTATGCGGGCGGTACGCTCTCGTGGCAGTTTTTGTTGAACAGGGGGGCTGGGAGGAACGCCCGGCTGAGATAGCGCCCCGCTCCGGCGCTGACCCTTCGAACCTGGTCGGGGTAATGCCCGCGGAGGGAGCGAATGGTGGCTGAGGTCGAGGCTCTGTCAGGGCCTCTTCGCGTAGGGACGGGAGTGTCGGTGTCCGGCGTGCGCAAGGCGTACGGGGACGTTGTGGCGCTCGACGGCGTAGACCTGCGGGTGGCCGCGGGTGAGCTCGTCGCGGTCGTGGGGCCGAGCGGGTGCGGCAAGTCGACCCTGCTGTCGCTGGTGTGCGGGCTCGAACCCGCCGACGCCGGGACGGTCGAGGCGCCCGCGGCGGCGCTGATGCCCCAACGCGACGGGCTGCTGCCGTGGCTGAGCGCGCTGGACAACGCGGCGCTCGCGCTGCGCGTGGCAGGCGCGTCGAAGGCCGCGGCACGCGAGGCCGCCCACGCGCACTTCGTGCGGTTCGGGCTGGAGGGCTTCGAGAAGGCGCGGCCGGCGACGCTGTCGGGCGGGATGCGCCAGCGCGTCGCGTTCCTGCGCACGCTGCTCGCCGGCCGGCCGCTGCTGTGCCTGGACGAGCCGTTCGGCGCGCTCGACGCGCTCACGCGCACGCAGGCGCAGACGTGGCTCGCCGAAGCGCTCGCGCGCGAGCCGCGGACGGTGCTGCTGGTGACGCACGACGTGGAGGAGGCGGTGTTGCTGGCCGACCGGGTCGTGCTGCTCTCCCAGCGGCCGGGGCGCGTGGTGTCGGTGCTGGACGTGCCCCTCGCGCGCCCGCGTGCGCGCACGGAACAAGCGGTGGTCGAGCTGCGGGAGCGAGCGCTCGCCGCGCTCGGGGTGGCCGAGTGATCCCGCCGCTCATCGTCCTCGCCGTGCTGATCGGCGGCTGGGAGCTCATCTGCCAGGCCGGCTGGGTGGACCCGCTGCTGCTGCCCGCGCCGAGCGCCGTGGCCACCTCGCTGTGGGAGGACCGGGCGATCCTCGGGCCCGACCTCGCGGTCACCACCCAGGAGGTCGTGTTCGGCCTGCTCGCCGCGCTCGTGCTCGGGATCGTCCTCGCGGTCGCGATGCACCTCGTGCCCATGCTCGACCGGGCGCTGCGTCCGCTCGTGGTGGGCTCGCAGGCCGTGCCGATCCCGGTGCTCGCGCCACTGATCGTGTTCGCGCTCGGCTTCGGGCTCGCGCCCAAGATCGTCGTCGTGGCGCTGATCTGCTTCTTCCCCGTCGTCGTCAACGTCGCCGACGGGCTACGCGACGTCGACCCCGACGCGCGCCGGGTGCTCAACGCCCTCGGCACCTCCCGCTGGCAGCGGCTGCGCTTCCTCGAGGCGCCGTCCGCCCTGCCCGCCGGGTTCACCGGGCTCCGGATCGCGGCCGCCGTGGCCGTGATCGGCGCGGTGCTGGCCGAGACCGCGGGCTCCACCGCGGGCCTCGGGCACCTCATCATCACCGCCAACGCCCAACTCGCAAGCGCGCGCGTCTTCGCCGCCACCGCGTTGCTGGTCTTCGAAGCCGTCGCTCTCTACGTGCTGTTCAGCGCGCTGGAGCGGCGGGTTGTCTCCTGGTCGCCAAGGACGGTCTCATGAAACGTTTGTTGTTGCTCGCCGCGCTCGCGGTGACGGTTGCCGGATGCGGCGAGAAGGCCGAGCCGACCGGCTCCGAGCTGCCGCGCCAGGAGCCGTTCACCGTGATGCTCGACTACTTCCCGAACGCCGATCACGCCGGCCTGTACGCCGCGCTCGACGCGGGGCTGTACCAACGGGCCGGGCTGGACGTCAAGCTCCAGGCGCCGCCGGACCCGTCCGCGCCGCTGAAGCTGCTTGCCGCGGGCAAGGCCGACCTGGCGATCTCCTACACGCCCGAGCTGCTGCTCGCGCGCGACAGCGGCCAGGAAGACATCGTCTCCGTCGGCGCGCTGGTCCAGAAGCCGCTGACGTCGCTGATCGCGCTGCCGAGCGGCGGCGTGAAGACGGCGAAGGACCTCGCGGGCAAGAACGTCGCGACGTCCGGCATCCCGTACCAGAGCGCGTACCTGAAGACGATCCTGGCGAACGCCGACGTGGACCCGACCTCCGTGAAGGAGATCAACGTCGGCTTCAACCTCACGCAGGCGATGCTGTCCAAGAAGGCCGACGCCTCGCTCGGCTCGTTCTGGAACTACGAGGGTGTGGACCTACAACGCCGCGACGAGGACCCGACGATCCTGCGCATGGAGGACATCGGGGTGCCGACCTACAACGAGCTGATCTTCGTCGCGCGCCGCCAGGACCTGGACGAGGCCGGCGCCGCCCGGCTGCGGCGCTTCCTCAGCGCGACGGCCGCCGGGCACCGACTGCTCAAGCAGAACCCCAAGGCGGGCGTGGACGCGCTGCTCAAGGCCGACAAGGGGCTGGATGCCGGGCTCCAGGAGGCGGCGATCAAGGCAACACTGCCCGTCTTCTTCCCGGTGCCGCCCGACCCGGAGGACCGCGCCGCGCCGACGACGATCACCCCGCCGGCCAACGTGAAGGATCTGCCCTGGGGCTGGCAGGAGCCGATCGTGTGGGCGAACTACGAGCGCTGGATGCGCAGCGAGAACCTGCTCACGCGGCCGCCGTCCGAGGCGAGCCCGCTGACCAACGAGTTCCTGCCCGGCGAGGGGCTGGCAGAGTCCTCGCGGGACCGCTGAGGTACTGGGCGGCCATCCCCGCGTACGGCGCGTAGGCGGAGAAGAACCCGCGCACCTCGTCCTCGTCGGCGATGGCGCGCGGGTTGCCCGTCTGCAGCCGGCCGACCAGCTTGAGGTAGCCGAGGTCTCCGGCGGGAACCACGTCGAGGCGCCCGAGCCCGTGCAGGGCGAGCATCTCGACCGTCCACGTCCCGATCTCGGGGATCGCCAGCAACCGGGCGAAGTCCGCCCCGTGGGCCCCGGCGACGAGCGCGGCCCGCGGGCCGTCGGCCAGCCGGGCGGTGCGCGCGGGCGTGGCCGTCGCCGCGGGCGCTCCTTCCGCCCGGCGCGCGAGCGCGACCCTTCCCGCGGCGACTTCGCGCGCGGCCCGGCGCAGCGCCAGCGTGCGCTTCGGCGCGAGCCCGCACGCGTCGATCTCCGCCGGGGCGAGGCCCGCGACGGTCTCGGCTTCCGGCGAGTCTCGCAACAGGCCGTGGCGGCGCCCGTGGGCGGCCACGAGGCGGCGCTGGATCGCGTTGGCGCGGACGACCTCGATCAGCTGCTCGGTGATCGCCCACGCGAGCGACTCGAACGCCGTCGGGTTGCGTCGCACGCGCAGCCACGGCCGCGCGCGGATCGCGCGACCGAGCACCGGGTCGTCGCGGAAGCGGGCGTGGAACTCTGCGAGGTCGTCGTCTATGCCCGTCGCGAAGCGCATCCGCGCGATGCCCTCGCGCGCGGACGCCTCATCCACCGCGCGGGCCGCGAACACCGTGCCCGACACGGCGACGAGCACCGGCGCCCCGTCCACGTGCAGCAGCCGGATGAGCCCGTTCCCGCGGCGGCGCGTGAGGCCGTCCAGCGAAGGCGGCCCGAGCCGGAAGTGCGGCCAGCGCGGCTCCACGACCTCCCGCACGAGCACGGGCAGCGCCGCGGGCGACGCGCTCTGACGGCGAGCACGGACGGGCGCGGCGCCCCGTCCGGCGTGCGCGGCCGGCTGCAACACGACTAGTTGCGGCGGAGCAGGTGGACGTCGATGAGGAACGAGTTCGAGCCGACGATCTCACCGAGTGGGCCCGACTTGCGCTTCTTCGCCGCCTTCTTGGAGCGGTGACGCTTGACGACGGCGACCGTCGCGGCGCCCGCGACAAAACCCGTTGCTGCCAGTGCGGCGGCCTGCACGCCGGGCACGGAGAGCGCGCCCGCGGGAGCCGGTTCCTGCACTACGCCGGCGTCCGTGACGACCGGCAGGCCGTCGACGACCTCGCCCTCAGCGACTTCTCCGTCTTCCTCAACCACGAAGGAGAGACACTACCGTCCCCGGCGGACATGCATCGTGCCAAACACGCGATCCCAGTACGGGGCGCTGATGCCGAAGCCGCGCTCGTCGTCCTGGAAGTGATGACGCATATGCAGCTCCCGCAGCCACTTTCCGAAGCGGGACTTCGGCGTGTGGTGGTGCAGGGCGTAGTGGATCATGTCGTAAGCGAGGTAACCGCCGAGGAAGCCGGCGCCGAAGGCGAACGCGCGGTCCGCGCCCAGCACGAACCAGAAGAGCGCGTAGAAGATCAGCGCCAGCGGCACCGAGGCGCCCGGCGGCATCACGAGCCGCAGCGGGTCGTTCGGATGGTCGTGATGGACGCCGTGGACCATCCAGTGCAGGCGTGCACCGACGCCCGACTCGGGCTCGAAGTGGAACACCACGCGGTGGATCCAGTACTCGGCGAGCGTCCAGAAGAAGTAGCCGCCGACCACGAAGCCGAGCGAGCGGAAGAGCCCGAGGCGATCGACGCCGAACGCGAAGAGCACGACGATCGCGGGCAGGAAGATCACGATCGGGACGAAGTGATGGACACGGGTGAACTTGTCCAACAGCCCCGACTTGAACATCGGCGGAGAGGCCTTCAAGAACTCCGAACGATCCATAAGGGGAACCTTACAAGGCCCGTTCGTAGACCCGGAAACGCCGCACGACGCGGCCGCCCATCGCCTCCATCGCCTTGTTCATGTTGTGGTTGGACTCCAGGATCCAGCCCATCTCGCCCCACTTCTGCGGCGTGCGCGAGGCGGTGTCGAAGTGCTCGACGTACAGCGCCGCGGCCACGCCCGTGTGCTGGTAGGCGTGCTTGACGCCGAGGAAGCCGACTCGAACCCGGTCGATGATCCACTTCTTGCGCAGGAAGTGGAACCAGCCGAAGGGCAGCAGGCGGCCCTTCATCTTCACCAGCACCTGGTTGATGTCCGGCACCGTGATCGCGACCGCGGCGGTCTCGCCCTCCTCGGTCTCGGCGACCATGTACCAGTTGCGGTCGAAGACGAGCTGGTGCTCCTGGGCGTAGGCGTCCAGGTCGGGCTTCGTGTACGGCACGAAGCCCCAGTTGTCGCTCCAGGCCTCGTTGTAGACGGCCGCGAAGGCGTCCATGTCGCGCCGCAGCGAGCGCCGCGACATGCGCCGGATCGTGATCTTGTGCCGCTTCTGGACGCGCTCGGCGAGCTTGAAGACGACCGGCAGGATCTTCGAGCGGTCGGAGATCACGAGCTCGTACATGAAGAGGTCCACGGCCTTCTCGAGCCCCGCCTCCTCGCACCGGACCCCGTAGTACGGCGGGTGCCAGGGCTGCTTGACGAACGGCATCCGCTCGAAGCCGTCGACCATCACGCCGCACTCGTCGTTCATCGTGAAGTCCATCGGGCCGATCATCCGGTCGCGGCCCTGGGCCCGCAGCCACGAGGCGGCGGCCTCCAGCAGCGGCGCGACGATGTCCGGCGCGTCCTCGAACTCCAGGAAGCCGAACATGCCCGTCAGGTCTTCGTGCTGGGCGTTGTAGAGCTCGTCGAACTGGGCGCTGATGCGACCGACGACGCGGCCGTCGCGCCAGGCGAGGAACAGCTGCGCGTCACCGTGCTTGAACAGCGGGTTCTGCGAGCGCAGCAGGAAGATGTGCCGCTCCAGACGCAACGGGGGCACCCACACCGGAGAGTTAGAGTGCAGCCGGTACGGGAGCTCGACGAACTCCCGGCGGTCTCGCCAAGAGGAGACCGGACGGACGACCACGCTCACGGAGGCGGACCCTAGCAATGCCGACAGCCATCGATGTCTTCGCGAAGGTCCGGGGGCACGAGCGCGCCGAGCAGCTGCGCGCCGCCCGCGAGGCCGACCTGCTGCCCTACTTCAGGCGCCTCGAAGGCCCTGCGGGGCCGATCGTGGAGATGGAGGGCGCCGAGCGGATCATGCTCGGCTCCAACAACTACCTCGGCCTCACCGCCGACCCGCGCGTGCAGGCCGCGGCCCGGGACGCGCTCGACAAGTACGGCACGGGCCTGACCGGCTCGCGCCTGCTCAACGGCACCCTCGACCTGCACCTGGAGCTGGAGGCCGAGCTCGCGGAGTGGATGGGCACCGAGGAGGCGATCGTCTTCTCGACCGGCCACCAGGCCAACGTCGGCACGCTCGGCACGATCCTCGGCCCGGGCGACACGGTGATCGTCGACAGCGCCGACCACGCCTCGATCCTCGACGGCTGCCTGATCTCCAAGGCCAAGCTGCGCCCGTTCAAGCACGGGCGCCTGGATCGCCTGGAGAAGATGCTCGGACGCGCCGTGGAGGACGGTGGCGGCGTCCTGGTGGTCGTCGACGGCGTCTTCTCCATGGAGGGCGACATCGCGCCGCTCCCGCGGATCGTCGAGCTGTGCAAGGCCTACGGCGCACGGCTGATGGTCGACGAGGCGCACGGGGCCGGCGTGCTCGGGGCGCGCGGTGCGGGCGTCTCGGAGCTGTTCGGCGTCGAGGCCGACGTGGACCTGCGCATGGGCACGTTCAGCAAGTCCCTCGCGTCGTGCGGCGGCTTCATCGCCGGCTCGCACGAGGTGATCGACTTCCTGCGCGTCTCCTCGCGAGCGTTCCTGTTCACGGCGTCGGGCGTGCCGGCGGCGGTCGGCGCCGCGCTGGCCGCGCTGCGGATCATCCGCTCCGACGAGGGCCCGGAGCTGCTGTCACGCGTGCTTGACAACGGCGAGTACCTGAGCCGCGGCCTGGAGTCGCTGGGGTTCCGGGTGGTGCGGGGCGAGCCGGCGATCACGCCGATCGTGCCCGTCCTCGTCGAGGACGACTGGAAGGCCGTGCTGCTCTGGCGCGCGCTCTACGACGCCGGCGTGTACGTCAACGTCGCCATCCATCCGGCCGTCCCGCCCGGCGGCGCGCTGCTGCGGACGAGCGTCATGGCCACCCACGACAAGGCCGTGCTCGACCGAGCGCTGGACGCGTTCGAAAACGTCAAGCAGAAATTCGAATCCGAGCATGGCGCGCTGCCCGCACCAGGCGCATAGCACATTCACCGGACGGTTACATCGCGACTAAAAACCATGCTCTTTGCTGATTTTGAGGGTGGTTGAGCGTTGCCGGATCGGGTGCAGCGCGGCTAGCCTGCTGACTCGGTTGGATGCTGCACGCGGGGCCCGTTGATCGGGACACTCAACGGGCCGACGAGGTCGGGCGACGCTGTCGGGCGTTGTCAGACTGGTCTGCGCGCGCGATCGACCGAACGTACGTAAAACGAATGGACGCCTGCTGAATCGCGGCGGGCGGACTACTAGCGGGGAGGTTCGATGGGAACATCTGCGATAGCCCCTGCGCCGCCGCAGCACATGCGGGCGCTGGAGCAGGCCAACCGTGTGCGCCTGGCGCGCGCCGAGCTCAAGCGCCAGGTGGCGGATGGTGAGGCGACGGTTGCCGGAATCGTGCTCGAGTGCCCGTGGGAGGCCGAGAGCATGAACATCGCGGATCTGCTGATGAGCCAGCATCGCTGGGGGCGCTCGCGCTGCCGGCGGTTCCTGACCTCGATCTCGATGCTCGAGACCAAGACCATCGGCTCGATGACCGAGCGTCAGCGCAAAGAGCTGGCCGGTCGCCTCACGGGCGACCAGGACCGCATGGCGGCCTAGGAAGGTTGCGGTGTCGGCGAGCTCGTCCGTTACGCGGACGGCCCGCCGGCACCGAAGCCGGGCCCGGCGGTGGCGATCTCCACGACGTGGCCGTCGGGATCGCGGATGTAGATCGAGCGGAACGAGCCACGGTCGAGCACGTCGGTGCAGTCGACGTCGCGTTCGCGCAGATAGTCGCGCCACGCCTCCTGCTCGTCGCTCGTCTCCACGCGGAGCGCGAAGTGATGCGTCGAGCCCGTGCCCACGACGCCCTCGGGCAGGCTGGCGTACTCCATGAAGCTCAGGTAGCTGCCGTCGCCGGCGTCGACCCACACGTGGCGGGCATCCGGGTCGTCATCCGAAACGGCGTCGTGCACGATCGGCAGGCCGAGCGTGTCGCGGTAGAACGCGATGGTGCGCTCGATGTCGCTGCTGATGGCGGTGACGTGGTGCAACCCACGCAGCCGCATGCGCTTGTCGTCCGACACGCGGCGGAAGGATAGGCGCTTCGTTTACGCGGGCACGCGCTGCTTGTGCTCCCAGACGCGTCTGAGGGCGACGAACGCCACCAGGAAGACGCCCAGCATCACGGGCACGATCACGTACAGCGGGGCGTGCGCGAGGCCGATGATCGCGGCGGTCGCGACCGCCGGGAACGCCGCCAGCACGAGCGCGTGCGACCGGTAGCCGGCGAAGTGCTCGCGGAGGCTGGTGTCCAGCCCGCCGAGCGCGCCGAGGGCGACGCCCAGCGCGAGCAGCACGCGACCACCCGTCTCGTCGGTGCGGAAGAGCCCGAGGACGATGCAGACGATCCCGATCAGGACGCTGATCTCGACCAGCGGGAACGGATGCCAGGGCGCGTTGACCCGGTCCGGACGCTCGTCGACGCGCCGCGGCGGCCGCGGCGGCACCTGCGGCGCGGTCGCCTTCGAGCGGGCCCGGCGCTTGCTCTTGTTGTGCCGGCTCACGCGGTCGTTGATCGTATCCTCAGCGTCGTGGCGCGCAACGATCCGACGGACACGGGCGGGCTCTTCATCGGGCGCCGTCCGGGTACCGGGCCGCTGCACTACCGCGGCGATCCTCAGCGCGGCGGCGCCGGTCGCCGGCGGTTGGACGGGCTGCTCGCGTTCCTCGTGCTCGTGGTCGAGACGCTGCTGTGCCTGTCGGTGTGGGGACCGCAGCCGGTGGCCTGGCTGTGGATCGCGTCGCAGGTCTCCTACCACGCCGACAACGACTTCCTCGGGATCGTCGTCGCGTTCTTCGGGATCCTGGCGTCGCTGCTGGTGACGCTGGCGCTGGCCAATCGCCTGGATCGCGTGTGGCGACTGCTGCGCCGTGCCGCCGGTCACGACCAGCGCGAGGGGCTGGTGGCCCGGATCTTCGCCGTCACCGCCGTGGTCGCGCTGATCGCCTTCGGCGTCTGGTTCCTCGTGCTCGAAGGTCCGGCGCCCTCGCTCGCGCCCGGCTGATGCGCAAGCTCTTCGGCTACTACCGGCAGTTCGACGAGCTCTCCCCGGACGAGGTCTCCGCCGAGCTGCGCGCCCGGCGCGACGACGAGCGGGCGCGCGACGTGGTCGAGCAACCGGCCTTGGACCTGAGCGGAGCGGCCTGGCACGGCCCGCCGCATCCGGAGATCGTCAACGCCGCGACGTTCGCGTTGCGCCGCGCGGTCAACGAGTACCCGGACGTGGGGCCGCTGCGGCAGGCGATCGCCGCCTCGCACGACGTGGATCCCGCGCGGGTCGTCGTCGGCCACGGCGCGAGCGAGCTCCTGCGCGCCGCGGTGCGCGCGGTCGCGACGGGCGAGGTCGCGCTGGTCTGGCCCGGCTGGCAGTGGCTGCCGGCGCTCGTCGAGGAGGCGGGCGCGCGACCCGTACCGGTCGAGCGCGCGGAGCCGGGCCGCACGACGGTCCTCACGCGTCCCGCGGACCCGACCGGCGCCGTCGCCGCGCTCGAGCCGGGCGACGACTGGCTGATCGTCGACGAGGCGCTCGCCGACTTCCTCCCGGGCGGCGCGGAGATCGTGGACCACCCGCGCGTGATCCAGGTCCGCTCGTTCTCGAAGGCGCACGCGATGGCCGGCTTCCGAGTGGGCTACGCGATCGTCGGCACGGGCGTCGAGTTGCCCCTGGCGCCCGTGCTCGGCGTGGGCGCGGCCGCCGTCGCGGGCGCGCTCTGGGCGGTGGAGAACGGCGCGCCCGGCGTGGCCCGCCGACGCGAGCAGGTCGAGCGCGAACGCGCGCGTTTGGTCGACGCGTTGGGCCCACGGGTCGTCGACGGTGTCGGTCCCTACGTCTGGCTCGAAGCAAACGCCGAAGCGCTGGCCGCGGCGCGCATCTACGTCGCGCCGGGCAGCGCATGGGGCTCAGACCGCCACGTCCGCGTGACTTTGCGCGACGAGGCCGCGACGACGCGGCTGCTCGCGGCCCTGGGCGCCGCGTAGTCGCGCCGCGCCTGGCGGGCCGCGCGCGCCGGGCCGGGCAAGTCGGAGGCCA
>NZ_JAPDDP010000037.1 GCF_027587195.1 Solirubrobacter phytolaccae | reverse complement strand
GGGCGGCGAGGCCGTGGTAGCGGCCGGCGGGCCGCCGGCGGTCGCGTCGCGCGCGCCGACGCGCTCGGCCAGCTGGAGGATGCGGGCGAGGCGCGTCTCGACGCCGGCCGCGTCGGGCGCGAGCGCGCTGTTCGGGCCGGGCATCGCGAGGTCCACGTCGGCGTTCGCGCTGCGGGCCGCGCCCCAGTCGGACATCACGAGGCCGTCGAAGCCCCACTCGTCGCGCAGCACCGACTGCACGAGCGGCGACTCGCTCATCGTGAAGCCGTTGACGGCGTTGTAGGAGGACATCACCGCCCACGGGCCCTCGGCCACGATCAGCTCGAAGGGGAGCAGGTAGAGCTCGCGCAGCACCCGCTCGTCCACGATCGCGTCGAGCGTGAAGCGCTCCGTCTCGGAGTCGTTGGCGACGAAGTGCTTGACGGTGGCGGCGACGCCCTCGGCCTGGAGCCCGCGCACGAAGGCGGCGCCGATCGCGCCGGTCAGGTACGGGTCCTCCGAGAAGCACTCGAAGTGGCGGCCGCCGAACGGCGTGCGGTGCAGGTTGACGGTCGGCGCGAGCAGCACGTCGACGCCCTTGCGGCGGCACTCGTAGGCGAGCAGCCGGCCCAGTCGCTCGACGCGGGCGACGTCCCATGACGCCGCCAGCGCGGTCGGTGAGGGAACGTTCGCCGATGGGGAGCGCTCGTCCCACGTCTCGCCCCGCACCCCGGCCGGGCCGTCCGACACCACGATCCGGCGAAGGCCCAGCTCCGGCGCCGCGTGCAGCGACCAAGCGTCCGCCCCCGTCAACAGCCGCGACTGCTCCATGACTCGTCAGTATGAAGGCGTGAAGGCGCTGATCTTCGACGCGTTCGGCACGACGGTCGACTGGCGCGGCAGCATGATCCGCCACACGGCGCGCTTCGGGCTGCCGGAGGAGACCGCCGACCTGTGGCGCGAGCAGTACCAGCCGCAGCTGGAGACCGTCCGCTCCGGCCGTCGCCCGTGGGTGAACCTCGACGTCCTGCACCGGATCGGGCTCGACATAGTCCTGGACGAGCTGGGTAACGATCTCCCAGAGCGCTATCGCCGCACGCTGGTCAAGGCATGGCACAGGCTCGACCCGTGGCCGGACGTCGTGGAAGGCCTGACCCAGCTCAAGGAGACCCACATCATCGCGCCCTGCTCGAACGGTCACATCGCCCAGTCCGTCAACCTTGCCAAGTACGCGGGGCTGCCGTGGGACGCGATCCTCGGGGCCGAGCTCGCACGCGCCTACAAGCCCGATCCGCTCGTGTACCGGGCCAGCGCCGACGCGCTGGGCCTCGACTACGACGAGGTGTGCATGGTCGCCGCGCACAACGACGACCTGCACGCGGCGCGCGCGGCGGGCCTGCGCACGGCGTTCGTGCCGCGGCCGACCGAGGACACGGAGCCGACGAGCGACTGGGACATCGTCGCCCCCACGTTCAAGGAGCTCGCGCGATGAAGCACCTCATCGCCGGCTGGGGCACCGTCCTGGCCTTCCAGTTCTTCGGGGACAGCCTGCTGTCGAAGAGCAACCTGGACTCGGTGCCGATCGGGCTCCTGCTGTTCGCGTGGATCCTGGGCGTGATCCTCTGGTGCGCGTTCGGCGTCATCGTCGCCGCCGACCACCTCGCGGAGATGCTCGGCGAGCCGTTCGGCACGCTGATCCTCACGCTCAGCATCGTCGGCATCGAGGTGATGCTGATCAGCGCCGTGATGCTCGGGGGCGACGCGCCGACGGTCGGCCGGGACACGATGTTCGCGGTGATGATGATCGTGCTCAACGGCGTCATCGGCCTGTCGCTGGTGGTCGGTGGCCTCAAGCACCACGAGCAGGACTACAGCCTCCCCGGCGCCTCCGCGTTCCTGAGCGTGATCATCCCGCTCGGCGTGATCGCGCTGATCATGCCGTCGGTCACGACCTCGACCGACGCGCCGACGCTGACCACGCCGCAGGCGATCCTGTTCGCCGGGGCGACGATCGTCCTGTACGTCTTCTTCCTCAAGATCCAGACCGGCCGCCACCGCGACCTGTTCGTGCACGGTCCGTCCGACGAGCACGAGATCGAGGAGCCCAACCCGCGCACGATCGGCAAGTGGGTCGTGCTGCTGCTGGCGGGCGCGCTCCCGATCGTGCTGCTCTCCAAGAGCCTGGACAAGGTCGTCAAGGCCGAGATCGAGCTCATCGGCGCGCCGATCGCGCTCAGCGGTGTGCTGATCGCGCTGATCGTCTTCACGCCGGAGGGCATCAGCGCGCTGAAGGCCGCGTCCAAGAACCAGCTCCAGCGCACGGTCAACCTGTGCCTCGGCGCCTGCCTGTCCACGCTCGGCCTGACGCTCCCGGCCGTGCTCACGATCGGCCTCATCACGGGCGAGCAGGTGATCCTCGGCCTCGACCCGACCGGGATGGTGCTTGTCTCGCTCACGCTGCTGCTGAGCGTGGTGACGTTCTCCGGACCGCGCACGACCGTACTCGAAGGTGCGGTGCACCTGCTCGTCTTCTTCGTCTACATCGTGCTCGTCTTCTCGCCCTAGCGTTTAACATCCGCGCTCCGTGCCGCAGCCTTCACTCGACGAACTGCTCGAGACGCTGCGCAAGCTGCAGGCGCTCCAGCGCGTCACCGACGTCGGGATCGGCTACCTGCCGCTCGAGCAGCTGCTCAACGAGCTCCTGCAGCGGATCGCGGAGATCCTGGACTCGGACACCGCCGCGTTCCTGCTGCTCGAGGAAGGCGGCGACTCTCTGCTCGCGACCGCCGCCAAGGGGATCGAGGAGGAGGTCGAGCAGGGCGTCCGGATCCCGGTCGGGCGCGGCTTCGCGGGCCGGATCGCCGCCGAGCGGCGCGCGATCACGATCGAGGACGTCGACCACGCCGACATCCTCAACCCGATCCTGCGCGAGAAGGGCATCCGCTCGATGCTCGGCGTCCCGCTGCTGGTCGAGGACCAGGTGATCGGCGTGCTGCACGTCGGCACGCTGCACCCGCGCATCTTCGACGCGGCCGACACGGAGCTGCTCCAGCTGGCCGCGGACCGCGCCGCGACCGCCATCGAGCGCGCGCGGCTGTTCCACCAGCGCGGCGTGGTCGAGGCGCTCCAGCGCAGCCTCGTGCCCGAGGCGCTGCCGGAGGTCCCGGGCCTGGAGCTCGCGGCCCGCTACCGCCCGGCCGTCCGGCGCGGCGGCATCGGCGGCGACTGGTACGACGCGTTCACGCTCGGGCGGGGCGGGCTCGCGCTCGTGGTCGGCGACGTGATGGGGCACGGCATCGGCGCGGCCGCGTTGATGGCGCAGATGCGGACGGGCCTGCGCGCCTACGCGCTCGACGGCCATACGCCGGCGGGCGTCGTGGACCGGCTGAACCGGCTCCTGCTCACGCTCGGCCAGCGCCAGATGACGACGCTGACCTACGTCGTGCTGGACCTCGAGCGCGAGCAGGTGACGCTCGTCAGCGCCGGCCACCTGCCCCCGCTGGTGCGTGCGCCGCGCGGGGAGACGGCGGTGCTGGCGGTCGACGGTGGCCCGCCGTTGGGCGTCTCGAGCGTCTCCACCTACCGCGAGACCACCTTCGACTTCCCGGCCGGGAGCACGCTGCTGCTCGCGACGGACGGCGCCGTCGAGGTCCGGGGCGAAGGGATCGAGGCGGGCTTGGAGCGGCTGCGGACGCTGCTCGCGGGGGCGGGCGATCTCGTCGAGCTGTGCCAGACCGTCGCCGACGGCGAGGTCCGCGGCTCGCCGGCCGACGATGACGTCGCGGTGCTCGGCGCCCGGCTCCAGCTGCTGCCGGACACGCTGCGCACGACGTGGCCCGCCTCCGCGGAGACGCTGCCCGCGATGCGCCCGCTCCTGCGCCGCTGGCTCGGGCGCTGGGGCGCGGCCGAGGACGAGATCTACGACATCGTGGTCGCCGTCCAGGAAGCGTCGGCGAACGCCGTCGAGCACGCCTACGCCCCCGGCGCCGCCACCTACGACGTCACCGCCGAGCATGAGCAGGGCGTGATCCGCGTCGTCGTCAGTGATCGCGGCAGCTGGCGCGAGCCACGCGGAACGCATCGCGGCCGCGGAATCTCGATGATGCGGGCCTTGATGGAATCCGTGGACGTGACCCAGGACGAGCAGGGAACCCGCGTGGAGCTGCGCCGCACGCTCGGGCGGGAGGCGGCATGACCGACCTTGCTCGGGTGGCCGCGCAGTGGCACGGCGAGCTGCCGGTCGCCGTCGTGCACGGCGAGGTGGACGCGTCCAACGTGGCCGAGATCGGCGTCGCGCTCCGCGGCCTGGTCACGAACCGCTCGTCCGTGCTGGTGGTCGACCTGTCGCCGACGACCTACCTCGACAGCGCCGGCATCAACCTGATGTTCTCGCTCGGGGACGAGCTGCGCGGCCGTCAGCTCAAGCTGCGGCTGGTGATCGCGCCCGGCTCCTCGATCTCGCGGATGCTGTCGATCACCGGGCTGGACAAGGCGTACCCGACCTACCCGACGCTGGACGACGCGCTGAGCGCGTAGGCGCCCGAAGGCGCCCACGCGCTCGCTCGCGTCACGGCGTGGTCGTGCTGAGGGTGAAGGTCAGCGTCTTGCTGTAGGTGCCCGTGCGCAGTGCGTCGTTCGCCCCGATCGCCTGCTTGAACGTGACCGGCACGTCCTCGTTGGAGACCGGGCCGGTCCAGGCGGTGCGGCCCAGCTCGACCCGCAGCGGCTGCGGGAGGCTGAACGCGCCGTTGGTGAGGTGGCCAGGGTCGCTCACGGTCAGCGTCGCGTCACCGGCGGTGCTGATGACGGTCGCCTTCGTGGTCGCCGTGTACTCCTTCTCCACGCCCGGGATGAACGCGGGGAAGCTCGCCGGCGCGCCGAGCGTGAGCGCGAGCGTCGCGCCGACCGTGCCGCCGACCGGCGCCTCGGTCTTGCTCTCGACCGTGATCGCGACCGGGACGGCGGCGGACGCCGAGCCCGTCGACTTGAGCTCGTCGGTGGAGACGTAGCGGGCGACGAGCGAGTGCGAGCCCGCGCCGAGGCCACTGAGGTCGAGCTCGGCCTTGCCCGCGATCACACGGGCCAGATCGAGGACCTGGCCGCCGTCGACGAGCTCGACGTAGCCGTGCTGGTCGCGCACGGTGAACGGCGTGACGACGGTCGGGGCGACCGTGACCTTCGCCGTCAGCGGCTCACCGACGACGCGCGAGCCCTCGACGGCGAGCGTCGTCGTCGTGGCCGTCGCCGGGCGGTCCGGCAGCGCCGCGCCGGAGCCGGCCACCCAGGCGATGCCCGGGGAGACCGCCGAAGCGGTCGTGTCGCGGTCGGCCGCCGGCTCGAAGCGCGCCATGAGCTGCGGCTGGGTGCTGGAGATGTTGCCGGTCCAGGTCGCGATGCCGTTCACGATCGGCGCGTTGCCGAGCGCCTGCCAACCCCACTGCTCGAAGTACACCGTCCCCTGGAGCGTCGGGTCCGAGACGCGCGCGGTCAGCGTGACGGGCTTGCCGTCGATGCGCGTGCCGGAGACCGACAGGAACAGCTTCGGGCGCTTGATCGCCCGCTCGGCCGGCGCGGGCGAGCCCGCCGGAGCGATCTCGAGCGGGATCTCGTCGGTCGCCATGGACGTCACGCCCGACGTGAAGTTGCCGACGTAGCCGCTAATGCGGTGCTTGCCCGCCGCCAGCTGCGTCGTCGTCAGCGTGGCCACGCCGGTGGCCTCGTCGACGTACGGGCTGCCCAGTGACGTGAGGTTCGTGGCCCCGTTCACGCGTGATCGGACGTCGACCGGCAGCCCGCTCGGGCCCGGGTAGATGTCCTGCTTGGTGTAGCCGTCCAGCTGGAACTTGAGCGTCAAGGGCTGACCCGCGACGCGGTCGCCGGTGATCGAGACGAGCTTCAGCGCCGGCTGGATCGGCCGGAAGTCGACGAACGGCGTGATCGTCGACTGCGAGGACAGGAAGTTCTCCGGGTTCGAGGACGTGAACTCCGCGCGGTACGAGCGCACACCGGAGCCGGTCTGGTCGGTGATGTCGGCCTCGACCTTGCCATCGACGACCGGGAGGTCGTAGAGGTTGTTCGGACCGCGGACGGACGTGAAGTTGTCGTACAGGTGGATCGTGCCGGTGGCGGCCGGGTCGCTCAAAGTCGCGACGAGCTTGAGCGGCTGGCCCACGACGGGCTCGCCGACGAGCTCGACCTTGATCGTCGTGGCGATCCGCGCGCCCTGCGTCGGCGTCGCCTTCACCGACGTCCCGTTGGCGGTGCGCGTGGCCTCGTTCTGCGCGCGCACGTTGACGGTGTACTCGGTACCGGCGGTGAGCGGCTCCAGCGTCGCGCTCGTGCCGGTGACGATCTTCGGCGTGCCCGGGGCGTCGACGCCGGCCGCGTCCTTGACGGTGATGTAGTAGGCGGTCGCGCGGTCGGACGCGTCCCAGCGCAGGTCGATCGCGCCCGGCTTGGCCGTGGCGGTGATGCCGGTCACCAGCGCCGGAGCGGGATGCGGCGCGTCCAGCGTCACGTACTGGCCGTAGGACTTGCCGAGGCCCGTGTCACCGGAGTCGGCGGTCATCAGGACGCGGCTGCCGGCGACCAGGTCGGCCGGCAGCTCGGCGATGCCCTCCCAGGCGCCGATGCGCGACTCGTCGGTCGGCAGCACCTTGACCAGCTGCGGCGTGTGGTCGACGTTGCCGTCCCACGTGTAGAGCGCCCAGTTCTTGATCGAGTCGTCCGTGTCGCCCGTGCCCGCGGAGATCAGGTACTGGTCCTTCGCGTTCTTGGCGATGTCGCGGATCGAGCGGCCACCCAGGTCGAGGAGGACCGGCTGGCCGAGCTCGGCGTTGACGCTGTTGTCCGTCAGCTTGTCGATGTTGTTGACGGGCAGGATGAGCGCGCGCTCGATGCCGTCGGCACCGGTGATGGTGGGGGCGCGCATGCCGAACCAGGCGACGCTCTGCGAGCCCGGCGCCATCGTCAGGCCCTCGACGTTGAAGCCGTTCGGCGCGTTCGGGATCAGGCCCGGGCGCGTCGCGGCGGCGAACTTCAGGTGGTTGGCGCCGAGGCCATGGCCGTTGGCCGCGTCCCAGTCCTTCCACTGCTGCCACAGCCGCGTGTAGGAGTGCGACCAGTTGAGGTCGACGGCGCCGCCGGAACCGCTGATCGTCTGGAACGCGAGGAAGCGTCGCTCGGGACGGGCCGAGCCGGAGCGGTTGTTGCCGTGCGAGCCCGACCACACGACCGTGTTGCCGAAGCGCGTGACGCCCTCGAAGTCCGTCTCGCCGCCCGGGAAGCCGTCGCTCCAAGAGGTGATCGGACCGCCCGAGACGCCCTTCTTGAACAGGTGGACGGTGTTGACCTCGTCGGAGATGCCGAGGAAGTAGTCGCCGCCGACGTCCAGGTTGGCCGAGAGGTCGACCGCGCCGCTGTAGTAGTGCGCGGTCGGGTCCGGGGCCGGGCCGGTGGTGCGCACGGTCACGGCGACGGTGCGCGTGTCGTCACCGGCCTTGACCGTGAACGTCACAACGGCCGAGCCGATCGCGACCGGGTCGAACGTCGCCGTCCGCGTGTGGCCCGTGCCGCCGAGCGTGATGCGGTCGCTCGGGAGCGACGCGGCGTTGTTGGACGTGGCCGTGACCGTCAGCTCGGACACCGGCGTGTTCGGGTCACTGACCTCGATCGCCACCGTCGCCTTGCTGGGCGCTTCCAGGTTCGTGTCGACCGTCGTCGTCGCCGTGGTGATGGTCGGCGGCGCGGCGGGGTACGGCGTGCTGTCGGCCGGGAAGCCGGTGCCCGGCGCGAACGCGACACCGGTGTAACGCAGGCCCGAGGGGGCGCGGCCGATCGTCGTCGGGCCGGTGGTGACCAGCTCCGCGCCGGCCTCGGCCGTGTCGACGGTCTTCGTGACGACCGCGTTGGTGGTCGCGCTCGCGAAGATCTCGACCGCGCCGGCGACGGCGCGCGCGGTCACGTGCGCGAAGTTGCCGGTCACGTAGCCGCGCTGGACCCAGGCGTCGCCCGAGCGCACGTACTTGAACA
The DNA here is from genome assembly GCF_027587195.1 of Solirubrobacter phytolaccae. Classification (GTDB taxonomy): domain Bacteria; phylum Actinomycetota; class Thermoleophilia; order Solirubrobacterales; family Solirubrobacteraceae; genus Solirubrobacter; species Solirubrobacter phytolaccae. The sequence continues at coordinate 61,938 of NZ_JAPDDP010000037.1, read as the reverse complement.
GGCCGCGCACGCCGCGTGAGACATACAGCGTGTCACTGCCACCGACGCCGTCGGTGTCCACGAAGGCACCGTCGAACGCGCCGCTGATGCGCTGGACGAGCTCAGGCTCGGCCGTGCTCGCCGCGGTCGGCAGGCCGCCGCCGGGCAGGCGCAGCAGGCCGTCGTTGCTGAAGCCGTAGAGCGTGTTGTCGGCGATCTCGACGTTCCACGCCGGAGTGAGCGCGCTCGTGGTGGCGACCGACGTGATCGCGCTCTCGCCCGGGGCGATCGTGCCGAACGGGCGGTCCGAGTATGCGGCGACCCAGTAGCGGGAGTTGTCCACTGTCGCCGACGCGAGCACGTCCTGGCCGATCGACGGGACCCAGCCCGTGCCCCACGGCACCTGGCCGGTCGTGCCGTCGGCGTTCACGCGCACCGAGTTCCACGCGGACATGGCGACGAACGAGCTCGACCCGGCGGGGACGGCGGCGGCGGGGAAGTTGAGCGTCCTGCCGTCGACGGAGCGCTCGAGCGCGCCGATCCGGGCGGTCGCGCCGGAGGTGATGACGGTCAGCGGTGTGTCGCCCGTGGCGGGGAACGTGATCCGGCCGCGGTAGGCGCCGTCCGTCGTAGAAACGCGGTGCAGCGCGATGCCGTCGGTGCTGTAGAAGCCGGGTGAGACGAGCGCGCCGCCGACGGTGAACACCGCCAGCTCGTCCGGGACCGCCGGGCCGGCCTTCACCGGCTCCGCGGACGCGGGTGCGGCCAGCGCGAGTGCGCCGACGACCGCCGCGGCGGTTGCGCGCCGCCGCGTGAGAAGCAACTGGGGCAAGGGAGCTCCTAGTTCTCGAAGGCAGCTTCCAGCCGCCTTCAGGGACCCTCAGACCCTTTCGGGTCGCGGCGGTCCGCATGTGACCGCCGCGTTGCGTCTATGTACCAATGGTGGACGCGAGTGGTTGCGTTCTGCACCCAATCGCGTACGCGGCGGGCGAGCGGCCGACGACGGCCTTGAACGCCTTGATGAAGTGCGCCTGGTCGAAGTAGCCGAGGTCGAGCGCCATGCTCGCCCAGTCGGCGTTGCCGTCGGCCATCCGCTCGGCGGCCTCGTGCAGGCGGATGCGGTCCAGGACCCACTTCGGGGTGACGCCGACGTACTCGCGGAAGAGGCGCTGGAGCGTGCGCGGGGAGTAGCCGGCGTGGGCGCACAGGTGCTCGACGCGGGTGATGCTCGGGTCGCGCAGCATCGCGGCGTGCAGCTCGACGATCTCGTCCACGCGCGGGTCGTCGGTCCAGCCGTGGGTGCGCAGGCCGTCCTCGAGCTCCGCGAACGACGTGGGCTTGAACGGGCCGAACACCGCGTCGGTGGCGAGCACCTGGTTCGTCAGCGTGTGCGCGGACACGGGGTGGAAGGGATGGAAGCCGCCGGGGCGGAACTTGGTCGCGATCACGTGGCCCGAGCCGGTCAGCTCGCGCTGCCAGCGCTCCGTGAAGACGCCGGTGATCCAGCCGCCGTCGGGCTCGAAGGTGAGGTTCACGCTCGGGTGGGTGACGATCTCGACGGTGTACGGCTCCGTCAGATCCCACTCGACGACCCAGTGGCGGTCGATCAGGTGCGCGAGGTCGGCGGACGGCGGCACGCGCCGGAGGTCGAAGTGGCGGCGCGCTTCCTCGGGCCGCAGGATGCCCCGGCTCTCCACGTCCATGTCGCGTTCTTACAATACGCGCGCTTTGCGGCGGCTTAGCGTGGCGGCATGTCTTCCGTCAAGCCCATTCCCGAGGGATTCCACACCGTCACGCCCGTGCTGGCCGTCGAAGGCGGCGTCGAGGCGCTGGGGTTCTACGAGCGCGCGTTCGGCGCCGAGGTCCGGCTCAAGCTGGTCATGGGCGGCAAGCTCATGCACTCCGAGCTCCGGATCGGGACCTCGATCGTGTGCGTGAGCGACTCGTTCCCGGAGTTCGGGTCCGTCGCGCCGACCGCTGACCAGCCCGTGCCGGTTGCGCTGATGATCTACACCGAGGACACCGACGCGCTCTATGCGCAGGCGGTCGAGGCGGGCGCGACCGGCGTCAACGAGCCGAACGACACCTTCCACGGCGACCGCGCGTGTTCGCTGCGCGACCCGTACGGCCACCGCTGGATGATCTGCACGCACATCGAGGACATGGACGAGGCCGAGATGCAGCGCCGCACGGAAGAGGCCATGGCCTAGGTCACACGCGACACGCTGGCGTCGACCTCGCGGTGCACGCCGCGCTCGACGAGGTCCCGGAGGCGGTCCAGCGCGTCGTAGACGTCGACGAAGCGCGTGTAGAGCGGCGCGATGCCGAGGCGCACGGAGTCCGGGCCGCGGAAGTCCGGGATGACGTCGGCGTGCTCGATCAGCGCCTTGCAGATCGGCCAGGCCTCGGGGTGCCGGAGGCTGACGTGCGAGCCGCGCAGGTGCGGCTCGCGCGGCGTGCCGACCGTGAAGCCGAGCGGCGCGAGCCACTGGTCGTGCAGCGCGATCAGCAGCTCGGTCTGGGCGACCGATTTCTCGCGCAGCGCCTCGATGCCGGCCTCGGCGGTGATCCGCACGCCCTCCTCGACGGCGGCCAGGACGAGGATCGGCGGCGTGCCCGCGAGGAAGCGGGAGATGCCGGGCGCGGGCTCGTACGGGCGCTCCATCTCGAACTGGCGCGCCTGGCCGAACCAGCCCTGGATCGGGGTGACGAGCGTCTCGGGCTCGCGCACGTAGAGGTAGCCCGTCGCGCCCGGACCGGCGTTGAGGTACTTGTAGGTGCAGCCGACGGCGTACCGGACGCCCTTCGCCTCCAGCTCGACGGGAACGGAGCCGGCCGAGTGGCTGAGGTCCCAGATGAGGCGGTCGTTGGGGAAGGCGGCGATGTCCGCGAGCGCGCCCGACCGGTAGGCGACGTGGCTGAGGACCGTGAGCGCGCCGTCGGGGACGTCGGACGGTTGCGGGCCGAGCAGCGGGTCGACTTCGAAGATCGTCAGCTCCAGCCCGCGGGCCTTCGCGATCCCCTCGAGCACGTAGCGGTCGGTCGGGAAGTTGTCCTGGTCGGTCGCCAGGTGCGTGAGCTCCGGCCGCGCGTCGAGGACCGCGTTGACGAGCTTGAACAGGTTCACCGTGACGCTGTCGGCGACGAGGATCGTGCCGGGCTGTGCGCCCAGGACCTCGGCGAGCGCGTCGCCGGTGCGGGTGGGGGCGTCGATCCAGTCGTGCCAGCCGCCGACGAGCTCTGAGCCCCACTGGTCGATCACGCGGTGCAGTCGTTCGCGAGTGCCCTTCGGCAGTCGGCCGAGCGAGTTGCCGTCCAGGTAGAGGCGATGCGCATCCTCGATCACGAAGCGCTCGCGGAACGGGGCGAGGGGATCGCGTGCGTCCAGCTGCAGCGCGTCCTCGCGGGTCACAGCCATGCCAGCACCGCCTTCCACAACGGGTTGTCCGGGTCGATGTGGCCGAAGTGGTCCTCGTCGGGCTCGACGATGAGGCTGGCGCCCGAAGCCTCGGCGAAGCGCTGTGAGATCTCCACCGGGACGATGTCGTCCAGGCCGCCGTGCGTGAGCAACGTCGGCACGCCGAGCGGCAACCGCTCGATCGGCGACGCGACGCTGGTCGGATGCTCGCCCAGGAACGTGTCGACGATCCCGTTGGAGAGCCGCAGCTCCCGCGCGCGCTGCAGATCCAGCACGCCCGCCTGGGAGACCACGCCCGTCACCCGCACGCGGGTGGCGGCGTAGGCCGCGAGATGGCCGCCGGCGCTGTGCCCGATCGCGACGACGCGCGAGCGGTCCACGGGCAGGTCGTCCAGCTTCTCGATCGCGGCGCAGACGTCGTCCAGCGTCTCCGGCACCCCGCCGCCGTTGCCGATCCGGCGGTACTCGATGTTCCACGCCGCCCAGCCGCGCGCCGCGAGGTCGTGCGCCAGCGGCTCCATCAGATCGAGGCCGTACTGCGCCTTCCAGAACCCACCGTGGATGAGCACGGCAACGGGCCCCTCGCCGTACAGCACGCCGTACTGCGAGGGGTCCTGGCCGTACCTATGAAGCTGCGACTCCAAGGGAGCGGAGCGCGTCCGCGAGCTTCGTGATGCCCTCGTCGATCTGCTCCGGCGTGACGCCCGAGTAGGCGAGGCGGAGCGTGTTGGCGGAGCCGCCGAAGTCGCTGCCCTTGACGAACTGCACCTCGCGCTGGGCCGCGGCCTTCTCGAGCTCGGCCGCGTCGACGCCCTCGGGCAGCTCGACCCACATGAAGTAGCCGCCGGACGGGTTGGCGAACTGCGCCTCGGGGATCTCGCGCTGGAGCGCGCTGACCACCGCGTCCTTGCGCGCCTTCAGGTTGGTCTTGACCGTCTCGATCGCGCCGTCCATGCGCCCGGAGCGCGCGAACTGGTTCACGATCGACTGGCTGACCATGTTCGGCGAGATGTACGTGTTCGTCGCGAGCGTCTGGATCTGCTTGATCACGGCCTGCGGGCCGACCAGGTAGCCGACGCGGATGCCCGGGCAGACGGTCTTCGAGAACGAGGACGCGTAGACGACCTTGCCGTCCTGGTCCTGGGAGAACATGCTCGCGATCGGCTCGCCCTCGAAGCGGATCGACACGTACGGGTCGTCCTCGAAGATCGTGAAGTCGTGCTTGGCCGCGAGCGCCAGCAGCTTCGCGCGCTTCTCCGCGGAGAGCGTGTAGCCGGCCGGGTTCTGGAAGTTCGGGATGATGTGCGCGAGCTTCGGGCGCAGGCCCGTGGCGAGCACGTTCTCCAGCGCCTCGATGCTGATGCCGTCGGCCTCGAGCTCGACCATGTGCACGTCCGCGCCGCGAGCCCGCAGGTTCAGCAGCGTGCGGTCGTAGGTCGGGTTCTCGACGATCACCGCGTCGCCCGGCTGCACGAGCAGCTCGAACAGGAACGCGTCGGCCTGCATGGAGCCGTTGGTGACGAGGACCTGCTCGACGGCGACGCCGTGCTGCTCCGCGATCCACTCGCGCAGCGGCACGTAGCCGACGCTCGTCCCGTAGGCCGTCGTCCCGGCCGGATCCTGCTCGAACGCGAGCTTCGCGGCCTCCTTGAGGCCTTCCACATCAACGATGTCGAGCGACGGCGCCCCACGGGCGAAGGAGATCGTGGCCATGCCCGGCAGACTAGCGGTGTATGGACTACGTCTCGCGTGCGCTCGACGCCGTCGCGGGCTGGCGTGAGCCGGCTCCGCCGCATCCGTCGCTGACTCCGGACCCGGCGCGGTTCGAGGCCGCGTGGGGCGAGTTCGTGGAGCGGATGGGCTCGAACTACCCGTTCCACCACCCGCGCTACGCGGGGCAGATGCTCAAGCCGCCGCATCCGGTCGCGATCGCGGCGTACACGGCGGCGCTGCACGTGAACACCAACAACCACGCGCTGGACGGCGGGCCCGCGACGAGCGCGATGGAGATCGAGGTCGTCGAGTGGCTCGCGCGCATGTTCGGCTTTCCGGAGGATGCGCTCGGGCACCTGACCTCCTCGGGCACGATCGCGAACCTCGAGGCGCTGTGGGTGGCGCGCGAGCTGCACCCGGACAAGGCCGTCGTCCACGGGGCGAACGCGCACTACACGCACTCCCGCATGTGCGCCGTGCTCGGCGTGCAGGGGATCGAGGCACCGGCGGACACGGCCGGGCGGATCGACCTCGATCACGTTGAAGGGCTGTGCCGCTCCGGCGGCGTCGGCACGATCGTCGTGACCGCGGGCACGACCGGCACGGGGACGCTGGACGACGTCGCGCGGGCGGTCTCGTTCCGCGAGCAGTACGGCGTGCGCGTGCACGTCGACGCTGCGTACGGCGGGTTCTTCGCGCTGCTGGCGGACAGCGGGTTGATCGACGGCGCGCCGTTCCGCGCCATCGCCGAGGCCGACAGCGTGGTCGTGGACCCGCACAAGCACGGGCTCCAGCCCTACGGCTGCGGCGCGGTGCTGTTCCGCGACCCGGGCGTCGGACGCCTGTACAAGCACGACTCGCCCTACACGTACTTCACCTCCGCCGAGCTGCACCTGGGCGAGATCTCGCTCGAGTGCTCGCGTGCCGGCGCCGCGGCGGCGGCGCTGTGGCTGACCTTGCGGGCGCTGGACCTGGCGCCGATCCTGTCGGCCGGCGTGCGCGCCGCGCAGGCCTGGGCGGCGCTCATCCGCGCGTCCGACGTGCTCACGCTCCACCGCGAGCCGGAGCTGGACATCCTCACGTACTTCCCGAGCGGGACCCGCGCCTCGGAGATCGACGCAGCGTCCGAGCGCGTGCTGCAGGCGGGCATGTCCGGCGAGGACCCCGTGTTCCTGAGCACGCTCCGGATCGGCGCGGACGCCTTCGCCGCCGCTCACCCGGAGATCGAGCTGGACGCCGACGGCGTGCGCGTGCTCCGCTCAGTGCTGATGAAGCCCGAGCACGAGCCACACGTGCCGTGGCTTCACGAGCGGGTCAGTCGAATCGCGAGATCGTGAGCGCGAAGCGGCCCGTGTACGACGTGCCGCCGAACGACCGCACGAGCGTGCCCGGGCCGGCCGCGGAGCCCACGACCACGGCCTTGCTGCCCGCGACGTCGATCGCCTCGAAGCGGGTGTAGATCGGCGTGCCGCCGGGCGGCTGGCCGAGCACGGGGTAGGTGAGGCCGCCGCTGCCGAACCGCTTGTCGCGGGCGCCGTTGGCGCGCAGGCGGACGAGCAGCGAGTCCGGCGAGCGGCCCGTGCCCGCCAGCAGGATGCGGCCCGAGCGGTCGCGGACCATGCCCGTGATGCGGAGCTCGCGGTCCGAGCGCGAGACGCGGGAGACGCCGTTGCTGCCGAAGCGGGTGTCGATCGCACCGGTCGGGTTCAGGCGGATGACGCTGCCGCGCGGGCTGCCGGTGGCGGTGAGGTCGGTGCCGGCGACCAGGGTCGTGTTCGACGGGCCCTGGCGGACGGCGACCGCGCCGATCCCGGGCGCGGCGCCCGGGCCCATCGCGTGCGTGACGACGCCGATGCCGCCCCACGCCGGGTCCAGCGCGCCGGTCGGCAGGAGCCGGGCGACGGTGAACGAGGCCGCGCCGGTCGCGACGGAGTAGGTGACCGTGCCGTCGGCGCGCAGCAGGATGCTCGTGACCTTGCCCGTGATGCCCAGCGCCGGGTTCGCGAACGTCGTGTCGGGCGTGCCGTCGCCGAGCAGGCGCATCAGGAACGGCGCGCCGCCGGACGTGCCGCCGAGGTAGACGACCCCGTTGCGGTCCATCGCCATCGCGCTGAGCTCGACGTCGCTCGGCCCGCTCAGCACGTAGCCGAGGCCGGCGCCGAAACTCGGGTCGACCTCGCCGCTGGGCAGCAGCCGCAACGTGACGAAGCGCGTGGAGCCGTCCGCCAACCGCAGCGTCCCGGACGCGACCACGCGCCCGTCCCGCACGATCTGGATGCCCTTCACGCCGTCCAGCGACGTGCCCGGGAGGGCCGGGACGACCTGGCCGCGCGTGCCGAACGTGCTGTCCAGCGAGCCGGAGGCGCGCAGCTTGACGAGCACGAGCTGGCCCGCCGCGGAGCCGCCCGCGAGCACGCGATTGCCGCTCAGGACCTTCACGGCGTGGCCGACCGCGTCGGCGTCCGTGGCCTTCAGCGTGACGGTGCCGCGCCGGCCGAAGTCACGGTCCGGGTCGCCGGCGGCCGCGTACGCGGCGGTCGGCAGGGCGAGCAGGAAGGCGAGGACGAGGAAGACGCGGATCATCGGGGCACTCAACGCGCGTGCGGCGTTAACGATTCGGCGGAGCATGGCAGGCGCGGCGGCGCCTGCCATGCGTGCCTGGACTCACGCGGTCTTCAGCGACCCGGCGATCTCGGCCGCGATCTGCGCGACCTCGGTCGGCGTGCGACCCACGCGGACGCCGTTGGCCTCCAGCGCTTCCTGCTTGGCCTTGGCGGTGCCGGCGCTGCCGGAGACGATCGCGCCGGCGTGGCCCATCGTCTTACCGGGCGGTGCGGTGAAGCCCGCGATGTAGGCGACGACCGGCTTGGTCACGTTGGCATTGATGAACTCGGCCGCCTCTTCCTCGGCCGAGCCGCCGATCTCGCCGGCCATGACGATCAGCTCGGTCTCGGGGTCGGCCTCGAACTCGGCGATGATGTCGATGAAGGAGGAGCCCGGGACCGGGTCGCCGCCGATGCCGACGATGCTCGAGTTGCCGAAGCCGGCCTGGGCCAGCTCGTTGCCGATCTGGTAGGTCAGCGTGCCCGAGCGGCTGACGACGCCGACGTTGCCCTCGGAGAAGAACGACGCGGGGATGATCCCGACGTTGGCCTTGCCCGGCGACAAGATGCCCGGGCAGTTCGGGCCGACCAGGCGCACGTTGGGGTTCGTCGCCAGGTGGTTGTAGACGCGCAGCTCGTCGTGGGCGGGGATGCCCTCGGTGATCGCGATGATCAGGCTGATGCCCGCGTCCTCGGCCTCGAGGATCGAGTCGGCGGCGAAGCGCGGCGGCACGAAGATCATCGCCGTGTTCGCGCCGGTCTTCTCGACGGCGTCGTGGAACGTGTTGAACACCGGGATGCCCTCGACGTCCTGGCCGCCCTTGCCGGGCGTGACGCCGGAGACGACGTTCGTCCCGTAGTTCTTGTTGTTGAGCGTGTGGAACGTGCCCTCGCGACCGGTGATGCCGGAGACGCAGAGCTTCGTGTCGTTGTTGACGAGGATCGCCATCAGCCAGCCAGCTCCACAACCTTCTTCGCCGCGCCGAGCATGGTGGACTCGGTGTGGACGTTGGGCAGATTCGCGTCGGCGAGCAGCTTGCGGCCCTCGACGTCGTTGGTGCCGTCGAGGCGGACCACGAACGGCACGGTCGGCTTGATCTGGTCGAAGGCCTCGATCAGGCCGCGCGCGACCTCGTCGCAGCGCGTGATGCCGCCGAAGATGTTGAACAGCACCGCGGTGACGTTCGGGTTCGAGAGGATCACCTCGACCGCCGACGTGATCGCCTCGGCCTTGGATCCGCCACCGGCGTCCAGGAAGTTCGCGGCCGAGCCGCCGGCCTGCGCGACCACGTCCAGCGTGGACATGACGAGGCCCGCGCCGTTGCCGAGGATGCCGACGTTGCCGTCGAGCTTGACGAACGTCAGGCCGCGCTCGCGCGCCATCTGCTCCTGCTCGTCCTCCGCGGCGACGTTGCGCAGCGAGGCGTTGTCCGGGTGGCGGAAGAGGCTGTTGTCGTCGAGCGTGACCTTCGCGTCGAGCGCGGCGACCTGGCGGTCGGCGGTCACGATCAGCGGGTTGACCTCGACGAGCATCGCCTCTTCCTTGATGAAGGCGTCGTAGAGCTTCGTCAGGAGCGCGCCGAGCGGGCGCACGACGTCCGCGTCGACGCCGGCCTCGAAGGCCAGACGACGGGCGTGGAAGTCCTGGAACCCGAGCAGCGGGTCCACGTGCAGGCGGACGAGGGCGTCGGGATCGTTCTCCGCGACCTCCTCGATGTCCATGCCGCCCTGCGTGCTCAGCATCACGAGGGGACGCTTGGCGCTGCGGTCGAAGACGATGCTCGCGTAGTACTCCGCGGCGATGTCGGACGCGGCCTCGATCCACACCTCGTGGACCGTGTGCCCCTTGATGTCCATCCCGAGAATCGCCTTGGAGTGCGTCTCCGCCTCCTGGCGATCCTTCGCCACCTTGATGCCGCCGGCCTTCCCTCGGCCGCCGATCTGCACCTGTGCCTTGACGACACAGGGATAACCGATCTCGTCGGCCGCCTTGACGGCCTCCTCGACGGTGGTGGCAGGGGAGCCGCTGGGCACCGGCACCCCATGGCGGGCGAACAGCTGCTTGCCCTGATATTCGAGTAGATCCATGGCGGACGGCCGAGCTTACCGCTCGGTTCCGCGTGGCCGCGCAAACCCATAGCAGCGCGTCCGGCAGACCTCGCGCGCGGAAATGTCATCATGCACGGCCGCGATGCCCCTGCCTAAAGAAGTCACGTTCGTCACCTTCGATGTCTACGGCACCCTGATCGATTGGGAGACCGGGGTGTACGACGCTTTCGCCAAGGAAGCGGAGAAGGACGGCTACACGCTGTCGAAGGAGGAGCTCGTGCCGCTCTTCCTCGAGACCCAGCAGGAGATCAAGAACGGCTCGTACGAGCTGTACGCGGAAGTGCTCCGGCGCACCGCGGTCCAGATCTCGCGCCAGCTCGGCTGGCCGCTGGAGCCGTCTCGTTCCGGCTTCCTCCCGAACTCGGTCTCTCGCTGGCCGCCGTTCAAGGAGACCAAGACGCAGCTCGATCGCTTCGACAAGAAGTACGAGCTCGGTTTGATCTCGAACGTCGACGACAAGCTGCTCGGCGAGACCCGTCGCTACTTCAAGAACGACTTCGACCTGGTGGTCACGGCCCAGCAGGTCCGGTCCTACAAGCCGGACCCCGCCCACTTCAAGGAGGCCGAGCGTCGCATCGGCACCAAGAAGGGCTGGGTGCACGTCACCTCGTCGTACTACTACGACGTCGAGCCGTGCCTGAAGGCCAAGATCCCGGTCATCTGGGTCAATCGCAACAAGGAGACCCTCGACGCGTCGCAGAAGAAGCCGACGGCCGAGGTGAAGACGCTGCTCGAAGCGGCGAAGCTGCTCGGCGTCGCTTGATTTGCGCGCCGTAGGTCTCCACGAGGACGTCATCGCCGTCACTTCCCGCGCGTTCGCCACGGCGAGCGTGCTGGTGCGCAGTGGCGGCGAGGCCTTCTTGATCGACTCGCCGGTCTTCCCGGACGAGCTCGAGATCCTGCCGGCGATCGCCGCGCAGGCCGAGTTCAACGTCGTCGGGGTGCTCGCGACGCACGCCGACTGGGATCACCTGCTCGGTCGTTACTCGTTCCCGGAAGCGCCGCTCGGCGCGGCGGAGACGACCGCCGCGCGGCTCATCAACGAGCCGGGCGCGGCCCAGCGCAAGCTGCGCGACTTCGACGAGGAGATGTACGTCACGCGGCCCTCGCCGCTGTCCCTCCCGGGCGCGCAGAAGCTGGACACGCCGGGGTTCATCGACATCGGTGAGAAGACGATCGAGCTGCAGCCGGCCGACGGCCACACCGCCGACGGCATGGCGATCTGGGTCCCCTGGGCCGCGGTGCTGATCCCGGGCGACTACCTCTCACCCGTCGAGATCCCGATGATCTCCGAGGGCGGCTCGGTGTCCGCCTACATCGCGACGCTGAACCGGCTGGAGCCCTTGGTCGAGGCGGCGGAGCACGTCGTCCCTGGGCACGGCGGCCCGATCGACGCGCAGCGCGCGCTGGCGATCCTGCGTGAGGACCGCGCGTACCTGGAAGGCCTGCCGGGCTCGGCGTTGCCGCTCGCGCGGCGCACCAAGGCGCAGCGCGAGATCCACGCGAAGAACCTCACCCGGCTGTAGCCGGTTAGGGCGCATCCAATCGGTGAGCGGGCCGTTACGACCCGCATTTGCCGTCTGTCCATGAGCTCATGAGCCTCCGGAGCGCCGCGGTCATCGCCGCGGCCGGGGGCGCCCTCGCCGCCGCCGCGCCAAGCCACGCGGCCGCCCCGTCCGCGTTCACCCCGGGCGCGCGATCGCTCGGTGACTCGCTGTTCCCGACGATCGGCAACGGCGGCTATGACGTCCGTCACTACGACCTCGACCTCGACTATGCGGTCGCCCGCAAGCGGCTCGAGGGGATCGCGACGATCGACGCCACCGCCACCCAGGGGCTGTCCCGCCTGAGCTTCGACCTGTCGACCTGGAACAAGGTGCGCGGGGTGACGGTCGACGGCCGGCCGGCCCGGTTCACCGTCGACGCCAAGCGCTCCAAGCTCGTGATCACCCCGGCGCGCGGGCTGCGCGACGGTCGGCGGTTCCGTGTCGTCGTGCGCTACGGCGGGATCCAGCGGGCGCTGAAGGGCAGGACCGCTCTGACGGAGGGGTGGGTCCCGAACGCGAAGACCGGAGCGGTCGTCGTCGCCCAGCCGACCGGCGCCATGGGGTGGTACCCCAACAACAACGTCCCGGCCGACAAGGCGACCTACACGACCCGCGTCACCGTTCCGCGCGGCTGGAGCGCCCTGGCCACCGGTGTCCTGACCGCCCGGCGCACCGCCGGACGGGGCAAGCGGGCCACGAGCACGTTCGTCTGGAACGAGACCGCCCCGACATCGAGCTTCCTTGTGTCGGTTGCGGTCGGCAAGTTCGACGTCAACTCGCTCAGCCCCACCAAGCCGAAGCGGACCACGCCCGCCGCGGGCAGCCTCAACAAGCCGCTGCCGTTCTACACCGCGATCACGTCTTCGCTGCCCGCCCAGGGCAAAGCGCAGTCGGCCACCGACCTCGGCCGCTCCTCCGAGATCGTCGACTTCTACTCCACGTACTACGGGAAGCGCTACCCGTTCACGTCGGTGGGCGGGATCGTGACCCTCCAGTCGTTCGGGCTCGGGCTCGAGACCCAGGGCAAGCCCACGTACGCCATCACCGAGATCGACAGCACCTACGGGCCGGGCGTCGACCTCGTCGCCCACGAGCTCGCGCACCAGTTCTTCGGCAACCTCGTGACGCCCGCCCGGTGGCGGGACGTCTGGCTGAGCGAGGGCATGGCCGTCTTCTCCGCCTGGGTGTGGTCGTCGACGGGGACGTTCTTCCCGGTCCCGCCGCGCGACCGGTACCTCGACGTCTACGCCAACCCCGAGTATCCGATCTCCTGGCGCGTGGCCCCGGCCGACCCGGCGACGCCGCGGGACCTGTTCGACGGTGACGGCATCTACCGCCGTGCGCCGGCGACGATCGAGGCCATCCGCGAGATCCTCGGCAACGACGGGACGTTCAAGGCGATGATGCGCCGCTGGTTGACCGACCACGCCTACGGCAGCGCCACCACCGAGCAGTTCATCGCCCTGGTCAAGCGGACGGACCCGGCCCGATCGGCGCGGTGGACGGAGTTCTTCCGCCAGTGGCTGTACACGAGCTATCCGACCGCGGACGGGGTACCGAAGCCGCAGATGCACGTCGACAACTTCGACACCTACCCGCTGCCGGCCGGGTAGCGCTCAGACGCTGATGAGCGGGATCCCGGCCAGCGCGAGGAGCACGCCGACGCGCTGGATCGGGACCAGCCGCTCGTGCAGGATCACGTAGGCCAGCGCGACGGTCACGACCGGGAACAGGCCGCCAAGGACGGCGACGAGGCTGAGCAGGCCGCCCGTGGTGGCGATCGCGAACGCGGTGTTCGCGCCGGTGTCGAGCAGGCCGATCGCGCCGAGCTTGGGGAGCTCTTTGAGGGGCGCGCGGGCGGCGACGCGCCAGGCCAGGACCCCGAGGACGGCCACGCCGACGATTCGGGCCGCGAAGACGCCGCCGAGCGAGTCGTGCTCGGCCGCGCCGTCGAGGAAGACGAGCGCGAGGCCGATGAAGAAGGCCGCGACCAGGGCGAGCTGAATCGCCTTGCGCGGGTCGACGGCGGTGGTGTGCACGGGCTCGCGGCTGGCGAGCATCACGCCCGCGAGCGCCATGGCCATGCCCAGCCACTGCAGGCCACCAGGGCGCTCGCCGTCGAGCAGGACGCCCGCGAAGACGGGCACGATCGCGGACGTGGCGACGATCGGCGCGACGACGCTCATCGTCCCGAGCGCGAGCGCGCGGTAGAAGGCGAGGATCGCGACCGAGCCGACGGCACCGGAGAGCGCTCCGGGGACGAGCGACTCCGCGTCCAGGCCGCGGATCGAGAGGATCAGCCCGAGCGCGATGAGCCCGGCGGCCTGGCCGACGAGCGCGACGAGCACCGCGGGATGCACGCGGCTCGCGCGTCCGGCGAGGAAGTCCGCGGTGCCCCAGAGGAGTGACGCCAGCAGCGCCGCGGGGGCGCCGCTCACGTGGACGCAGCGTCCGCGGCGGCCTTGTAGGCGGGCTGCTCGCGGCGGATCAGGTCGGGGTTGGTGCCGGCCTGGTGGACCAGCTCGAGCGTGAGCAGCTGGAGCGCGATCGCGCCCGCGAGCAGCGGGTGGCCCTCGGGCAGCGCGTTGATCGTGACGGCAGGCATGCCCAGCTCGGCGACGGCGGCGAGCACGTCGTCGGCGCGGGCGTCGCGCTGCGCGGCGGACGACGGGTCGATGCGCAGGACGACGATGCCCGTCGTGGCGTCGGCGGCCGGTAGGTGGCCGTGGAGGACCTTCTCGAGCCCGAGCGGCGTGGTCGGCAGGTGCAGGCCCTCCTCGACCTTGAGCGCGAGCTCGCGCGCGGTGATCTCGTCGAGGCCGCTGCCGGTGACGATCAGCCGCTCCACCGAGGCGAGGTCGCGGGCGGCGTCCGTGAAGCGCGCGCGGTGCTCGAGGGTGTCGTTGATGACGCGGGTGCAGGTCGCGGCGTCGGCTGCGTCGGCGATCGCGGTGAACGCGAGCAGCGGCGAGACGTACCCGACCGTGTGGCACCACGACGTGTCCACGAGCGGCGTGGCGACGACGATGTCCGGCGCGAGCTCGCCCCCGGCCACTTCCTCCGGCTTGGCCGTGATCAGGATCGTGCGGGCGCCGTTGTAGGCCGCGGCCTGGAGCGCCTTCAACGTCGCCGCGGTGCCGGCCTCGTGCGAGACCGCGATGCAGACGCCGCCTTCCTGCGGGGCCAGCGACGCCTCGAACGCGTCGCGGGCGACGGCCCCGTCGATCAGCGCGGCGCCCGCCAGCGCCGCGTGCTCGGACGTGCCGCAGCCGACGATGACGATCGGGCCGCCCTCGCGGAGCGACTCCGCGGCCTCCACCGCGCCGGACAACGCCAGGATCGGCTCGACCAGCCCCGGCTCGGCGTAGATCATCTCCTCCATGGCCCACGGCGGGCCTGCGCGCAGCTCCGGCATATCGGACATCGGCCAGACGGTACCTTCTCAGTGGCCCACCCGGAAGGTCCACTTCGATGCCGCTGAACCGTGCCACTTTGGAGCTCTTCGCCTCGCTGGACCGCACGCGCCCGGAGCCGCTGCGGGCCCAGCTCGAGGACGCGATCTGCGCGGCGATCACCGGCGGCGGGATGCCGCCGGGCACGCGCCTGCCGGCCTCACGCGTGCTGGCCGAGTCGCTGCACGTCTCGCGCGGCGTCGTGAGCGAGGCCTACGCGCAGATCGCGGCGGAGGGCTGGATCGAGGTGCGCCACGGCGCCGCACCGGTCGTCCGAGCCGTCCCGGCGAATCTAAAGCGGGACAGTCCCGCTTTAGATTCGCAAGGACCGGAGGTGGGGGCGGCTCGGTTGGATCTGACCGCGACGGCGCCCGACCTGTCCGCGTTCCCGCGGCGGGCGTGGGCGGCGGCGCTGCGGCGCGCGCTCACCGAGATGCCCGACGCGGCGCTCGACTACGGCGACCCGCGCGGTGACGACGAGCTGCGCGGGGAGCTCGCGGCCTACCTCGTGCGGGTGCGCGGGACGGTCGCGCGGCCCCACGACCTCGTGATCACGTCGGGCTACACGCAGGGGCTGTGGCTCACGTGCCGGGCGCTCAAGCAGCGCGGGGCGACGCGGGTCGCGGTCGAGGACCCGTCGCTCGACGACGCGTGGGCGACGATCCGCTCCGCTGGGCTCGGCGTGGTCGGCGTCCCGGTCGACGAGCACGGGATCGACCCGTCACGGCTGAAGGCCGACGCCGTGCTCGTCACGCCCGCGCACCAGTTCCCGACGGGCGCGGTCCTGTCGCCGGAGCGTCGGCGGGCGCTGCTCGCGTGGGGTGGCGTCGTGATCGAGGACGACTACGACTCCGAGTACCGCTACGACCGCGCGCCGGTCGGCACGCTGCAGCGCCTCGCGCCCGATCGCGTGGTCTACCTCGGGACGGCGTCGAAGACGCTCGCGCCCGCGCTACGCCTCGGCTGGGTGCTCGCGCCGCCGGACCTCACCGCCGCGATCGCCGCCGAGCGCTGGGCGATGGACTCGGGCGGCCCGGCCATCACGGCCCGCGCCTACGCGCGGCTGCTCGCGGGCGGCGAGGTCGACCGCCACCTGCGCCGGACCCGCCGCGAGTACCGCGAGCGCCGCGACGAGCTGGTCGCGGCGCTCCAGACCCTCGACGGCTGCACCGTCGAGGGCGTCGCGGCGGGCCTGCACCTGCTGCTGCGCCTGCCGCCCGGCACCGACGAGGACGTGGTGGTCGCGCGCCTGGCCATGAACCGCATCCGCGTCAACGGCCTCAACGCCTACCGGCTCACCCCGAAGGACGAGCCCGCGCTGGTCATCGGCTACGGCCGGCTGCAGCGCGCCGCGATCCCCGGCACGGTCGCCGCGCTCGCGCAGGCCGTGTGCCCCGCTTAGGATGCGCGGAGCGTGCACGCGCCAGAGCTGCTCGAACGGGAGGAGGACCTTGCCGAGCTGGATCGGACGCTCGCCCGTGCCCGCGCCGGCACGGGGCAGGCGCTCGCGGTCGAGGGGCCGGGCGGGATCGGCAAGACGAGCCTCCTCGCCGCCGCCCGCGGGCAGGGCCGCGAAGCGGGCATGCTCGTCCTGCACGCGCGCGGCTCCGAGCTCGAGCGCGCGTTCCCGTTCGGCGTCGTGCGCCAGCTGTTCGAGCCCGCGCTCGCGCGCACCGGGGAGCTGCCGTTCGCGGGCGCGGCGGAGCTCGCCAAGCCGATCTTCGACCTCAGCGACGGCGCCGAGGAGTCCTCGTACGCGCGCCTGCACGGCCTCTACTGGCTGTGCGCGAACCTCGCGGCCGAGCAGCCGCTCGTCGTCTGCGTCGACGACGCGCAGTGGGCCGACGAGCCGAGCCTGAGCTTCCTCGGCTTCCTCCTCAGGCGCCTGGAGGACCTGCCGGTCGCGCTCCTCGTCGGCACCCGCCCGCGCGCCGAGCAGGAGTCCGACGTCCTGCGCGCGCTGGTCACGGACCCGGTCACCCACGTCCTGAGGCCCACCGCGCTGAGCGGTGAAGCCGTCCGCGAGTGGGTCCGCGGGGCCGTCGACGGGCACGCCGGCGACGGCTTCTGCCGCGCCTGCCACGAGACCACCGGCGGCAACCCGTTCCTCGTTCGCGAGCTGCTGCTCGAGGTCGTCCACAAGCGGCTCAAGGCCACCGACGAAGAGGCGGCGACCGTCCGCGCGCTCGGCCCGGAGGCGATCTCGACGGTCGTGCTGCAGCGCCTCAAGCGGCTCCCGGCGAACGCGCCCGCGATGGCCCAGGCGATCGCCATCCTCGGCGAGGGCGCCAAGCCCGCGATCGCCGCGCAGCTCGCCGAGCAGGACCCGACGACCGCCGAGCAGGCGCTCGACGCGCTGTGCCGCGCCGACGTCCTCACCCGCGACGAGGCCGACCGGCTCGGCTTCGTGCACCCGATCGTCCTCAGCGCGATCTACCACGACCTCCCCGTGCACGTGCGCGCCAACGGGCATCACCGCGCCGCCCGCCTGCTCGCCGACCGCGGCGCCGCGCCCGAGGAGGTCGCGTCGCACCTCGCGCTGACCGCGCCGCGGGAGGACGCGTGGGCGGTCGAGGCGCTCCGCGCGGCCGCCCAGCGGGCGCTCGTGCTCGGCGACCCGGGCACGGCCGTCGCCTCGCTGCAACGCGCGCTGGAAGAGCCCCCGTCGCCGGAGGTGCGCGCGGCCGTGCTGACCGAGCTCGCGCGCGCCGAGGCGCGGTCCGGCCGCCCCGCCGCCGTCGTGCACTTCCGCGAGGCGACCGCGCTGGCCGCCGACGCGGACGAGCGCGGCCAGATCGCCGTCGACCTCGCGCGCTGCCTCAAGCTGCGCGGCGACTCGCCCGCCGCGATCGAGGTGCTGCGACACGCGCTCGCGGAGGTCGGCGCCGGCCCGCTCGCGGAGGAGCTGGAGCTCGAGCTGGTCTCCGCCGCGTACATCTCGCTCGCGGCGCGTCCGTTGCTCGCGGCGGAGATCGCGCGCCTGGAGGCTCCCGACGCGGCCCGCACGCGGCTGGACCGGATGCACCTGATGGCGAGCGCGTTCGAGACCGTGATCGCCGCCGGGCCGTGCGAGCGGTCGGCCGAGCTCGCCCGGCTCGCGCTCGGCCCCGAGCAGCCGACGGACGTCAGCGCGGGCGGCCACGTCTACGTCACCTCGACCACGGCGCTCATGTTCTCCGAGCGCTACGAGGAGGCCGAGCGCGCGTACGACCGCGCCGTCTCGGACGCGCGCCGGCGCGGCTCGAGCGTCGGCTTCGCGGCCGCCTCCAGCCTCCGCTCGCTCCTGCACTACCGGCGCGGGAACCTGTCCGAGGCGGAGGCCGACGCGACCGCGGCGCTGGACCTGCGCAACGACGTCCAGGGCTCCCAGGGCTACCTCGCGTGCGCACTCAACGCGCTCGTCTTCACCCGCCTCGAACGCGGTGAGGGCGACGCCGAGCTGCTCGCGCTGGCCGACGACTTCTTCGCCACCCAGCCCACGGAGGACCTGCCGTACAGCCAGGCAATCCACGCGCGCGGGTGGCTCAAAGCCCGGCTCGGGGACGCCGAGGGCGGCCTCGAAGCGCTGCTGGCGTGCGGCGAGCGCGAGCAGCGCTGGGGCGTCGGGACGCCGCAGATCATCGCGTGGCGCTCCAGCGCCGCCGAGGTCTGCCTCACCCTCGGCCGACTGGAGGAAGGGCGCGCGCTGGCGGCCGAGGAGCTGCGGCTCGCGCGCCAGATCGGAGCGCCGCGCGCGATCGGCGTGGCGCTGCGCGCCGCCGCGCTCGGGGAGTCGGGCGAGCGGCGGATCGAGCTGCTGACCGAGGCGGTCGAAGCCTTGACGGGCAGCGAAGGCGCGCTCGAGCTCGCCCGCGCCCGGATCGACCTCGGCCGCGCGCTCGTACGCGCGGGCCGTCGCGACACCGCCCGGGACCTGCTCCGGGCAGGCCAGGAGGGCGCGTTCCGCTGCGGCGCGGGCCTGCTCGTCGAGCGCGCGCACCGGGAGCTGCTGGCCACGGGCGCCCGCCCACGGCGCAGCGCGGCCGCGAGCCGCGACGAGCTCACCCCGAGCGAGCGCCGCGTGACCCAGATGGCGGCGGAGGGGTTGACCAACCGCGAGATCGCGCAATCCCTCTTCGTCACGGAGAAGACGGTCGAGACGCACCTGGGTCGCGCGTTCGTCAAGCTCGGCGTACGCTCGCGCAAGCAGCTTGCAGAGGCGCTTGCGGACGTTGCCTGAATGACCGCAATCCCTGCGCCTCGCGCGCGTTTGAACTTCCAGTGGACACGCACACCGAGACGATCGACGTCGGCGCCCGGGTGATGGCCAACCAGGCCCTCCCCGAAGGCGTGGCGCGCGGCACGAAGGGTCTCGTCGTCGGCCAGGCAGGCTGGATCCAGCGCCGCTGGCGCGTCCGGTTCGATGACGGGCCGACCGTCAACGCGCCAGAGTACGCGCTGGACCTGTGCCGCAGGCGCTTCGAGCGCCGGTGAGCTACTTCAGCGCGCCGAGCTCCTCGTAGAGCGCCTTCGCCGCCGCCGCACCCTGCTCGAGCGCGACGAGCCGGTAGGACTCGTTCGGCGCGTGCAGCGCGTCGTCCGGGAGGCTGAAGCCGGACACGATCGCCGGGATGCCCCGCTCCGCGAACGCCGCCAGCACGGGCAGCGTGCCGCCGGTGCGCACGAGCGCCGGAGCGACGCCGGTCGCCTTCTCCAGCGCGCGCTGGGCGGCCTGGAGCACCGGGTGCTCGGGATCGAACGCGCTCGGCTCGGCGCGCTCGGCGGAGAACACCAGCTCGGCGCCGTCGGGCAGCGCGTCGCGCAGCAGCTGCTCGAGGTTGCGCGCGATCTCCTCCGAGCGCTGGCCGCCGACGATCCGCACGGACAGGTCGGCCTCGGCCACGGGCACGACGATCGTGCGCGCCTGCCCGCCGCTGACCCGGTGGACGTCGACCGACGGCTCGGCGGTCGTGCGGACGTAGAACTCGGCTGTGGCGGTGGGATCGGATGGCCGGGCGCCGACGCCCGCGAGCTCCTCCTCACCGGTCGGGAGCGTCTTCCACGACTCGATCTCGGCCGGGGACGGCGGCTGGACGCCCGCGCGCAGCGGCTCCGGCAGCTTGCCGTCCGCGCCCGGGAGCACGGCGGCGAGCGCGCGGTGCAGCGCGTGGAAGGCGTTGAGCGCCGCGCCGCCGTACATGCCCGAGTGCGCCGTCTGCGTGCCCGTGCGGACCTCGACGTGCGCGAACACCATGCCGCGCGTGGCGAGCGTGAGCGCCGGCCGGTCGGCGTCGACCATGCCGGAGTCGAACACGATCACCGCGTCCGCGCCGCGCGCGTCCTGGCGGACCCACTCGCCGACGTCGTCGGAGCCGGTCTCCTCCGCACCCTCGATCAGCACGCGGATGTGCACCGGCAGCTTGCCGGCCTTCCCGAGCTCGCACGCGACGTGCAGCAACGGGAGGAAGTTGCCTTTGTCGTCCGTGGCGCCGCGCGCGTAGATGCGGCCGTCACGGATCGTCGGCTCGAACGGGGGTGAGTCCCACAGCTCGGGGTCGCCCGGGTCCTGCACGTCGTAGTGGCCGTAGATCATCACGGTCGGCGCGTTCTTCTTCGCCGAGCGCAGCTCGCCGACGACGAGCGGCGCGCCGCCCGGCGTGTCGACCATCTCGGCGGTGCCGCCCGCGCGACGGACGCGTTGGATCGCCCACGCGGCGGCGTGCCGGAGCGCCTCCTCGTCGCGGGCGCCCGCGGAGATCGAGGGGATCGAGAGCCAGTCCAGCACCTCTCCCTGGAGATCAGCCACCCTTGATCACCGCCAGCGTGTCGCCGGACTTGACCGCGGCGCCTTCCTTGATGGGCAGCTCGGCAATCGTGCCTGCCTTATGCGCGGTGATCTCGTTCTCCATCTTCATCGCCTCGATGATGCACACGAGGGCGCCTTCTTGAACCTCGGCGCCTTCCTCGACGAGCACCTTGAACACATTGCCCTGCAGCGGTGAGGCGAGCGTGTCGCCGCCACCGGCGCCACCCGACGCCTTGCGCTCACGCTTCTTCGGCGCGGCCTTGGCGGCGCCGGCGACCGGTGCGGCGCCACCTGCCTCGCCGTGCACGCGGACCTCGAAGCGCTTGCCGCCGACTTCGACGACGTAGTCCTTGGTGACCGTCTCGTCCTCGCCGTCATCGGGCTTGGGCGCGGCGTCGAACGCGAGCGTCTTCAGCCACTGCTTGTCCTCAATGAGGTCGCGGCAGGTCTCGCCCTTGGCCCACTGCTCGGAGGCCATGATCGCCTTGTGGAACGGGATCAGGGTCTTGACGCCCTCGATCTCGAACTCCTTCAGCGCGCGGGCCATGCGGCGCGTGGCCTTCTCGCGGTCGGCGTCCCAGACGATCAGCTTCGCGACCATCGGGTCATACAGCGGGGTGATCTCGCTGCCGGAGAGCACGCCGGAGTCGACCCGCACGCCGGGGCCGCTCGGCTCGCGGTAGTGCGCGACCGTGCCGGGCGCGGGGGCGAAGTTCTTCGACGCGTCCTCGGCGTTGATGCGGCACTCGATCGCGTGGCCGTGCCAGTGGATGTCGTCCTGGCCGAAGCCGAGCGGCTCACCCGCGGCGATCAGGATCTGCTCGCGCACGATGTCCACGCCGGTGACCGCCTCGGTCACGCAGTGCTCGACCTGGACGCGCGTGTTCATCTCCAGGAAGAAGTACTCGCCGTCCTCCGACAGCAGGCCCTCGATCGTGCCCGCGCCGCGGTAGTCGACGGCGCGCGCGGCGTCGACGGCGATCTTGCCGATCCGCTCACGCAGCTCGGCGTCCACGAGCGGCGCCGGGGACTCCTCGATCAGCTTCTGGTGGCGGCGCTGGATCGAGCAGTCGCGCTCGCCGAGGTGGACGACGTTGCCCTCGCCGTCGGCGAGCACCTGCACCTCGACGTGACGCGGGTCCGGCAGGTAGCGCTCGAGGTAGACGGTCGCGTCGGAGAAGAACTTCTCGCCCTCGCGCGCGGCGCCCTCGAAGGCGTCCTGCAGCTTGTCGGGCTCGAGCGCCACTCTGAAGCCCTTGCCTCCGCCGCCGCCGGCCGCCTTGACCGCGACCGGGTAGCCGATCTCCTCGGCGATGCGCTCGGCGTCTTCGAGGGTCTCCACCGGGTCCGTCGTGCCCGGCACGATCGGCACGCCGGCGTTCTGCATCAGCTCGCGCGCCTTGGTCTTGGAGCCCATCGCGTCGATCGCGCTCGCCGGCGGACCGATGAACGTCACGCCCGCGTCCTCGAGCGCCCGCGCGAACGCGGCGTTCTCCGCCAGGAAGCCGTAGCCCGGATGCACGGCCTCGGCGCCCGACTCCGCGATGACCTCGAGCAGCTTGTCCACCTTCAGGTAGGACTCCGCCGCGGGGCCCGGCCCGAGCAGGTAGGCGTGGGTGGCGCGCTTGACGTGCTGCGCGTCGCGGTCGGCTTCGGAGTAGACCGCCACCGACTCGATTCCGAGCTCGTCCAACGCTCGGATCACTCTGACCGCGATCTCGCCGCGGTTCGCGACCAGGACCCTAGTAAACATGGGGGCGCGTGATCCTATCCCCAGCCCGCATCGTCCTGGTCCGCCACGGCCAGTCGACCTACAACGCCCACGGTCGCCTGCAAGGGCAGACCGACACGCCGCTCTCCGACGTCGGCCGCGGTGAGGCGGAGGCGTTGCGCCCGTTTCTGCCGCGCTTCGAGCAGGTGGTCACGAGCGACCTGCAGCGGGCGAGCGAAACCGCGGCGTTGCTGGGGTATCCCGACGCGCGGCGTGACGCGCGCTGGCGGGAGATCGACCTCGGCTCGTGGGCCGGGCGGATGGTCGCCGAGTTCCCCGACGAGCAGCAGGGCGCGTGGCGCGGCGGTCCGCTGCACGCGGACGACGGCGAGTCCTGGGTGGGATTCGTCACACGGGTCGGCGGCGCGCTCGACGAGCTCGCCGCGGCCGGCGGTGAGTGGCTGGTCGTCTGCCACGGCGGCGCGATCCGCGCGGCCCTCACGCACGTGACCGGCGCGGACCCGCAAACCGTGATCGGGCCGGGCAACACGAGCGTCACCGTGCTCCGTCCGCCGTTCGTCGAACGCTATGCCTGGACGCCCAGGTTGTAAGCGATGTGACCTGCGCTCTGGTGACCGCAAGTTCCTGCGCGAGGGTGCGTTCCAGAGGTCACAGTCGCTCTGATCTGGGGCCTTTGATGAGCGACTCAAGTGGGAACCGGCCGGCCGGCACAATGGGGCCGCCGTGCCGGCCGGTGACCCCCACTCACGAACCTGAAGTCCAGGACCCCCTCCCTGGATCGCGGTCGACACCATCAAGCCTCGCCGCCTGGACCCACGGGCTGACCACCTGGGGACCCTCCTCCACGGGCGGCGGGGTGGTGTCGCGCATGAACTGTTCGATCGCGGCGATCACGGCCGCGGCCTCCTCCGGTGTGGCGCTGCTGCCACGCAGCTCGAGTCGGGGACGGCGGTTCATCCCTTCGGCCCGTTGACGCCCTTGATCGACGTCTGCCCGCGCGCCACCGAGTAGGTGAAGCCCGCGGTCGGCAGCGTCGCGCGCGAGCGCTTCTTGATCGTCTGCACGCGCTTGAGCGTCACGTCGAACTTGGACGCGTTCGCCTCCACCAGGCCGTACCCGTGGTGGTCGAAGTCGGCTTGGTCGACCCACGGGTTCAGCCCGCGCAGCGTGTCGATGATCGCGGGCGCCGTGTTCGGGTTCGCGTCGTTGCCGGGAAGGGTCTGGCCGCCGCCGATCGGCAGGTTCGTCTCCCCGAACGACTGCGACGTGATCGAGCCGCCGACGAACTCGAGCGCGACCGACTCACCGCGGTTGCGCTGCGTGCGCACGTCGCCGGCGATGAACGTGTGGATGTCGCCGGTGACGAAGACGACGTCCTTGATCGCGCGGGCACGCAGGTGCTCGAGCAGCTCCTCGCGCTCGTTGCTGTAGCCCTGCCAGGAGTCGAAGCCGTAGTAGTTCCCGCCCGGCAGCTCGGCGTTCATCATCATCGCCTCGTTGCCGATCACCTTCCAAGCGGCGGGTGAGGTGGCGAGGCGCTGCTTCACCCAGTCCAGCTGCGTGCGACCGAGGTACGCGCGCGGCGCGTCGTAGTCGGCGCAGGGCGCGGCGACGGCGTCGCCGCACGGCTGGTCGTCGCGGTACTGGCGCTGGTCGAGCATGACCATGTCGACCGTCTTGCCGAAGCGCAGGCCGCGGTAGATCCGGCTGCGGCCGCTCGGGAAGAACGGCATCGCCTCGAAGTACGCCTTGTAGCCGGCGTTCTTGCGGGCGTTCGAGTAGCCCTTGGACGCGTCGAGCCCGCCGCCCGGCGCGTTGCCGGCGTAGTTGTCGACCACCTCGTGGTCGTCCCAGGTGGCGATCATCGGGAACTTCGCGTGGACGTCGCGCAGCGCCTTGTCGGAGCGGTAGAGCGCGTACTTGTCGCGGTAGTCGGCGAGCGTCTTGGCCTCGCCGATCTTGTCGTCGCGGACGCCCGTGCCGCTCTTGCGCGAGTGGTAGGCCTCGGCGTAGATGTAGTCGCCGAGGTTGACGACGAAGTCGATGTCCTCACGCGCCATCAGCTCGTAGGCGTTGTAGTAGCCGTGCGTGTAGTCCGCGCACGAGAAGAACGCGAACTTCACCGTCTCGTTCGAGTCCTCCGGGAGCGCCGTCTGGAAACGGCCGACCGGGGACTGCGTGGTGCGCGTCTCGAAGCGGTAGAAGTAGCGCTCGTGCGGGTCCAGGCCCTTGATCCGGGCCTTCACGGAGTGACCGTCGGCGCCGCTCGTGGTGATGTTGCGTGACGCGACGACCCGCCGGAAGGCCGCGTCGCGCGCGACTTCGAGACGGACGCTGCCGCGCCCTTCGGCCTCGTCGAGGATGGTCGCCAGCGTGATCCCGGTCGGCGTGGGATCGCCGGACAGGACGCCCTGGCGGAAGCGGCCGCTGCGGAGCACGGCGGCGCGCGCGGTGGCGGGCGGGAGGAGCAGGACGGCAGCGCCCGCGGCCCCACGGCGGACGAGCTGGCGACGGGTCAGCATGCGCGCGAGCGTACAGACTTTGGTAGGGCCTGAAGTCGACTACCGCCGGATGTTCACAGCGCGTGAGCTCCCGATGATCGGGACATGTCACGCATCGCCTCCGTCCTGGTCGTCGTGGTGCTGATCGTCGCCGTGAACGTCGGGCTGCGGCTCATCGACGGACCGTCGGTGAACGTCTCGCTGCCGGACATCGACGTGCCCGACTGGCTGCAGTGGGCCAACAAGATCAAGAACGTGCTGCTGCTCGGGCTGCTCGTCGCGGTCGTGATCGGCGGGGTACTGAAGGATCGGCAGCGTCGCGACCGGTAGGGTCGCCCGATGCTCGCACGCACCCTGCTGGCGCTCGCCGTGGCCACGTGTCTCTTCGCTGCGCCGGCCGGCGCGGCGACCATCCTGCCGATCGGCGGCTTCCAGTCGGCCACCGACGGCATCGCGTTGGGGCCCGACGGCAACCTGTGGGTGAGCGAGACGGCGGGGAACGTCGTGCGGCTCTCGCCGGCGGGGCAGGTGCTCAACCGCTACACCGGTACCGGCACCGGTCAGCTCAGCGCGGGGCCGGGCGGGCGGGTGTGGCTCGCGGACACGGCGGGCGACAAGTTCGTCTGGTTCGACGCGACCGCGCCCGAGCCGACCGCGCACAACGTCCCGACGGGGTTCCCGTGCGGACCGGTGGCGATCACGGACGGCGGCGACGGACGCATGTACTTCTCGCTGCCGGTCGACGCCGCGATCTGCGGCGACTCGCGGGTCGGGTCGATGAGCGCCGACGGCACGGGGATCGACACCCGCACGCAGCGCGGCACGGTCTACGACCTCGTGGCGGTGGGCGGGAAGCTCTACGCGCCCGACGCCGATGGGGACGTGGTCCGCCGCCTGGGGCCGGGCTCTGCCCTGACCGTCGAGGCGCAGATCACCTTGCCGTCCGGCGCGGGCGCGGGCGCGGTCACGTCCGACGGCCAGAACGTGTTCGTGGCGCTCGGCAACCTCGGACGCGTCGCCCGCTTCCCGGTCGATCAGAACCTCGGCTCCGCGCCCGTGCTCACCCCGCCGCCCAACACGCTGACGACCCCGATCGGCGCCGCCATCACCTCCACCGGCCAGGTCTACGTCACCGGCCGCGGGAGCGGCAACGTCGCGCGCGTCGCCGCGGACGGGACGTTCGGCTTCTCCGCGCTGGGCGGCGAGCCGGCCACGGCCACGAACGGGCCGGACGAGGACCTCTACGTCACCGACCGCGGGAACGCCCGGGTGGTGCGGGTCGTCAGCACCGCGCCGCGCGTGACCGGGACGGTGGGCGCGTCGGACGGCGGCCTCCTCAACACCACCGTCGACCCGCGCGGGAACGAGACCACGGTGGTCGTCGACTACGGGACGACCGCGGCGCTCGGCAAGTCGACGGCGCCGGTCACGGTGCCCGCGGGCGTCGGCGGCGTGCCGCTCACCTTCACGCTGCCGGCGGACTTCGTCGGCGCCGGCTTCGCGCGGGTCCGCGCGACCAACGCCGAGGGCACGGCCACGACCGGCAACGCGTCCGTGTCCCGGCAGCCGCCGCCCGCGCCCCCGACGGTCCCCAAGCTGGGCGCGAAGATCACGTTCAAGTGGGCGTTCACCGGCACACGCACGCGGCTCACCAAGGTCGAGGTGACCAAGCTGGTCGGCGGCGAGACGGTCAAGGTCAGCTGCTCCGGCAAGGGCTGCCCGTTCAAGAAGGCCAAGACCTACAAGAACGTCAAGCAGGGGACGCGCAAGCTCACCACCCTGTTCCCGCGCAAGGTCAAGCTCGCCAAGGGAGCGAAGGTCACGGTGACCGTGACCAAGGCGGGCAGCACCGGGACCAAGACGACGCTCACCGTCCGCGGGCGCAAGCAGAAGCCGAAGCTCGCGACCGGGACGGCGTAGCGGTCAGGCCGCCTGCGGGCGCGCGGCGCGTGCGCCGATCGCCTCGGCGAGGTGCTCGGCGTCGCGCGCGATGCCCGCGAAGCGGCCCGAGCCCCAGGTGTGCAGCCACGGGAGGCCGATGAAGTACAGGCCGTCGACGGCGGTCACGCCCCTGAGGTGCTCCGGGTGGCCGTCCGCGTCGAAGGCCTCGGGGAGGTGGACGAAAGACCAGCTCGGGGTGAAGCCGGTGGCCCAGACGATCGTGCTGATCTCGGTCGCCTCGAGCGTGCCGGAGCCGTCGGTGAGTGGCCGCCAGACGGGCGTGTAGCGGGGCTCGGTCGGTGCGTCGATGGCGTTGGCCGCGATGTGGCGGTCGATCGCGTCCTTGATGCGCTCCATCGTGGCGTCGGCGGCGTCGAGGTTCTGCTGCAGGTCGCCGGCGAAGTGCAGGGTTCCGTCCTCGACGTGGGTGAGGCGGCCGTGCAGGTGCATTCGCTCGCGCGCGAAGGCTCTGAGGTCCAGGTCGTGCCCGCCGCCGCGGCCGGTGACGTAGTGGTTGGCCTCGTGCCGCGCGCCCTTGCCCTGCGGATGCTCCGTCACGGGCATGTCGTAGTGCCCCATGTCCTGCAGCCAGGCGACGCAGTCGCGGCCACGGTAGAAGCGGGCGACGCGCGGCGCGGTGCCGACGGCGAGGTGGACCTCCCGGCCGGCGAGGTGCAGGTCCTCGGCGATCTGCGCGCCGGACTGGCCCGTGCCGACGACGAGCACGGGGCCGTCGGGGAGCGCGTGCGGGTTGCGGTATGCGGCGCTGTGGATGCCGGGCAGTCCGAGGTCGGGGGCGCGCGGGACGTGGTAGCCGCCGACCGCGAGCACGACCTGGTCGGCGGTGAGCGTGCCGTGGCTCGTCTCGACCTCGAAGCCGGGCCGGACCGCGTGCACGGTCACGCCCTCGTAGACCGGCTTGCCCTGCGCGTACGGCTCGACGTAGGCGAGGATCTCGTCCTTGACCATGAAGCCGTCGGGGTCGTCGCCCGCGTACGGGTGGCCGGGGAGCGCGCACTGCCAGTTGGGGGTGACGAGGCTGAACGCGTCCCAGCGGGCGTCGCGCCAGTTGTGGAGCACGCGGTCGCGCTCGAGCACGACGTGGCGGACGCCGCGCTCCAGCAGGCAATGGCTGACGGCGAGGCCGGCCTGGCCGCCGCCGACGATCACGACCTCGTAGTGGCCGGAGAGCCGCTCGGGCGCGGGGAAGCGGATGCGGGTGGGCGCGCGGCGCAGGCGCGTGACGGTCACGAGGCCGGGGCGGGCGGCGCGCTCGATCGCCTCGAGCTGGGCCGCCGCGGCCGTGCAGGCCATGCCGTAGACCTCGACGACGCGGTCGCTCGCCGCGGTGAGGCCGTCGCGGGTGCGGCGGAGCAGCTCCTCGTGCGGGTAGCTCGCGCCCTCGGCGAGGTACGGCTCGATCGCGGTGGACGGCGACTGGCAGCGCTGCTCGGTGTCGTCCGCCCAGCGGAGGGTGAAGTCAACGGTGGGCATGGGTGGCCGTGCGGTACACGTCCGGACGCAGGTCGCGGATGGGTGAGAGGGCGCGGCGGGCCTTCTCGAGCGCCTCGTGCAGGTCGACGGTGGTGATCGCGAGGCCGGGTTCCGGGCCGGTCTGCGCGACGATGTCGCCGCCCGGGTTGACGATCCGCGCGCCGCCGAGGAAGTCCAGCCGGCCGAAGCTGCCGGTCTGGTTCGCTGAGGCGACGAAGAGCGAGTTCTCGGCGGCTCGCGCACGGTCCCAGAGCTCGGCGCGGCGCCACTGGCGGTCGTCGGTGAGGTCCGGCGCCGCGTTGGTCGCGCTGCGCGGCCAGGCCGAGAGCGTGCAGAGGATCTCGGCGCCGTCGAGCGTCAGCGTGCGCGCGGCCTCCGGGAAGGCCTTGTCGTAACAGATGAGCATCCCGAGCCGGCCGACCGGCGTGTCGAACGCGGCGAGCGAATCGCCGGGCGTGGTGAAGCGGCCCTCGTCGAGCGGCATGTGGATCTTGCGGTGGAAGCCGTGCAGGCCGTCGCCGCTCACGCACGCCGCGACGTTGTGGCGGGTGCCGTCGCCGCCGTCCTCGCAGAAGCCGACGCACACGACCATGTCCTTCGCGAGCGCCATCACGGTCTTGAGCTCCGGCCCTTCGGGGTCGAGCGCGGGCGGCGGCTCGGTGTCGCCGTGCAGCGACTCCACGTAGCCGCCGAGCGCGGCCTCGGGCAGCACGAGCAACTGCGCGCCCGCTGCGCGCGCCTCGTCGATGAGGGCGGCGATCGTCGCGTAGCTCGCGTGCAGGTCGCGGTCGAAGGGTGCCGCGGCGGCGGCGATGGTCAGCATGCGCGTCCCAATCCGGTCGGGGCGCTCGTGAGCGCCGTGGTCAGCTCGCCGTCGGGCCAGCGCAGGCGCATGCCCGGCTCGGCGGTCAGGGTCCCGCAGCGGGCGGTGACGGTCTCGGGCGAGGTCGGCGCGGGGCCGCCCGCGCTCACCACCGCGAAGCCCGGGAAGCACGTGAGCCAGTCGGCGAAGGTCGCGCTCGATGGCTTCGGGATGGCGGCGACGTCGATCGTCGCTCCGGTCCCGCTCGCCTCGGCCAGCATCCCGATGGTGCCGACCAGGCCCGCCATCGACACGTCCTTGGCGGCGTGCGGCCGGGCAGCGCGAACCGCGCCGAGCATCGCGGCCAGCTGCTCGCGCGTGCGGGAGGAGGTGGAGTCCCACTGGCGGCCCGTGTAGCCCGGGCGCCAGCCGCCGGTGAGATCGGCGCAGACGCTGATCGCGTCGCCCGGCGTGCCGCCCGAGGCGGGGATCGGGTCCGGCGCGCGGCCGAGGCCGGTGACGCTGAGCGCCGCGGGCACCCCGAGGTGGGTGTGCCCGCCGAGGATCGGCAGCCCGAACGCCTCCGCCCCGGCCCTCACGCCGTCGAGGATCGCCTCGACGTGAGCGGCGTCGCGGCCGCCGACGGTGTCCAGCGCGCCGGTCGCCTCCGCGCCCATGGCGGAGAGGTCGTGCGCGGTGACGAGCATCCCGCACCAGCCCGCCCACTCCGGGTCGCGCTCGACCATCGCGGGCACGATCGCGTCGACGCAGGCGATCACGTCCGTGCCGGGCACGGGGACGCCGTCGTCGCCGAGCCAGCGGTCCTGTGGCAGGAGGCCGTGCAGGAGCGAGCCGAGTGGTGCCTTGACCGCGGCGGTGTCGGCGAGGCGCGTCATCGGGAAGCGCATCAGCACGTGCGGCGCGCCCGCAGCCTCGATCGGGCGAATCCGCTCCCAGCCGAGCCGGGCGAAGAACTTGACGAGCCGCGGCTGCACGTGCGCGTCGAACCGCAGCGCGCCGGCCGTCGCGGCACGGGCGCACGCGGCCTGCACGAGCTGCGCGCCGATCCGCCCGTCGGCCGCGACGAGCCGCGACCCGCGCCACCAGCCGAGCCGCGCGTCCTCGGGATGCACGCGCACGCCGCCGAGCACGTCACCGGACAGGTCGACGGCGACGAGCACGATCGTCAGCGGATCGAGGTCGGCGGCGTCCTCGTCGTGGCCGGCGAACAGCCCCTGGTCCTCGACGAACGCACGGCGGCGGAGCGCCCGATACGCGGCGCGCTGGGCGGCCGACGCCTCGACCACGACGGGCTGCGCCGCGGCCGACCGGCGTGGCGACGGCACGGCTCCGCGGGAGCGCCCCGGCGATGACCCCGCCGCGCCGACACGCGGCGCGGGCCCCGACAACAGCTCCAACAGGTCGTTCATCCGCCCGCCGCCTGCAGTGCGGAACAGGCGCCGCAAGCCGCACAGCCCGCGCCCTGGTCGGCGCCGCGCATGCCCGCGAGCTCCAGCGCGCTGGCGACACGCGTCGTCACGTTCAGGAGCGTCGCCGGGTCCGGGGCGGGCACGCCGTCCGCGTGGGCGAGGGAACCCACGAGCGGGCGATACGGCACGACGAACGGGTAGACGCCGCGGTCGATCAGCGCCTCGGCGTCGGCGACCAGCTCGTCCGGGTCCTCGCCGAGGCCGACGAGCAGGTAGGTCGAGACGCGGTTGCGGCCGAACACCGCGACCGCGCGCTCCCACGCCTCCCAGTACCGCGACAACGGCACGGTCGCCTTGCCGGGCGTCCACCGCGCGCGCACTTCGGGGTCCATCGACTCGATGTGGATGCCGATCGCCTCCGCGCCCGCCTGGTGCAGCGCGTCGATCCACTCCAGATCCAGCGGCGGCTCGATCTGCACCTGGATCGGCAGGTCCGGCACGACCGCCTTGACCGCGCGCACGCAGCGCGCGAGGTGCTTCGCGCCACGGTCGGCGCCGTTCGACGTGCCGGTGGTCATCACCATCTGTGCCACGCCGTCCAGCCGCACCGCCGCCTCGGCGACCTCGGCGAGCTGCGCGGGGAACTTGACCTGCGTCGTCGCGCCGGCGCGCAGCGACTCCTCGATCGTGCAGAACCGGCAGCGCGTGGACTCGTGCGTGTAGCGGATGCACGTCTGCACGACCGTCGTGGCGAGCACGTTCGTGCCGTGCAGCCGCGCGAGCGCCTCGTACTTGACGCCGTCCGCGGTCTCCAGGTCGTAGAAGCGCGGGCGCTGGATCGGCTCGACCATCGCGTCTTCCACGACGACGCCGTCGCGGGTGAGGCGGCCGCCGTCGTCGAGCGAGAACGGCGACTCGGCCGCCAGCGGCAACGTCGCTCCGCACCCGCCACGGAACGCGAAGTGCCCGTCGTCGGACGGCCCGGCGCCCGCCCGCCGGCGCACCGGCGGCGGCGCGGCCCGCAGCCCGCGGACCGCGAGCTCGGTGCGGAGTACGAGGTCCACGGCCCTAGAACATCCAGGTCGTGTTGATGATCGCGCCCTTGCGCGAGTACTCGATCATCGCGTCCTGCATGTCCAGCGGATGGCAGGGGATCACGCCCTCCATCAGGTCCTCCTCGCGCGCGCCGTGGAGCGCGAGGCCGAGCCGGCACGCGAACACCTTGCCGCCCTCCTCGATGAACTTCGCGAGCTGGTTGTTCTCGTTGCGCATGCCCGGGAACAGCTCGCTGCCGACCGTCGGGAAGCCGCGCGTGGCCAGGCAGTTCAGCGACCCGATGCCGAAGAAGTACAGGGCGCTGTCGAAGCCCTTGCGCTGCGCGCGGATCGCGAGCAGCACGGCCACGAAGCTCACCGACGACTCGTGGACGATGCCGTGCACCATCCCGAGGTACGTCTCGCCGGCCTCGGCCTGGTAGTCGGGGAACACCTTCGTCGCCCCGTAGATCGACGCCCCCGTCTCCTTCGTCGGGTGGGGGATCTCCATCAGGCTCGCGATCTCGGACTCGCTGAGCTTGGGCTCTACCGCCATCGTCGGTTCCTCCTTGGAAGCTTGGAGGCACAAGATCTCGCGCATTCCGGTGCGGCCCCACCGACCGCCGGTCCGGGGTTTTCGACTCCCGGTTGGGACCGCGAGTCCGGATCCGAGACCGACGGTCGGGAGAACCCCACGCGCACCCTCGGTAGAACCCGAGGGTGGCCGACGTCGAACGCCTGGGCAGTGCTCCGCGTGACGTCCTGCAGGCGCTGCTCGAGGCCGTCGCGGACGCCGTCTACCTCGTCGATCCGGACGGCCGCGTGGTGTTCGCGAACCCGGCGGCGCTGCGCCTGCTCGGCTACGAGGAGGAGGCGCTGCTGGGGCGCGTGAGCCACCCGACGATCCACCACTCCCACTGGGACGGCAGCCACTTCCCGCAGGAGCAGTGCCCGATGCTGCGCCCGCGGCTGACCGGCGAGACCGTGCGCGTGTACGGCGACTGCTTCTGGCGCGCCGATGGCTCCAAGTTCCGCGTCGCCTACTCCAGCGCGCCGTTGGCCATGGAGGAGGGGCGCGGCGCGGTGGTCGTGTTCCGCGACGTGACGTCCCGGATGGAGGACGAGGTGGCGGCGCGGCGCGAGGCGGTCGAGCGGGCACGGGCGGCGGAGATCCACGCCTCGCGGGCACGGATCGTCGAGGCCGCCGACGCCGAGCGGCGACGGCTCGGCCGTGACCTGCACGACGGCGCGCAGCAGCGGCTCGTGCGCGTGCTGCTGTCGCTGCGGCTGGCCTCGCGCGGGACGGATCCCGGCACGCGAGAGCTGCTCGACGCCGCCGCCGGCGACGTCGACGCGGCGATCGCCGAGCTGCGCGAGCTCGGCGCCGGCATCCACCCGCAGATCCTCACCAACCGGGGGATCGCGGCCGCCGTGGAGTCGCTGACGGGGCCGCTCCCGCTGCTCGTCGAGTCGTCCATCCCTGAGACGCGGTTCGCTCCGGGCGTGGAGGCGGCCGCCTACTTCGTGATCGCCGAAGCGCTGACGAACGTGCTCAAGCACGCGCGGGCGACGGCGGCCTTGGTGCGCGTGGTCGAGGCGGACGGCCGGCTCGTGGTGGAGGTCGCCGACGACGGTCGCGGCGGCGTGGACATCGCCGGCGGCTCGGGGCTGCGCGGGCTGGAGGACCGCGTCGCGGCGTTGGACGGCACGTTCGAGGTCGCCGACGGCGCGGTCGGCACGCGCGTCCGCGCGGTCCTGCCGCTCTAGGACGCGCGCAGCATCGTCAGCACCGCCATCACGCGGCGGTGCTGGAGCGGCTCGTCGCCCAGTCCGAGCTTGTTGAACACGCCCGTCACGTGCTTCTCGACGGCGGCGGGGGTGACGCCGAGGTCCGCGGCGATCCCGTGGTTGGACTTGCCCTCCGCCATCTGCGCGAGCACCGTCCGCTCGCGGGCGGTCAGGTCGTCGATCGGCGAGTCCCGACGGCGCCGCGACACCATCCGCTGCACGACCTCGGGGTCCAGCGCCGACCCGCCCTCCGCCACGCGCCGCACCGACTCCAGGAACGAGTCCACGTCCCCGATCCGCGACTTGAGCAGGTACCCGACGCCCTTCGCGTCCTCGCCGATCAGGTCCAGCGGGTAGCGCTCCTCGAGGAAGTTCGAGAGCACCAGCACGGCGGTCTCCGGGTAGCTGCGGCGCACCTCGATCGCGGCTCTGAGCCCGTCATCCGTGCCGTCGGGCGGCATCTGCACGTCGGTGATGGCGACGTCGGGCCGATGCGCGGCGACGGCCGGCAGCACCTCGTCGGCCCGCGCCACGATCGCGACGACCTCGATCCCCGCGTCCTCGAGCAACCGCGCGAGCCCGGCGCTGAGCAGCACTTCGTCGTCGGCGAGCAACACGCGCAGCGGCATCGCCGCAACGCTAGATCATCGAGCGCAGGATCCCACCCTCCGCACGGACGGCGGCGCCGTTGGTGAGCCCGGCCAGCGGGCTCGCGAGGTAGACGAGCAGGTTGGCGACCTCGTCCGGCGTCGCCAGCCGCCGGAGCAGCGACGACGTCACGTTGGTCTCGAACAGCTGCGTGACGAGCTGGTCGTGGCTGAGGCCGGTCTGCTCGGAGAGGCCGTCGAGCACGCCGGTCACGCCCTCGGTCGCGGTCGGGCCGGGCAGGACCGTGTTGACCGTCACGCGCGTGCCCCGGGTCAGCTCGGCCAGCCCGCGCGCCAGCGCCAGCCCCGCGGCCTTGGTGACGGAGTAGTGGAGCTGGTCGACCTGCGGCTGGACGGCGGCGTCGCTGCCGATGAACAGGATCCGCCCGCGGTCGCGCTCGAGCATGCCGGCCAGGTAGTGACGCGACAACCGCACGCCGCTCATGACGTTGCTGTCGAAGTGCCGCTGCCACTCGGCGTCCGGGATGTCGGCGAAGGCCTGCGGCCCGAAGGTCGCGGCGTTGTTGACGAGGATGTCGGTCGCCGGGACGGCGGCGATCAGCGCCTCGGCGCCGTCCGCGGTGCCGACGTTCGCGGCCACAGCGTCGATGCTCGCGCCGGGAACCGCGTCGAGCAGCCGCTGCCGCGCCGCGTCCAGCCGTCCCGCGTCACGCCCGTTCAGGACGACGTGCGCGCCTTCCCGCGCCAGTCCGACCGCGGTCGCGAACCCGATGCCGGCGGAGGAGCCGGTGACGAGGGCGGTCGTGTCGTGCAGCTGGAGATCCATTTCGTGCTTCCTCTCGAGAAGTAAGTCAAACGCTTGTTTGAAAAGGTAGCGTGTTTTCAAACGCGTGCTTGAATACGTCTTGTGAGCGCCAAGACGGATGGCCGCCGGGCCGCGGGCGCAGAGACGCGCCGCCGCCTGCTCGCGGCCGCGACCGAGCTGCTCGCCGAGCGCGGCGAGTCCGGCCTCACGCTGCGCGCCGTGAGCGCCGCGGCGGAGGCCAACGTGGCCGCCGTGCAGTACCACTTCGGGTCCCGCGAAGCGCTCGTCGCCACGGTCGTGGCCGAGGCCTCACGGCCCGTGGTCGAGGCGCAGCTCGCCGCCCTCGACGCGCTGCCCACCGCACCGACCGCCGCTCAGCTCATCGAGGCGTGGGCGCACCCGCTGATCCGCGTCGCCGTCGGGACGACCGCGGAGGAGCGACGGCTGGGCCGGATCGTCGGCCAGACGCTCGCCGCCCCGCTCGAGCATCTGGACGTGCGCCTGCGCGAGCTGGCGACCGCACCGACGGAACGGCTGATCGCGGGGTTGGAGCGCGCCCTGCCGGACGTCGGCCGCGCGGAGCTGACGCTGCGCGTCGCGCTACTGTCGAGCGCCCTGGCGGGCTTCGCTTCCGGGGCGTTCGAGCCCTGGGTCGCCCGCTCAGACCCCGAGCGCGAGCTCGAAGCGCGCGTGCTCGACCGGCTGGTCCGCCTCACGACGACCTAGGTGCAGGCGCGCTCACCCCTTGGTGGACCGGAAGGCGGCGCGGGAGCGACCAGCCTGGATGACGATGTCCAAGTTGCTTACCGCCGTGGCCGTGACTGCTGTCGCCGCCGTGGCCGCGGCGCCCGCCTCGGCGTGGACGCCGCCCACCACGCTCTCCACCGCCGACGAGGCCAACGTGCTCGCGCAGAGCGGCGGGTCCGTCCTCACGGGCTGGCTGAAGCCGGTCGCGTCGGCCTCCAAGGGGCTCGGCGCCCCGCAGCCGATCACCAGCGCCGATCCGTTCGAGAAGGTCTGGGACTACGGGGCCGACGACCACGGCGGCACGGTCGTGCTCACGGTCCGCAAGCACAAGCCGGTCCAGCGCATCCGCGCGACGCTCGTCCTTGGCGACGGCACGCGGGTGAAGGCGTACACGATCTCCGACAACACGCACTCGGCCACCCAGCCGCGGCTCGCGGTCGCGCGCGACGGCACGGCCATTGCCGCGTGGCAATGGCACGACCAGGCCGGGTGGCGCGCGCAGGTCGCGATCCGGCGGCCGGGTGAACTGCGCTTCGACAAGCCGCAGACCGTCTCGCCGCCCGCCACGAGCAAGCTGCGCCCGACGATCAACGTCGCGGCCGGCGAAGGCGGCCGCGCAGCCCTCACGTGGCAGGTGCAGTCGGGCACGGACGCGGCCTTGCATGTGCTCACCGCGACCGACGGCACGTTCGGCGCGGACCAGGTGCTCCCGGACGGCGGCAGCTGGTCCGACGTCGCGCTGGCCGTGAGCGCTACCGGTGCCGTCCAGGTCGCCTACCTCGCCCAGCCCGCCGCCACGACCAGCCTGCGCGTGGCGTCGGGGACCGCGGGCGCGCCGCTGAGCGCGCCGACCGTCCTCTCCACGGGCGGGAAGGGCACGTCGAGCGGCTCCCAGGTGGCCACCGCGTTCTCGGCCGACGGCACCGCGACCGTCGCCTGGGCCAAGCCGGGCGCCAAGTACGAGGACGGAGGGACGCTCGAGGTGTTCGCGGCGCCGTTCGCCGCGCCGCAGGTCCTCGCCGAGCGCGCCGAGAGCCTCTCGCTCGCGGGCGGTCCGGGCCACACCGCCGCGCTCGCCTGGGCGACCCACGGCGCGAAGTGGTCCGTCCACGCCGCGCTGCGCGCCGACGGCGGCGCGTTCGGGGCGGACACCACGCTCTCCGACCCCGCGCACCACGCGCTCTGGCCGAGCATCGCGCTCTCCCCGACGGGCCAGGCGACGGCCGCTTGGGTCACGAACGACAGCGGCGGCGGCTCCGGTCAGCCGACCGCGGCGACGAGCTAGGCCCGCACCGCCGTAAGGCCGCGCTCGACCCACCAGCCGACCGCGAGGGCGCCGACGGCCGCGGCGACGGCCACGACGGCGCCCTTCGCGGCGTCGGACAGCACGCCTTCGACGGAGAGCCCCTCAGCCGCGTCCCACCACGAGCGCGTCCACACCAGCGCGCCGACCACAGCGATGCCCAGCACGACGCCCGCGCACACGAGCAGCCGCCGGTCGATCGCTCCCGTCCGGCGCCGCCAGAGGTGGACAGCTACGACCGCGAGGCCGAGGACGGTGCTCGCGTGCTGCACGACCCGCAGCCATGTCAGCTCGTCCCAGGCGAGATGCGTGGCGATCCCCAGCGCCAACGACACCACGACCCAGCCGACCGCACGGGGTCGCACCGGCGCGGCCGACCCGAACACGGCGGGCAGCATCGCGGCGAGCGCCGGGCGGACGACGAGCCACACCACGAGCAGCGCGAGCGCCGCGGGCAGGTCGACCGCGAGGACGCCGTCGAGCGAGTGCGAGGTCGTGCCGTTCAGGAATGGCTCGTACCAAGACTGCGCGCTGACGGGGATGTCCAGGCTCGTGAGGAAGTACGGCAGGTCGGGCGCGATCGCGCCGGCGACGAGCGCCGGCCCGATCAGCGGCCCCCGCAGCAGCGGCAGAACCGCTGCTGGGTGGGCCAGTGTGAAGGGCACCTAGAGCGGGATGTTCCCGTGCTTGCGCTTCGGGCCGGGCTCGCGCTTGGTGAGCAGCGCCTCGAGCGACGCGATCAGCTTCGGGCGCGTCTCGTGCGGGATGATCACGTCGTCGACGTAGCCGCGCTCGGCCGCGGTGTAGGGGTTGGCGAAGCGCGCCTTGTAGTCGTCGATCAGCTTCGCGCGGCGCTCCTCGGGCGTGGGTGAGGCGGCGATGTCGCGGCGGTGGATGATGTTCACCGCGCCCTCGGGGCCCATCACCGCGATCTCGGCGGTCGGCCAGGCGAAGTTGAAGTCCGAGCGCAGGTGCTTGGAGGCCATGACGTCGTAGGCGCCGCCGTAGGCCTTGCGCGTGATCACGGTCAGCTTCGGGACGGTCGCCTCGGCGTAGGCGTACAGGAGCTTCGCGCCGTGGCGGATGATCCCGCCCCACTCCTGCGCGGTGCCGGGGAGGAAGCCCGGCACGTCGACGAAGGTCAGCAGCGGCAGGTTGAACGCGTCGCAGAAGCGCACGAAGCGGGCGGCCTTGGCGGACGCGTCGATGTCCAGCACGCCCGCCATCGTCTTCGGCTGGTTGCCGACGACGCCGATCGCGTGGCCGTTGAGCCGCGAGAAGCCGACGACGATGTTCTGCGCGTAGTGCTCGTGCACCTCGAGGAACTCGCCGTCGTCGACGACGTAGCGCACCACGTCGCGGATGTCGTAGGGCTTGTTCGGGGAGTCCGGGACGATCGAGTCCAGCTCCGCGTCCATCCGGTCGGGATCGTCGGTCGGCGCGACCCGCGGGGCCGTGTCCAGGTTGTTCTGGGGCAGGAACGAGAGCAGGTAGCGCGCGTCCTCCAGGCAGGCGTCCTCGTCCTCGGCCACGAACTGCGCGACGCCGGACTTGGACGCGTGCGACATCGCCCCGCCGAGCTCCTCGAACTCCACTTCCTCGCCCGTGACCGTCTTGATCACGTCGGGGCCCGTGATGAACATGTGCGAGGTCTCGTTGACCATGAAGATGAAGTCGGTGATCGCGGGCGAGTACACCGCCCCGCCGGCGCACGGCCCCATCACGAGCGAGATCTGCGGGATCACGCCCGAGGCGCGGACGTTGCGGTAGAAGACGTCCGCGTAGCCGGCCAGCGACACGACGCCCTCCTGGATGCGCGCGCCGCCCGAGTCGTTGATGCCGATCACGGGGCAGCCGATCTTCTCGGCGAGGTCCATGACCTTGCCGATCTTCTCGGCCATCACCTCGCCGAGTGAGCCCCCGAAGACGGTGAAGTCCTGCGAGAAGACGCACACGCGCCGGCCATCGATGAGCCCATGGCCCGTGACGACGGCATCCCCCCACGGCCGGTTCTTCTGCATGTCGAAGTCGATCGTGCGATGACGGACGTACGTGTCCAGCTCCTGGAAGGAGCCGGGGTCGAGGAGCTTCTCGATCCGCTCACGGGCCGTGTACTTGCCCTTGGCGTGCTGCTTCTCGACCGCCTTCTCGGAGGCATGGTCCACGACGGCCTTGCGCAGCTCTTCGAGCTGCTCAAGGCGCTCCGCGAACGTCTCGGGGGCCTTCTGGCGCATTACCGGCGGACTCTAACGACCAGCTTCCACGTCTCCTTGGCTGCGTCCTTCACGGTCACCCGGTAGCCCTTCTTCGTCTTGGAGCCCAGCTTGACGCTCTTGATCTTCGCGCCGTCGCGTCCGGGCTTGGCCGTGGCCTTCAGCTTGCCGCTCTTGCGCTTGACGACGACGGTCGGCGGGCAGCCGATCACCTTCGGCTTGGCGGTGAGGTTCGTGACGGTGCCGTTGTGGCCGGTGAGCTTGCCGATCACGACCTGCCGGGCGCCGTGGCAGGCGTCCTGCTTGAGCTTGAGCGGCGAGGTCGTCCCACCCGTGAACGTGAGCTCGAACTTCTCGAGCGGCACGTCCGGGATGCCGGTGAACGCGTTCGTGATCCGGCCCTTCGCCCCGTTCGGCGGCGTGACCTTGCCGAACAACGGCAGCGTCACGGCACCGGTCAGCTGCAGCGCGAGGCCGGGGATGTCGCCGAGGTTCGGCGAGGCGAGCGTCACGGGGCTGCGCAGCGCGCTGTCGAGCAGCGGCGTGGTGGCCACGGCGGTGCCGATCTGGGACGTCTTCGCGCACGTCCCGCTCTGGAACTGGGCCGGGGCGCACGCCTTGCTCAGCTTCTTGAGGTCCAGCCCGAGCGTCGGCGGGAGCGAGACCTCCGCGATCGCCGTCGAGGACTGCCCGGGCGGCACGCTGATGATCGCCTTCAGCGGCGGGAACGAGCCGGCGCCGGTCTTCCCGCGCGCGCCGACCGTCGCCTCGAGCTTGGGCGAGAACTTCAGCCCGGCGCAGTCCGTGGCCGCGTACGGCGCGGACACGGCCGCGACCGTGCCGCCGACGCCCTCGAGCGTCGCCTTCACGGCCTGCTGCGCGCACGAGGACGCGTTGAGGATGAAGCCGGGGCGGTCGAGCGTCAGGGCGAACGAGCGGATCGACACCGGCACGCCGCCGATCAGGCGCGGCAGCGGCGTGGTCTGGACGGTGAGCCCGCCGTCGGGGCGCAGCTTGATCGAGGCGTTGACGATCACCGTGCCGAGGTCGACCGGGCCGACCTTGCCCGGGATCACCATCTGGAACCCGGCGAGGCCGCCGTCCTGCGGGCCCGTGAGGTAGACGGTGCCGTTGAGCGCGACCGGCGCGTCGCCGGCGCCCGCCGTCGCGGCGACGGTCCCGACCGGCGTGCCGGGAGCGAGGCCCTTGAGCGAGCCGGCGAGGCCGGGCGGCAGCTCGGCGGTCACGCGCGAAAGGTCCTCGGCGCCGTCGGGCCGCGTGATCTCCATCACCATCGAGCCGGCCGGGCGGCCCGCGGCCGTGGAGGCCGTCGAGACCTTCAGGCCGGGCGCGAACGCCGGCAGCGCGCAGCCGCCGTCGATCGTGAAGCTGGCGGACGCGGCCTTGGGCGCGGTCCCGCTCCACGGCGTCAGCACCGCGGACAGGTCCTTGGTCCCGCAGGTCGACGGGTTGTTCAGGACCGCCTTCGCGCCGCCCTGGAAGGAGAGCGCGAACTCCGTGAACGGCACCTGGGGCAGGTTGTCGAAGACCGTCGTGATCTGGCCGTTGTCCGGGTTGAGCTTGACGTCGCCCGCCAGTTTGACCTGCACGCCGGGCCCGTCGACCACGACGTAGAGCCGGAAGCCGTCGCCGAAGTAGACCTTCCCACCGAGCACGCCGAGCAGGGGCGTGTCGAAGCTCACCGTGCCGACCTGCGCGCCGGCGGGGCAGCCCGCGCCGGTGAACTGCGCGTCGTTACAGCCCACGAGCCCGTTCGCGACGCCCGGCGACAGCGTCGTGCCGACGGGCAGCACGATCTCCGCGCGCTTGACGTGCGAGTCGCCCTCGGGCAGCTTCAGCGTCACGGTCGCGCCGCTCGGCACGCCGCGCTGCGGGGTCTCGAGCGCGGCCGCCACGGACGGCGTGAACGGCACGTTCTCACAGCCGGTGGGCGTGAAGGACGCGCTGTCGCCGTTCAGCGTCACGGTCGCGGGCGCGCAGGAGGTCGGCAGCGTCATGAACGTGTCGTCGAGCGTCAGATCGAGGCCGTCGAGGCCGAACGGGCCGGGGTCGAGCGTGGCGATGGTCGAGTCCAGGCCGCCGTCGGGGCGCAGCGCGATGGACGCCTCGTTGCGCACGATCGGGATGCCGACGAACTCGATCGCGATGCCCAGCCGCGCGGGCTCGCCCGGCTCGGGCACGAGG
Organism: Solirubrobacter phytolaccae; assembly: GCF_027587195.1. Classification (GTDB taxonomy): domain Bacteria; phylum Actinomycetota; class Thermoleophilia; order Solirubrobacterales; family Solirubrobacteraceae; genus Solirubrobacter; species Solirubrobacter phytolaccae. The sequence continues at coordinate 20,729 of NZ_JAPDDP010000037.1, read as the reverse complement.
TTGTAGACCGACCCGGGGACCGGCACCGGCAGGCTGGTGTCGGCGCTCGCCGAGCCCACCCGGGAGCTGGCCGGGCAGATGCCGGAGCGGAACGTCGCCACCGGGCACTTGGTGACGCCGTCGGCGTTCGGGTTGCCGACGAGCCCGGGCGGCAGGCTGAGCTTCACGTTCGCCGGGACGGCCGCGAACGTCGCTTCGAGCGTGACGTCCGCGGGTCTCCCCGCCTGGGTCGTGGACGTGGACACGGTGAGCGCCGCGTGAGCGGGCGAAGAGAGGGCGAAGAACAGGAGAACGGCGGACAGGCGTTTCACGCGTGAAACGCTAAGTGACAGCGCGTCAGGACGCGCTGGTTCCCTAGATTTCTGGCTGGTAGTCCCCGAAGACGCTGCGCAGCGCGCCGCAGACCTCGCCGACGGAGGCGTGGTCCTTCAGGGCGGCGCGGATCGGCGGGAGGAGGTTGTCGGTGCCCTGCGCGGCGGCCTTCAGCTCCTCGAGCCGTTGGTCGGTCAGCGCCTGGTCACGCGCCGCCTTGAACGCCTTCAGCCGCTTGAGCTGCGCCTGCTCGGACGCGGGATCGACCGACAGGATCTCCTCGACCTCGGCGCTGTCCTCGACGAACTCGTTGACGCCGACGACGACGTCCTGCTTGGTCCGGTAGCGCTCGTGGTAGCCGAACGCGGACTCCTCGATCTCGTTCTTGATGTACGTGATCGCCTGCACGGAGCCGCCCTGCTCGTCGACCTTGCCGATCAGCGCCCACGCGCGCTGCTCGATCTCGGCGGTGAGCGCCTCGACGTAGTAGGAGCCCGCGAACGGGTCGACGGTGTCGGTCGCGCCGGACTCGTAGGCGATCACCTGCTGGGTGCGCAGCGCGAGCTTGGCGGCGCGCTCTGACGGGAGCGCGAGCGCCTCGTCGAAGCCGTTCGTGTGCAGGGACTGCGTGCCGCCGCAAACCGCCGCGAAGCCCTGCAACGCGACGCGCACGATGTTGTTCATCGGCTGCTGGGCGGTGAGCGTGACGCCGCCGGTCTGCGTGTGGAAGCGCAGCATCAGCGACTTCGGGTCCTGCGCGCCGAAGCGCTCCTGCATCGCGTGCGCCCACATGTTCCGGGCCGCGCGGAACTTCGCGACCTCCTGGAACACGTTGTTGTGGCCGTTGAAGAAGAACGCGAGCCGCGGCGCGAAGTCGTCGACCTTCAGCCCGGCGTCGATCGCGGCCTGCACGTACGCCATCCCGCTCGCGAGCGTGAACGCGACCTCCTGGACCGCCGAGGCGCCCTTCTCCCGGAAGTGGTAGCCCGAGATGGACACCGTGTTCCACTTCGGGATGTGCTCCTTGCAGTACGCGAAGAGGTCCGTCGTGAGCCGCATGGAGGGCTCGGGCGGGTAGATGAAGTTCCCGCGGGCGATGTACTCCTTGAGGATGTCGTTCTGGACGGTGCCCCGGAGCTTGGTCGAGTCCACGCCCTGCTCCTCGGCGACCAGCTGGTAGAGCAGCAGCAAGACCGCGGCGGGCGCGTTGATGGTCATGCTCGTGCTGACCTCGTCGAGCGGGATCCCGTCGAACGCGGTGCGCATGTCGTCGAGCGTGTCGATCGCGACGCCGGTGCGGCCGACCTCGCCGAGTGACCGTGGATCGTCGGAGTCCAGGCCGAGCTGCGTCGGCAGGTCGAAGGCCATGCTCAGCCCCGACCCGCCGTGCGCGAGCAGGTACTTGTACCGCTCGTTGGACTCCTTCGCGGACGCGTAGCCCGCGTACTGGCGCATCGTCCACGTCCGCTTGCGGTACATCTCGGCGTGCACGCCGCGCGTGTACGGAAACTCGCCCGGCGCGCCGAGATCCAGCGACTCCGGCAGGTCCGCGCTCGTGTACAGCGTCTTGACCTCGATGCCCGAATCCGTGAACCGGCGCGGATCATCGGGGCCGACGACCGGCGCGACCGACTGGTCGGAGACCGACGCTGCATGTGCGCGGCCGGCTTCGCCGGCGCGTGCCCATTTCGGATTCGCGTCCTTGTCCTCGATGGCCATGAGGGCAGGTTACGTCAGGAGGAGCCCGTTGAAGAATTCCGACACACCTGATGCGGCACATCCGCGGCACCTCGGTCCACCCACTCGGCTCACGTGCCAGAGGCACGCCACGCTCGAGCGGGCGGCCCGAGGCACTGGCGGCTGCACCACCTCAGGTGCATCGCCCATTCTTCAACGGACTCCTAGCCGATCATCTCCCGAGCCGCGCCGCCGGGCTTGAACATCGGCAGGCAGTTCGCCTCCGGGGCGATCCGGACGTGCAGCATCGCCGGGCCGTCCTCGGCGAGCGTCTCGGCCAGCGCGTCCTGGACCTCGTCGCCGTCGCCGATCGAGCGCACGGCCACGCCGAACGCGCGGGCCAGCAGCTCCCAGTCGGGGCTCGCGCCCAGGCTGACGGCGCTGCGCCGCTCGTTCCAGAACAGGTCCTGCTGCTGGCGGACCATGCCCAGGCAGGCGTTGTCGAGCAGCACGACGTTCACGGGCAGCTGCTCCTCGACGGCGGTCGCGAGCTCCTGCACGTTCATCAGGAACGAGCCTTCGCCGGACACGCAGACGACGTCGCGTCCCGGGAAGGCGGCCTGCGCGCCGAGCGCCGCCGGGAGGCCGAAGCCCATCGTGCCGAGGCCGCCGCTGGTGAGCCACTGGCGCGGCTGGTTGAACTTCAGGCGGTTCGCCGCCCACATCTGGTGCTGGCCGACGTCCGTGGTGACGATCGCGTCGCCGAGCGCGGCGGACAGCTCGTCCAGCGCCGCCTCCGGATCGACGCAACCGGGCTCCGGCTCGGCCGCGCGGGCGGGCTGGTCGGCCTGCCAGCCACGGATCCGCGACCACCAGGCGGCGAGCCGGCCAGGGTCCGGCGCGAGCTTCTCGTACGCGCCGGTGAGCGCCTCCAGCACGAGCTTGGCGTCGCCGACGAGCGGCACGTGGACGTCGACGATCTTGCCGATCTCCGTCGGGTCGATGTCGATGTGGACGATCTTCGCGTGCGGCGCGAACTCGTCGATCGCGCCGGTCACGCGGTCGTCGAAGCGGGCGCCGATGGCCACGATCAGGTCGGCTTCGTCCATCGCCCAGTTCGCGACGCGGGTGCCGTGCATGCCGAGCATCCCGAGCCACGCGGGATCGTCGGCGGGGAACGCGCCGAGCGCCATCAGCGTCGTGGTGACGGGCGCGGCGGTGAGCTTCGCGAACGTGCGCAGCTCCTCCGCCGCGTTCGCGTTGACGACGCCGCCGCCCGCGTAGAGCACGGGGCGCCGCGCCATCGCGATCGCCTCGGCCGCGATCCGCACCTGGCGCCCGTTCGGCCGGTGGCGCGGGCGGTAGCCGGGCAGGTAGACGTCGTGCGTCTCATCCCGCGCGGGCGCGCTCGCGAGGTCGGTCGGGAGGTCGATCAGCACCGGCCCGGGCCGGCCGCTCGTGGCGATGTGGAGCGCGTCCTGGACCGCCTGGGCGATGTCGTCGGCGCGCTCGATCGCGATCGAGTGCTTGACGATCGGCTGCGTGATGCCGATCACGTCCGCCTCCTGGAAGGCGTTCGTGCCCCGCAGCGCGGTCTTCACCTGGCCCGTGATGAACAGCGTCGGCGTGCTGTCCATCTGGGCGTCGGCGATCGCGGTGACGAGGTTCGTCGCGCCCGGCCCGCTCGTGCCGATGGCGACGCCGGGCCTCCCGCTCGCGCGGGCGTACCCCTCGGCCGCATGCCCCGCGGCCTGCTCGTGGCGCATCAGGACGTGGCGGATCGGGCTGTCGTAGAGGGCGTCGTACACCGGCAGCGCGGCGCCACCGGGCACGCCGAAGATGGTGTCGACCCCCGCGCGCTCGAGCGCGCGCGTCAGGGCGTCGGCGCCGCGCATCTACGTGCGGATGAAACGAGGGCGGTCAGGTCGAGGCTGAGTACGACGAGCAGCATGTGGAGCTCCTTGGCGGAGAGAGGAAAAGGGACGCGGCGTGGGAGCGCGCGTCAGCGGACAGCGACGCGCGCGGCGGTAAGCCCGAGTACTCGTACTCGTAAAGCGCGCGTGGCCATCTACTTCAAGGATGCCACACGACGGCGGGCTTTTCGAGCCGCCTTGCGCGCCGCGTTGGTCACGAGCGCCGACAGCGGCTGCGAGGTCGTGACCGTGTAGGTGCGCGGCGCGTCCGGGTTCTTGCGCGCCCAGCCCCACCACTCGTCCTGCCGGCGCAGCTCCGTGAACGACGGGTGCTGGGCGACGATCAGGTCGAACACCGCCCGCAGGTGCGGCTGCGTCCGTTCGGGCTCGCTCAGGTCCCGATGGACGATCCCGTCGGTCGCTTCCCGCCCCGGATCCTGCGCGTACGTCCACTCCAGGTCGTCCATCAGCAGCCAGCCGCCGGGCCGCAACAGCTTCTCGACGAGGACCACCGCGAGGCCGTCGATCGTCCAGTTCTTCGCGCCGTCCAGGTACACGAAGTCGTACTGCGGCGTGACGTTGCCGTGCGCGTCCGCGTTGACCTCGATCTGCGTCTTCAGCCACCACGTGTACGAGGAGTACTCGCGCACGATGTTCAGCTCCACGCCGGCGCGGCGCGCAGTCTCCTCGGGGCTGGGGTCGTAGCTCGCCCCGGCGAAGTCGACCGTGGTGACGTTCGCCCCGGCGGCGGCCATGTACGCCGCGCCGACGCCGTGCGCGGTGCCGAGCTCGAGCACGTCGCGCGCGCCGCTCTGCTGGACGTGGTCGTACACGAGCCGCCCTTGGGCGGGCGACATGAACGGAATGCCCGCGATCGCGCGCGCCACCTCGTCGAAGTCACGCACCGTCCGACCTCCCACCGACCCACGCGGCTTCCCAGAACGCCAGCTCGTGGCGGGAGGAGGCCACGAACGCCGCTTCCATCTGCGATGGGTCGCCGTCGACCTCGTCGAGCAGCTCGCGGGACCAGTCGGCCAGCTCGCCGAACTCCTCGCCCGCGTACATGTCGATCCACTCGCGGTAGCGGTCGGACGTGGCGGAGGCGGCGAGCGACGTGCCGATCTCCGCGTAGCCCCACATGCAGGGCGCGACCGCGGCGGCCAGCTCGGAGAAGTCGCCGAGCGAGGCGGTGCGCAGCAGGAAGTCGGTGTACGCGGCGGTGGCCGGCTCGAGCGCCGTCGCCTCGAGGTCGGTGACGCCCCACTTGGCCGCGAACGAGCGGTGCAGGTCCATCTCGGTCTCCAGCACCGCCAGGGACAGACCGGCGAAGCGCCGCATCCAGGACAGGCGCGGCGCGCGGGCGGCACCCAACGACAGCAGCCGCCCGTAGTCGATCAGGAACAGGTAGTCCTGGCGGATGTACCACTGGAACACGCGCTCATCGAGCGTCCCGTCGCCGATCCCGCGCACGAACGGGTGCGTGAGCGACGCCTCCCACAGCGGAGCGGCGGCGTCGCGCAGCGCGAGTGAGCGGATCAACCGGCGTCGCCGGCGGCGGCCGGAGCGGTGGGGTCGGCGCCCTCACCGGACGACATCTCACGCGCCATGAAGTTCTCGATGTCCATCGGGTCGTCCTTGGAGCGCTCGACGACACGCAGCAGGTCGGACATGGTCGCGACCTCCTCGACCTGCTCCTTGATGAACCACTGCATGAACTGCTCGGACGTGTAGTCGCCCTCCGCGCGGGCGCGGCCCGCGAGCGCGTTGATCTGCTCGGTCACGCGCTTCTCCTGCGCGAGCGCCAACGCGACAGGCTCGACGATGTCCTCGAACCGCACCTGGGGCGCGGTCACGCCCGGGACGATCACGTCGGCATCGGCATCCAGGAGGTACTGGACCATCATCATCGCGTGCTCGCGCTCTTCCAGCGCTTGCGCGTAGAAGAACTTCGCCAGCTGCGGAAGGGTCTCGGCGTCGTAGTACACGGCGCACGCCACGTACTGCTGGTGGGCAGCGTACTCGTGCCCGATCTGCTCGTTCAGAAGCGTTACAAAGGCGTCAGCAGCCATGCGGGCGCATGCTATACCCGCCGTTCCTTGGCGAAGAAGAACAAGAACCTTCCGCGGGTCGTCAAGACGAAGAACAAGTGCTGCAAGAGCCGGCCGCGGTGCAAGAAGTGCCCGGTCGTGTGCAAGCGCCTCTCCAACCAGGGGCTCGCGGACAAGCTCCCAAACGGGAATTACGTGCTCAGCATCGACGTGAGCAAGAAAGTGCTCAAAGCCGCGCGCGGATAGCCGCCGGGCTACCATGCTGACCTCATGGCCACCTGCCTTGTAACCGGTGGCAGCGGCTTTCTCGGATCGCATCTGTGCGATGCGCTGTTGGCAAAGGATCACCGTGTGATCTGCGTCGACAACTTCGACACCGGGTCGCTCGCCAACATCAAGCACCTGCGTGGACCGGACTTCGTGTTCATGCACAAGGACGTCACCCAGCCGTTCTTCGTGGACGAGCCGGTCGACTTCGTCTTCCACTTCGCCAGCCCGGCGAGCCCGATCGACTACCTGCGGCTGCCGCTGCACACGTTGAAGGTGGGCTCTTACGGCACGCACCACGCGCTCGGCCTGGCCAAGCTGCACCGCGCCCGCTTCCTGACCGCCTCCACGTCGGAGGTCTACGGCGACCCGCAGGTGCACCCGCAGCCGGAGTCCTATTGGGGTCACGTGAACCCGATCGGTCCGCGCGGCGTCTACGACGAGGCCAAGCGCTACGCCGAGGCGCTGACGATGGCGTATCACCGTCAGCAGGGCGTGGACACGGCGATCGTGCGCATCTTCAACACCTACGGCCCGCGCATGCGCCCGCACGACGGCCGCGCGATCCCGACGTTCCTGCGCCAGGCGCTGCAGGACCGCCCGATCACGGTGTTCGGCACGGGCCAGCAGACCCGCTCGTTCTGCTTCGTCAGCGACCTGGTCGACGGCATCATCCGGCTCTCGGAGTCGGGCGTGCACCAGCCCGTGAACATCGGCAACCCGCACGAGTTCACGCTGCTGGAGCTCGCGCAGGCCGTGATCGAGATCACCGGCTCGCGCTCGGAGATCGTGTACGAGGCGCTGCCGACCGACGATCCCCAGGTCCGCCAGCCGGACATCACCCTCGCCCGTGAGCTGCTCGGCTGGGAGCCCACGGTCGACCTGCGCGAGGGTCTCCAGCGTACGCTCGACGCGGCCGGGACGGCCGCGTTGACCGGTACGCTGCCGGCGTAAGCCGGGAGAAAGTGCGCAACGTGCCGCGGTGCGGCGCGTTGCAGTTGGATAACGCCAGTGGCAGATACCCAGACCAAGACCCCGGAACGGCAAGCGCCGCGGTACACCCGCGCGGGGGAGACGCTCGTGCTGCCACCGGTCGATGTGCGCCGCAAGCGGCCCCCGCTGCTCTCGTTCCTGCTGCGGATGGAGACGCTGCGCAAGGCGTCCCGCGTGATCTCGCTGCTGGCGCTGGACTTCGCGTGCCTGCTGGCCGCGCTCGTCACCGCGCTGATGATCAAGGCCGTCGTGCGCGAGGGCGTGTGGGCGTGGGACGCGTCGCTGCACGAGGCGCGCGAGACCGTCGCGTTCGCCTACCTGGTCACGGTGCTGCTGTTCGCGCGCTCCGGCCTGTACGCCGAGCGGGCGCAGCGGCCCGGCATCGCCCGCATCGTCTCGTCGCTGTTCCAGGTGATGGTGCTGTCGCTGGTCTACGGCCTGGTGAGCGGCGGCGAGGACTACAACAGCTACTACATCTTCTACGGCACGTTCGTCGTCGCCGTGGTGATCCTCGGCTCGGCCCGCTGGCTCTACGAGCTGGGCACGGGCGTCATCCTACGGGCCGCCGGCTACCGCCGCCGCGCGGTGCTCGTCGGCTCCGGCCGGCACATCGAGGACGTCGCCCACGCCCTGCGTGACGAGGTCCACGCGGCGGTCGAGATGGTCGGCTTCATCTCGCTCACGCCACGGCCGGACAACGGGCTGCGCTCGCTGGGCCGGATCGAGGACGTCGCCGAGGTGCTGGACGCCTACCGCGTCCAGGAAGTAATCATCGCCGACCCGGACTTCCCGCAGGAGCGCGCCGTCGAGCTCGTGGACACCTGCCACCAGCGCGGCGTGACCGTGCGCGTGGCGCCGTCGACGATGGAGATCCTCGTCCAGCGCGCGGAGCTCGTCCCGGGCACGTCGGTGCCGCTGTTCGAGCTGCGCCCGCCGGTCTTCGACGGGATCGACTACTTCATCAAGCGCACGTTCGACGTCGTCGTCTCGATGCTGCTGCTGCTGGCGATCTCGCCCGTGCTGCTCGCGTGCGCGCTGATGGTGCGCCTGTCCTCGCGCGGGCCGGTGATCTACCGCTCCTACCGGCCCGGAATCGGCGGCACCGCGTTCGCGTGCCTGAAGTTCCGCACGATGTACTCGGACGCCGACCAGCGTCAGGCCGACCTCGAGTCGCTGAACGAGGCCTCGGGCCCGCTGTTCAAGATCAAGCGCGACCCGCGGATGACGCCGGTCGGGCGCTTCCTGCGCCGCTACTCGATCGACGAGCTGCCGCAGCTCGTGAACGTGCTGCGCGGCGACATGTCGCTCGTCGGCCCGCGTCCGCTCCCGCAGCGCGACTTCGACCAGCTCGAGGACTGGCACAAGAAGCGCTACCTCGTCACGCCGGGCATGACCGGCCTGTGGCAGATCTCGGGCCGCTCGGAGCTGGACTTCGACGACCTCGTCCGCCTGGACTTCCTCTACCTCGAGCGCTGGTCGGTCGGCCTCGACCTCGCGATCCTGCTGAAGACGGTCCCGGCGGTCGTCTTCCGCCGCGGCGCTTACTGAGTCGGGATCTCCGCTCCGTCCTCCGGGACGAGCACGCGGTCGGTGAGGCCCTCGGCGCTGAGCCGTGTCCGCAGCTCGGCGCGCGTCTCCGTCGAGTGCGAGACGGTCTCGAAGTGGACCGCCACGATCGTCGCGGTCGGCACCGCGCGGGCGAGCTCGACCACGTCGTCGTTGGTCATCACGATCGGGTCGCCGGTGTTGAAGCGTGCGGCGCTCGCGTTGACGACGATCAGCGCCGGCCGGTGCTCGTCGACCGCGTCCATGACCTCCTTACAGAGGATCGTGTCCCCGGCGATGTAGACGCTCGGCTCGCCGGGCGCGTGCAGCACGAACCCGGAGACGATCCCCATCGCCTCCCCGATCACGCCCGTGCCGTGGCGACCGTCCGTGCGAGCGATCAGCAGCTCGCCGAGCTTGGCGTCGCTGTGGACCGGCCGCGCGTCGATGAAGCCGTCCGCGTGCAGGCGCTCGGCGTCGTGCGGTTGGCAGAAGAGCGGCGTGTCGTGCGCGATCAGCTCGCGCGCGGTCGCGTCCCAGTGGTCCTGGTGCAGGTGCGTCAGCAGCACGGCGTCCACGCCGGCGACGACTTCCTCGGCGGGCGCGGGGAGGCCGACGACCGGGTTGGGGCGCGGGTTCGGCGTGTCGGGCACGGCCGCTCGTGCACCGGCGGGGTCGAGCTGTGGGTCGACCAGCAGCGTGTGGCCGGCGACCTCCACACGCAACGTGGCGGAGCGGATCAGGGTCAGCTTCACCCCGCGAGGTTTGCACAGAATCGACACAACATCCCCTGAACGCCCGCACGAGCGCTTGACACACTGGCCGTCGTGAACGGGCCGTTGATCTGCGTGATCGAGGACGAGGAGGTCATCGCCTCCGCCGTCGCCGCGCGCCTGCGCGCTGAGGGGTTCACCGTCGAGGTCGCCCACGACGGGCACGACGGCGTCGCGCTGTGCGAGCGCGTGCGGCCGGACCTCGTGGTGCTGGACCTGATGCTGCCGGGCCTCGACGGGCTGGAGGTGTGCCGGCGCGTCCAGCACGCCCGCCCCGTGCCCGTGTTGATGCTGACCGCGCGCGGCGACGAGTCCGACCTGCTGGTCGGGCTGGCCGTCGGCGCGGACGACTACATGACCAAGCCGTTCTCGCCGCGGGAGCTGGTGGCGCGCGTGCGGGCGCTGCTGCGGCGCGTGGAACGCCGGCCCGCGCCGCCCGGCGACGCGCTGCGGCTCGGGACGCTCGAGATCGACCCCGCGGCGCGGCAGGTGCGGTCCGAGGGCGAGATCGTGCACCTCACGCCGACCGAGTTCGACCTGCTGGCGCTGCTGGCGGCGCGTCCGGGCGCGGTCTTCTCGCGCGAGCAGCTGCTCGCCGACGTGTGGGGCTGGCGCGACGGCTCCGGCCAGCGCACTGTGGACTCGCACGTGCGCGGCCTGCGGCGGAAGCTGGGGTCGGACCTGGTGCGCACCGTGCACGGCGTCGGCTACGCGCTGGAGTCGCCGGCATGAGGCCGCTGGACCGCCTGAGCTCGATCAAGGTCAAGTTCGGCGTCGTGATCGTGTCCACGGTCGCGGGCACGGTGTGCGTGCTCGCGGCCGGGTTCCGGCTCGGCTGGTCGCTCGAGCTGCGGACGTTCGTGGCGGCGGTGATCGCGCTGGCGATCGTGCAGGTGCTCGCGCGCGGGATGACCTCGCCGCTGCGGGAGATGGCGGCGGCGGCGAGCGCGATGGCGCGCGGCGACTACGGGCGCCGCGTCACCGCCTCCTCTCGCGACGAGGTCGGCGAGCTGGCGCGCGCGTTCAACGCCATGGCCGCCGAGCTGGCCGACGTGGACCGCATGCGGCGAGACCTGGTGGCGAACGTCTCCCACGAGCTGCGGACGCCGATCGGCGCGCTGCAGGCGCTGCTGGAGAACCTCGTGGACGGCGTGGAGCCGGTCGATCCGGCGGCGCTGCGCACGGCGTTGGTGCAGACCGAGCGGCTCGGTCGGCTGGTGGCGCAGCTGCTCGACCTCTCGCGGCTGGAGAGCGGCGCGCTGGCGCTGCGGCCGGCGCCGTTCCCGGTCCGGCCGATGCTCGAGCAGGCGACCCGCGAGTGCGAGCTGGGCGAGCGCTACATGGCGCAGCCCGTCTGGCTGCGCGTGGACGTGCAGCCCGGCGACCTGCGCGCGACCGGCGACTCCGAGCGCCTGCACCAGGTGATCTCGAACCTGCTGGAGAACGCGGTGCGCCACTCGCCCGAGGACGGCCGCATCTGGCTCAGCGCCCACGCCGCGACCGACGGCGTGACCACGATCGAAGTCACCGACGAAGGCCCCGGAATCCCCCCTGAGGAGGCGGAGCGCGTGTTCGAGCGGTTCCATCGAACGGACTCTGCGCGCGCGGCGCGCGACGGCGGCACGGGCCTCGGCCTGGCGATCGCCCGCTGGATCGTCGACGCGCACGGCGGCACGATCGCCGTGCGCGAGCGGGACCCACACGGCTGCCGTGTGGTCGTGGAGCTTCCGCGATGACCGATCACATAGGCCCGCCGGACGGCGGGCTCCGGCCGGCAGAGACCGGTCGCGATGACGCACGCCCTGAGCGCCCGGCGAATCTAAAGAGGGACAGTCCCGCTTTAGGTTCGGGGCGGCTCGCCGTCGCGCTCGACGCCGTGCCCGCGTGGGCGGCGCGCGGGGTCGTCGTCGTGGCCGTCGCCGCCGGTGCGCTCGTGGTGGGCTCGTCGCTGGGGCTCGGCCTCACGCTCGTGCTGCTCGCGTTGTGCGTGATCGCCGCGCGGGTGCGGCGGGCGGCCGCGGTGCCGGTCGCCGACCTGCGGACGCGGCCCGAGCCGGAGCGACGCGACCGCTGGACGACGCTGTGGTGGGTGCTTGCCGCGGGGCTCGCGGTCGTGCCGAGCCTGCGTGCGGCGCTGTGGGTCGTGGTCCCGTGCCTCCTCGTGTGCGTCGCCGTGGCTTCGCTCGCGGCGTCGCACGGGCGGCGCTGGGGTGAGCTCGGCGCCGGGCTCGCCGCGGTGTGGGTGCGTGTCCCGCAGGGCACGTACCTCGCCGCGCTGGTCACGGCGCGCGGCGCCACGTTCGGGCCGGCCGCGCGCGGCGCCGTGCTCGCGGCCGCGTTGCTCGCGGTGTTCGTGCCGCTGCTCATCTCCGCTGACGCCGCGTTCGCGGAGTTGCTCGAGACGTGGGCGCCGACGCTCGACCTGCCGCTCCCGCGCGCGCTCGTGACGGCGCTCTTCTTCGCGCTCGGCGGTGGCCTGCTGTTCGTGGCGGTCGCGCCGTTCCGGCCCGCGCCGGTCCCGGTGCGGCGGACGCTCGCGCGGGCGGAGTGGACGCTCCCGCTCGGCGCGCTCGTGCTGCTGCTGGGCGGCTTCGTGGCGCTGCAGCTGACGATCCTGTTCGGCGGCGACGGCTACGTGCAGCGCACCGCCGGCCTCACCTACGCCGAGTACGCGCGCAGCGGGTTCGGCCAGCTGGTCGTCGTGGCGGCGCTCACGCTCGCGGTCGTCGGCGCCGCGGCCCGCTGGGCGCGCGACGGCGGGACGCTCCTGCGCGGGCTGCTCGCCGCCCTGTGCGTCCTCACGCTGATCATGCTCGTGTCGGCCCTGCATCGCCTGCAGCTGCTCGAGGACGCGTACGGCTTCACGCGCCTGCGGTTCGCCGCGCACGCGATCCTGCTGTGGCTCGGCGCGCTGTTCACGCTCGTGCTGGTCGCCCGCGGCGCCGGCTGGCTGCCGCGCGCGATGCTGACGATCACGGTCGCGTCCTTCCTCGCGTTCGCGCTCGCCGATCCCGACCGCCGGATCGCCGAGTGGAACGTGGATCGGTACGAGCGCTCGGGCAAGGTCGACGGGACCTACCTCGGGACGCTGTCCGCCGACGCGATCCCCGCGCTGAAGGGCATGGAGTGCGTCCCGCCGAGGCCCGCCGCCGACGGCTTCGGTGGCCTCAACCTCGCTCGCTCCCAGGCGCGGGCCTCCGGCGTCACGGGCGCAACGTGTCGTGTCGACCATGATTGGGGCTGATGCGGCAGTTCTACGAGGACTTCTGGGCGGACGCCCCCGACGAGGACGGTGAGCCGTACGCGTGGGAGCAACGACGCGGGCTGCTCACCGCCGAGCTCCGTCCCGACGACCGCGTCCTCGACTACGGCTGCGGCACCGGCCGCTTCCTCGCGCTCCTCGACGACGGCGCGGGCGTCGAGATCGCCGAGCACGCCGTGGAGCGCGCCCGCGCGACCGGCGCCGACGTCCGCCTGCTCGAGACCGACGGCACGATCCCGTTCGGCCACGGCGAGTTCGACCTCGTCTGGTGCTCGGAGGTGCTCGAGCACATCCCCGACGTGGCCTTCGCGCTGAGCGAGCTGCGCCGGGTCCTGAAGCCCGGCGGGCGCCTGCTCCTCACCGTGCCCTTCCACGGGCGCCTACAGGCCGCCTGGATCGCCCTGACGCGCTTCGAGGCGCACTTCGACCCGCTGGGCCAGCACGTGCGCTTCTTCACGCGCCGCTCGCTCACCGAGGCGCTGATCACGTCCGGCTTCACCCCGGCGGTGCACCGGGCGGGCGAGCTGCTGGTCGCCCGCGCCGAACGCGGTTAGCCGATGCCCGCCAAGGCACGCGACGCCACGACGACGTCGGAGTGGCTGCGGCGCGAGGCCGGATCGCGGTAGTAGGCGGCCTGGAAGGCGCTCAGCGCGCCCTTCGCGTCACCGAAGTCCAGCTTGGTCTGGCCGAGCCGGCGCCACGTCTCCGGGTTCGCGGGCTCGCGCTCGACCGCGTCACCCAGCGCCCGCAGCGCCGCCTCGCGGTTCCCGCGTGCCTGCTCGATCGCGGCGAGCTCGAACAGCGGCTCGACGCTGAGCGGGTTGCGCTCGTGCGCGATCTTGGCGATCGACGCGGCCTGCGGGTACTGCCCGATGTCGAGCCGGGCGAGGGCGGCGTTCTGGGCGTGCAGCGCGCGGATCGGCTGCAGCGCGCTCCAGGCGGCCACCAGCGCGATCGCGACGACGATCACGGCGAGCCCCGCGCGCGGCCTGGTCCCGAGCCGGGGCGCGTCCGGCGTCGCGGGAACGGCCAGCCGCGTGCGCAGCGTCACGAACGGCCCGCGCCGCTCGGCCTCGGGCAGCGGCGCGTCGAAGCGCTCGCGCAGCGTCGGCCGGGACGCCACCCAGCCGGCGCAGATCAACGCCGGTAGCGCGTTCGCGGGCACGAACCACGTCCAGTCGAAGGTCGAATGCACGCCGAAGACGATCACCACGATCGCGAGCGTCGCGATGCCCACGCGCTCGGCGTCCCACGGCAGGCCCTTGTCCTTGCGCCGGGCGCCGACGGCGCGCGCCGCGGTGACGAGCCAGGCACCGGCGGCGAGCAGCGAGATCAGCAGGCCGACCCAGCCGAGGTCGGAGAGCGTCTGGACGACGTAGCCGTGCGCGTGCCCGACCCGGCGCTCGTCGATCCGGTAGCGCAGCCGCATCGTGCCGTAGGCGCCGGCGCCGGTGCCGATCCACGGCGACTCGGCGTGGACCTTCAGCGCCTCCCGCCAGTAGCGGGCACGGCCCGACGACGCCTGGGTGAGGCGGTCCGGGGTGTTCTGCGGCGCGGCGACGGCGGGATCGGTCGCCTGCTTCCAGCCCTTGGAGACCTGGCCGCTGATGCCGCCCGGGGCGGTCGCGAGCAGGATCAGGGCGACGACCGGCACGGCGAGGATCGCGGCGATCAGCGTCCTGCCGGCGCGCACGCGGGTGCGCTCCCCGGGCGCGTGCACGGAGGAGAGGAACCCGACCGCGAGCCCGGCGATCGACATCGCGACGATCAGCAGCAGGAGCAGCGCGCCGAGCGCCTGGCCGGCGTCGATCCGCACCGCCAGCTCGGCGCCGTCGCGCGTCAGCCCGTCCTGCGCGGAGGCCCAGATCACGAGCGGGAGCGTCGCCAGCACGACACCGCCGAGCGTCACCGCGCCGCGCAGGCGCAGCGGGACGAGCGCGAACCAGACCGCGAGGCCGATTACGAGCGCGAGCAGCGATCCGCGGCTGTAGGCGAGCATCAGCGCCATCACGGCGATGCTCAGGCCCGGCCACGCGAGCGCGTTGAACGCGGCGTGCCCGGAGCGGCGCGTGGCGAGCCACAGCAGCGGCGGGACGCCGAGCGCGGCCGTGAGCCCGACGCTGTTCCAGTAGTCCGACGGCGGTCGCAGGCGTCCGAACGAGTCGTTGGGCGCGAGCCAGCCGGGGAAGACCTTGGTCAGCAGCGACCAGAACGACAGCGCGACCGCCCCGAGCGCGATGCCGTACAGCAGCGCGCTCCAGCGCGCCGGGGCGAGCCGGCCGAGCGCGAGCGCGCCCGCGAACGCCGACAGGTACGCAAGCGTGCGCATCGTCTCGGTCCACGAGTCGTTGGCCATCAGCGACCAGGTGACCGAGAACGCGGTGTAGATCGCCAGCAGCGTGAAGAAGACGAGCGTGGCGCCGCCGCGGAAGCGGGCCGGAGCACGGGGGCTGCGGGGCAACAGCAGCGCGGCCGCGCACAGCAGTGCGCCCACGACCATGATCGCGATCTGCGTCCAGGTGGTGCGCTCCAGCTGCGTGCCGCCGCGCGACGCGAACGCCGTCGCGACGACGGCGATCACGATCGCGATGGTCAGCGGGTGACCGGAATCCGGCGGCTGCGGCAGGTCGAGCTGCTGCAGCCGGAGCTGCAGCGGGTGCCTGCCTGCGACGTAGCTTCTACGGCGTCGGACGGGTGACGACACGGCGTCGGGCGAAGGGCACGACCATCGAGAGGGCGGCGACCGCGATCAGGGCGAGCACGGCGATCAGCGTGCCGGGAAGGCCGTTGCGACCGACGGACGCGGCGGGCGTGATCGGCCGGCCGTTGACCTCGATCGGCTCGTTCGCGTACCGGTTGGCGCCCTCGAGGGCTTTGAAGTCCTCGGGTGTGGACGGGCCGATCTGGATGCCCGGGTCACGCCCGGACGGCGTCGCGGTCGGCGCGGGCTCGTCGGTCGTGGTCGGCGCCGGGGTGTCGGTCGAGCCGCCGGTTCCTCCTCCGCCGCCGCCGGTCCCGCCGCCGCCGGAGTTGTCGGTGCCGCCGCTGTTGGACGTGGACGTCTTCGTCTTCGCGGAGATCTCACGCGAGAGCACGTCACGGCAGTCCGAGTACTCGTCGAGCTCGGCGGGGATGTTGTTCCGGGCGTCGCGCAGCTTCGAGGCCGAGTAGCTCTCCTCGAGGATGCCGTCGTCGGCGCAGTCCCGGAGGATGTCTTCTCTGCCCTGCGCGTGGGCCGTCGTCGTCGGGACGAGCAGCAGCGCCGCGAACAGGGCCATTAACACGGTCCGTCGCATTGGCGAATTCACGCTAGCAGGCGGCCAGGGCGCGGGACATGCCGTCCGCCCAGGCGTCGTAGGTGTACGCGGCGACCGCCTCGCGGGCGTTCTCGCCCAGCGTGTGACGCAGGGTCGGGTCGTCCCGCAGGCGCTCGATCGCGTCCCGGAGGGCGACGACGTCTCCATGGGGGATGATGAGGCCGGTGCGCCCGTCTTGGACGAGCCCGCCGGCGGCGGCTCCTACGGCGTCGGTCGCGATCACGGGGACTCCTTGGTGGAAGGCTTCGTTGACGACGAGCCCCCACGGCTCGAGAAAGTCCCGAGTGGGGAGCGACGGCACTACTAAGACGTCGCTGCCCGCATAGAGGTTGCGGAGTTGCTCCGGAGTCCGGTCGTTCGCGACCACCACCGTGCCGAGGTCGAAGGCGTCCTTGAGGACGTCGAAGCCCTTCTCCCGCGTCGGCCGGCCGGCGAACAGGATCTGGAACTCGCCGCGACGGTCGGGGGTGGCCTTGGCGCCCCAGAACGTGGCGTCGACGGCCTGCGGCGCCTCGAACACGGGACCCTTGGGGTGCTTGGTGCGCACGTACGCGCTGACGTGCGGGCCGTACGTGGCGATCGCATCGGCGTGGCGGTAGATGTGCCGCAGCGGGAGGTAGGAGAGCGCGTGCGCGGGGGTGCGCGGGTGCGCCCAGATCGTCGCCCACAGCACGAACGGGATCCGGCCGGCGCGCGCGCCGGCGTAGGCGGCGGGAAGCGCGACCTTGCCGGAGAGGCCCGCGATCACCGCGCGGTAGCGGCCGGACGCGGCGATCCGCGCCACCGTGCGCTGCGGCGGGTGGATCACGGGGAACGGC
This sequence comes from Solirubrobacter phytolaccae, assembly GCF_027587195.1. Lineage (GTDB taxonomy): Bacteria > Actinomycetota > Thermoleophilia > Solirubrobacterales > Solirubrobacteraceae > Solirubrobacter > Solirubrobacter phytolaccae. The sequence continues at coordinate 3,804 of NZ_JAPDDP010000037.1, read as the reverse complement.
AGCTCCTCGTCGCCCGTGCCTCCGCCGCCGTGGCGGACGTCGCCGCCGATCAGCGCGAAGTGCACGTTCTCGCGCTCGTGCAGCGCCTTGAACGCGCCGATCCGGAACGGCGGCGCGTGGTTGGTGACGAACAGGACGGGCTTCATCGGAGCGCGTCCTCGTACGCCGCGACGGTGTTGGCGCCGGTGCGCGCCCAGGTGAAGTTGGCCTCGACGTTCGCGCGGGCGGCGGCGCCGAGCGCGGTGCGGTTCGCGAGGACGTCGTGCATGGTCTGTGCGAGCGCCTCGGGCGTCGTCAGGGTCATCCCGCCGCCACAGCGCGCGATCTCCTCCGGGCCGTACTCGCCCTGGAGACCGATCGCGGGCAGCCCCGCGGCCATCGCCTCGATGTAGGCGACGCCGAACGCCTCCTCGGTCGACGGCAGGACGAAGACGCCGGCCTCGCGGGCCTCGGCGAGGGCTTCGCCGGGCGGGAGCGCGCCCCGGAACACGACGTCCTTGCCCGCGGCGAGCCGCTCGAGGGTCGCGCGCTCGGGGCCGTCGCCGATGATCACGTAGCGCGTGCCGGGCGGCAGCGCGCGGATCACGTCCGCGTGGCGCTTGCGGGCGATCAGGTTGCCGACGGTGACGACGTCCGTGCCGGTCGTCGTGGCCCGCGGGATGTCCGTGCCGAGGTGCACGACGCGGACGTCCTGCGCGCCGAACGCGCGGCAGCGCTCCGCGATCCCCTCGGAGTTCGCGAGCACGAGCTTGGCGGCGCGCAGGGCGCGCTCGATCACGGCCTGGCCCTTGCTCCAGCGCGTGGCGACGCCGAGCACGTCCCCGCCATGGACGCTGATCACCGTCGGCACGCCGAGGTTCAACCGGCGCACGGCGTCGCCGGCGGGCGCCGCGTAGTGCGCGTGCACGAGGTCGAACGGCCGCAGGCGCTTGAGCGCCAAGGCGAGCGAGGGCGCGGCGTACGCGCCCCACTGCGGGTACGAGCGCGGCCGGGGCGGCGCGACGAACGGCACGTACGTCACGCGGATCCCGTCGAGCGTGGTGCGCAGCGGCTGCCGCAGCGGCGCGACGAGCGCACGCAGGTCGCGGCGCTTCAGCGCCGCCTTCGACGGCACGGGCCGGTGCAGGACGACGACCTCGACGTCGGCGCCCGCGTCCCGCGCCGCGAGCGCCTGCCGGTGCGCCCACACGCCGAGCGCGGGGTCGGCGGCGCGCGGATAGTACTCCGCGACGACGACGACGCGCATCAGGCGGCCCCGCCGTCGCCCGCGGCCACGCCCCGCGACATCGCGCGCGCGGCGCATGGGGCGGTCACGCCGGCCACCGGCGGTATTCGGCCAGCGTCTCGGCCGCCTCCGTGCGCGTGACGTAGGCGCGGCCGTCCAGGAAGGCCTCGGCCTCCGCGATCGCCTCGTCGCGCGGGTAGGCGGTGGCGACGGGCTTCAGGTGGCGGACGGGGGTGGCGTCGATCACGCCGATCGGCCAGCCGTGCTCGGCGGCGATCGCGCTCCAGCGGCCGTCGAGGCCCCAGCCCATGCGCAGGTCCGGGAAGGGCAGGAGCTCGCGGGCGGCGCGCGCGCTGATCGCGGTGACCGGGCCGATCTCGACGAACCGCGTGCGGCGCGCGAGCACGCCCGGGCGGCGGCGGGTCACGTCCCAGGCCGCGTGGGAGGCGAACGCGTGCGCGGGCTGCGCGAGCTCGAAGCCGTAGCCCTCGGCGAGCGTCAGGAAGCGGTCGAGGAAGCCGCGCGGCAGGATCACGTCGTCGTCCACGAGCAGCAGCCAGTCGGCGTCGCCGAGCGGTGTCGCGGCGAGCGCGGCGTTGATGTTCGCCCACTTGCCCGCGCCCGGAGCGGGGGGAGCGAGGTGCAGCGCGACGTCGTGGCGCGAGCGCGCGAGCTCCCGCCGCAGGCGCGCGACGGTGCGCAGGTTGTCGGGGCGCGCGACGCCGACGACGTGCACGCGCCGGCGCGGCCCGCGCTTGGTTCGCCGCGGCCGCGTGCTGAGGATGTCCTTGAGGGCGCCGACCAGCAGCCCGCGGCGGCCGAGCGTGCCGGAGCGGCCGCTCAGATAGTCCGGGTCGGTGGCGCTCGGCGGGGCGGGCGCGGGATCGAGCGCCTCGACCAGCCGCCCGAGCGTGAGCGCCGTCAGCGTCACGCCGACCCCGCAGCGGTAGCGCACGATGTGCACGAGGCAGCCCGCCAGCGTCCGCAGCTCCGCGAGCAGCGAGGGGTCGGCGCGCTTGAAGACGTCGTACCGACGCGCGGCGCGGCCGCGGTAGAAGTTCGCCCGCGAAAGCGCACGGAGCGTGGCGTCACGCCCGACACGCCGATGGTCGACGCCGGCCTTGGCGACGTAGCCCACGCTGCCACCGGCGGCGCGCAGCCGGCGCTGCCAGTCCTCCTCGTCGCCCGCGCCGCCCAGGCGCTCGTCGAACGGGCCGATCCGCTCGAGCGCGCTCCGTCGCAGCGCCAGGTTCGCGCCCCACGCGAACTCGGCCTCGCGGTCCTCGGGCCCGAGGTCGAGCGCCGTGACCGGCAGCGGCTCGCGCCCGCACGCGTGCAGGTTCCCTTCGATCCTTGGCCGGATCGGGCCGCCGAGCGCCTCGTGCCGGGGGTCCGCGGCGAGCAGCGCGTCGAGCCAGCCGGGCCAGACCTCGACGTCGTCGTCCAGGAAGCACACGAGGTCTCCGCTCGAGTGCGCGACGCACGCGTTGCGGGCGGCGTTGATCCCCTTGGGCGCGCCGAGCGCGATGTAGCGGCCGCCGTGGCCTTCGACGAGCGCGCGGGTGGGCGCGTCCTCGGCGTCGTCCTCGACCACGACGATCTCGGCGCCGTGAACGCTGGCCTGGGGCGCCACGGAGGCGAGCGCCACGGCCAGGTAGTCGCGGCGGTTGCGCGTCGGGAAGACGATCGAGGCGGGCGGAGCCATTGCGCGACCAGAAGTAACACAACCTGCGTTGTGCTACGGGTTGTGCGTGATCCTGCTCCTCCACCACCGCTACCGCCACGTCGGCGGCGAGGAGCGTGCGGTCCGGGACCTGGAGTGGTTGATCCGCGAGCACCTGCACGAGGACGTCGAGGTCCTGGAACGCGACTCGGCCGCCGTCGGGCAGAGAGACGCCGCGCTCGGCCTCATCCGCGGTGGGCTCCGTCCCGACGAGATCACGAAGGCCGTGCAGCGGACCGGTGCGCGCGTCGTGCACGCGCACAACGTCAACCCGACGTTCGGCTGGCGCGGGCTGGCCGCCGCGCGCCAGGCCGGCGCGCGGGTCGTGCTGCACCTGCACAACTACCGGCTCGTGTGCGCGGTCGCGACGTGCTTCACGCGCGGCGAGGACTGCACGCGCTGCCACGGGCGCAACACGCTGCCGGGGCTGCGGCTCAACTGCCGCGGCGGGTCGCGCGTGGAGTCCGCGGCCTACGCCGCGAGCCTGGCGCTGTGGCAGAAGCGGATCACCGGCGCGGCGGACGAGATCGTCGTGCCGAGCGCGTTCGCCCTCGCCCGCCTGCGTGAGCTGGGCGCGCCGCTGGGCGGCAAGGCGCGCGTGCTCGGCTCGGTGCAACGCGACTTCGCGGACGCGTCGAACGCGGCGAACGGGGAGTTCGTGCTCGCCGCGGGGCGCCTCACGCCCGAGAAGGGCTTCGCGGACGTGCTCGAGGCCTGTGGGCAGGCGGGGCTGCCGCTCGTGATCGCGGGGGACGGCCCGCAGCGCGCCGAGCTCGAGGCGCGCGCCGCCGCGGAGGGCCGCCTGGCGGCGGCCGGCGACCCGATGGGGGGCGGCGGCGAGAAGTCGGATCGTAGC
>NZ_JAPDDP010000036.1 GCF_027587195.1 Solirubrobacter phytolaccae | reverse complement strand
GTCGTCACGAGTTTCTTGACCCGACGCGGCCGGCGCGCTCTGGGCTGGTCAGGCCGGCTGGGGCCGGCGAGCCCCCGCGCGGGCCAGAACGCGCCCGCACTCGAGCGTCGAGTTTCTCGGCCCAGCGCCGAGAAACCCGACGCCCGCGCGGCCGACGCCACGCGAACCTCGAGAAAGCGACCGCATAGGTACAAAACTCGCGGTTCGCGTGGCACGACGACCCAACGAGCGCGCAGGCCCGCGCCCGGGCGCAACCCGGCGCAGCCGCTCACCCGCACAAGAGCGCGCCGGCCGCCACGTGTCAAGCGGCTCGCCGCGCAGCGCGAGGTGCTTGACACGCGGCCCGACGGTGTGCTCCCCGACGCGACCACGAGCCCGAGCGCGCCACCCGCGCTGAGCTCCACGCGCTAGTCGAGGTACTCGGCCGTCTCGTTCAGCAGATGGCGTCGCCAGACGCCATCGTCAGCGCCATCACGCTCGGCCAAGAGATCGCGCGCCGGCGCCTCGGCACGCGCGTCGCCCCGCAGGGCCAGGCCGTGGACGGCCTCCATCCGCGTGTCCTCGTCCGGATCGTCCAGCCGGGCGGCCAGAGCGTCGCGCAGCGCCGGGTTGTCGTCCTCGGCCAACGTCCCGAGCGCGAAGGTCGCCCAGTCGCGGACCTTGGCGTCCTCGTCGCCGGTGAGCTCGATCAGCGCCTGCTGGACGTCCGCGCCGCGGCGCCCGCCCAAGGCGAAGGCCACGGCTTCCCGGACGTAGGTGTCCTCGTGCGCGCGTTGGGCGAGCAGCCAGTCCTGGCCGGCGGGCGCTCCGAGGTGGCCGAAGGCGCAGATGATCGCCGACAGCACGTGCGGGTCCTGCTCGCGCTCGGCCATCGCGCGCAGCGCGGCTTCCTGCTCGGCCGGCAACGCGGGAGTCGTGGTGCCGAGCTGGCCGAGGACGTAGGCGGCGAGCTCGCGCAGCTCCGGGTCCGGCTCACCCGCCAGCGCGGTCATCGCCGCCAGCGTCTCTTCATCCCCGCGGGCAGCGAGAGCGCACACGTGCGGCTGCCACTCGTCTTCGGGGTCGCGCCATTCGACTTGAGCCGTCCGCAGCACCTCGTCGAGCGGCCGGTCGGGGAGCGCGGGGTCGAAGCGGAAGTTCGTGAGCTTGGCGTCGCGCTGGCCGCGGAGCCAATCCGCGGCGTCCATCTCGCGCCCGCCCGGCGGCCGCACCCGCGTGATCTCCAGCGCCCCGCCGTGGCAGTCCAGCAGGAGCCGCAGCCCGTCCGTGCGGACGAGGCCGCCGGCGGGAGCGCGGGTCGGGCCGTCCACGCGCGCGTCGATCACGCCGAGGAACGAGCCGTCCGGCAACTTCAGGCGCGAACCGATGTGCGGCCGCAGCGCGCGGATCGTGCGCTCGACCTGCTCGGGCGACTGCGTCGGGTCCAGCGCGCGCTCGCGCGGACCGATCTTGTTCGCGTAGGTAACGCCGGCCTCGTCCTGCTCGACCGGCGTCGGACGCTCGTCCAGCACCTGCACGAGCAGCCGCGCGCCCAGCTCCTCCAGGCGCGGCACCAGCGTCCCGTAGTCGTCGTCCGGCCCGATCGGCTCGCGGCCGAGCGCGTACACCGCGCCGGAGTCCCAGCCGGCGGTCACGTGCATGATCGCCACGCCGGTCTCCGCGTCCCCGGCCATGATCGAACGCTCGATCGGCGCCGCCCCGCGCCAGCGCGGCAGCAGCGACGGGTGCACGTTGATCATCTCGTAGTCGCTGAGCAGCGGCTCCTTGATGAGCACGCCGTACGCGCAGGTCGTCAGGACCTCGGGCGAGGCGTCGGCGATGGCGCGCAGCGTCTCGTCCGAATGCAGGTCCTCAGGCTGGATGAAGGGAATCCCCAACGAGGCCGCCAGCACCGCGACCGGCGGCGGCGAGAGCTTCTGGCCGCGCCCCTGCTTGGCGTCGGGCCGCGTGACGACGAGCTGCGGGCGGTGCGCGCTCTCGGCGAGCGCGCGCAGCACGACCGCCGCGAACTCCGAAGTGCCGAGGTAGACGTTTCTCAAGCGGCTGTGGCTTCGAGCTGTTCGCGGAGGGCGCGCATGGCCTGCTTGCGCTGGTCACGCGACGTGCGGTCCAGGATCAGCACGCCGTCCAGGTGGTCCATCTCGTGCTGGATCACGCGGGCCTCGAGCCCGGACGCTTCGACGAGGATCGGCTTGCCGTACTCGTCCAACGCCGTGACCCGCACGTGGATCGGCCGCTCGACGTCGACCCCGACGCCCGGCAGCGACAGGCAGCCCTCCTCGGAGGTCTCCTTGTCCTTGCTCGCCCACTCCAGCACGGGGTTCACGAGCGCGGCGATCGAGCCTTCGAGCTCCGTCCGGTAGACGAGCAGCCGGTGCATGACGCCGACCTGCGTCGCGGCGAGCCCGATCCCGTAGGAGTCGTGCATCAGGCGGCCCATGCGGCGGACCTCCTCGCGCAGCTTCTCGTCGAAGTGCGTGATCTCCAGCGCGCGCGAGCGCAGCACCGGATCGCCGTACTTGCGGACGTGCTTGAGCGCGGCCTCGCGACGCGCACGGGTCTCGGGGTCGAGCCCTTCCTGCGGCTCTACGACCTCGCCGTGCGCCTCATCAGCCATAAATCGATCTTAGACGGGGTCGACGTCCACGGAGAAGTTGACCTCCTTGAACGCCTTGTCCCTGGCCGCGGCGGCGACGGCCTCACCCGTGGCGTGAATGGCGGCGCCGCGCTCATGGGTCTTCAACACCAGCTGATAGCGGTCACGGTCCCGCAGCCGGAACAGCGGCGCCGGGCCGAGCAGGTCCGTGTTCGGCACCTTGATCTGCTCCGCGATGGCGACGACCGCGGCGCGCGCGGGCTCCGGCGCGGTGGCGGAGGTCACCACCCGGATCAGGTCCGCGAACGGCGGATAGTCGTGGGCCTTGCGGCGCGCGAGCTCCTCACGCAGGAACCCTTCGCTGTCGTGGTTGGCCGCCGCGAGGATCGAGGGGGCGTCGGGCGAGCGCGTCTGGACGAGCACGCGGCCGCCCTTCGGCCCGCGGCCCGCCCGGCCCGCGAGCTGGGCGATCAGCGCGAACGTACGCTCCTCCGCGCGGAAGTCCGGGAAGCGCAGCGTGGAGTCGGCGTCGAGCACGACGCCGAGCGTCACGTCCGGGAAGTCGTGGCCCTTGGCGACCATCTGCGTGCCCAGCAGGAGCCCGGCCGGGGCGGCGAGGAAGCGGGCGAGGAGCTCCGGCACGGCGTCCTTCGCGCCCGACGTGTCCGCGTCGAGGCGGAAGATCGGGACGTCGAGCAGCTGGCGCAGCTCGGCCTCGACGCGCTCGGTGCCGGCGCCGTGCCTCGCCACCGCGAGTGACCCGCACGCGTCGCAGCGCTTCGGCACCGCCTCCTTGTGGCCGCAGTGATGGCAGGCGATCTCGTGCTGCGCGCGGTGCAGGACGAGCGCGACGTCACACCGCGGGCACTCCCACGCCTTCCCGCAGCTCTTGCACGACAGGAAGTTCGACCAGCCGCGGCGATTCAGAAGCACGATCGACTTGCGCGAGGCGAGGATCGCGCGGTGCGTCTCGGGATGCAGCGCGTGGTGGGACTCGCGCATGTCGAGGATGCGGACGGGCGGCAGGCCGTCGGGGCGGCGCGCGGTGAGCGCCGGAGCCGAGCGCGAGCCGCCGACGATCACGCCCGGCGCGCCCGGCTCGTCCGCGAACACCAACGGCTTCCGCGGCGCGCCGGTCTCCACACGCGCGGGAAGCCGCAGGCTCTGCATCGTGTGCACGGTCTCCGGGCGCGGCGTGGCGGAGCCGGCGACGAGCCGCGCGCCCGACTGGTAGGCGCGGTACGCGGCGACGTGGCGCGCGTCGTAGCGCGGGTCGCCGTCCTGCTTGTAGGAGGCGTCGTGCTCCTCGTCGAGCACGATCAGGCCGAGGTTCTCGATCGGCGCGAACACGGCCGAGCGCGGGCCGACCGCGATCCGTGCCTCACCGGTGCGCAGCCGGCGCCACTCGTCGTAGCGCTCGCCCTCCGACAGCGCGGAGTGCAGCAGCGCGACCGTGTCCCCGAACCGCGCCTGGAAGCGCGCGACGGTCTGCGGCGTGAGCGCGATCTCCGGCACCAGCACGATCACGCCCTCCCCGCGCGCGAGCGCCGCCTCGGCCGCGCGCAGGTACACCTCGGTCTTGCCCGAGCCGGTCACGCCGTGCAGCAAATGCGAGCCGCCGGCGTCGATCGCGTCGAGCGCCTGCTGCTGGGCGGGTGTGAGGTCGTGCTGCGTGTCGGCGGTGACGTTCGTGCGCGGCGTCCGGCGCTCTGAGCGCTCGCTGATCGCGACCAGGCCGCGGGCTTCCAGCCGGCGCAGCGCCGGGAGGTCCTTGCCGGTCGGCCCGGGGAGCCGCTGCAGCAGCTCCTCCTGCTTGGCGGTGAGCTTGCCGGTCTCCCCCGTGGGCTCGGCCCACAGCGACGTCTTGGCCTTCCCGGGCGGCGGCGTGACGATGCTCAGCGCGCGGGCGGGCGTCGAGCAGTACTCCTCGGCCATCCACAGCGCGAGGTCCACCAGGTCGGCCGGGACGGTGTCCTCGCGCGCGGACGTGGGCGCGACGAGCTTCTCGGGCGGGACGTCGGTCGTGTCCGCGAGGCCGACCACCACGCCGTCGAGCTGCTGGTGACCGAACGGGATCCGCACGATCGACCCGGGCTGGAGCGTGAAGCCGTCGGCCGCGTAGTCGAACGGCCCGGACAGCCGGCGCGTGGTGGTGAGGGGCTCGACCCGGGCGATCATGGCTCAGCACTAGCCTGGCAGGGGCGGCGGACCGTAGGATCGCGTCATGGTGATCGGCCGCGCCGAGGAGCTGGCCCACGTTGACCAGCTCCTGGCCTCCGCGCGGCTGGGGACGAGCGAGGCGCTCGCGATCACCGGCGAGGCGGGCATCGGCAAGACCGCGCTGCTCGACTACGCCGTCTCCAAGGCCACCGGGATGACCGTCCTGCGCGCGGGCGGCGTCGAGACGGAGGCGGAGATCCCGTTCGCCGGCCTGCTGAGCCTGCTTCGCCCCGTGCTCGGGCGGATCGACGAGCTGCCGGCCCCGCAGGCGGCGGCATTGCGCGCGGCGCTGGGTCTCGCGGCGGGCGCGGGTGGCGACCGCTTCCTGGTCGGCGCGGCCACACTGACCCTGCTGACGGCCTGCGCCGAGGACGCCCCGCTCCTGGTCGTGATCGACGACGCGCAGTGGCTCGACGAGTCCTCGCTCGGCGCGATCCTGTTCGCGGCCCGCCGCCTGCTCGCCGACGCGCTCGCGCTGCTGGTCGCGAGCCGCGACGGCCGCGCGCTCGGCCTGCGCGAGCTGCCCCTCGGAGGGCTCGACCGCGCGGGCGCCGCCGCCCTGCTCGACCGCCACGCGGGCCGCCCGCTGCCCCCGGGCGCCGCCGACCGCGTCTTCGAAGCCACGCTCGGCAACCCGCTGGCCCTGGTCGAGCTCGCGGGCAGCGCGGCCGACCTACCGCTGGAGCCGGGCGTGCCGGTCCAGACGACCGTCGAGCAGGCCTTCGCCGCACGGATCGCCGCGCTGCCCGAGCCGACCCGCCGCCTGCTGGCCCTGGCCGCCGCGGAGGAGGCGGGAGACCTGGTCGTGCTCGCGCGCGCCGCGACGACGATGGCGGCCGGCGACGAGCGCCCGGCGGCGGCCGCGTTGCGGGCCGACAGCGAAGGCGCGGCCGCGGCCGGCGACGACCGCGGCGCAGCCGCGGCGAGCGCCCTGGACGCGTTGGGCGCCGCCGAGTCGGCCGGGCTCGTCATGCTCGCCCTCGATCGGCTCAGCTTCTGCCATCCCCTCGCGCGGGCAGCCGCGTATCGGGCCGCGCCCCCGAGTGAGCGGCGAGCCGCACACGCCGTGCTGGCCGAGGTCGAGCCCGACCCCGACCGGCGCGCGTGGCATCGGGCCGCGGCCGCGCTCGGTCCCGACGACGACGCCGCCGAGGCGCTCGAGCAGGCGGGGTTGCGAGCAAAAGACCGCGGCGCGTACACCGCCGCGGCCAGCTCACTCGAGCGGGCCGCGCGGCTCACCACGGACACGGCGACCCGCGCGCGCCGGCTGTTCCAGGCCGCGGAGGCCGCGTGGCTCGCCGGCCACGCCGACCGCGCCGACGAGCGACTGGCCGAAGCCCGCGCACTCTCGTACGACCCCGCGCTCAACGTCGAGATCGACCAGCTGCGCGGACACGCAGCGCTGAGCCGGGGTCGGGCACGCGAGGCGCACGACATCCTCGTCACCGCCGCCACCGGCGTGCACGCCGCCGAGATGCTCGCCGAGGCGACGGAGGCCGCCGCGATCGCCGCCGAGCCGCGGCTGATGCTCGCCGCCGCGCGCCGCGCCTGGACCGCGCTCACCCCGCACGCGACCGAGCGGGCGCGGATCCGGGCGATGATCGCGCTCGGGATGGCGCTGATTTACACGGGCGACGACACCGGCGCGCCGTGGCTGCGGGACGCGGCGGACCTGCTCGACGCGCACCCGGACTTCGCGACGGACCCGGAGCTGCTGGTCTCGGCGGCGGTCGGCGCGCTGTGGCTGCGCGAGGCCGAGCGCGGGCGGGAGCTCGTCGGCCGGGCGATCGACGCCGCGCGCGAGCAGGGCGCGGTCGGCGCGCTCCCGCCGCCGCTGTGGCTCGCCGGACGTGACGCAGCCACCTCGGACCGCCCGCACGTCGCGGTCGCCCTCTACGAGGAGGCGATCCGCCTCGCGCGGGAGACCGGGCAGGCGACGTCGCTGTGCGCGGGCCTCGCCGGGCTCGCCTGCGTGGAGGCGCGCCAGGGCCGGGAGGCGGAGTGCCGGGAGCATGCGGGCGAGGCGCTCGCGCTCACCGAGTCGCTCGGGCTCGCGTTCTTCCAGCTGTGGGCGCTGGACGCGATGGCCGACCTCGAGCTCGGCCGCGGCGACCTCGAAGCCGCGCTGACCCACCTCACGGCCAAGGAGCGGCTCCTGCAGGCGCGCGACATCGCCGACCCCGACGTCTCCCCCGCGCCGGATCTCGCGCAGACGCTGCTGTGGCTGGACCGCGCGGACGAGGCCGAGCCGCGCCTCCAGGCTTTCGCCCGCGCCGCGCGCGCCAAGGGCCAGCCGTGGTCGCTCGCCCGCCTCGCACGCGCCCGCGGCGACTATGCGACCGCGCTCGAGCATCACGCCCGCACCCCCGACCGCTTCGAGACCGCCCGCACGCTGCTCGCTCAGGGCGAAGCGCTTCGAAGAGCCCGCCGCCGCGCCGACGCCCGCGAGCCGCTCCGCGCCGCGATCGCCACCTTCGACGCGCTCGGCGCCGCCCCCTGGGCCGAACGCGCCCGCCGCGAGCTGCAGGCCAGCGGCGAGACCGCCCGCCGCCGCGACCCGCTCACGCTCGACGCCCTCACGCCGCGTGAGCTGCAGGTCGCGCTCGTGGTCGCCGAGGGCCACACGATCCGCGAGGCCGCCGGGAAGCTGTTCCTCTCCCCCAAAACCGTCGACCACCACCTGCAGTCGGTCTACCGCAAGCTCGCGATCGACTCGCGAGCCGCGCTCGCCACCGCCCTCCAGCAAGACCAGGAGACCCTCCCGATGCGAGCTCCGACCACCCCGACTTAGCGTCGCGGTCATGACGACACAGACGATCGACGAAGCCAAGGTCCAGGACTTCGTCTTCCAGGCCGTCGGCGAGCTCGGCGCGACGCTCAACGCCGCGCTGGTGGTGATCGGCGACCGGCTCGGCCTCTACAAGGCGATGGCGGGCGCGGGCGCCCTCACGCCGCGCGAGCTGGCCGACCGCACGGAGACCAACGAGCGGTACGTGCGCGAGTGGCTGAACGCCCAGGCCGCCGGTGGCTACGTGACCTACGCGGACGGCCGCTACACGCTGCCGGCCGAGCACGCGGTCGCGCTCGCGGACGAGAACAGCCCGGTGTTCCTGCAGGGCGCGTTCCAGCTCATGTGCGCGGCGGTGCGCGACGAGCCGAAGATCACCGAGGCGTTCAAGAGCGGCGCGGGCGTCGGCTGGCACCAGCACGACCACGACCTGTTCGAGGGCTGCGAGCGGTTCTTCCGCCCCGGCTACCAGCACAACCTCACGCAGAGCTGGCTCCCGGCGCTGACCGGCGTCGAGGAGAAGCTGCGCAAGGGCGCCCGGGTCGCCGACGTCGGCTGCGGCCACGGCGCCTCGACCATGATCATGGCCGACGCCTACCCCGAGTCGGGCTTCATCGGCTTCGACTACCACGGCGCGTCGATCCAGGCCGCGAACGACAAGGCCGACGGACGCGCGAGCTTCGCCGTGGCCACCGCGCAGGACTTCCCCGGCGTGGGCTACGACCTCGTGACCACGTTCGACTGCCTGCACGACATGGGCGACCCGGTCAGCGCCGCGAGCCACATCCGCAACGCGCTCGCCAAGGACGGCACTTGGCTGCTCGTGGAGCCGTTCGCGGGCGACACGGTCGAGGAGAACCTGAACCCGGTCGGCCGCGTCTACTACGCCGTCTCCACCCTCGTCTGCACGCCCGCGTCGCTCTCGCAGGAGGTCGGGCTCGCGCTCGGCGCCCAGGCGGGAGAGGCGCGCCTGCGGGACGTCGTGACCGCCGCCGGCTTCAACCACTTCCGCCGCGTGGCCGAGACGCCGTTCAACCTGGTGTTCGAGGTCCGCCGGTGACCCGTGCCCGCTACCCGGACCACGAGGGCTACGCGACCCGTGGTGGTGTCCGGCTCTTCTACGAGGTCCACGGGAGCGGGCCCGACTCGATCCTGCTGCTGCCGACGTGGTCGATCATCCACTCGCGCATGTGGAAGGCGCAGATCGCCTACCTCGCGCGGCACTTCCGGGTGATCACGTTCGACGGGCGCGGGAACGGCAAGTCGGACCGTCCTCCAGGCGTCGCCGCGTACACCGAGGCGGAGTTCGCCGCCGACGCGCTCGCCGTCCTCGACGCGACCGAGACCGGCGAGGCCTTCCTCGCCGGTCTGTCGTGCGGCGCGCTGTGGGCGACGCTGCTGGCCGCGGACCATCCGGAGCGCGTTCGCGGCGTCGTCTACATCGGGCCCGCGGTGCCGCTCGCGCCGGGGCACCCGGAGCGCGCGATCTGCTCGCGCTTCGAGGACGACCTGTCCGGCGCGACGGACCCGTGGGCGATGTACAACCGCCACTACTGGCGCGAGGACTACGAGGGCTTCCTGCGGTTCTTCTTCGCGCAGATGTTCAACGAGCCGCACTCGACCAAGCAGATCGAGGACTGCGTCGGGTGGGCGCTCGAGACCGACCCGGAGACGCTCGCGGACACCATGTCGGCGCTCAACCTGTGCCGGCTGGAGTCCTTCGAGCAGACGATCGCCCGCGTGCGCTGCCCGACGCTGACCATCCACGGCGACCAGGACCTGATCCGCCCGCACGCGCAGGGCGTCGCGCTCGCCGCCGTCACCGGGGGCGAGCTGGTGACGCTGCACGGCGCCGGCCACGGCCCGCAGGCGCGCGACCCGGTGAAGGTCAACCTGCTGATGCGCGACTTCATGGACGGGACGCCGCCACGCCGGCGGGCCTGGACGCGCGGGCGCTCGCGCCGCCGCCGCGCGCTGTTCGTCTCCTCGCCGATCGGGCTCGGGCACGCCCGCCGGGACGTCGCGATCGCGCAGGAGCTCCGGCGCCTGCATCCCGACCTGGAGATCGACTGGCTCGCGCAGGACCCGGTCACGCGCGTGCTGGAGGCCGAGGGCGAGCGCATCCACCCCGCCAGCGCGCACCTGGCCAACGAGTCCGCGCACATGGAGTCCGAGTCGGCCGAGCACGACCTGCACTGCTTCCAGGCGTTCCGGCGGATGGACGAGATCCTCGTCGCGAACTTCATGGTCTTCCACGACGTCGTCGAGGCCACCGACTACGACCTGTGGATCGGGGACGAGGCGTGGGAGGTCGACCACTTCCTGCACGAGAACCCCGAGCTCAAGCGCGCCGCGTACGTGTGGCTGACGGACTTCGTCGGCTGGATCCCCTTCGACGGCGAGGCGGGCCTGACGACCGACTACAACGCCGAGATGCTCGAGCACATCGACCGCTTCCCGCGCCTGCGCGACCGGTCGCTGTTCGTCGGCGACCCGGACGACGTCGTCCCGCACGGCTTCGGCGGCGACCTGCCGCAGATCCGCGACTGGACCGAGCGCCACTACGACTTCCCGGGCTACGTGACCGGGTTCGCGCCCGTCGAGGACCGTGAGAAGCTCCGCGCCGCGCTGGGCTACCGCCCGGACGAGCAGGTGTGCCTCGTGACCGTCGGCGGCTCGGGCGTCGGTGCCGCGCTGCTGCGGCGCGTGATCGCGGCCTATCCGCTGGCCCGTGAGCGGGTGCCGAACCTGCGGATGGTCGTCGTCGCGGGCCCGCGGATCGACCCGCGCTCGCTCCCGCAGCATCCGGGGCTGGAGGTCCGCGCCTACGTCCACGACCTCTACCAGCACCTGGCGGCCTGCGACCTCGCCGTCGTGCAGGGCGGCCTGACCACGGCGATGGAGCTGACCGCGAACCAGCGGCCGTTCCTCGCCTTCCCGCTCCGCCACCACTTCGAGCAGACCTTCCACGTCCGCCACCGGCTCGAGCGGTACGGCGCGGGGCGGTTCATGGACTTCGACCGCGACGGGCCGGAGCAGATCGCCGACGCGATCGCGCAGGAGATCGGGCGCGACGTCGCCTATCTGGAGGTGGAGAGCGGCGGCGCGGCCCGGGCCGCGGGGCTGATCGCGGAGCTTCTCTGACTGGAGGGGCCTGTACGCTCGGGACGTGCCGTCCACGTCCACGCTCGCCCTGTTCGCCCTGGCGGCGATCGCGTTGATCGCGATCCCTGGCCCGAACATGATCTACGTCGCGACGCGCTCGATGAGCGAAGGCCGCTCGGCCGGGTTCGCGTCGGCGCTCGGGCTGCTCACGGGCACGGGGATCAACGTGCTTGCGGCCGCCGCCGGGCTGTCCGCGCTGATCGCGTCGTCGGACGTCGCCTACGACGTGATCCGGTACGCCGGCGCCGCCTACCTCCTGTACCTGGGCGTGAAGGCGCTGCGCAGCCACGGGGGCGACGCCGAGGCCGCGGCGCCACGCGGCAGCGCGTACCGGCAGGCGATCGTCGTCCAGCTGCTCAACCCGAAGGTCACGCTGTTCTTCCTGGCCTTCCTGCCGCAGTTCGTGGACCCGCAGGCCGGCCCGGTGTGGACGCAGATCCTGGTCTTCGGCGCCGTGCTCGGCGCGCTCGGGTTCGTGATGGACTGCGGGTACGCGCTCGCGGCGTCCACCGCCGCGCGCCGGCTGCGGAGCTTCCGCCACGGAGACCGCGTGACCGGTGTCGTCTACATCGCGCTGGGTGCCGCCGCCGCGCTCACGGGCGGCCGGCGCTAGTCCACTTGATTCTCGAGGGCGACAACCTCTCACATCTGCGTGAGTTGCCCGACGGCGTCGCGCAGATGGTGTACGCGGATCCACCGTTCAACACGGGTAAGACGCAGCTGCGTCGCTCGTTCGCGACCACGCCCGCGGGTGAGGAAACGGGAGACCGGACCGGCTTCGGCGGGCGCCGCTATTCGTCGAAGCTGCTGGCCGAATCCTCTTTCAAGGATTCTTTTGACGACTACCTCGGGTTTCTCGGTCCGCGTCTGGAAGAGATGTGGCGAGTGCTGCACCCGACCGGCACCTTGTACCTGCACCTCGATTACCGCGAGGCTCATTACGTCAAGGTTTATCTTGACGAGCTGTTCGGGCGTGCCTCGTTCCTCAACGAGCTGATCTGGGCGTACGACTACGGCGCCAAGGCCAAGAACCGCTGGCCGCAGAAGCACGACACGATCCTGGTGTATGTGAAAGACCCGCGTGAGTACTTCTTCGACAGTGAGGGCGTCGACCGTGAGCCCTACATGGCGCCGGGCCTCGTCACCCCCGAGAAGGTGGCTAGAGGCAAGCTGCCGGTGTCGGTGATCTGGCACACCATCGTCTCCCCCACCGGGCGTGAGAAGACGGGTTATCCGACACAGAAACCGGAGGGGCTGCTGCGCCGGTTCGTGCAGGCGAGCTCGCGGCCGGGCGACCTGTGCCTGGACCCGTTCGCCGGCTCGGGCACGCTCGGCGTGGTCGCCAACAAGCTGGGTCGCCGCTACCTGCTGATCGACGAGAACGCCGAGGCCGTCCGGGTCATGCGTGAGCGCCTTGGCTGAGCGGATCGTCGCCTTCGGCCCGGGCCGCGTGAACCTGATCGGCGAGCACACCGACTACAACGACGGGCTGGCGATGCCCTTCGCCATCGAGCGCGGCGTGACGGTCACGGCGGAGCCCGCGCGCCGGTTCACCGTGGACGCCCTGGATCTGGAGGAGCGCGACGAGTTCGACGAGCCTGAGCGCGGCGAGGGCTGGCGCGCCTTCCCACGCGGGATGGTCGCCGAGCTGCGCGCCGCGGGTTTCGACGTCGCGCCCGCGCACCTGACGATCACCGGGGACGTGCCGCAGGGCTCGGGGCTCTCCAGCTCGGCCGCGCTCGAGGCCGCCCTCGCCCTCGCGCTGCTGGGCCGCGTGCCCGAGGACCTGAAGGCGCTCGCGCAGCTCTGCTCGCGCGTGGAGAACGATTGGGTGGGCGCGGAGACGGGGCTGCTGGACCAGCTCGCTTCTCTGTGCTCGCAGGAGCACCACGTCCTCCGGATCGACTTCCGCAGCCTCGACGTCGACCCGTACCCCCTGGACCTGGGCGACTGGCAGCTCGTCACCGTGGACTCGGGCGCGACGCACTCGATCGCCGCCTCCGGCTACAACCAGCGCCGCGCGGAGTGCCGCGCCGCGTGTGAGGCGCTGGGCATCAGCACGCTGCGCGACGCGCAGGTCGGCCACCTCGACGGCGTCCTGGAGCGCCGCGTCCGTCACGTCGTGAGCGAGAACGCCCGCGTGGAGGCCACCGCGAACGCCCTGGACGCGGGCGACCTGGAGCAGGTCGCCCGCCTCCTCGACGAGTCGCACGCCTCGCTGCGCGACGACTACGAGGCCTCCGTGCCCGAGGTCGAAGCCACCGTCGAGCGGTTGAAGGCCGCCGGAGCCGCCGGCGCCCGGATGGTCGGCGGCGGCTTCGGCGGTTCGGTGCTGGCGCTGCTACCCGGCGGAGTCGCCCGGCCGGCGGGTGCCTTCGTCGTCGCTCCCCACGCTGCCGCTCGCCTCCTCTGAGTCGGAGAGCTCCTGCCCGAGCGGGCGGGTGAACGCCCACAGCAGGAACAGCAGCCCGAAGATCAGCATGCCGATGCCGGCGTACAGGTTGATGTGCACCCCCGCGGCCTTCTCGATCTCCGCGTCTGAGTCAAACAGCCCGAGGCCGATCAACAGCACACCCCAGGCGGTGAACACACCACCGATGATGCGCCGCAGGTCGAACAGGTTGGCGGCGCGTTCGGCCCGGTTGTCGTCCGTGTCAGACATGTCGCACCTCCTACCAGAACACGATCGTCAGAGCGGTGGCACCGGCGAGCACGCCGAACCCGAGCAATTTCGGTGACTCCCACCAAGCCAGCTTGCGCTTGGGTGCCTCGTCCTCGTTGGCCATGCCGTACACCAGGCCCTGCAGCTCCTCGATCGGCTTGGGCTTGGTCATGTAGGTCACGATCACGGTGACGATGGCGTCGACGACGAACGCCGACCCGGCGCCCCACATCGACTCGTCGAGGTCGGAGCCGAAGCCGATCCAGCCCGCCTTGTAGCCGATGAACAGGCCCGCGGCGGTCGCGGTACCCGCGATGAGGCCCCAGAGGCCGGCCGCCGGCGTCATCCGCTTCCAGAACATGCCGATGATGAACGTCGCGAACAACGGCGCGTTGAAGATCGAGAACAGCGCCTGTAGGTAGTTCATCAGGTTGTCGTAGCTCGACGCGATCAGCGCGGTGCCGATCGAGATCACGATGCCGCCGATGGTGGCGACCCGGCCGAAGTTGATGTACCACTCGTCCGGCATGTTCGGTTTGAGGTACGGCTCCACGAGGTCGGTGGTGACCACGGTGTTGAACGCACTCACGTTCGCGGCCACGCCCGCCATGAACGACGCCATCAACCCTGTGAGGGCGATGCCCAGCATGCCGTTGGGCAAGTACTGGTTCATCAACAGTGGAATCGCGTTGTTGTACTCCATGTTCGGGTCGCCGGAGCCGAGGCCTTCGATCACCACCACGGCGATGATGCCCGGGAGGATCATCACGAACGGCAGGAACAGCTTCGGGATCGCACCGATCAGCGGCGTACGCTGCGCGGCGCTCAGGTCCTTCGCCGACAGCGCGCGCTGCACCTCGGCGAAGTTCGTCGTCCAGTAGCCGAACGCGAGCACGAAGCCGAGGCCGAACACGATGCCGATCCAGGTCGCCCCGATCGGGTTGGTCACGTCACCCGGGTTGGTGCCCTCGAGCGCGTGCAGACCGGCCTCGCCGAGATCGCCCGCGCGGACCTTCTCCTTCAGGCCGTCCCAGCCACCGACGGCGTGCATGCCGATCACCGTGATCGGGATCAGTGCCGCCAGGATCACGAAGAACTGCAGCACCTCGTTGTAGATGGCCGAGGACAGGCCGCCGAGCGTGATGTAGGCCGCGACGATGACCGCCGCGACGATGATGCCGACGATGATCGGCCAGCCGAGCAGGAGCTTCAGCACGAGCGCGAGCGCGAACAGGTTCACGCCGGCGATCAGGATCGTGGCGATCGCGAAGGTGATGCTGTTGAACACGTGCGACTGCTTGTTGAAGCGCAGCAGCAGGTACTCGGGGACCGAGCGGACCTTGGAGCCGTAATAGAACGGCATCATCACCAGGCCGAGGAACACCATTGCCGGGATCGCGCCGATCCAGTAGTAGTTGACCGTGGCGATGCCGTACTGGGCACCGTTGGCCGCCATGCCGAGGACCTCGGTCGCGCCGAGGTTGGCAGAGATGAACGCCAGGCCTGTGATCCAGGCCGGCAGAGAGCGCCCCGACAGGAAGTAGTCGAGGCTGCTCTTGATGTAGCGCTTGGCTGCGAACCCGACGCCGAGGACGACGACGAAGTAGCTCGCGACGATCAGGTAGTCGACGAAGTTGGTGTCGAGCCGGACGTCATTCACGAGAAAGGGACCCCCTCATGGGGGTCCCCTTACCCGTTTAAGCGCTGCTTAGCTGAACGAACCTGTGCTTCAGGCGACAGAGTCGGCCACGGCGAGGCCGGCGGCCTCACGCAGCGCGTCGGCCTTGTCCGTCTTCTCCCACGTGAAGTCGTCGTCCTCGCGGCCGAAGTGGCCGTAGGCAGCGGTCTTCTGGTAGATCGGACGGTGCAGCTGCAGGTACTCGCGGAAGGCGCCGGGACGCAGGTCGAAGAACTCGTCGACCAGGGCGGCGATGCGGCCGCGGCCGATCTTCTCCGTGCCGAACGTCTCCACCATCACCGAGACGGGGTGCGCGACGCCGATGGCGTACGCGACCTGGACCTCGACGCGGTCGGCGAGGCCGGCGGCGACCAGGTTCTTGGCGACGTAGCGCGTGGCGTACGCGGCCGAGCGGTCCACCTTCGACGGGTCCTTGCCCGAGAACGCGCCACCGCCGTGGCGGGCCATGCCGCCGTACGTGTCGACGATGATCTTGCGGCCCGTGAGGCCGGCGTCGCCGACAGGACCACCGATGACGAAGCGGCCGGTCGGGTTCACGAGGAAGTTCTTGCGCAGCTTGTCGGCGTCGTACTTGTCCGCCGGCAGGATCGGGAGCACGACGTGCTCCCAGAGGTCGGCCTCGATCTGCTCGCGCGACGCGGACTCCGCGTGCTGCGTCGAGATGAGGACCTTCTCGATCGAGACGGGCTTGCCGTCGACGTACTTGACCGAGACCTGGGTCTTGCCGTCGGGACGCAGGTAGTTCAGCGTGCCGTCCTTGCGGACCGCCGACAGGCGCTCGGCCAGCTTGTGCGCGAGCGAGATCGGGAGCGGCATCAGCTCGGGCGTCTCGTTGGACGCGTAGCCGAACATCATGCCCTGGTCGCCGGCGCCGGCGATATCAAGCTCGCCGCCGTCGCCCTCGCGACGCTCGAGCGCCTGGTCAACGCCCTGAGCGATGTCCGGCGACTGCTTGTCGATGGCGTTCAGAACCGCGCAGGAGTCGGCGGAGAAGCCGAGCTCGGCGTCCGTGTAGCCGATCTTGCGGATCGTCTCGCGGGCGATCTCCTGGATGTCGACGTACGTCGAGGTCGAGATCTCGCCGGAGACGACCACGAGGCCCGTGTTCACGAGCGTCTCGCAGGCCACGCGGCCCGTCGGATCGTCGCGGAGGACCGCATCGAGGACGCCGTCGGAGATCTGATCCGCGACCTTGTCGGGGTGGCCTTCGGTCACGCTCTCGGACGTGAACAGGTACTCGTTGTCGCTCTGTTGGCTCATTGAACCTGAAAGGCTAGCGGGTTTACGGTTATCTCCGGTTAGGCCGAACGCTCGGCCTTGGAGCGGTTCGCACGCTCCACGAAGTCGATGATCACGGGGACGCCGTCGAGTCCGTACCGCTCTCTCAGGCGATTCTCCACGAAGTAGGCGTAGTCGCGCGTCACGCGCTGGCGCGAGTTGATCTGGATCGCAAAACGCGGCGGCGCGGTCCCGATCTGCGTGATGTAGAGCATCTTCAGCCGGTGGCCCTGCTTGGCCGGCGGCTGGCGTGCGGCGATCACGTCGGCAAGGAAGCGGTTGAGCTCCGGCGTGGGGATGCGATGGTGCGCGCGGTCGGCGATCGCCATCACCTCGGTCAGCACGCGCTGGATGTTGCGGCCGGTCAGCGCGGAGGCGGTCAGCACGCGCGGCCGCAGCCGCAGCTTCTGGTTAACGCGCGCGCGCTCGGCCTCCAGCTCGGCGGCGCCGACGCCGCCGCCCGGGCCGAGCGGATCCTGGTCGCCGCCCGTGATGTCCCACTTGTTCAGGACGAGCGCCGTCGCGCAGCCGGACTTCATCGCCAGCTCGGCGATCCGCAGGTCCTGGGAGGTGATCCCGTCCTGCGCGTCGCAGACCACGAGCGCGACGTCCGCGCGCTCGGCGGCCCGCTGGGAGCGGAGCGTCGTGTAGTACTCGACCGACTCGGTGACCTTGGCCTGGCGGCGCATGCCGGCGGTGTCGACGATGACGACCTTGCGGCCGTCGACCTCGAGCTTCATGTCGATCGCGTCGCGGGTGGTGCCGGCGACGTCGGAGACGATCACGCGCTCGCGGCCGAGGAAGGCGTTGACGAGGCTGGACTTGCCGACGTTCGGACGGCCGATCAGCGCGAGCCGGACGACGTCCTCGTCGGCGTCGCCGATGTCGTCGTCCTCGGGCAGCAGCTCGACCAGCTTGTCGAGCAGGTCGCCCGTGCCGAGACCCTGGGCGGCGGAGACGGCGAGCGGCTCGCCGAGGCCGAGGCTGTAGAAGTCGTGCGCGAGCACGAGGTCGTTCGGGTTGTCGATCTTGTTCGCGGCGACGACGATCGGCAGGTTGCCCTTGCGCAGGATGTCGGCGATCTCCGCATCCCCCGGGCGCATGCCCGCGCGGGCGTCGACGACGAGCAGCGCGACCTGCGCGTCCGCGAGCGCCTCGCGCGCCTGGTCCTGGATGCTGACGGCGAGCGGATCCTCGTCGTGCAGGTCCACGCCGCCGGTGTCGATCAGCGTGAACGTCCGGCCGTTCCAGTCGGTCTGGAGCTCTTTGCGATCGCGCGTGATGCCCGGGCGCTCGTGGACGACGGCGTCACGCGACTGCGTGAGGCGGTTGACGAGGGACGACTTGCCCACGTTGGGGTAGCCGACGACGGCGACCTTCATGCCTGGATCTCCTTGGCTTCGATCGCCAGTGTCACGACTTGCTCGACGACCTCGTCGAGGGTGAGGCCGGTGGTGTCGACCGGCGTTGCGTCCTTCGGGGCTTCCAGCGTGGCGCGGTTCGCGGTGTTGTCGCGCGCGTCGCGGGCCTGCTGGTCCTTGAGGACGTCCTGCGGGTCCAGGCCGTGCTGGGCGGCGCGGCGGCGGGCCCGCTCGGCCGGGTCGGCGGTGAGGAAGACCTTCACGGCGGCGTCGGGCGCGACGACCGAGCCGATGTCCCGGCCCTCCGCCACCCAGTCGCCCGTGGCGACGATCCGCCGCTGCTCGGCGACGAGCGCCTCGCGGACCTGCGGGTCGGCGGCGACGTGCGACGCGGCCTCGGAGGCCTCCGGCGTGCGGATCGCGTCCGTGACGTCCTCACCGTCGAGGATCACACGGTCCCCTTCGAACTCGATGCTGATGGTGGCCGCGACGTGGCCGGCGTTGCCGCCGGCCTGCGCGTGTCGGAGGCCGACGCTGCGGTACATCGCCCCCGTATCCAGGTACGTGAAGCCCAGCCGCTGCGCAACCGCGCGCGCGACCGTGGACTTCCCCGCTCCCGCGGGCCCGTCGATGGCGATGACCATGACTTACAGAGGCTAGCTACCGGGTCGTCAGCGACCTTACGTGGTCGGGCAGATCGATCCCCTCGCGCAGCAGCGGATCGGGAATCGGCGCGCCGCGCTGGGTCGTGATCGGGATCACGCCCGCCCACGCGTCGAGGGCGTAGTCCTCGTCCTCCTCACCGGGCGGACCGGTGCGCACTTTGGCCGAGCCCTCGGTGATCGCGAGCTGGAGCACGTCGGTGGCCTTGAGCTCCTTCGCGGAGGGCCAGCGGACGTGCTCCCAGCGGCCCGGAACGAGCTTCTCCGTGAACACTTCGAGCGCGCGGGCCTTGTCGGGTGCCGGCTCGAGCGTGCCGTAGAGGATCGCCGACCGGTAGTTCATCGAGTGATGGAACGCGCTGCGGGCGAGCACGATCCCGTCCACGTGCGTGACCTCGATGCACGCCTCGGCGCCCGCGCGGAGCGCCCGGACCGTCCGGCTCGCGTTGCTGCCGTGGATGAGTAGGTGGTCTTCGTCGCGCGCGATCAGCGTGGGGATGACGGCGGGATGCCCGTCGGGCGTGACGAACGCGACGTGGCCGATCAGCGCCTCGTCGAGGATCGCGTCGAGCGTCGCTCGATCGTGAAGGCCGCGCTGCGGGGCGCGTCGAAGCTTGGTGCGTGGCGTCTTGAGCATCTGTTCTGGTACAGTCGTGTTGCTGTGTCGGAACAGTATGTCATCACCGGCGGGACGATGGAAGCGATCGCCGAGAGCGTCGAGGCGGCCGTGGCCGCGGGCGCGTTGGCCCCGGGCGATCGGCTGCCGTCGGTGCGCGCGCTCGCCTCGCAGCTCGAGGTCTCGCCGACGACGGTCTTCGGCGCCCTTGCCGAGCTCCGCCGCCGCGGTGTCGTCGTCTCGCGCCCGCGCTCAGGCACGCGCGTGGCGGACCGTCCGCCGCTGCGCGCCACCCGGGCCGTCGCCGCCGTGCCGGTCGACGCGCGCGACCTTGCGCTCGGGAACCCGGACCCGAAGCTGCTGCCCGAGATGACCGGCGCGGTGCTGGCGCTGGCCGCAACCGGCCTGGTCAACCCGGCCGCGGGCGCGACGTTCTCGCAGCGGCTCTACGGCGAGGAACCGGTCGAGCCGTCGTTGGCCGCGTTGGCGCGCGAGGCTTTTGTGGCGGACGGCGTGCCCGCCGAGCGGATCGTCGTCGTCAGCGGCGCGCTGGACGGCATCGAGCGCGTCCTGGCCGCGCAGCTGTCCCCCGGTGATGTGGTGGCGGTCGAGGACCCGGGCTGGCCCGGTGTGCTGGACCTGGCCCGAGCGCTCGGCCTGCGGCTCGCGCCGGTCGCCGTCGACGACTTCGGGATGAAGCCCGAAGCGCTCGCGGCCGCACTCCGCACCGGCGCGAAGGCCGCGATCGTCACACCACGCGGCCAGAACCCGTTCGGCGCGGCGCACGACAAGGCGCGCGCCGCCGAGCTGAGAGAACTGCTGCGGGACGTCTTCGTCGTGGAGGACGACCACCTCGGGCCCGTGGCGGGCGTGCAGTACCGCACGGTGGCCGGCCGAAGCGGGCGCTGGGCCGTGGTGCGGTCGGTGTCCAAGTGGCTCGGGCCAGACCTGCGCTGCGCGGTCATGGCGGGTGACCAACTGACGCTTGCGCGGGTGGAGGGACGGCTGGCGCTCGGCCCTGCGTGGGTCAGTGGGATCTTGCAGCGGCTCGTCGTCGCGCTGTGGGAGCGGGCGGATGCGCGGGGGGCGGCGGACGTGTATGCGGCGCGGCGGGGCGCGCTGGTTGGTGCTTTGGGCGCGCGGGGGTTGGCTGCGCACGGGCGGAGTGGGTTGAACGTGTGGGTGCCGGTGGTGGACGAGGATGCGGTGGTGCGGGCGTTGTTGGCCGCGCGGTACTCCGTGGCGGGTGGGGGCGCGTTTCGGCTCGGGGCTGGTCCGGCCGTGCGGGTGACGACGGCTGCTTTGGATGTTGCGGAGGCGGTTGGGGTTGCCGACGCGATCGCCGGGGCGGTGAACCCGCCGCGGCGTACGCGGGCCGCGTGAACAACGGCCATCGAGGGGGGAAGGGAGCTGGAGCGCCGCCCGCGCGCCTGGGCTCAGCGCCTCCCGGGCTCCGCGCGGCAAGGGCGAATCGCCGCGCCGGCATACCGTCAAGTTACGGGCACCGGAGAGGCCGAGGAGCGTTCGTGATCACTCTGGTCCGCAACACGTCCGGTCGACCACGCTCGCGCACGACCGCGCTCCGAACAAAGGGGGGTGCCGTCGCTAAGTATCGCTTGGCGAAAGGTTCCGACGGCACCCCCCTTCCCGCGCCGGTGCGTCGACCGGAAACCGACCACGCCGAGCCCAAGCGGGACGGCCGAGGGACGATCTTCCCTCTCGATGGCCGTTGTTCGTCCCGTAGCTTTCGCAAGTGTGATCCCCACCCACCTCTGGCATCCCGAGACCACCTACCTGAACACGGCCAGCTTCGGCCTCCCTCCAGACCCCACGTACGAAGCCCTCACGAGCGCCCAAGAGGACTGGCGCCACGGCCGCGTGAGTTGGGAGCACTGGACCGCCGTCACCGACCGGGCCCGTGCCGAGTTCGCCACCCTCACCCGCGCCCACCCGGACAACGTCGTGGTCGGCGCGACCGTCTCGGGCCTCATCTCGCACATCGCGACCGCGATCCCTGACGGAGCACGGGTCCTCGCCCCCGAGCCCGAGTTCACCTCGCTGCTCTTCCCCTTCGCCGCCCAGGCCGGGCGCGGCGTCACGGTCGACGTGGTTCCGCTCGACCGCCTCGCACAGGCGATCGACGCGGACACCGACGTCGTGGCGGTCTCCGCCGTCCAATCCTCCACGGGAGAAGTGGCCGCACTGGACGACATCGCGGCCGCCGCCAAGCACCACGGCGCGCTGACCGTGATCGACGCCACGCACGCGATCGGCTGGCTGCCGCTCGACGCCACGCGCTTCGACGCGGTCGCGTGCGCGGCCTACAAGTGGCTGATGAGCCCCCGCGGGACGGCGTTCATGGTGCTCAGAGAGGAGCTCGCGGACCGGCTCACGCCACATCAGGCCGGCTGGTACGCGGCGGCCAACCCGCTCACGGACCAGTTCGGGCTGCCGCTGCGCCTCGCGGAGAGCGCGCGGCGGTTTGACACCTCGCCGGCGTGGTTCAGCTGGGTCGGGACCGAACCTTCACTGCGGCTGATCAACGAGATCGGCGTGGAGACGATCCACGAACATGACCTCAAACTCGCGAACCGGTTCCTCGCCGGGCTCGGCGAGGAACCGTCCAACTCCGCAATCGTCACCTCGGCGATCGCGGATGCGCCGGAGAAGCTCGCGCGCGCGGGCATCATGGCCGCCGCGCGCGCGGGCCGTCTCCGGGCGTCATTTCACCTGTACAACACCGAGGCGGACGTGGACGCGGCGCTCAACGCGCTCACCTGACGAACCCCGTCAACTCGAGCGACACGGCCCGGACCGATCCGGTGTCCAGCCGTGCTCCGTCGGTGACCTTGAACTTCCAGTCACCGTCAGCCGCCGCGTCGAGCAACCCGCCGAGCGGCTCGAACGGCTTCCACGTCCCGGTGAACGGCGCCAGCGACGCGGTCACACTCTGGAACGGGCGCGTCGACGTGTCGTCGAACACCACCTGACACAGGTTGTTGCCCGTGCCACCCACACGCTGGAACAGCCGGGCCTCCGCACCCGAAGGTGCGATCAGCGTCCCGGTCAAGTCGCCGGTGAAGGAATGGTCGATGCCGACCGTGGTGGACCCCACCGTCGTGTTGCACGTGGCCCCGTCGATCGAGAAGCGCAGCTTCGACGCGTAGCCGAACCCGGCCACCGGAATCGTCACCGTCACGCCCAGCGTGCTCACGTCCGGGATCGGGACGACCGGCCCGGTGTAGCTGAACTTCGTCGCCGCCGTTCCGGGCTGGCCGGTGGGGAGCGAGAACGCATCGGACGTCGGCGACAGCACACCGGCAAACGTTACCCGTACGTTCAAAGGCACGCGTTTACCGAGCGGATAGTCGGCCGCGAGCCGCAGCGTGTAGTCCTGGGAGCGCGTGATGCCCGGCGCGATCTCGCCGTAGGACTGCGACCGCGGCGTCACCACCGCCTTGGCGTCGCCGGTTGAGACCGTCACGCTCACGCCCGTCGCCGTGCCGTCGCCGACGTTCGTCACCGGCAACCGCAGACGCGCGGTCTCCCCCGGCTCCAGGAACGCATCCCCGTCGCCGGTGGTCACCGTCACATCCGGCGCCGAAGCACGCACCAACGGCTGCGGCGTCGCGCCGGTGTAACTCAGCACGCTGTCCGCCCGCAGCACGCCCGCGCCGGTCCGCCCGTCGACACCCGCCGGGGCGAGGTCGAGCGCCGTCGCCCCGAACGCCTCACGCACGTCAGCGATCGACGCGCTCGGATTTCCTGACAGCACCAGCGCCGCGATCCCCGCCGCGGACGGCGCGGCCGCCGAAGTGCCGAAGAACGGTTGGAACCCTTCTACCGACGTGCTCACACCGTCGGCGGCGGTGAAGTCCGGCTTCGCCCTCACCTGCTCAGTCGGGAAGAACACCCGGCGCGGTCCGTCTGAGGTGAAGCGCTCTGGCAGCTGCGCCGAGGTGAACGATCCCGGGAACGGCCCCGTCGGGTTCGGCGGATCGCCCGGCTCGAGGGCGTACGGCAGTGCGGTCGCCGCCGGCGCCGCCGCGATGCTGAACGCATCGGCAGCGGCGGAGTGACCACGGGTCACACCCGGTGACACCCACGCCGGCAGTGCGCCCGCCGCCTCGAAGCGCCCGCGCAACGCGCTGAGCTGGAGGTACTTCGGCGCGCCGGCGAACCGCACCACCGCCAGCCGGAGCCCACTCCCGCCGAAGTCCGGGGTGAACAGCAGCTCGTACGGGTCGTCGTCACCGTCCTGGACGTCCTGCGCGAAGTTAACCACGGTGCCGGTCCCGTCGAACAGGTACAGGTCATAGTCGTCGGCGGCCGCGCCGAGCTGGTTCGCCCACCACAGCGTGACCGGCACCCCGTCGTCCGAGTCGGGCGAGATCGGCTCGAACACCTGCACCGGCTCGCCCGGGTCGAAGTCGTGCGCCTCCCCCGCGAACTTGCCGACCGTCTGGCCCGAACCACGGAAGTCACCCTCGTAGTTGCCGGACGTGCCGTCGAGCACGTTGCCCTCGTTGCCGGCCGAGGAGAAGTACAACGCGCCGTCGGCCGTGACGTCGTTGACCGCCTGGGCGATCGGCCCGTCCTCGAACGGCGACTCGTTGAAGTACAGGACGTCGTCGACGATCACGTCACAGCCGGCCTCGGATCGCAGCGCGCGGATGTTGTCCGCGAACGAGGCGTCGCTGATGAACGCCGACGCGAATCCGAGCTCGGCGCCCGGGGCCATGTCGTGCAGGATCTCGAGCATCGCCGTGCCCTCGTCCCCGGAGCCCGCCTGATCGGGCAGCACGTCGACCGCCGGCAGCTCACCCGCGGCCTGCGAGGCCGCCAGCGAGTCGACGCCGTCCGACAGCGCGCACAGCTTCGTCCCGATCCCGGTGACCTTCGTGGTCTCGCGCGCCGTGTCCGCCGCGTGGGCGCGCACGCCCTCCGACGTCACGACCGCCGCCCGCGCAGCCGCCGTGATCTCCGCCCGCTCCTCCTTCGAGAGCGTCCGCCCGCCGATCCGGGCGGTCATCGCCTGCGCCGCCGGCTCGATCCGCTCGACCGCGCCCCACGTCGCCACCGTCCGCAGCGCGGACGCCGGTACCGCGGCCCGGATCTCCCCCGTGCTCGCCACGTGCCGCACGGTCGCGCCGGCCTGCTGCAGCCGCGCGACCAACGCCTCGTCGGGCTTGGAGACCGTGATGTCGACCTCCGTCGTCCCGGCCTTGCCCTGCCGCAGCTCGACCGCCAATCGGCCGTCGAGCTTGCGCTCGCCCGGCGACAGTGAGCGCTTGATCTTCTGCAGCGCCTCGATCTGCTTCGCCGGATCTCCCGCGGCCACCGCTCCCGACGGCAGCGCGCAGACCATCGTGATCGCCGCAGCGGCGACCCCCGCCATACGTACGCGCACAGCTGTACCCCTTTGTCCCGGGAGGCCTCCCGAGCCTCCCGGGACGGAAGGTACTACTTGATCCCGGGGACCTTCACGATGATGAAGTCCGAGTAGTCCGGAAGGTTCGCGTTCCGACCGGTCGAGCCGAAGTTCGTGTCATTGACGAACGCGAGCTCGTTGCCCGAGAGCGGAAGGACCGCCTCGACGGTCGAGTACGGGAACTTGAACGGGTCGCCGAGGCCGAAGTCGCCGGGGCGGGCGCCGAACAGCGAGATGCCGTCACGGTCCTTGATGTCGATCAGGTCGACGATCTCGCGCTTGGCAAGCACCGAGCGGCGATCCGGCACGTCGATCACGAACGCCTTCTTCCACAGCGCGGTGGCGCCCTGGCCGTTGTCGCGCTCGGTGACGATCAGCTGGTCGCGGCCATAGGCGACGGCGTCGGACACGAACGTGGTCGGCTGGGTCATGCGGTAGGTCCAGGTGCGCCCGGTGTAGCGACGCTCCTTGATGTCGAACTCGTAGACGCGGCGGACGAGCGGATCGTCACCGATGACGGCGCCCTCGAGGAACGGGTAGAGCGTGCGACCGTCGGCCGACAGCGCCATGGCCTCGAACCCGCTGGAGCCGCCGAGGTTGTTCGTGCGCCCGAACAGGTACGGGTTGTCCGGCGACTGCACGCGCGGCTGGCCGGCGATGCGCGGGATCGAGACCGGCGCGTCGAGCACGCGGCCCTTGCTGTCGGTGTGGACGATGAACGGGCCGAACTCCTCGCCGAACCAGAACGTGCCGTCCGGCGCCTGGCGCACCGACTCGATGTCGAGGTCGCCGCCGGTGAGGATGCGGTCCGGCGTCGTCTCGTTGACGATCCGGAACGGGATCTTCTCGTCCGGGTCGCTGAGCGTGATCGCCTCGCGGATCTGCACGGTGCCCTTGCCGCCCCACTCCGTGCGCCAGTTCGGCTTCACGCGGTACAGGCGCAGGATGAACGAGCGCGAGTTGGCCTTGTTGCCGAAGCCGTTGTCCGGCATCGCCCAGAACTCGCCGTTGCCGGCGTCCAGCAGCGCGGAGAACCCGCCGACCGGCTGCGTGGCGCCCGGCGCGGGGGCCGGGTCGGTGTTGATGACCCCCGCGAACGGCGCCGGGAAGGAAGCGTCAGCGGGCAGGATCGCGCGCGCCTCCAGCGCGGGCTCGCCTCCCTTGTGGCCCGTGGCGTGCGCCGCGGGCGCGAGCAGGAACGTCAAAGCCGCCGTGGCGGTGATGAGTCGCTTCATGCCCGGCACCCGATCACGCCGCGAGGGCGAGCAAGTCAACGCGCCGTGAAAACGCAAAAGGGCGCCGCGCGAACCTCGCGCGGCGCCCTTTCAGGAGTGACTACCCCTTAGCGCTCGCCGTCTACGGGCGAATGCCCACGCCGGTGCCTGAGAAGCCGACCCAGTTGATGACGCCCAAGCCGGACGTCACGTTCGAGCCGTCGGCGGCCCGGAACACCAGGTACAGCCGCTGGCTGCCGGTGAAGTTCAGCGGAGCCGTGAGGCTGCTGAACGTGTTGTTGTTGCCCGTCGCGTTGAACGAGACCGTTGTGAGGAGGGTGCCCGTCGGGCTGCCCGCGCGGACCTCGGCCTTGAAGCGGGGGCTTCCGGCCGTGCCGCCCGCTCCGTAGCGGAACGTGATCTGCTTGTCCATGTTGGTGAGGTTGAAGCGGTTGTTCAACGCCACCCAGTCGCCCGCGTCGATGGCGCTGATCGACGCGCCCTGGCCGTTGTCCTCGTTGGCCGGGGTCGCCACCGTGGTCGTGCCGGAGACGTCGAGCGAGAGCTCCAGGTCCTGACGACGGGTCTGGACGACGCTTTCCGCGCGGCCGCTCAGCGCGGGCTGGCCGTTGGCGCCGTTGTCGGTGTAGTTGGCGACGATGCCGCCGGCGATGTAGCCGCCGTGGCCCGCGTCCTCCGCGAGCGTGTCCAGGGTGCCCTCGCAGCCGGTCTTCTCGTCCTCGCCGTGACCGTGCGTGTCATGGATCAACACGAAGGAGACGACGACCTTCGAGCAGTCGATCGTCTGCTCCTGCGGGTCGGTGACCGTGACCTTGTACGGGATCTTGTCGCCCCACTCGAAGAAGTCACCGTCGATCGGGGTGGTGATCGTGATGGTCGGCGCCGTGTTGCCCACCGTGATCGGCAGGCTCTTGGTGTCCGTCCGGCCCGTCGAGTCGGTGACGGTCAGCTTCGCCTGGTAGACGCCGTTGGCCGTGTAGATGTGCGACGGGTTGGCGTCGATCGAGTCGACCGAGCCGTTGCCGTCGAAGTCCCACGCGTAGCGGATCGAGTCGCCCTCGTCCGGGTCGTTCGAGCCTGCGCTCGAGAACTGGACGGTGAGCGGCCCGATGCCGCTGGTCGGCGTCGCGGCGATGACCGCGGCC
This sequence comes from Solirubrobacter phytolaccae, assembly GCF_027587195.1. GTDB lineage: Bacteria > Actinomycetota > Thermoleophilia > Solirubrobacterales > Solirubrobacteraceae > Solirubrobacter > Solirubrobacter phytolaccae. The sequence continues at coordinate 44,410 of NZ_JAPDDP010000036.1, read as the reverse complement.
GGCGCCTCCGGGCCCTTGGTGTAGGCCCACTTGTACATGCCGGCGTCCGCGTTGGCGGCGAAGAAGCCGTCGCCGTACGTCAGCAGGTAGAGGTTGCCGTCGGCCCCGAACTGGATGTCCTCGGGGTTGTCGCACTCGAACGGCTGCGTCGTGGGCACGAGCGCCTGACCGCAGTTGAGTGCCTGGTTGCTCTTGAGGATCTGGTTGTTGGAGTCGATCCGGACCTCGCGCAGCTGATCCTGGCCGAACTCACCGAGGATGAAGGACCCGTCGTAGTAGGGCGGGAACTTCGTGATGCTGGCGCTGTCCGCGTCGTACTCGTACGGTGCCGCACCGTGCGGGGCGACGCCGCCCGTGAACAGGTCGGGGAACAGCTGCGGGCACTTGCCGCCGGAGCCGTCGTAGTACGCCAGGCACGGCGTGCCGATGGCGCCCTGCGCGACGTTGTTGTCGCGGTACGAGTACCACATGTCGGGCTTGGTGATCGGCGGCGAGTAGGTGCGGCCGGTGTTCCAGCGCGACAGGTTCGCGGGACCGCGGTTCGGGTTGTCACAGTCGAACGGCTTGGGGTCCAGCTGGTCCAGCGGGCGCGACGCGTTGAAGTCCCACTGGTAGTACGGCAGGTCCGGCGAGTAGCACAGCGGCCAGCCGTAGTTCGACGGCTTACGCACGACCTCGACACGGCCGGTGCCGGCCGGGCCACGGAAGTCCTCCGGCAGCTGCGAGTCCGGCGAGTAGTCCGTGACGTAGGCGACGCCCTTGCTGTCCACCTGGATGCGGTACGGGTTGCGGAAGCCCATCGCGTAGATCTCGGGACGCGCGAGCGCGTCACCGGGGGCGAACAGGTTGCCGGCCGGCGTCGTGTAGGCGCCGCCGTACTGGTTCTCCTCGTTGTCGGCGATCTCGCCGGCCTTGACCTTGATGCGCAGCACCTTGCCGCGCAGGTCGTTGGTGTTGAGAGCGCCACGACGCGCGTCGGCGTGCGGCGCGTTCTGCAGACCGGGCATCTGGCCGGACGTCGCCGTCGGCTGGGTGACGGTGCCACCGGGGTTGGTGCCGGTGAGCTTGCTCGTGTTGATCGTCACGGCGGGCACGTCCTGGCCCTTGTACTTGCCGACGAACGCGATCAGGTGGTTCGTGGCGTTGACGGTGTTGCCGTACTGGCCCCAGACCGTGATGTTGCCGCGGCCGATGCCGGGCAGCTCGGTCAGCGCCTTCTCGACCGCGCCCGGGCTCGCGTTGAACGGGATGTCGCCCGTCGTCCGGCCGTTGAACGTCAGCGTGAACGTGCCGCCCGACGTGTTGGGGCTCGCCGTCACGCGGAGGGTCTGGATCTCGTCGGTGACCGAGTCGTTGTGCGGCGAGAAGCCGTTGGCGTTGCCGGCACCGGCCGGCGTGTCGTCACCCGTGACGAGCCAGAGGTTGCCCTGGGCGTCGAAGTCGATGTCGCCAGCAACGTGGCAGCACGCGCCACGGTTGTTCGCGACGGTCATGATCTTCTCTTCGGAGTTGATGTCGATCTTCGGCTGCTGGTCGCCGACGCGGTCGATGAACTTGAACCGCGACAGCTGGAAGTTGCCGCTCCAGGTCTCCTGGTAGGCACACGCCGCGGCGTCATCGGCCAGGAAGTTCGGCGCGCTGCCCGTCGGGGTCGTGACCTTGACGGTCGTGCCGTCGCACTTGCGGACGTCCACCACCGGCGGCGCGTAGTACAGGTACACCCACTTGTTCTCGGCGAAGTTCGGGTCGACCGCCGGGCCGTACAGGCCGTCCTCGGAGTTCGTGTAGACCGGGATCTTGCCGAGCGTGATCTCGCTGCCGTTGGCCTCGTGCAGGCGCACCTCGCCGGTGCGGGCGGTCTGGATGACACGGCCGTCCGGAAGCTGGTCGAAGCCGATCGGCTCGTTCAGGTTCGGCGGAGCCGAGATCTTCGTCTGCTTGAAGTTCGCGAGCACGGTCGCGCCGCAGTCGCTGTAGACCGGGTTCGACAGGCCGGCGGCCCAATCGATCGCGCCGGTCAGGTGCTTGCCGAGGTTCGCATCGGAGAAGTCGCCGTTGGCGCCGGCGCCCGTGTAGAACGAGCGGCCACCCTCGTAGTCCTTGCACCACGAGATCGGGTGGTCGGCGAGCGTCGTCATCGTGCCGCCGGTGTACGTCGTCTCGTCGACCGTGGCGAGCACGTGCGAGAGGCCACGAATGTTCTGGGCGTAGTTGTAGTAGGTGTCGGTGTGCTTCCAGTACTCCGGAAGGTTCTTGCTCGCGTCGTGGACGCGGTCGGCGACCTTGATCGTGGCCTGCGCCTGCGGAGCGATCGTGTTCGTCGTCGCGGCGCGCGTGCCGAGCAGCTCGTCGAAGAAGTCCCAGTCGGGCTCAGCCTCGATGGCCGCGCCGATCGCGACGAAGCCACCGCCGGCCTTGTAGTACTGCTCGAACGCGCCCTGCTGCTCGAGCGTGAGGACGTCGCCCTTGTTGTTGACGAAGACGACGGCCTTGTACTTGGCCAAGTTGGCGGCGCTGAAGGAAGCGGAGTCCTCCGTGGCGGTGACGCCGAAGCCGTTCTCCCGTCCGAGCGCCTTGAGCGCGTCGATCGCGGGAGTCGTCGAACCGGCGGCGCCCTTGGTGAACGCGAGGACGTCGAAGTCGACGTCGCCTGGAGCAGGCTGCGGGAGCGGCGTGCCGGTGCCCGGGTTGGGCGCGGGCTGCGGCGCGGGCTGCGGCGCGGCCTTCTTGACGGTCAGGCGGCGCTTGGTGAACTTGCAAGCGGCCGAGCCCTTGCCGACCTGGGCACAAGCGCGAACGTAGTAGCGGCCTTCCTTCAGGGAAGACGGCAGCTTGACCTGGACGGTGTAGTTGCCGGACTTACGACCCTTGATGGTCTTGTTGGCGGCCTTCGCGGTGAACTTCACCACGCCGCTCTTCGACGTGCGCAGCGTGACCTTCACGCTGACCTTCGCCGACTTCTTCGAATTGTTCGTGACGCTCGTCTTGATCGCGAACGACTGGCCGGGAGCGGCAGTCGTGGGCGGCGACGCGACGGACTTCACCTTCAGCCGCGGGGCGGCGTCAGCGACCGTCGGCGCCAGAAGCGCGAGACCAAGTGGCGCCAAGCAAGCCAACTGGCGAGCTCGAAGCATGGGATGGAACCTCCTCCACTGAAACGACATGCACGAGTCCGCACAGCAACCCCACTGAGACGGACCCGACCGGACTATATGGCTACGAAACCACGAAAGCAAGTCGGTTCAACTACAGAAGTACGGGACTTCTGTAGTTGCGAGAACCAACTAATGCAAGTCTCATCGTCTGATTGAGACTGAGCGCCGCGTCAGCGAGGACGCATTGCCGGCCGCGTCGGTGGCACGGATCTCCACCGTGACCTTGCCGCGGGTGACTTTCGAACCCTTCGCGGACACGCTGCGCGTGCCTGCGGCGAAGCTCTTGGTGACGGTCGTGAGCGTCTTCGAGCCGCGCTTGAGGACGACCTTGACCTTCGCCGACTCGGAGAGCTTGAAGCGCACCGTGACGCCCTTGCTGATCGCCTTCGTCGTGACCGACGACAGCTTCGGCTTGGCGATGTCCTCCGGCTCGGGCGTCGGGGGCGGACCGACCACGGGCGTCGAGATCGGCGTGGCGGCCGGCGTGATCGGCGTCGCGGTCGGCGTGGCCGTGGGCGTCGCCGTCGGTGTGGCCGTCGGCGTGCGCGTCGGCGTGGCCGAGGCGGTCGCGGTCGCCGACGTGGTCGCCGTCGGCGTGGCGCCGCCGACCAACACGGTCCCGTCCATCCCTGGGTGCAGATCGCACTTGAAGTCGTACGCGCCGACGGCGTCGAACGTCCTCGTGAGGCTGAACGTCGTGTCGTACCCGACCGGCGGCTGGACCCAGTTGCTGCTCGCCGACGTGATGTCGTGAATCGAGTACGTGTCGGTCCAGGTCCAAGTCACGGACTCGCCCACCCCGATCTGCACAACCTTCGGCGACCACGCGAGGTCCCCAGGTGCGGCGATCGTCACCGTCGCGGGAGCACGTTGCGCGCCCCCGGCCGTGCCGACGCCGACCATCACAACCATGCTCAGGGCGGCTACGCCGCCCGCAAAGACCCCACTCCTCCGTGCCACTTCTCCCCCTACTTCCTAACCAGTAGGGCGGAGATTAGCGTGAGAGGCGGTCGAAAGTCACGTTAAAAGCGTGCGAAGATCATTTTCGAACCCCGGGTACGAGACCGCAGCCGCCTCCATCCCGTCCACGGTGACGCCTTCCCGGGACGCGAGGCCAGCCACAGCGCCAAGCATGGCCAAACGGTGGTCGCCGTGCGACGCGATCGTCCCGCCGCGCAGTCCGCCGGTGCCGCGGACGACGAAGCCGTCCTCGGTCGCCTCGATGTCAGCACCGAGACCGGTGAGCCCGTCGACCACGGTGGCGATGCGGTCGGACTCCTTGACCCGGAGCTCGGCGGCGCCGGTCACGACGGTCTCCCCCTCGGCGAAGCAGCCGAGCAGAGCGACCAGCGGCAGCTCGTCGATGGCGAGCGGCACCTCGTGCGGCTCGACGGTCGTCCCGACGAGCGGGCCGGACGTGACGTCGACCTCGGTAACGGGTTCTTGAGGGTTTATGTAACCCTCAACTGGAGCCTCAAGGTCGCCGATGACGACGCCGCCCATGCGCTGCAGGATGCGGACGAAGCCGACCCGGGTCCAGTTCGCGCTCATGTCCGTGACCACGATCCGCGAGCCCTTGACGAGCACCGCGGCGGCGATGTGGAACGCGGCGGACGACGGGTCGCCCGGGACATGGATGGCGCCGAGCTCGAGCTCGTCGTGCTGCGTGAGCGAGATGCGGTCGCCGTCGCGCGTGATCTTCACGCCCGAGCGGGCGAGCAGCCGCTCGGTGTGGTCGCGGCTCGGCTCGGGCTCGATCACGGTCGTCGTGCCCGACGCGAGCAGGCCCGCCATCAGCACGCACGACTTGATCTGCGCCGAAGCGACGGGCAGCGCGTACTCGATGCCCTGCAGCTGCGTCCCGCGCACGGTGAACGGCGGGAGCCGGTCGTCGGTCGCGTCGATCTGCGCGCCCATCTCGCGCAGCGGCTTCGCGATCCGGTCGACGGGTCGGCGGCGGATCGACTCGTCGCCGTCGAACGTCCACTCGCCCCCGCGCTGACCGGCGAGCCAGCCGGGCAGCAGCCGCATCAGCGTGCCGGCGTTGCCGACGTCGATGTGCGCGTCACCCGCGGCGCGCAGGCCCGGGCCGCGGATCGTCAGCGTCCCGGGCGCCCCCTCCTCGACCAGCGCGCCGAGCGCGTGCACGGCCGAGAGCGTCGAGCGCGTATCGGCCGCGTCGAGATAGCCCGTGACGTGCACGGGGTCGGCGGACATCGCGCCGAACAGCGCGGCGCGATGGGACATCGACTTGTCCCCCGGCGCGCGCAGAGTGCCCTTCAACGGACCAGACGGATCGAACTTCACGCGCGGACTACCTCCAGACCAAGGTCACGGACAAGATGTTCGGCCTGCTCCGCGACGACACCGCCGCGGATCCACAGCGCGACCGTGCCGTGGGAGCCGGAAGAGGGATACAGGCCCATGTCGACGATGTCGATCGTCGCACGGCCCAGGGCCAGGGCGATCTCGGCCACGATGCCGGGGCGGTTCGGGACGAGCACGCGCAGCTCGTGCACCTCGCCGCCGGCGAGGTCGGCCTCGAGCAGCCGGCGGCGATCGTCGCGCGCGCCGTCGTTCCACTCGGCGATGCCCGCCGCGTCCCCGCTCGCGAGCTGGCCGCGCACGACGGTCAAGCGCGCCACGAGGTCGTCGATCGCGGCGACCAGGGCATCGGCGTTCGCGGCGTAGATCCCGCCCCAGACGGCCGAGTTCGCGCCCGCCACGCGCGTGACGTCACGGAACGACGGGCCCGTCGCCGGGAGCCGCTCGCCCTCCGCGCTGAGCACGCGCGCGGCCTGCGCGACGAGCACGTTGGCGAGCACGTGCGGGAGATGGGAGACCGACGCCATCACGACGTCGTGCGTCTCGGGCTCGACCGCGGACGGCCACGCGCCGATCCGCGTGATGAACCGGTGCAGCCGCTCGAAGTGGCTGCCGCGCGTCGCGGTCGTCGGCGTCAGGTACCAGGTCGCGTCCGCGAACAGGTCCGCGCGGGCGTGCTCGACGCCCGCGGTCTCCGCGCCCGCCAACGGGTGCCCGCCGATGAAGCGCGGATCGTCGACCTGCTGGACGATCGCGCGCTTGACCGAGCCGACGTCGGTGACGACGCACTCGTCGTTGCTCACCGCGAGCACCTCGCGCACGACGTTGCCGAGCACCTGGACGGGCGCGGCGACGACCGCGAAGTCCGCGTCCGCCACCGCCGCCTCCAGGGACGAGCAGGGCTCGGCGATCGCGCCGCGCGTCAGCGCAGCCTCCAGCGCACCCGCCGACGGGTCATAGCCGCTCACGTGCGCGCCGAGACGCTGGCGGGCGGCCAGGCCGATCGATCCGCCGATCAGCCCGACTCCGACGACGGCGACCTTCACGCGGCCGCGCTCAGCACCTTGCCGGCCACGGCCGCCGCGCGCTCCACCTGCTCGAGGTAGCTCGCGAAGTCATCGGCGTAGATCTGCTGCGGGCCGTCGCAGATGGCCTGCTCGGGGTCCGGGTGCACCTCGACGATGATGCCGTCCGCGCCGGCCGCCGCGGCGGCGAGCGAGAGCGGGAGGACCATGTCGCGGCGCCCGGGCGCGTGCGACGGGTCGACGATCACGGGCAGATGCGAGAGCTCCTTGAGCATCGGGATGGCCATGATGTCGAGCGTGAAGCGGTAGGCCGTCTCGAACGTGCGGATGCCGCGCTCGCACAGCATCACGTTCGGGTTGCCCTCCTTGAGCACGTACTCGGCGGCCATCAGCAGCTCCTCCAGCGTGGAGGACAGCCCGCGCTTGATCAGCACCGGGCGCCCCGTGCGGCCGATCTCGGCCAGCAGCGGGTAGTTCTGCATGTTGCGCGCGCCGACCTGGATCACGTCCGCGACCTCGAGGATCGGCTCCACGTCACGCGCGTCCATCAGCTCGGTGACGATCGGCAACCCCGTTCGCTCCTTCGCCTCCGCCAGCAGGTGCAACCCCTCCTGGCCCAGGCCCTGGAACGAGTACGGCGATGAACGCGGCTTGTAGGCGCCGCCGCGGAACATCGAGGCGCCGGCGGCGGCCACGGTGTCGGCGGTCGAGAGCACCTGCTCGCGCGACTCGACCGTGCACGGGCCGGCGATCATCGAGAAGTGCTCGCCGCCGATGCGCCGGCCGTCGATCTCGATCACGGTGCGCTCGCCGGAGCGGAACTGGTTCGAGGAGAGCTTGTAGGGGCGCAGGATCGGCACGACCTGCTGCACGCCGGCGTGGCCCTCGAGGCCGAGCCGCTGCACGTGCTCGCGGTCGCCGATCGCGCCGATCACGGTCACCTCTTCGCCACTGGAGAGGTGGGCGCGGGCGCCGCAGCTCTCGATGCGCTCGACGACGGACTCGATGTCCTCGTTGGTGGCGCCCGGCTTCATGACGATCATCATCTCGATACTCCTACGGAAAGTGCTGGCGTGGACGGTACGGCGAGTGGGTTCTCCGGCGCTCGGCCCTTGGGCCCGATGTGCGGACGGAGACGTGTGTCGCCGGCCGAGCGCCTAGCTAAATCGCCAGCCGTAATACGCGTAGGAATACGAGGACGCCACCGGGAGCACGGAAGTGGTGGCGAGCGTCGTCACGGGAGTGAGCTTACAGAAGGGGCGCGAGCGCTTCCAGAAGACGCTCGTTCTCGGCCTGGGTGCCGACCGTGACGCGCAGCGCGCCGTCGCGGCCGAGCGCCTGGCCGGAGCGCACGAGCACGCCGGTCATCGACAGCCCGCGCAGGATGTCGGCCTCGGAGCGCTCCTCCCCCAGGTCGAACCAGACGAAGTTGGCCTGCGACTCCGACGGGTCCAGCCCCAGGGCCCGCAGCCCGTCCTCGAGCGACGTGCGCTCGGCGAGGTTGCGCTCCACGCGGCGCGTGACCTCGTCCTGGTGGTTGAGCGCCTCGAGCGCCGCGGCCTGGGCGGCGGCGTTGCAGAAGAACGGCTGACGCACCTGGTCGACCGCGGTGCGGAAGGACTCAGAGCCGCACAGCGCGTAGCCCACGCGCAGCCCGCAGAGGCCGTAGACTTTGCTGAACGTACGCAGCAGGACGAGGTTCGGGTAGCGCTCGAGCAGCTGCACCGAGTCGTCCGGGTCCTGCAGGACGTTGAACTCGATGTAGGCCTCGTCGAGGATCACCGCGACGTGCGGCGGGACCTGCTCGATGAAGGCCTCGATCTCGGCCAGCGGCAGCGCCGTCGAGGTCGGGTTGTTCGGGTTGCAGACGATCACCAGGCGCGTGGCGGCGGTGATCTCCTCGAGCATCTTGTCGAGCTGGTGGTAGTGCTTGTCGTCGAGCGGGACCTCGATCGCCCGCGCGCCCGACGCGGCCGCGAGGTGCGGGTAGACGCTGAACGACGGCCACGCGTAGACGAGCTCCGCGCCCGGCTCGAGCAGCGCGTCACCGGCGGCGAGCAGGATGTCGCACGAGCCGTTGCCGATCGCGATCCGCTGGGCGGGCACGCCGTGCACGTCGCTCAGCTTCTTGCGCAGGCCCGCGTTCGTCGGATCCGGGTAGCGGTTGATCCCGGCGAGCGCCTTCGCCGCGGCCTCGATCACCTGCGGCAGCGGCGGATACGGCGACTCGTTGGACGCCATCTTCGCGACCGGTCCCTCGAACCCGTAGCCCTCAGCGGCCGGGTAGACGGGGATGCGCCGAACCTTCTCGCCGAACTCGATGGGCATGTCCTGCAGCCTAGAGAAGGGCGGTTTTGGGTCAAAGGGTCGTGATCGGTTTGACAGCGACCTGGACCTCTGCATAGGTTGAAGAAGACTCCGCGAGCGCAGCGTGCTCACGAGTCCAGGGTCCTCCAACAAAGAGCGGGAGTCCATGTCCAGCAGAGGGTGGATGGTCGGCGCCTTGTTGTCACTGACGTTCGGGTTCGCGGGCGAGGCCGCGGCCGCCGAGCCGGGTGTGCAGAGACCACCAGGTGAGGTACGTGAGCTGACATCCGAGCGCACGCAGTTCTCCCGCTCCTGGCAACGCAGCGACGGCCGGCGGGTGACGCGGGTCGGCACGGAGCCGGTCCATTGGCGCGACGACGAGGGACGCTGGCGGGCGTTCGACACGACGCTCGCCAAAGCGGGCGCGGGCTGGGTCGGCAAGGTCGGACAGGCCAGCGTGCGCGTGCCCAGCACGTTGCAGGGCGGCCCCCAGGGCATGGTGACCGTCACCGCACCGTCGGGTGACGCCGTGCACCTGACGCTGCGCGGGCGCCCGTCTCGCGGCAAGGTCACCGACGACACGGTCGTGTACGAGGACGTCCTGACGGACGTCGACCTGAAGTTGAAGGTCACGCCGCAGGGTGCGAAGGAGGATTTGATCCTCGCGAACCCGAGCGCGACACGCCAGTTCAGCTACCTGCTGCAGACGAGCTCGTCGGCGCTGTCGCTCCGCCAGGAGCCGTCGGGCGCGCTGACCGTGCGTCGCGGCGCCACCGAGGTGTTCACCATCCCCGCGCCGGTCATGTTCGACGCGAACCAGCAGATGTCGGTCAAGAACTCGTACCGGCTCGAGCGCGTGAGCTCGCAGGCGTGGGAGATCACGCCGGTGCTCGACGACGCCTGGTTCGACCGGCCCGGCCGCGCATGGCCGGTCGTGGTCGACCCGTCGGTCAACGTGCGCAACCGCAGCATGGCCGAGAGCTGCCAGCTGATGGCCTACTGGGGTCAGCAGCCCACGCTGGCGTCGATCGGCTGCGGGGTCGCGTACGCCGTCGTCGGACCGCTCTGGACCGACGGCTCGCAGGTCGGCGAGGGCGCATGGGCCGGGCGGTTCGAGGCCGTGCTGCCCAACAACACGGAAGAGATCGAGTCGGCCAAGCTGCGCATGAACATCTGGTGCGACACCGATCCCCAGTGTCCGCAGATCGGGCTGTACCGACGCACGACCACGGCGCTGTCGTATCCCTCGTACGGGCCCACCAGCAACGTGCTGCTCGGCTACGTCGGCACGGGACCGATCGACTACGACCTCACGGATCTCGCCCAGCAATGGGAGACGCATCGGCGGACCAACGGAGCCCAGGGCATCGCGAACTTCGGCCTCGCGCTTCGGTCCACGTACCAGTACGCGAGCAACGAGTTCTTCGACTGCCTGATGGGCTGGGGCTTCTGCGAGTGGTCGTCGGTCGGCTCGCCGGTCACCTCCGGCGGCCCGATGGTGCTCGAGGTCACGTCGGTGCTGCCGGCCCCGGGCGGCAGCTCGGTCGTCTCGCCGCGCGAGGGCCACCTCACCGCCAAGCGCGTGATCCTCAAGGCCGAGAGCGAACGCGTGTCGGTCACCTCCGCCCGGTTCCAGTACACGGCCGGCGCGCAGAAGACGTGGACGGACATCCCGCAGACCGCGCTGAGCACGCTGTCGGGCGCGCCCGCGGCCAGCAAGGACATCCCGGTCACCGGCCCGTCCGGGAACCGGGTGTCGACGTCGATGGTGTGGGACCTGACGGCGATGCCCGGTGGGGACGTGGACGGACCGGTGCGCGTGCGCGCGCTGCTGGACTCGGCGACGCTCGGCGACGGCGGCGTCACCAAGGAGGTCGACTTCCGGCTCGACCGGCGCGGCATCGACGGGGCGGCGCGGATCCCGCTCGGCCCGGGCGAGCTGGAGCCGATGAACGGCCAGTTCACGCTCGAGCAGCAGGACGTGGACATCAGCGCGTTCCTCGAGAACCTGACGCTCGGCCGCACGTACAAGTCGCGCGGGGTGTCCAAGCGCACCTCGGACATGTTCGGCCCGCAATGGGAGGCCAACCTCGAGGCCGACGGCGGCGAGGTCCCCTACCGCGGGATCTTCAACTACACCGAGGTCGACGAGGTCGCGGTCCAGCGTCACAGCCTCGACCCGCAGAGCTGGAACTGGGACGCGTTCTGGGACTCGTACGACTTCGAGCAGGACACGTTCGACTACGGGGCGCTGCAACCGAACATCGACACGCTCGAGGAGATCGAGCGCTGGGAGTACAACTACGCGATCGTCGAGAACGGCGACGGCACGAAGTTCACCTTCAAGGCGACGAAGGACCCGCAGGGCAACGTGACGGCGTGGGAGGCCGACGAATCGCACGCCGGCTACACGCTGCAGAGCGTGACGGAGAGCGGCGTCAGCAAGCTGGTGCTCCGCGACCCGGAGGGCAACGTGGCGACGTTCGACCAAGAGGCGACCGCGACCGTCAACGGGCAGACCGCCGGCTCTTCCAGCTACCGCCTGGCGAAGTTCCAGCAGCCCGGCAGCGACCGGCAGCTGACGTACGAGTACACCCTGCCCGCGGGGGCGACGCGCCAGCGGCTCGCGGCGATCGTCGCGCCGCTGCCCGCCGGCTCCGGCGGCGCGCCGCGCAGGCTGACGTTCGAGTGGACCAGCGAGGGCACGGGCTCGTACATCGCGCCCCGCGTCAAGCACGTGCGCTTCGACGACGGCTACACGACCCCGGCGCCGATCGTCGCCAAGTACACCTACGACGCCTACGCCCGGCTGATCAAGGTCGAGGACCCGCGCGTCACGGGCGGCCTGCCGACGGCGTACACGTACAACTCCGCGGGGACGCTGGCGACGATCACGCCGCCCGGCGAGTCCGCGTGGACGCTCGGGTACTCGTCGCACAGCGGCGACAACAGCCCCCGCATCGCCACGCTGTCCCGGCCGCTGCCGGGCGGCGGCACCGCCACGACGACCGTGCAGTACGGCGTGCCCGTGAGCGGAAGCGGCGCGCCGTACGACCTGTCGGCGACCGCCGCCGCGACCTGGAACCAGGTCGACCTGCAGAACCTGGCTCGCGACGCCGTGGCGATCTTCCCGCCGGGCTCGAGCACCAGCACCTACGCCCAGGCGACGATCCACTACCTCGACGTCGCCGGCCGCGAGGTCAACCGCGCGACGCCGGGCGGCGGGATCTCGACGACGGAGTACAGCGCGCAGGGTGAGGTGATCCGCGAGCTCAGCGCGGCCAACCGCGCGGCGGCGCTCGCCGCCGGCGGGAACACGGCCGCGGAGGCCGAGCGGCGCTCGCGCCGGTCGATCCCCCACCCGGACCTGCTGATCGTCGACTCGGCCGTGTACGAGCCGGAGACGACGGTGCGTCTGAAGAACGGCACGACCGTGCAGGGCCGCCGCTACACGATCACCGACTACGACATCAACAAGCCGGTGGCCGGCACGAAGTACTACCTGCCGACCACGAAGCTCACCGGCGTGCGGATCTCCGCCACGCAGGTGCTCACCGACGAGGAGACGACGACCTACGGCTACGTCAACCCGGACGGCACGAACCGCGGCTGGGAGGCGCGCCAGGCGGTCAAGACGGTGGTGGTCGACCCCGTCGGCCCCGACCCGACGACGTGGAACATCATCCACAACACCTATCCGCTCGTCGAGGAGACCCGCACCGCGGGCGGAACGGGCGCCGACGTCCGCTACCACCGCTACTACGGCGTCACCCCGACCACGGGCCGGATCCCCGCGGCCATCGGTGGGTGTGACGGAGCGGTCGGCGTCGCGCGACCGGCGGGGCAGCTCTGCTACGTCTCGGATGCCGCCACGCCGACCGCGGACAAGCCGCGCGAGTGGTACACGTACCACCCCGTCGGGGCCGTCGCGACCCTGACCGAGAACCGTGGGCTCACCCCCGCCAGCGGGACGTACCGCGTCATCACCAACACGTACGACTCGGGCGCCCGGCTGAGCACGACGGCGGTCACCGGCGGGCTGGGCCAGCCGACGCCGACCATCACGTACACCTACGACGCCGCGACGGGCAAGCCGTGGCAGACGATCAACAGCCAGGGGACGATCGCCCGCACCTACGACGCGCTGGGCCGGCTGGCGAGCTACAAGCCGGCCGGTGACACCGTCGGCTGGGGCTACACCTACGACGCGCGCAACCGCATGACCGGTCGTACCCGCTCCACGACGACGACCACGTACGGGTACGACGACCGCGACAACGTCACGAGCGTGAACCACCCGCAGCTCGGGGCGGCGGTCACCGCCACCTACGACGTGGACGACCGGATCACCACCGAGACGCTGCCGAACGGGCTGCAGGCCGCGTTCACCTATGACGAGGTCAGCGACCCGAAGAAGCTGACGTGGACGAAGACCACCGGCTGCAGCGTCGGGTGCGAGTGGGTCAAGGACGACGTGACCGCGCGCGACGCGCGCGGGCGCATCGTCGGTACGGCGACGAGCCAGACCAGCCGCGCGTACACCTACGACATGGTGGGGCGGCTCAAGACCACCGACGACGTGCGCCTGAGCGACAGCCGCTGCGTGCAGCGGGCGTACGGCTACGACGACGAGTCCAACCGCACCGCACGTGACGTCCGGACCGGCGCTGCCGGCGGGGCGTGCGGGACCGGCGCGCTCGCCACCCGCACGTGGACGGTGGACAGCGCCGACCGGGTGACCACGACGGGCTGGGTGCACGACGCGTTCGGCCGGGCGACCACGGTCCCCGCGCCGGACTCGGGCGGCACGGGCGCGCTGACCGCGGGCTACTTCACCGACGACACGTCCCGGAGCGTCACGCTCGACGGGCGCACGCACACCTACGACCGCGACGGCCTCGGCCGGATCGTGACCACCACGTCCAGTGGCGGCTCGCAGCCGACGGCGACCACGACGTACCAGTACGCCGACGACACGGACGAGCCGATCAGCTCCTCGGTCTCGACCGACGCGTTCGGCTCCCAGCCATTGGAGGGTCCGAGCGGCGAGACGGTCGCGCTGGTGGAGAACGGCGTCAACACCTACCAGCTGCGCAACCTGCAGGGGGACGTCGTGGCCACGGCGTCGACGTCCCCGTCGGCGACCGCGCCGCTGAGCCGCACGGAGTACGACGAGTTCGGCGTGGTCACCACACCAGCGCCGAACGTCATGGCCGCCAACGGGCGTCCCGGATACGGTTGGCTCGGCGCGCATCTGCGCACGACCGAGTTCGCGCAGACCGCCGGCAGCGGCGGACCGATGCAGATGGGCGCGCGCGTCTACCTCCCCGCGACCGGCCGCTTCCTGCAGGTCGATCCCGTGGAGGGTGGGTCCGCGACGGACTACGACTACGCCAACCAGGACCCGCTCAACGTGTTCGACCTCGACGGGCACAAGGCGGTGCGCCGGGCGCCGCCCGCGCGGCGAGTGCAGATCGCGGCCGCGCCGGCCAAGAAGAAGCGCAAGCTGTGGGGCGACGGCAAGGGCGCGTTCCGCACCCAGGGCAAGTACGCGCCCGCGACCGTGCGCGGGTGAGCTGATCCGCGGGCGTCGCCCTTCGGGGCGGCGTCCGCGTTAGCTCAGCTCACGCTCGAAGCCGTCCAGCAGCCATTTGAGCCCGAGCGCGAAGTCCGGCGGCGGCATCGGCGAGTCCGCGGCGATGAAGCTCGCCACGAGCGGGAACTCGCCGCTCTCGAGCAACGAGCGCAGCTCAGGTGAGTCCCAGTCGCGGCCGCGTCGCTCCTCCCCGCTCAGCTCGCGCAGGGTGAAGCCGATCGTGAAGTCGTCGACGGCGCTGACCAGGCTGGCGAGCAGCCCTGGATCGGTGCCGCCGAGCGGCAGGACCGTCTGCGCGGACTGCTCGATGTGGCGAAGCAGGTTGGGCGTGACCGCGGGGACGTCCTGGAAGATCGGCAGCACCCACGTGTGGCGGCGGAACATGTCGCGGCTGTGGTGGGCGACGGCCTCGATCGCCGGGCGCCACTCCCCCGGCAGGTCCGGCACGACCATCTCGGCCGCGACGGTGTCGATCATCAGCTCGAGCAGCTCGTCGCGGTTCTCGAAGTAGTGGTAGAGCGACATCGCGCCCGCCTGCAGCTCGCGGGCGAGTCGCCGCATCGAGACCGCCTCGAGCCCTTCCGCGTCGGCGACCTCGATCGCCACGCGCACGATCCCGGCGCGCGAGAGCGGCGACTGCCGGCCGCGGCCCTTCGGCTCGGGCCTGGCCCAGATCGGCGGCTGGCTTGACATCTCGTACAGCGTACTTCTATCGTACGCCGTATGAATTCGTACGCTGTACGAACGGAAGCGCTGGGTCGCCGGTTCGGCGACACCGACGCGCTCCGTGACCTCGACCTCGAAGTCGCGCCCGGCACCGTGCTCGGGCTGCTCGGCCACAACGGCGCGGGCAAGACCACCGCCGTCCGCATCCTCACGACGCTGCTCGCGCCCACCTCCGGCCGGGCGCTCGTGGCCGGTCGCGACGTCGCCACCGAACCGGGCGCCGTGCGGGAGCGGATCGCGGTCGCCGGCCAGGAGGCCTCGCTCGACGAGCGCCTGACCGGGCGCGAGAACCTGATGCTGCTGGGCCGGCTGCAGAAGCTGCCGAAGCGGGCGGCGGTGTCGCGCTGCGACGAGCTGCTGGAGCGCTTCGGCTTGACCGACGCGGCCGACCGGCTGCTCGGCACCTACAGCGGTGGCATGCGCCGCCGGCTGGACCTCGCCGCCTGCCTGATGGTCCGGCGCCCCGTCGTGTTCCTGGACGAGCCGACGACGGGCCTGGACCCCGCCGCCCGCGCGGACATGTGGGGCGCGATCGCCGACCTGGTGACCGACGGCGCCGCGCTCATCCTCACCACCCAGTACCTGGAAGAGGCCGACCGGCTCGCGGATCGGATCGTCGTGCTCAGCGGCGGGCGGACCGTCGCGGAGGGCACGCCCGCGGAGCTCAAGCGCCGCGTCGGGGATCGCCGCGTCCACCTGACGCTCGACGCGTTCGAGGAGGCCGCGCGGCGGCTGTCTCGACTCGAGCCTGAGGTCGACGTCCGCACCCGCAGCCTGTCCGTCCCCGCGCCGGGCGGACCGGACGACCTGCGCTCGATGCTCGACGCGCTCGACGACCTCGACGTCGAAGAGGCGTCACTGGCCCAGCCCACCCTCGACGACGCGTTCTTCGCGCTTACGACCGCATGATCGCCACGCTCAACGAAGTGCGGCTGCTCTCCGGCCGCAGCCTGCGCCACATCCCGCGCATCCCCGAGAAGGTCTTCGGCACGCTGCTGATGCCGCTCGTGTTCGTGCTGCTGTTCGCGTACGTGTTCGGCTCCGCGATCGACGTGCCGGGCGGCGGCGACTACCACGAGTACCTGGTGTCCGGGATCTTCGCCCAGGCGATGATCGGGACGATCCCCGGGATCGCGGTCGGCGTCGCTTCGGACATCCGGAGCGGGCTGATGGACCGGCTGCGCGCGCTGCCGATCTCCCGTGGCTCGGTGGTCGCCGGTCGCACGGTCGCCGAGCTGGTCGAGCTGATCGCCGGCACACTCGTGACGGTCGCGTGCGGGCTGATCGTCGGCTGGGCGCCGCACGGCTCGGTCCTCGAGACGCTCGGCGCGTTCGGGCTGCTGATCGTGATGGCGTTCGCCGTCACGTGGGCGGGCGTGTGGCTCGGCCTGATGGTCCGTGACCCCGACGGCGCGGACGGGATCGCCATGAGCATCATCTTCCCGATGATGTTCCTGTCCGGGATCTTCGTCCCGGTCGGCGGGCTCCCGGACGGCCTACGCCAGATCGCCGAGTGGAACCCGGTGACCGCGCTCGCGACGGCGTGCCGCGACCTGTTCGGCTCCCCCACCGGGATCGTCCCGGACGTCTGGCCACTCCAGCACCCGATCCTCGCGTCCCTGGCGTGGGCGGCGGCGCTCCTGGCGATCTTCGTGCCGCTGTCCGTGCGGCGGTACCGGTCGCTCGGCTACTGAGCGCCGGTGAGGTCCAGCCGCAGCTTGGCCGCCTCGCCGAGGTAGACGTGCTCGGCGGGGCGGTCCATGTACGCGTGGATCAGCACCCGGATGATGTTCGGCAGCGCGCCCGGCACGGGGATCTCCCGCGCGCACAGCAGCGGGACCGAGCTCAGCCCCATCGCGCGCGCCGCGGCGGCGGGGAACTGGGCGTCCAGGTCCGGCGTGAGCGTGAAGATGCAGCTGACGAGGTCCTCGGTCTTGAGCGCGTTGCGCGTCAGGATCTCGCGCATCAGCTTGTCCGTCGCCGAGAGGATGTCCTCGGCGGTGTTCGACTTGACCTCGTTGGCGCCTCGAAGCGCGACGACCCGCATAGCGGCCTGCATTCAACCAAGCTCGCGGAGGCGCTCGACCTCCGGCTGGCCCAGCTTGCGGAACTCGCCCGGTTGCAGCGACCCGAGCCGCAGCGACCCGAACGCGACGCGCTCGAGCGTGTAGACGCGATGCCCCACCGCCTCGAGCATGCGCTTGACCTGCCGCTTGCGACCCTCGTGGATCGTCAGCTCCAGATGGCCGGACGAGAGGTTGCGGACCTTCGCGGGCGCGGTCAACCCGTCCTCGAGCAGGATGCCCTCCCGCAGCGAGCGCAGCGCGGGCTCGTTGACGGGCGCGTTGGCGACGCGGGCGCGGTAGGTGCGCGGCACCTCGAACGAGGGGTGCGTGAGCTTGTGCGCGAGGTCGCCGTCGTTGGTCAGCAGGATCAGGCCCGTGGTGTCGAAGTCCAGGCGCCCGACGGGGTACAGCCGCTGCGAGGACGGCACCAGGGAGATCACGGTCTGCCGGTCCTGCGGGTCCTTGGCGGTGGACACGTAGCCCGCCGGCTTGTTGACCAGGTAGACGACGAGCGTCTGGCTCGCGACCTTGACCCGCTTGCCGTCGACCTTGACGGTGAGCTCGTCGTGGACGTCCCGGGCAGGGTCCGTGACCACCTTGCCGTTCACGGTCACCCGACCGTCGGCGATGATCAACTCGGAGGCGCGGCGGGAGGCCACTCCGGCGTGGGCAAGGTACTTAGCAAGGCGCATTTCGTCGGCTGCCACCATAGAGGGCGTGGATCTGCAGCTCCTTGACACTGTTCTGTCCGACCAGCCCGCGTTCCGTGCGCGGCAGGTCTGGCGCTGGGCGTCCCAGGGCGCTTCGTCGTACGACGAGATGACCGATCTGCCGGCCGCGCTGCGCGCGAAGCTGGCCGAGGAGGTGCCGTTCAGCACGCTCGAGCTGGTGCGTGAGGCGCACTCCAGCGACGGCACCGTCAAGGCGCTCTTCCACACGCATGACGGCCGCGCCGTCGAGGCCGTGCTGATGCGCTACAAGGACGGGCGCCGCTCGATCTGCGTGAGCTCGCAGTCCGGCTGCCCGCTCACGTGCACGTTCTGCGCCACCGGCAAGATGAAGTTCGGCCGCAACCTGACCGCGTCGGAGATCCTCGACCAGGTGCTGCACTTCCGCCGCATCGAGCCCGTCAACCACCTCGTGTTCATGGGCATGGGCGAGCCGATGATGAACCTCGACAACGTGCTGGAGACCTGCCGCAAGCTGCCGGACGTGGGCATCACGCACCGCCGCACCGGCATCTCCACGGTCGGCTGGGTGCCGGGCATCAAGCGCCTCACCGAGAGCGACATGCCGATCCGGCTCGCGCTGTCCCTGCACGCCCCCGAGGAGGATCTGCGCTCGCAGATCATGCCGGTCAACGAGCGCTACTCCATGGAGGAGGTGCTCGAGGCGTGCGAGGCGTTCTACGAGCGCAAGCGCCGCATGGTCTTCATCGAGTACGTGATGCTCGCGGGCGTCAACGATGGCTACGCCCAGGCCGTCAAGCTCGCCGAGATCCTCGACCCGAAGATCTACAAGCTCAACCTGATCCCGTACAACCCGACGGACTCCGTCTACGACGGCTCCTCCCGGGGTGCGATCGAGACCTTCAGGGCCGCGCTCGAGGAGCACGGCCTGAGTGCGACGGTCCGGCTGACCCGAGGCCGCGACATCGACGCGGCCTGCGGGCAGCTGGCGGCTAAGACCCCGGCTTCAGCGGCGTCGTCGTAGTCAGGACGTTGCCGGCCGCGTCGTAGGCGCGGAAGGCCACGACCGCCGGAGTGCCGTTGGCGCTCACGGCGGTCTCGAAGCCGCCGTACGGCTGGCTGGCGAGCGGAGCGAGGGCGCCCGGGTTCGCACCGCCCAGGAGCTCCCACTTCGCGACCTCGGTCGCGCCGTTCCAGCTCACGCGGGCGGAGACCTTGCCGCCCTCGGCGGTGGCGACCACCTTCGGCGCCTGCGACGGGGTGGCGACCCATGGGTAGCGGAACGCGCGGTAGTTGTCGTTGCCGCGGGCGAGGCGGCCGTCGAAGACGACGTTGCCCTGGGCGTCGAACTCGGTGAAGTAGCGCTGCGAGCCCCAGCCGACGAAGACGTTGCCGTTCGGGAGCGTCTCGACGTTACCCTGGCTGGCCGAGAGCAGGTTGAGCGGGTGCTTGAAGGCCTTCACGAGCGTGGCGGTCTTGGCCTGCTCGTCGAGCCGCACGTTGATCACGCGCGAGTTCTTCTTGGTCGGGGGCGCGGCCGAGTTGTCGTAGATGTTGATCGTGCCGTCGGCCTGCTGGCGGGCGCTGTGCTGCCAGTCGAAGCGCACGCCCTTGCCGAGCTTGAAGGTCGAGTTCTTGCCGCCGAGCGTCCACAGGACCTTGCCCGTGCGGCGATCGATCTTGTAGACGGCCGACGTGTTGCGCGCGGAGATCAGGAAGTTGCCGTCCGGGGTGATCTCGGCCGAGTTCACGTGGAAGTACTCCCACTCGAAGCCGGGCGCGGTCGGGGCCGGGATGTTGGACTCCTTGAGCCCGACGTTGCCGAACGAGTGCCACTCGAACAGCACGGCGCCGGTGGGCAGGTCGATCTCCTGGACGATGTTGTCCACGACGCGCGAGTCCTTCGGGCCGCCCCAGGGCCGCAGATCGCGCTTGAAGCGCTCGTAGGCGAGCACGATCGCCGTGTTCTGCGGCGTGAGCGTGAACTCGTGCAGGTCGAACGAGTAGCCGTTGCCGGCCGTGACCGTCGCGACCCGGTTGTAGTTGGTGTCGTAGACCTGGCCGACGCCGTCGCCGTCACCGACGAACAGCTGGCCCTCCCACCACGTCAGCACGGGCTTGCCGCCGAGCTGCTGGACGCGGAAGTCGGCCGGGATCTTGCCCGGCGTGGACTTGAACCAGACCGTCTGGCCCCGGTCGTTGATGATCATCGGGCCGTCCTGGCCGCGCCCCGCCTTGGGGGCGAGGAACACCAGGCCGGGCGCACGGCCGGGCTTGGCCGTGGTCACGGTCACGGACGGCGGCGAGAGATCCGGCCGGGTCGCGTACTTCTGCACGCTGCCGCGACCGACGTTCGGGAGCTCGACCGGGCGCGCCTTGCGCGTCGTGAGATCACCGATGCTGATCTTGAAGTCGCCGCCCGTCGCGCCGACGACCTCGCGGTCGGTGGTGACGCTGACCGTCTCGTTGGCCTCGAACGGCTTCGACGGCACGAAGGAGACACCGTTCCCGTCCGAGTGGGCGAGCAGCTTGCCCGTATGGGTGCCGCTCTCCGAGCCTTTGACGGTGACCGTGCCGAGCGCGGCGGCGTTCCCGCCGCGGAAGGAGAACGTGGTCTTCTCCCCCGCGGTCAGCGTGCCGGGGACCGGATACACCGAAAACGGAGGGGTTTGCGCCTGCGCTTGCGCGAGGACAACAGTGGTGCCGCCCGCAAGGACAGCGGTCGCGCCGAGCGCGAGGGACAGGATCCGCACGGACGCCGCAACTCGCGACCGCTCAAGAAGTTGCGCTGCTGGGTGTCGATCACGTCCCGGCGGGTGTGCCACTCGGAGCCTCGCTACGGTCGCGCAAGCAGCGCCGAGTCGTGGGCGGTGCCGAGCTGCCCGGTCTTCGCGACGCCGGCCCGCGTCCAGTACAGCGTGGTGCCGGCGAGCGCGAGCGAGCCGAACGCGATGTCGTTCCCCTCATCGAGCACGACCGGCGGACCGGGCGCGTCCAACTTGAGCACCTGCTGCACGACGTTGTTGGAGCGGATCCAGGCCACCTCGCCCTTCCCGGTGACCACCAGGTCGCGGATCTCGTTGGCGTCGTCGTCGACCCGCGCCGACCGCACCACGCGGCCGGACACCAGGTCGCGGACCTCCAAGGAGGCGGTGCAATCGACGTCACGCAGGCAGACCAGCTTGTCCGTGGCCAGGAACCGCCCGGCGAGCGCGAACCTGTACAGGCCCGTGAAGCCGTCCTCACGCACGGCGCCGATCTGCCGCCGGCGCCCGTCGCGCAGGCAGGCGTACACGTAGCCGCGACTGCGATAAACACGCGCGTAGCTGCTCGCGTCGATGGTCGTGCCCACCCTGGCGCACGACTTGCGCTTGGGCGCGGCCGACGTGGCGACGGAGGGCACCGCCGCCACGAAGCACAACGCGAGCAGCCACGCGCGGCGGATCACGAGCCGTTCACTGCCGTCTTCCAGATGTTGTACGCGTTGCGGGGCGTCGGAGCGCACGTGACCTGGTCACCGCTGGGAGCCATCAGGCCCGAGTCCCACCGCGGGCGCGGCGGGTTGTCGCGCCACTGCGACGGCTCGCAGAAGTGGTAGTAGATCACGTGCGTGATCGAGGCCGAGCTGTGCGCCAGGTCCGTCACATAGTGCGTGACCTGCTGGTCCTGCACCGTGTAGTTCGGGGCGGTCTCCATGCCGGGCACGAGCGGGTCGACCCGGCTCCCGCCCTCCGAGAGCCAGATGTCGGCGCTGGGGTACTCCACCTTCACGTCGTGGATGAACCTCGACGTCCGGAGCTCGTTCTGGCGGCGGATGTCGACGTACGGGTGCGTGGACCAGATCTGCGGCCGCGGCTCCCCGGTCTTGCGCTCGTCCTCGATGCCCTCGAGGTACTCCTCGAGGTACGGACGCCAGCTTGAGTCGTTGATGTCCTGGTGCAGCTCGCCGGCCACGACCTTGCACTGCTCGGCGGCGTTGCAGGCGTTGCGCCCGATCGCCGCGGTGTAGCGGCCGGCGACGTTGGCGCCGTAGCCCCGCTTGCAGTTGTTCTGCACGCACCGTCGCACGCCGCGGGTGGGCTGTGACGAGTGGTTGGGCTCGTTCCAGGCAGCCAGGTAGTCGATGCTGCTGAACTTCCTCGTGAGCTGGTCGGCCTTTGTCGAGAGCTGGCGCACCGTGGGCGCCAGGTTGCTCTTCTGCTCATTGCTGAGGCCCGGTTGGTTCGTGCGCTGGAGCACGACGAAGACCTTGTACTGCTTCGCCGCCTTCTGGTACCAGAGCTTGAAGCGGTCGAACTCGTCGGTCGTCGAGTTCGGGTCGTTGAGGTCGACCAGGTTCCACGAGACGATCTTGCGGACGATCTTCACACCGGTGAGGTCTTTGAACAGCTGCAAGTCGAACATCTCATGGCGCTCGTCGGCCATGCCCCAGGTGATGGTCTGGTCCTCGCGCAGCAGCGAGGGCGGATCGGAGCAGTAGTCCGCGTCGTTGTCGAAGAGCGCGATGCACTCCAGCGTGGCGTCAGGATCGGCCGGCTCCTCGTCGGGGGACGTCAGGTCCAACGGGTCCGGATCGGAGCCGGCAGTGGTGGAGTAGCGGTCCTCGATCTCGCACCAGTCGTCCTCGCCGGTGTCCAGGACGCACGTCGCGGCCTGCGTGTTCTTGGCGACGATCGACTGCGTCGCCGTGTTGCCCACGCGGTCGGTGATCTCGACGGTGACGGTGTGGTTGCCGTCCGGGAAGGCCGAGGTCGGGAACGCGTAGTCCGTGGTGAGGCCCTCCCCGTCACCGGCGGCCGGGTTCAGCGCCTCGTGCACGAGGTTGCCGCCGACGAGCACGCGGATGCGCTGGACGCCGCTGAGGCTGTCGGCGCCGACGACGTGCAGGTTGTAGGTCGCCTCGTCGAGATCCTGGCCGACGTTGTCGAACAGCGGGCCGCTGAGCGCGATCGTCGGGTTGCTGCGGTCCACCTTGACGGGGAACGTGGACACGCTCGAGACCTTGTCGGTCCAGTCCTTCGCGCGCACGCCGAGGGTGTTCACGCCCTCCGGGAGCTGGCCCGCGTCGTAGTTGATCGTGCCCGACAGCGCCTGCGGGCAGGCCGTGAGGCCCTCCTGCTGCTGGCAGATGCGGGTCTTGGAGCCGAGCACCTGCGTGCCCTTGAGCAGATCGAGCTGCTTGACGCCGACGCCGGCGTCGGTGCCCGCGACGGTCGCGGTGCGGACGCCGTCCTTGACCCAGCCGCTCACGCCGCTGCTCGCGCTGGTGACGGTCGGCACGTCCGGGTCGTCGATGTCGACGCCGAAGTACGTGAGGGAGATGTAGTCGTCCGGCGAACCCGCTCCGGAGAGCTGGACGACGGCCTGCGCGCCGGCGGTCGAGCCGGCGTAGTACGCCTCGCCGGTGTCGTTGGGCTGCACCGGCATCGAGTCCGCCCACTGCCCGTTGGGGAGGCGAATGCCCCACGTGGCCGTGGCGCCGCCGGTGGCCCAGTGGTGCGCCACGCCCTGGAACGCCGTCACGTACGCCGTACCCGGGGGCGTGTACGAGATCTCGCCGCTGCCTCTGATCGACAACGGCGAGCTGCCGTACGGATCGCCGTCGACCTGCCAGATGTCCGTGAACAACCAGCCGTCGTCGGACCAGCCGTACGGCGCGGCGTTCGCCGCCACGGCGCCCGGTCCGGCCAGGGCAAGGCCGGACAACATCACCACTCCTGTCGCGCGGGCGCGGGTGCGCCGACACGACAGGGACCGCCAACCAGCAACGACACGACGCGTCGCGACCGCCAGCATTCGTACCTGCTCTCTTAGGGGCCTCCGGCGCCAGGACTCCTCCTGCGCCAGCCGAGCGGAACTGAACTCGCTCGCTCAAGCCCTGTCAACTAGTTACTGCGTCCTTGTCCGCGCGCGAACCCGCGCTCGATCAGCGGGTTTGAAGTGACTTGACGCGGGTATGACGGCGAGTCGCGCTATTGCCCGGAGGTGCGCGCTTCACCGGCGCGCAGGAGCCGGTCGCGCAGCGTCTGCGCCTCTTCCGGGCTCGGATCCCACTGCGCGACTTCCGGCAGCGCCTCCGGCGACTCCAGGCCGAAGAGCTTCAGGAAGAGCCCGGTCGTGCGGTACAGCACGGCGCCGAACTGCGAACGGCCCGCCTCCTCGATGAGGCCACGGTCGGCCAGTGCGGTGGTGGCCGACTCGCTCGCCACGCCGCGGATGCGGGCGACCTCGGGCCGGCTGACCGGCTGCAGGTAGGCGACGATCGCGAGCGTCTCCGCCTGGGCGGGCGTGAGCGCGGGCGTGCGCGGGCGGGAGAGCAGGCGGCGTGCGGCCTCCTCGGCGTCCGGGTGCGAGGCGAGCGCGAGCCCGCCGCCGATGCGCTTGAGCACGAGCCCGCGGCCCTCCAACGCGCCCTCGAGCGTGATGAGCGCGTTGGTGATCGCCTCCTCGGAGGTCTGGAGCGCATCCGCGAGCTCCTCGACGCCGATCGGGTCCGGGGCGAGGAACAGCAGGGCCTCGATCCGCGCGGCGAGCGTCAGCGGCGCGCTCATGCGGCCTCGACTTCCCGGAGTGCCGGGACCGGGCTGCCGACGTGGACGGTGATCTCACCGAACGGCTCTTCCTGCTCCCACGACGCCTCGCCGCTCTTGTAGAGCTCCAGCAGCGCGAAGACGGTCACGCAGATGGTCACGCGGTCGGCATCCTTGACCGCCTCCTCGAACGAGAAGGAGGACGCGCGCTTGAGCAGCCCGCGCAGGTGCTGCAGGCGCTCGCCGACCGTCACGCGTGGCATCGCCATGTGCGAGAGGTCGATCGGCTTGGGCATGCGCAGCAGCGAGCCGATCGCGGCGCCCAGCACGGACGGCTCGTAGGCGCCGGCGGTGACCTCGCCCGGGCCGAGCTTGTGCGGTGCGCTGCGGTACAGGTGGCCGCGCTCGTGCTCCTGCAGCTTGGCGAGATGGGCGCCCGCGGCGCGGAAGCGCGCGTACTGGAGCATCCGCTCGATGAGCTCCTCCGCGGCCTCGGCGGGCGCGAGCTCGTCCAGCTCCTCGACCTCCTCCCCCGGGAGCATCAGCCTCGACTTGAGCTCCAGCAGCGCCGCGATCAGCACCAGGAACTCGGTCGCGGACTCCAGGTCGAGCTGGTCCGTGGACTCCAGGTGGTCCAGGTAGGTGACGACGATCTCCGCCAGGTCGACCTCGAGCAGATCCAGCTCCTCCCGCAGGATCAGCGAGAGGAGCAGGTCGAACGGACCGGCGAAGACGTCGAGGTCCAGCTCGAGCTCGGCGAGTCTCACACGGCGCAGACTAGGCGTGCGTGCGGACGGGTCCGACGCCCATCGCCTCGCGCACGTCCGCCACGATCGGGGCGGCGATCGCGCGGGCCTTGCTCGCGCCGACCTCGAGGAAGCTCTCGATGTACGCGGTGTCGTCTTTGATTTCCAGGTACTTCTCGCGCACGGGAGCGAGCCACGCGGCGACTTCCTCGCCGACGGCGGTCTTGAACGCGCCGTACCCCGAGCCCTCGAACTCGCGCTCGATCTCGGCCGGCGTGGTGTCGCGGACGACGGCCAGGATCTCGATCATGTTCGAGATGCCGGGCTTGTCGTCGCGCACGACGATCTCCGAGCCGCTGTCGGCGACGGCCTTCTTGAACTTCTTGACGATCGACTCGGGCTCCTCGTCGACGTAGACGGTGCCCTGCGGCGTGCCGCCCGTCGTGGACATCTTGCGCTCGGGCTCCTTGAGGTCGCGCACGCGGGCGCCGACGGTGGGGATGTTCGCCTCCGGCACCACGAGCGTCTCGCCGAAGCGCTTGTTGAACGCCTCCGCGGCGTCGCGCATGAGCTCGATGTGCTCGCGCTGGTCCTCCCCCACCGGCACCTCGTTCGCACGGTAGGCGAGCACGTCGGCGGCCATCAGCACCGGGTAGAAGAGCAGGCCTGCGGACACGCGATCGCGCGCGGCGCCCGCCTTGTCGCGGAACTGGTGCATCCGGTTGAGCTGCCCGACGGAGGTCACGCTCGACAGCAGCCAGCACAGCTCCGAGTGCTCCTGCACGTCACCCTGGCGGAACAGCACGCAGCGCTCGGGGTCCAGCCCCGCGGCGACCAGCAGCGCCGCGGTCTCGCGCGTGCGCTGGCGCAGCTCGGCCGGGTCGTACTGGACGGTCGTGCCGTGCAGGTCGACGATGCAGTAGATCGCGGGGTCGGCCTTGTCCTGACCCTTGACGTAGTTGAGGATCGCCCCGATGTAGTTGCCGAGGTGCTTGCGCCCGGTGGGCTGGATGCCGGAGAAGATGACCACTGTGGCGCCTAGCCTAGCCTCGACTCGAACCACACCTCCGCGCGCTCGGAGCGGGTTCGAGTCTGCACGCGCACGAAGACCGGGAGCTTCGGGTCCCGGCGCAGCCAGCGGCGTCCGGCGGCGGTGGTCCTCAGCTGTGCGCGCAGCGGGCCGGCGGGCGCGCTGAAGGTGCGCCGGGCGATCACGGCCTGCTCGAGGCTGCCCGAGCCCGGGATGCGGCGGCGCAGCGTGACGGTGACGCGTGCGGGCGTGGCGAGCCGCCCCTCGCGGAACGTGCGGGAGACCCGGCGTGGGCTCGTGACGTCGGTGAGCGCGGTCGCGCAGCCCTCGCCGAGGCGGTCCTGCGGCTCGCCGATCGTGCGGTCCTCGCCGGCGCCGCACACGAGGTCGACGGCATAGCCGTCGATCCCCACGAGCAGTACGCCGAGCGTGTCGTTCCCGTCGCCGCCGATCAGCGTCATCCCGGGCCCGCGTCCGGCCTGGATGAGCGTGTCGTCGCCGGGCCCGCCGTCGAGCTGGAACGGGCCGACGTAGTGCTCGGAGTTGAACGAGTCGACGCGGTCGCGGCCGTCACCCGCGCTCACGACGGCCGCCGGCGCGGTGAAGTTCAGGACGTCGTCTCCCGGCCCGAGATCGACGGCGAGCGCGAGCGAGCCCTTGATCTGCAGCTCGTCGTTCCCGTCGCCGGCGAACACCCGCAAGCCGGTGATGCCGTCGAGCGAGCAGCGGATCACGGTCCCGCCGCAGCCCTCGCCCGGGGTGATCCCGCGGCCCTGGACCACGAGCGCGCCGCGGTCCACTGTCGCCAGGAACGCGTCCGCCTGCTCCGGAGCGGAGCGGTAGACGAGCTCCGTGCCCTCGCGGGCGAGCGTGCCCGCCTGGGCGGTGGCGGGCGCGACGAGCAGGAGCGCCAGCACGCAGCCGAGCCACTTCATCGCAACCTCGAGTCGAACCGGACGGTGTGGCGGTCCCCGCCCACGGTCGTGGTGATGAACACGTACAGCTTCAGGTCGCGCTTGGCCCGGCGACGGCCGGCCTCGGTCGTTTTCAGCTGTAGGCGCAGGGGTCCCGCGGGCCGGTTCGCCACGCCGCGCGCGAGCACCTCGGCCGGCCGGCTCCCGCCGCCGGGACGCCGCCGAAAGACGATCTCGACGCGGGCGGGAACGGGCAGCGTGCCTTCGCGGAACCGCCGCGAGACCTCGTCGGGCGTGAACCCGGTGACGTTGGGCGCGCAGCCGTCGCCCATGCGGTCGGCGAGGCGCAGGACCGTGCGGTCGTCGCCCGGGCCGCAGCTGACGTCCATCCCGTGGTCGCTCTCGTAGATGAAGTGCGTGAAGCGATCGTTGCCGGATCCGCCCGTGAGCGTGATGCCGGGCCGGGAATGCCCGTCGACGTGGATGCGGTCTTGGCCCTCCCCGCCCGCGACGAGCAGCGGGCCGGCGGGAGAGCCGTCCGCGAGGTGCGTCTCGAGCGCGTCGCCACCGGCGCCTCCGTCCAGCGTGCCGGCGCCCATCTCCCCGCTCAGCTCGTCGGCGCCGTCGCCGCCGGTCGCGGTCACCGTCGGGCCGCGCGAGGTCAGCTTGTCGTCGCCGGGGCCGAGGTCGACGAGGACGGGGAGGTCGCCGAGCACGATGATCCTGTCGTCGCCGTCGCCCGCCAGCACGCGGACGCCGGTGATCCCCTCGCTCGAGCACTCCGGGTAGAGCACGCCCTGCACGCAGCCGGGCCCGAGCACGAGCTTGCGCCCGTTCTCGTAGATGAACAGCTTGTTCGGCGCCGTCGACGGGTCACCGGGCTGGACGACGACGTCGTCGGCCTCGCCGGGCGCGGAGCGGTAGACGAGCTCGGCGCCTTCCCGCGCGAGCGTCGCGGCCTGCGCGGACGCGGGCACGAGCAGCAGGAGCACGAGGAGCGCCAGGACCCTCATCGCAGCCTCGACCGGAACGTGACCTCGTGGCGCTCGCCGCCGCTCCGGGTGCGGACGGTGACGATCACCCGTGGTCGCTTCGGCCCTCGGCGGCCGGCGGCGGTCGTCTTCAGCCGCACCCGGAGTGGGCCGGCGGGCGCGTCGAACGTGCCGCGCGCGAGCGTCGCCGCGGCGTCGCCCTCGCCCTTGTCCCGATGCAGCGTCACGGTGCCGGTGGCCGGCGCGGTCAGCGCACCCTCGCGGAACGTGCGGGAGACGGTCCCGGGCGTGATCCCGGCGAGGTACGGGCCGCAGCCGGCGCCCGGCCGGTCGGCGAGCTCGGCGACGATCCGGTCGGCGCCCTCGCCGCAGCCGATGTCGGCGCCCGGTCCCTCCCCCGCCTGCACGGTGAACCAGTCGTCGCCGGAGCCGCCCGACATCGCGGTCCCGGGGCCGGTCTCCCCGAAGATGAACAGCCGGTCGTTCCCGTCGCCGCCCGCAAGCGTGAGCGGCCCGGTGAGGTCGGCGGTCATCGCATCGGCGATGTCGTTGCCCGGCCCCATGTCGATCGCGCCGGTCTTGGCGCCGAAGTTCGCCTCGTCGTCGCCGTCGCCGCCGGTCAGCGCGAGCGAGGGCGCGTCGCCGCCGAACTCGTCGTCGCCGGGCCCGAGGTCGACGATCAGCGGCTGCTCGAGCTGCACGGCGACGAGGTCGTTGCCGTCCCCGGCATGCACGCGGACCGTGGTGATGCCGGCGACCGGGCACTCGACGGCGTCCCGCCCGCGCTTGCAACCCGCGCCGGGAGCGATCCGCGTGTTCGGGTCGTCCGCGTCGAAGACCTGGATGGCGTCGCGGACCACGACGAGGGTGACGCGGTCCTTCACGCCGGACGCGCCGCGGTAGACCAGCTCGGTGCCTTCGCGCCCGACCGTGGCGGTCGGCGCGAGCGCGGCGGTGGCGGCCAATAGGGCGAGCATCAGCGCAGCCGTGCCCCGAAGTCGATCTCGCTGCGGTCGCCGCCCGTGCGGGTCTTGATCGTCACGAACAGCTTCAGGTCCGGATCGCGGCGGATGTACCGCTTGCCGGCCTTCGTCGTCTTCAGCCGTGCTTGGAGCGGGCCGGCAGGCGCGTCGAACGTGCCGCGGGCGACCAGCGGGACGCGACGCCCGTTCGGCCACGGGTTGCGGCGGAACTCGACCGCTCCGGTGGCGGGCGCCGTCAGCGTCGCCCCGCTGAACGCGCGCGAGACGAACTTCGGCGGCGCCGGGTAGGCGACGTGCGCGGCGCAGCCGTCACCCGGGCGATCGACGAGCGCGAGCTGCGTGGAGTCGTTGCCGGCGCCACAGGCGATGTCGATCCCCGGACCGTCCAGGCCCAGCTGGACGATGAACTCGTCCGGCCCGTCTCCGCCGGAGAGCGAGATCCCGGGTTTGCGCTGCCCGTCGACGAACAGCAGGTCCCGCCCGTCGCCGCCCTCGATGGCGAGCGGCCCGGCGAACCCCTCGGGGATCGACGCCTCGACGTAGTCCTCGCCCGGTCCCATGTCGATCGCTCCGGCCAGTGTGTCGGCACCGACCCGGTCGCTGCCCTCGCCGGCGGTGACGGTCAGAGCCAGCGCGCTCGCGTCGAAGTCGTCGCTGCCACGCCCGAGCTCGGCCACGACAGGGAGCGAGGTGTCCAGCATCACGATCTGGTCATCGCTGTCGCCGGCCAGCACGCGGACAGCGGTGAGCCCGTCGAGCGGGCAGCGCACGACCTTGCGCGTGATCGAGCAGCCGTCGCGCGGCGTGATGTCCGCGTCACCGCCCTCGCGGCCTGCGAACGTCATCACGCCGTCCTGTGCCTCGGACGCGAACAGGTCCTCCTGGCCGGGCGCTGAGCGGTACACGAGCTCCGTGCCCTCGCGGCCGACGGTCGCGGCCTGCGCCGTGGCGGGCGCGACGAGCAGCATGAGCGTGATCAGGACGAACCGGTGCATGTCATCCGACCTTGGAGCGGAAGGTGACCACGCCGCGGTCGTCGCCGGTGCGGGTCCGGATGGTCACGAACACGGGCAGGTGCGGGGTGCGGCGCAGCCAGCGAGTGCCGGCCGCGGTCCGTTCGAGGCTCACGCGCAGCGGCCCGGGCTGTGCGGTGAAGACGCCGCGCGCGATCGTCGCCCCCGGCGTGCGCGAGGCGCCGGAGCGACGCTTGAACGCGATCGAGCCGCTGGCCGGCGCCGTGAGCGCGCCCTCCTGGAACGCACGCGAGACCGTCTTGGCGGTGATCCCGGCCACGTGCGCGGCGCAGCCTTCGCCCAGGACGTCTCGGGGACCGGCCGACCAGCGGTCGGCCCCGTCACCACACGTGATGCTGACCGGCGCGAGCGGGCCGGACCGCACCATCTCGGTCGACGGGAGCGAGAGATCGTCGTCCCCCGCGCCGCCGTCGAGCACGAACGGCCCGACCGTCCGACCGGAGCGCTCGAGCGAGAGCGTGTCGTCGCCCTCCCCGCCGACGATGCTCACCCGTGAGCCGGCGACTCCGCCGACATCGTTCCCCGGGCCCGCGTCGACCGTCACCGTGGCGCCGACCACCGAGAAGTCGTCGTTGCCGGCGCCGAGCGCCAGCGTCAACGGCAGCGGCACCCGGGTGGACACGCGGTCGGCCTGGTCGCCGCCGAAGATCGTCACGCCCGTCACGCCGTCGGGTCGGCAGGACACCTCGTCGTCCTCGACGCGCTCGCACCCGGGCCCGGGGCGCACGCCCTCCGCGTGGAAGTACTGGATGTCGCTGACGCTTCCGTCGGCGCGGAGCTCCAGGCGCTCGCCCGGCTCCGCGCGAAAGACGATCTGGGTGCCCTCGAGTCCGACCACGCCGGCGTGCGCGGCGGCCGGGAACGCCAGCACGGCGGCGACGACGAGCAGCGCGCGCATCAGCCGAGCCTCGACAGGAAGGTGATCTCGCCGCGCTCGGCACCGGCGCGGAGGCCGATCTTCACGGCGACGGGTTGCCGCCGCCGCGCGGCCTTCGTGCGCTCGAGCGGGACGCGCAACGGCCCGCGCCGAGCGTTGAAGGAGCCATGCGCGACCCGCTGGCGCGGCCGGTCGTCCTGGAAAACGCGGCGTCGCAGCGTGACCGTGCCGCTTGCCGGGCCGGTCAGCCGTCCCTCGCGGAACGCGCGCGAGACGGTGTCCGGCGTGATCCCGGTGACGCGCGGCGCGCAGCCGTCGCCGGGCTTGTCGTGCGGCCGCGCGATCCAGTGGTCGGCGCCGGGGCCGCACGTGATCGCCACCCGGGCGATCCGCGGACGGGGCGCCCCGTTGCGCTCGTCACGCGGGTACGGCCACGAGATCCCGGGCGAGATGACGCGGAGGGTGTCGTCGCCGGCGCCGCCGTCGAGCCGCAGCGGCCCGAGACCGTTCGTCTCCAGCTCGAGCCGGTCGTCACCCGCGCCGCCGACCACGTTCGCCGACCGGGCCTGCGAGTAGCCGCGGTCGTTCCCCGGTCCGGCGTCGACCGTGGCCGCGCTCGCCTGGGCGAAGAAGACGTCGTCGCCACCACCCAGCGTCAGCGTGAGCGGCACGTTGATGAATGACGAGACCCGGTCGTCGCCGTCCCCGGTCTGCACGACCACACCGGTCACGCCCGTCTCTGGACACGCGACCTCGCCGTCGGCGGCGACGCATCCGGCGCCGACGCGGGGCGTCCCGGTGAAGCGGATCTGGCCGCCCGAGGGCTGCAAGATGCCGACTCGCACCTGCTCGCCGGGGTCGGCGCGGAGCACGAGCTGGGTCCCTTCAAGCCCGACGACGCCCGCCTGAGCGGACGCGGGCAGCGCGAGCAGCGCGACGAATAGGGCGACGGGGAGACGCATGGTGCGCCTCCCCATACCCGTTTCTCAGGTTCGCGGACTGAGCGCGAGCAGCGCGTTCAGGATCTGCGCGAGCTGCCCGAGCGGCGTGTTGGCCAGCGCGTTCGGGTCGAGGATGCCCGTGATCCCGCACAGCAGGTTCCCGAGCAGGTTGCCTGCGCCCGGCACCGCGTCGATGCGCAGGTTGATCTGGTTCGTGCGCACGGACAGGCCGAGCAGGTTCAGGTTGATCGGCCCGAGCACGAGGTTGAGCACCTGGCAGGCACCCGGGATCGGCGGCAGCTGCGAGGCCTGCGCGGCACCGCTCGACACGGCGGCCGGCAGCTTGACGTTCTCCTTGGTGACCCGCTTGCCGCCGGTCGCCTTGCCGACGACCTTGCCGACGGCGAACAGCTTGCCGCCCTGGGACACGAACTTCTCGATCGTGTACGTCCCCTTGAAGCCCTTGGTGCCGGTGAGCGCGACCTTCTGCGTCAGCGGCACCGCTTCCTGGGCTTGCGCGACGCCGGTGAACATGAAGGCGCACACGACTGTGGCCGCGATGGCGGCCAGATGAATCCTGGACATAGAAGTCCTCCCCTACGAGGATCGGTTGACGCAGGGGAACGTCCCCTGAGCGACGGGGTCCTGAAAACCGGTGGGGTGGTTTCAGGACGCCGTCGTCAAGGGGTGTTGATGCCGTCTACAGACGTTGACGTTTGGCCGTCTACAGCGGTTGACGGATGACCGGGCGCTTGGCCGCGCCGGCCTCGTCGAGCCGGCGGACCGGCGTGCCGTACGGCGCGTTGCGAGCGATCTCCGGATCCTCGGCGCCCTCGCGCAGGATCTCGGCCATCGCCTCGGCGAACGCGTCGAGCGTCTCCTTGGTCTCGGTCTCCGTCGGCTCGATCAGCAGCGCTTCCTCGACCAGCAGCGGGAAGTACACCGTCGGCGGATGGAAGTTGTGATCGAGCAGGCGCTTGGCGAGATCCAGCGTCTTCAGGCCCAGCTCGCGCTTCATCGGCGCGCCGCTGAGCACGAACTCGTGCATGCAGAGGCGGTCGTAGGCCGGGGGCAGCAGGTCCGTCACGCCCAGCTCGCGCAGCTTCGCCAGCAGGTAGTTGGCGTTGAGCACGGCCAGCTCCGACGCCTCCTGCAGGCCGTCGCCGCCGAGCGAGAGGATGTACGCGTAGGAGCGCACGAACACGCCGAAGTTGCCCTGGAAGCCGCGCAGGCGCCCGATCGACTTCGGCCGGTCGAAGTCGAGGTCGAACGTGCCGTCCTCGAGCTTGACCACCTGCGGCTTGGTGATGTACGGCTCGATGCGGTCGCTCACCGCGATCGGGCCGGCACCCGGGCCACCGCCGCCGTGCGGCTGGGTGAACGTCTTGTGCAGGTTGTAATGGACGATGTCGAAGCCCATGTCGCCGGGGCGCGTCTTGCCCATGACGGCGTTCAGGTTCGCGCCGTCGTAGTACAGGGTCGCGCCGACACCGTGGACGATCTTCGCGATCTCCTCGATGTTGGCGTCGAACACGCCGAGCGTGTTCGGGTTGGTGAGCATCAGGCAGGCGACCTGGTCGTCGGCCTTGGCGCGCAGGTCCTCGATGTCCACGCCGCCGTCGGCGTTGGTGCCGACCTTGACGACCTCGTAGCCGCCCATCGTCACCGTCGCCGGGTTCGTGCCGTGCGCGGTGTCCGGCGTGAGGATCTTCGTGCGGAAGTCGCCGCGGTCCTCGTGGTAGGCCCGGGTGACCAGCACGCCGGCGAGCTCGCCGTGCGAACCCGCGGACGGCTGCAGCGACACGTGCGGCAGGCCCGCGATCTCGCCCAGCGCGACCTGCAGCGAGTGCATGAGCTCCAGCGCGCCCTGGGCCCGCTTCGGGTTCGTCAGCGGATGCAGACGGGCGTGGCCCGGCAGCGCCGCGACGCGCTCGTGCAGCTTCGGGTTGTGCTTCATCGTGCACGACCCGAGCGGGTAGAAGCCGGAGTCCAGGTCGAAGTTGCGCTTGGACAGCCGGTTGTAGTGGCGGACGATCTCCGGCTCGGCGATCTCCGGCAGCTTCGGCGCCTCGGCGCGGCGGAACTTCGCCGGCAGCTCGTGCTTGGGCACGTCCAGCTCGGGGGCGACGAACGCGCGCCGGCCCGGCTTGGACTTCTCGTAGATCGTCTTCGCGTGGTCGCGCTGCTGCTCGGTCTCGATCACCGCGGAGCGCTGCGGGTGCAGCTCGTGGGCCTCGATCGACGGGTCGGCGTGGAGCTGGTTCTCGGTGATGCTCATGCCAGGGCCTCCTTGAGCACCTCGGCGAGGCGGTCGATGTCCGCCTTGCTGCGCTGCTCGGTGATGGCCACCAACAGGCCGTTGTCGTCGAACGCGAAGCCCGGGTTCACACCCCGCGCCGAGCAGAACTCGACGACCTCGTGGGCGTTCTTGCTGAGCTTGAGGGCGAACTCGCGCACGACGGGCTGGTCGTGCCAGAGCTCGACGCCGTCGATCGCCGCGAGCGTCTCGCGGGCGTAGTGCGTGCGGGATACGAGCAGCTCGCCGAGCTCCACGAGCCCTTCACGGCCGAGCCAGCTCAGGTAGATCACGCCGGCGAGCGCGTTGAGCGCCTGCGCCGTGCAGATGTTGCTCGTCGCCTTCTCGCGGCGGATGTGCTGCTCGCGCGTCTGCAGGGTGAGCACGAAGCCTCTACGGCCGTCGACGTCGGTGGTCTCACCGGCGATGCGGCCGGGCATCCGGCGCAGGAGGGCCTGCGAAGCGGCGAAGAAGCCGAACGACGGCCCGCCGAAGTCCAGGCGGTTGCCGAGCGTCTGGCCCTCGCCGACGCAGATGTCCACGCCGTCCTCGCCGGGCGAGCGCAGCACGCCGAGCGTGAGCGGGTCGGCCTGGACGACCAGCAGCGCGGAGCCCTTGAACTGCGACAGCGCGGCGATGTCCTCGATCGCGCCGTGGAAGTTCGGCTGGCCGACGAAGATCGCGGCGACGTCATCGCCGACGACCTCGTCGAGCTGCGTGAGGCCGTTGACGACCGGGAGCATCTCGATCGTCGTGCCCCAGCCCGCGGACGTCGTGGCGAGCGTCTCCAGGCTGTGCGGGTGCAGGCTCTCCGACACGAGGAACTTCGTCTTCTTCGTGTGGGTGTGCGCCAGCCAGCCCGCGGCGGCGACGGCGCTCGGGCCCTCGTAGACGCTCGCGTTGCTGACGGGCAGGCCGGTCAGCTCGCTGATCGCGGTCTGGTACTCGAACATCACCTGCAGCCCGCCCTGGGAGATCTCGGGCTGGTAGGGCGTGTAGGGCGTGAGGAACTCGGACCGCGACAGGATCGAGTCGATCAGCGCGGGCACGTAGTGGTCGTACATCCCGGCGCCGAGGAACGAGATCTCGTCCTCGGCGGAGACGTTCTTGGCGGCCAGGTCGCGGAGGCGGGCAAAGACCTCCTGCTCGGGCTTGCCGGGCGCGATGTCGAGAGGACGACCGAGGCGGACGCCCTCAGGGACGTCCGCGAAAAGGTCGTCGATCGACTCGACGCCGATGGCGGCGAGCATCTCCTGCCGGTCGGTTTCAGTCGCAGACGTGTAGCGGCTCATAGTGAGCCGCTCAGCTTATGACAGGCTCTGGCGGTAGCTCTCGGCGTCCATCAGGCCGTCGGCCTCAGACGCGTCCGAGAGCTTGATCTTGACGAGCCAACCCTCGCCGTAGGAATCCTCGTTGATCTGCTCCGGCGAGTCCTTCAGACCGTCGTTGACCTCGACGATCTCGCCGCTCAGCGGCGCGATCACGTCGGACACGGCCTTGACGGACTCGACCTCGGCGTACGGGGAGCCGGCGGTGATGCTCGTGCCGACCTCCGGCGGGTCGAAGAAGACGACCTCGCCGAGCTGGTCCTGGGCGTACCAGGTGATGCCGAGCACGGCGGTGTCACCATCGATCCGAGCCCAGTCGTGCTCGGTGTGGTACTTCAGATCGTCGGGGTAGCTGGCGTCGGCCATCCGTCAGGACTCCTTGGTGTAAAGCGGCTTTTCGCGAACTTCCGCGGCGCGGGTGCGGCCGCGCACATCGATCTCGAGCTTGGTTCCCGGCTCGGCCTTGTCGATCGGCACGTAAGCCATGCCGATGCCGACGTTGAGGCTGGGGCTCAGGGTCCCGGAGGTCACCTCGCCCCCACCGATGACGGCGTTGCCCTGGCGGGCGATGCCCTGCTCGGTGACGAACGGGACGAGCAACTCGGACGGACCGTTGGCCCGGGCGACCTTGATCGCCTCGGCGCCGATGAAGCCCGTGTCCTCCTTCACGCACCACCCGAGGCCGGCCTCGATCGGGCCGCGCGACTCCATCAGGTCGTTGCCGTAGAGGTGGTAACAGACCTCCAGGCGCAGCGTGTCGCGCGCGGCCAGGCCGATCGGCGCGACGCCCGCGGCGAGCAGCGCGTCCCAGATGACGTTGGCGCCCTCGGGGCCGACGAGCAGCTCGACGCCGTCCTCGCCGGTGTAGCCCGTGCCGCAGACCAGCACGTCCGCGACGCCGGCGACGGTCAACCGCGCGGTGCGGAAGCGCTTGGGCAGCTCCCCGTCGGTGAGGCCGGCGACGATGCCGCGCGCCTCAGGACCCTGCACCGCGAGCATCGCGTAGTCGTGCAGGCGGTCGTGGAGCGTGACGTCGAAGCTCTCGGCCTGCTTGGTGAACCAGGCCAGGTCCTTCGCGTGGTTGGCCGCGTTCGTGACGGTCAGGTAGTGACCTTCACCGAGCTTGTAGGTGAAGAGGTCGTCGAGGACGCCGCCGTCTTCCTTGCACAGCACGCTGTACTGCGCGCCGTTGTCGGCGATCTTGGCGACGTCGTTGGAGAGGATGCGCTGCAGGAACTCCAGCGCCTGCGGCCCTTCCGTCTCGATCTCGCCCATGTGGCTGACGTCGAAGACGCCGGCCTTGGTGCGAACGGCGAGGTGCTCCTCCTTGATGCCCGCGTACTGGACGGGCATCTCCCAGCCGGCGAACGGCACGAGCTTGGCGCCCGCGGCGACGTGGCGGTCGTAAAGAGCGGTTTTCAGCAGAGTGGTATCGGACCCGATGGCCATACGGCCCCGGACCCTAGCGCGCTCACGCGACGATGGGCCGCTGAGTCACGGCGACCGCTTCGGCGACGATGCGCGCCGCGACCGAGCTGTCCGGGCCCAGCTCACGGCTCTCGGCCACGAGGCGGGCCACCGCGCACAGCGACGGCGCGGCGGAGAGGACCTGCTCGCCGAGCGCGTGCAGCTCGGTGGCGTAGCGCACGGCCTCCCGCTCCTCGCGCTCGAGCCCGGCCCGGCGCGCCGCCTCCTCGGCCTTGTCGGCGGCGGTCGAGTCGTGCGGGGCGAGCACGGCCAGCAGCACGTCCCGCGCCTGGCGGGCGGCGGACATGCGGCCCGCGTGCTTGGAGGCGTACATGCGCTGGTCGGCGATCCGCAGGGCGCTGTCGGAGTCCGACGCCTCCGTCGGGAGCGTGATGAAGCCGTACGAGCAGCCGACCCAGAAGCCCTCGCCCTCGGCGGAGAGCGAATGGGCGGCGCCCTCGACGATCAACGACGCGTCCTCCCCACGCGGACGCAGCAGCACGCAGAACTCGTCCCCGCCCATCCGGAACGCGCGGCCGCGGGCGCCGACGAAGCTCTCCAGCCGCGTGCCGAGGCGCGCGAGCAGCTCGTCGCCGGCCGGGTGGCCGAAGGTGTCGTTGTAGTGCTTGAAGCCGTCCAGGTCGAACAGCGCAAGCACGTGCGGGCACTCCGGCTGGGCGTCCGGGAGCACCTCGTCGAGCATGCGGGTGAGCGCGCGGCGGTTGCCGAGGCCGGTCAGCGCGTCGGTCATCGCCTCGTCGCGGCTTGCGCGTAGCATGTGCACGTTCAGGCGGAAGGTCAGCGTCAGGCGGACCAGGACGAAGACGATCGCGGCGGCGGCGAGCACCACGCCGAGCCCGTTGAGGTCGCCGACCGAGGCGTAGACGAGCAGCTCGAGGCCGACGGCACCGGCGACGAGCGGCGCGATCAGCAGCCGCAGGCTGTCGTCGACCGCGCGCCGGCGCGTGGCGGGCGGGCGCTGGCAGGCGGCGATCGCGATCGTCAGCAGCCCGAGCCACCAGCCGAGGTCGAACCAGCCGCCGGACTCGTACGTGCCCTCGGCGGCCTTGACGAGGTACATCGAGTCGGCCAGCCAGAAGGCGAGGATGCCGAACGCCAGCAGGCCCCAGGTGCGGTCCAGGCGCCAGCCCGTGCTCGCCAGCGCGCCGACGCCGACCGCGAGCAGCGCCAGGTCGGCCAGCGGGTAGCCGAGCGCGGTGACGACCGCGGCGGTGTCGCCCTCCGCGTGCTCCTGGACGGTCTGGAAGACGATCGCGGCGCTCAGCGCGGAGACGGCGAGCGCGGCGGCGATTCCGTCCACGATCAGCGGCGCGCTCATGCGCGTGCGGCTGCGCAGCAGCGTGAGCATGCCCGCGAACAGCAGCGGCGGGAAGAAGAGGAAGCCGAGGTCGGCGGGGCTCGGGATCGGCGGCGCGCTCTCGTCCCAGAGGACGACCGTGTAGTACAGCTCGCCCAGGCTCCAGGCGCTCACGCCCGTGCCGATCAGCAGCCAGGCGACGCGCTCACGACGGACGAGGATCCCGCGCAGCACGCAGACGGCGGACGCGACGACGAGCACCGCGACGTGGGCGAAGCGCGAGCTCAGCGGCCCGAGGTCGCCCCCACCCAACGCCACCACGTTGAGCTCGTGCAGCGCCAGCCACGCCGCGCAGGCGAGCAGCGGGAGCAGCACGAGTGGGTGACGCGTCGACATCAACCCCCGTTATCGGCCCGTGAGGCCGAGAACGGGAGATCAGGTCAGCGAAGGAACGGCGGGATGTCGAGATCGTCGTCGCGGATCACGAGCGAGTCGCGCTGACGCTCGTCGATCCGCGGGTTGCGATCGCGTGGGGCGCGCGAGCGCTCCTCGCGGGCGGCGCGGACGCCGCCGTGGTCGAACCCGGTGGCGATGACCGTGACGCGGATCTCGTCGGTCATCCCCTCGTCGATCACGGCGCCGAAGATGATGTTGGAGTTCGCGTCGGCGGCGGAGTGGATGAGCTCCGCGGCCTCGTTGACCTCGAACAGGCCGAGGTCGCGACCACCGGTGATGTTGAGCAGGATGCCGGTGGCGCCCTCGACGGACTCCTCCAGCAGCGGGGAGCTTATGGCGGCCTTGGCGGCCTCCGAGGCACGGCTCTCGCCCTGCGCGGTGCCGATGCCCATCAGGGCGCTGCCGGCGTTCTCCATGATCGCCCGCACGTCGGCGAAGTCGAGGTTGATCAGACCGGGGATCGTGATCAGGTCCGTGATGCCCTGGACGCCCTGGCGCAGGACGTTGTCGGCCTCGCGGAACGCGTCGAGGATGCTCGTGCGCCGCTCGACCATCGCGAGGAGCTTCTCGTTCGGGATCACGATCAGCGTGTCCACCATCTCGCGCAGGCGGTCGATGCCCTCCTGCGCCTGGCGGGCCCGCTGGGAGCCCTCGAAGGCGAACGGACGCGTGACGACGCCCACGGTGAGCGCGCCGATCTCGTTCTTGGCGATCTCCGCAATGACGGGCGCGGCGCCCGTACCGGTGCCGCCGCCCTCGCCGGCCGTGACGAACACCATGTCCGCGCCCTTGAGCGCCTCCTTGATGTCGTCGCGCGACTCCGCGGCGGCCCCTTGGCCGATCTGCGGGTTCGCCCCTGCGCCGAGGCCCTTCGTGAGGGCACCGCCGATGTGGAGCTTGAGGTCGGCGTCCGTCATCTGGAGCGCCTGCGCGTCCGTGTTCGCCGCGATGAACTCAACGCCGGACAGACCGGCGTCGATCATCCGGTTCACGGCATTGGTTCCACCGCCGCCGACACCGACGACCTTTATGACTGCGAGATAACCGCTGGCTTCCATTTGGTTTTCCGTCCGGACCTCTAGTTAGGGTCGAGCGTTTTAGCAGGCTCGCTGGCGGCGCGGATTACCGCAAGGTACGGGGATTTCGTTCCCGATGTCAACGAGAGCGAATCGCCGCAAGGATCGTTGCAAGCTGCCGAAGTCTCGACTACGGGTTGAGAGTCGGGCTATTCTCAGGCTCAGGTTGAAGGTTTGGGTCGGGGGTCGGCGTAGCGATCGGCGCAAGGCCGCCCGCGGCCACCCGGCCCGGAATTCGAAGGTCGAGATAGACGGCGCCCTGAGCCGAGACCTCGGCCAGGACACGGGCTGCCGCGGCCCATTTCTTGTCGGCGTCCTTGCCGTCGCCGAAGATCAGCTCGGGGCCTTCTTCGAGGTCGACGATGACGCCGCGCTTGTCGACCTTGACCTCCTCTGTCCGCCCGCGGAGGGGCGTCGGAGCGGCGCTCGCGACGGCCAGCGCGTTGAGGACCTTGCGGTCGGTGACGCGCGATCCGCTCGGATCGGACTTGAGCTTGACGCTCGGAAGATCGCGCTCAGCGGCCACTCCGCGCAGCAACGTGCCGTTGCTCGTCACCGGGACGCGACGCTCGCCGGGGCGGGTGAGTGCCGCCACGGGCGTGCGCTCCACGACCTGGATGTGCAGCGTGTGCGGGAAGTCGGCCTTGACCTTCAGGTCGCCCACCGAGGTGTAGGCCGCGGTGGCTTCGTGGAGGATCTCTTCGCGGACGTGGAGCGTGGTCATGTCCTTCGCGGCGCCCTCGAGCGCGACGCGGACCTGGTCCCCATCGGAGGCGGTGATGCCGCTGATCTGGACGTCGCGGACCGCGACGAGGCTCGATTGGCGCAGCCAGAGATAGCCGCCGCCCGTCAGCACGATTACGGCGACGACGGCGAGTCCGACTTTGAGGCGCGTCATCGTCCGGGGGGTTCGCTATGCGCGACGAGGTCCCTGCCGATCGTGTTCACGTCGCCCGCGCCCATCGTGAGCAGCAGGTCCCCGTTCTGCAGCGTTTCTTGCAGGAACCGGCGGGCGTTCTCGTGCGTCCTGGCCCAGAAGACCGGCATGCCGGGGCGGGCGTCCAGGGTGCTGCGCACGAGCGTCAGGCCCGACACCCCCGGGTAGTCGGCGGCCTCCTCGCGGGCGGGGTACACGTCGAGGAGGATCGCCAGGTCCGCGTTCGCGAGCGCCTTGCCGAACGCTGTTGCCTCGCGCTGCGTGCGGCTGAAGAGGTGCGGCTGGAAGAGCGCGATGACACGGCTGGCCGGTTGGGTGCGCGCCGCCTCGATCGTCGCGCGGACCTCGGTCGGGTGGTGGGCGTAGTCGTCGACCACGGTCGCGCCGTGGGCGGTGCCGACCACTTCGAAGCGCCGGCCCGCGCCCGCGAACGTGGCGAGGCGACCGGCGGCCGCTTGGACGTCTCCCCCGGTCAGCTCGATGGCGGTGAGTGCCGCGCCGGCGTTGCGACGGTTGTGGGCGCCCGGGACGCTCAGCTCGCCGTCGAACTCGCCGAACACGTGGGCGTCGGCGCGCAGGCGGGTGAGGTCGGGCGCGACCACGGCGTCTCTCGCGCGCGCGAGGAACATGGCGAAGGTGTCGTCCACGTCGCGCGAGGAGGCGTAGGTCGTGTGGTGGTCCAGCTCGGCGTTCGTGACGACAGCGATCGTCGGGTGGAGCTTGAGCAGGGAGCGGTCGGACTCGTCGGCCTCGACGATGAGCCAGTCGCTGTCGGCGTTCCAGTCGGCGTTGGTCCCGGTGCTGCGGACCTCCCCGCCGACGAGGTAGCTCTGGCCGGGGAGCGCGTGGACGAGCATCGACGAGGTCGTCGTCTTGCCGTGCGTGCCGGAGACGGCGATCGTCGGCTTGAGCTGCGTCAGCTCGGCGAGCAGGTCGGCGCGGTGCAGCTCGGGCGCGCCCGTGGTGCGCTCGGGGTTGTCCGGTGGGATCGCGCTCGAGTAGACGACTTCAGCGCCTTCAGGGACGTTGGCCGCGGCGTGGCCGTCCAGGGACCGGTCCGAGCCGGTGACGTCGGCGCCGAGGATGCGGGCCACCTTCGCGAGCCCGCTCATCCCGACCCCGCCGATCCCGACGAAGTGCAGTTTGCGTCCTGACCACGGCTGATTCACGCCTGTCAATCTAGGCGCCCTGGCCGACGAGTCGAGAATCGAGCGCGTTGCGCAGGAGGCGTTCGGCTATCCGGGGCTGCGGCCAGGGCAGCTCGAGGCGATCGAGGCTGCGCTCGAGGGCCGTGACGTGCTCGTGGTCATGTCCACGGGGGCGGGCAAGTCGGCCATCTACCAGATCGCCGGGCTGCTCACTCCGGGCGCGACCGTCGTCGTCTCCCCGCTGATCGCGTTGCAGCGCGACCAGGTCGATGGCCTGAATGAGGTCGCGGCGGGCGGCGCGGCGCAGGTGAACTCCTCGCTCCCGCGCGGTGAGCGCGAAGAGGCGATGCACGAGCTCGCCGAGGGCGCGCTGGAGTTCCTGTTCCTGGCGCCGGAGCAGCTCGCGCGCAAGGACGTGCTCGACGAGCTCGCGGTCGCCGACGTGTCGCTGTTCGTGGTCGACGAGGCGCACTGCGTGAGCGAGTGGGGGCACGACTTCCGGCCGGAGTACCTGCGCCTGGGCGCCGCGATCGAGGCGCTCGGCCGCCCGCCGGTGCTCGCCCTGACCGCGACGGCGGCGCCGCCGGTGCGTGACGAGATCGTGGCGCGGCTCGGGCTGCGTGACCCGGTGCTGCTGATCCGGGGCTTCGACCGGCCGAACCTGCGCTTCTCCGTCGAGCGCTTCCACGGCGAGCAGGGCGCGGAGCGCAAGCGGCGCGCGTTGATCGAGCGGATTCGCGCGGCGGCGCCGCCTGGGATCGTCTACGTCAGCACCCGGCGGGAGGCGGAGACGCTGGCGGAGGAGCTGTGCTCAGGGGAGTTGCTCGCGGCGTCCTACCACGCGGGCATGAAGTCGGCCGAGCGCGACGACGTGCAGGAGCGCTTCATGGACGGCGAGCTGGACGTGGTCGTCGCCACCACCGCGTTCGGCATGGGGATCGACAAGGCCGACGTGCGCTGGGTGTTCCACGCCGAGGTCGCCGAGTCCCTGGACGCCTACTACCAGGAGGCCGGGCGCGCGGGGCGCGACGGCGAGCCGGCCGAGATCGTGCTCTTCTACCGCAGCGAGGACGTCGGGTTGCGGCGCTTCTTCGCGGGCGGGCACCTGGAGGTCGACGAGCTCGCGCACGTGCTCGACGCGGTCCGGCGCGGTGTCCCCGCGGCATCGATGCGTACCGAGCTGGATCTGTCGGACACCAAGCTGGCGTCCGCTCTGTCACGCCTGGAGGACGCGGGCGCGGTGCACGTGGAGATGGACGGCGAGGTGTCCTCGGTGTCGGAGTCGCCGTCCGCGGAGCTGGTGACCGCCGCCGCGGAGGCCGAGGAGATGCGCCGGTCCTTCGACCGCTCGCGCGTAGACATGATGCGCGCCTACGCCGAGACCGACGACTGCCGGCGCGCGTTCATCCTCTCGTACTTCGGCGAGCCGTTCGAGCCGCCGTGCGGCTACTGCGACAACTGCGAGGCCGGGCGGGTGAGCGCCCCACCGGCCGACGTGCCGTTCCCGGTCGGCGCCCGCGTGGCCCACGGCTCCTGGGGCGAAGGCGTGGTCCAGCGCTACGACGAGGACATGATGGTCGTCCTCTTCAACGAGGCCGGCTATAAGACGCTCGCGCTGGACGTCGTGCGCGAGCGCGCGCTGCTCGTCGCCGTGTAGGCACGGGATTTGCCGGCCGCGACGCGACATCCCGTCGCGCGCGGCCGGCGGCTCTCCCCCGAGCTCTAGTTGCCGTCCTGCGCGGCGTTCAGCTGATCCTGCGCGGCCTCGAGCTGCTCACGCGCCTCGTCCGGGATGTTGGCTTCCTTCGTGGCGTCGATGGTCTCGTTGGCCAGGTCGTTCATGTCGGACTCGATCTCCTTGGCCGCCTCCTCGGCGTCCTTGGTGCCGGACTGAACCTCCTTCGCCGTCTGCTGCGCGTCCTGCTGGATCTCGGCGGCGTGATCGCGGATCTGGTCCGCGTCCTTCTCGTCGATCCCGGACCCGCCGCCGCACGCGACGACGGTAAGCGACACGAGTACGGCAGTGGCGGTGAGGAGCTTGCGAATCATTGGAGTTCCTTTGGTTGGGGAGGAGCGTCACTCTGCCGCCGATCGAACCCCCGCGCCTGGCGGCTACCACCCGGAAACA
Organism: Solirubrobacter phytolaccae; assembly: GCF_027587195.1. Taxonomy (GTDB): domain Bacteria; phylum Actinomycetota; class Thermoleophilia; order Solirubrobacterales; family Solirubrobacteraceae; genus Solirubrobacter; species Solirubrobacter phytolaccae. The sequence continues at coordinate 320 of NZ_JAPDDP010000036.1, read as the reverse complement.
CACAGGTCCAGGGTGCGGCCAGCTTCACCGGGAACCCTGCGTTCCCACGTGATCGTCGGGCTGTTCGGTCGGTCAGTGACGTGGACTCTGCCGTCCGCGACGCCCCGAAACCTCAGGGAACACCCGGAACCGACACCCTGAACCTGCTGCCTCGGGGTGCGGCTAACCGCCGCGCGGAGCGGGCCTCGCGCTTCGCGCCTCGCGGGAGCGCCATCGCCGCGCCAACGCGCCATCGCCGCGCCCCACGCTAATGCCGCGCCCCGCGCCAACGCCGCGCCCCACGCCACGCCGCGCCCCACGCCACGCCGCGCCCCGCGCCA
>NZ_JAPDDP010000035.1 GCF_027587195.1 Solirubrobacter phytolaccae | reverse complement strand
ATCCGACTTCGCGGCGTGCCCGGCGCCCGCGGGCGGCGCGGCGTGCCCGGCGTCCGCGGCCGTTCGCCGGCCCACCTCGTCTCGGCGGGCGTGCTTGCGCGCCTTCACCGGCTCGACGCGGATCGCCGTGGCCTTCAGGCCCGGCTGGCGGGAGACGGGGTCGGTCTCGCGGTGCGTGAGGTCGTTGACGCCGCCGTGGCCCGCCGGCGCGTGCAGCGCGCCCCAGTGGAAGGGCGCGAACGCGGTGCCGGGGCGCAGCGTGGCGTCGAGGCGCACGCGCAGCTTGATCGTCCCGCGCCGCGAGACCACCTGCGCGAGCTCGCCCTCGCGCACCCAGGCGCGGCGCGCGTCGTCCGGGTGCAGCGTGATGAACGGCTCGGGCTCGGCCGCGACCAGCTCCTTCGACTTCCCCGTGCGCGTGAGCGTGTGCCAGTGGGTCGCGATCCGGCCGGTGGTGAGGACGAGCAGGTGCTCGGCGTCCGGCGGGTCGGCGGGGTTGCCGGGCAGCGCCGGCTCGAGGACGGGCGCGCCGGTCGCGGTCGGGAAGCGGCCGTCGGTGTACAGACGCGCGGTGCCGGGATCGATCGCCGAGCGGCAGGGCCACTGGAGCGACCCGTGCTCGAGCCGGGCGTGGCTCACGCCGGACTGGTCGCACGGGCGGCCCGCGGTCAGCGCCGCGAACTCGTCGTAGACCTCGGCGGCATCCGCCCAGTCGAAGCCGTCGAAGCCCATGCGGCGCGCCGCGGCGGCGAAGATCTGCCAGTCGGCGCGGGCCTCGCCGGGCGGGTCGATCGCGGCGCGCATGAGCTGGATCCGGCGCTCGGAGTTCACCGACGTGCCCGCCTTCTCCGGCCACTGCGCCGACGGCAGCACGACGTGTGCGAGCGCCCCGGTCTCGGTCGGGTGGTACGCGTCCTGGACGATCACGAGCTCGGCCTTGCGGAGCGCGTCGCGCACGCGCTCGGCGTCCGGCATCGACACCGCGGGGTTGGTCGCGCAGATCCAGACGGCCTTCACGCGGCCGTCCTCCAGCGCCTCGAACAGATCGGTCGCGGGCAGACCGACCTTCGGGGAGATCGACCCGGCGGGAACGCCCCAGTGCGCCTCGACCTCCGCGCGATGGTCCTCGCGCACGACCTTGCGGTAGCCGGGCAGCAGGTGCGCGAGGCCGCCGGTCTCGCGCCCGCCCATCGCGTTCGGCTGCCCCGTCAGCGACAGCGGACCCGCGCCCGGGCGCCCGATCTGCCCCGTGACGACGCACAGGTTCAGGAGCGCGCGGTTGATCGCGACGCCCTCCACGGACTGGTTCGCGCCCATCGACCACATCGCGAGGGAACCCTCGGAATCCGCGAACGCCCGCGCCGCGCGCTCGATCGCGACCTGCGGCACGCCACACGCCTCCGCGGCGCGCGCCGCGTCCCACTCGCCCGCCAGCTCGTGGCCGGCGATGAACGCGTTCAGCAGCGCGAGGTCCGTGCCCGGCTTGATCTGCAGGTGGAGGTCGGCGACCGCCGCGGAGTCGGTGCGCCGCGGGTCGACGACGATCAGCGTCGCGCCCGCCTCCTGCGCCGCGCGGATCCGTCCCCACAGGATCGGGTGGCAGGCGCTGGTGTTCGAGCCGAGCAGCAGGATCGTCGAGGCGAGCTCGATGTCGTCATACGCGGGCGGTGGGCCGTCGCTCCCGAACGTGGCGTCGTACGCGGCGACCGCGGACGACATGCACAGGCGCGAGTTCGAGTCGACGTTGTTCGTGCCCAGGTAGCCCTTGGCGAGCTTGTTGACCGCGTAGTAGTCCTCGGTCAGCAGCTGGCCCGAGATGTAGAACGCGATCTCCTCCGGCCGGTACTGGCTCAGCCGGACCGCGACGTGGTCGAGCGCCTCGTCCCACGACGCGTCGCGGAAGCGCTCGTCGGAAGAACCGCGCAGCAGCGGCGTCAGCGCGCGGTCGCCGGCCGTCACCGCGGACGGCAGCTCGAGCGGCTTGCGGCACGTGCGTCCCGCGTTGACCGGATGCGCCTCGTCGCCGCGGACAGCGGCCAGCCGGCCGTCGCGAACCTCCGCGACGAGCCCGCAGCCGACGCCGCAGTATGGGCACCCGGTCCGTGTCACACGGGAGCCTCGGCGGTAGCGCCCCAGCCACGGCGCCAGGCGGCGCGCAGCACGGCGACACCGACGAAGGCGACGAACACGACGCCCGCCACGACCGACAGCCCGGTGCCGTAGCTCCCGGACGAGTCGTGCAGCGAGCCGAGCGCGATCGGCAACATGAAGCCGCCGAGGCCGCCCGCCGCGCCGACGAGGCCGGTCACGACGCCGATCCGCGCGCCGAAACGCAGGCCGACGAGCTGGAAGGTCGCGCCGTTGCCGAGCCCGAGGAACGCCATCACGATCGGGAAGCCGATGCCGGCCAGCAGCAGCGACGGCATGCTCGACAGCGCGAGCAGCAGCGGCGCGGCGACGCCGTAGACGACGGTCAGCACGCGCGTGCCGCCGAGGCGGTCGGCGAGGTGGCCGCCGAACGGTCGCACGAACGAGCCGGCGGCGCCGCCGATCGCGGCCAGCGAGGCGGCGTCGACCTTCGAGAGCCCGTACTCGTCGTGGAAGAAGATCGGCAGGAACGACGACAGGCCGACGAAGCCGCCGAACGTCACGGCGTACAGCGCGCACAGCTTCCAGGTGTCGCTCTCGCCGAGCTGGTTCGCGAAGGCGTTGAGCGTGAGGCGCTGCGCGGGCGCGGGCGGCTCCTTGGCGAGCAGGCGGAAGGCGATCAGCACGAGCACGGCCGGGATGAGCGCAAGGCCCATCACGCCGTGCCAGCCGACGTGCTCGGCCAGCCGCGGCGCGAGCAGCGCGCACGCGACCGTGCCGGAGTTGCCGGCGCCCGCGATCCCCATCGCGAGGCCCTGATACTGCGGCGGGTACCAGCGTGAGGCGAGCGGCAGGCTGATCGCGAACGACGCGCCCGCGACACCCAGCAGGACGCCGACGCCGAGCAGCTCGTTCATCGACGTCGCGCCGAGCCAGCCCCAGAGCAGCGGCAGGAGCGCGACGGCCATCGAGATCGTGCCGATCCGGCGCGGCCCGAAGCGGTCGGCGAGGACGCCGAGCGTCACCCGGAACACGGCCGCCGACAGCAGCGGCACGGCCACGAGCACGCCCTTCTCGGCGGCGCTCAGCCCTAGATCCTCGGCGATGTACGCGCCGAGCGCGCCCAGGATGACCCAGACGGCGAACGACACATCGAAGTGCAGGAGAGCGGCGACGAGCGAAGGCGTGTGACCTGCGCGCCGGAATTCACGCATACGCATGACCGGGGAGATCGGCCGATCGGCCGACAACTTCAGTGCGAAGGGATGGCTACGCGGACTACGCGGTGCGGCTGAGCGCGGCTTCGAGCCGGTACGCGAGCGCCTCGCACGCGAGCTCTTCGCTCACGTTCAGGATCAGCCGGGCACGCGTGTCGTCCACCAGCTCCTGCGCGCGGTGCAGGTTCGGCTTGCCCTGGTCCTGCTGGAGCGTCCCGAGGCGGTCGGAGTGGAACACGAGCTCCGGCGCTCCGGCCTCGAGCACGGCCAGGTCGCGGTACCAGAGGCCCGCGAGCTGCAGCGCGTGGTCCAGCGCCTGCGTGGCGGCCCGGCGATCCGCCCGGCGGGCCCGCTCGGTGAACTCCGTCTCGCGCCGCTTGTGCTCCTTCTTGGGCAGGAACTGCAGCTCTTCCTTGAGCTGCGCCTCGATCTCGGCCTTCGCGTCCGCGCCCGCCTGCTTGGCGCGGTCGAGGATCGCGCGCCACGGCTTCTCGCCCACGCTGCCATTGAGCGGCGCGCGCGCGAACTGCTCCGCGGCCTGGCGCAGCTTCGGCCCGTCCCCGAGCGCGAGCCGCACGGCCTTCTCCCCGTCCCCGAGGCTGAGCCGCGCCGCCGCCTGCGCGGTGTCCGGCGCGATGCCCTTCATCTCCAGCGTGTGCGCGAGCTGGTCCGTCGTCGGCGGATCGAACCGCACCGGCTGGCAGCGCGACGCGATCGTCGGCAGCACCTGCGTCGGCCGGTCGGTGAGCAGCAGCAGGACGACGTACGAGGGCGGCTCCTCGAGCGTCTTCAGCAGCGCGTTCGCGGCCTCGTCGTTCATCACGTCCACGCGCTCGAGCACGAAGATCCGGTGCGGTGCCTCGAACGGCGTGTGCGACGCGGCGGCGACGATCGCCTCGTCCACGTCCCGGCGCAGCATCTCGTGCGCGCCGCTCGGCGTGACCCACGTCAGGTCCGGATGGCTGCCGTGCCCCGCGCGGACCTTGACGTTGTCCGGGTCCTTCGCGCCGCGTGAGAGCAGCTCCCCGGCGAACGCCCGCGCCACGTCCCGCTTGCCACTCCCGGCCGGCCCGTGCAGCAGGTACGCGTGAGCGGGCGAGTCCTTCAGCGCGGCGCCGAGGACGGCCTGGGCGTGCGGGTGGTGATCAAGCGCGAGCACTCGGTCTGATCCTAGTCGCGCCAACGGCGACCGACGCGCCCGTCACACTGGTCTCCGATGCTCATCACGGTCGAAGGCCTCGACGGCGCCGGCAAGACGACGCTCATTGAAGGTCTCAAAGACCATCTGAGCGCCACCGTCCTCCGGGAGCCCGGTGGGGTGGAGCTGTCCGAGCGCATCCGCACGCTCGTGCAGGACCCGGAGCTCGACGTCGATCCGCGCGCCGAGGCGCTGCTGTACGCGGCCGCCCGCGCGCAGCTCGTGGCGGAGAAGCTCAAGCCGCTCCTAGACGGCGGCACGACCGTGATCCTGGACCGCTTCGTGGACTCCAGCCTCGCCTACCAGGGCGGCGGCCGTGGGCTCGGGGTGGAGGAGATCCGCGCGCTGAACGCGTTCGGCACGGCCGGACTGGAACCCGACAAGACGCTGCTGCTGCGGATCGCCCCGGAGCAGGGGCTCGCGCGCATCGCCGGTCGGGAGGCGGACCGGCTCGAGCAGGCGGGGGGAGAGTTCTTCTCGCGCGTGGCTATGACGTACGACGAGCTCGCCGCGGCGGAGCCGGGCCGGTTCGTCGTCCTCGATGCCGCCCGACCCCCGGAAACCGTCCTCGCCGATGCCCTCCAGGCCCTGACATGAACGAAGCGCTCTCCCTGCTCGCCGACGTCTTCGACGACCCGATCAACAACGCCTGGGCGCTGGACGAGCTGCGCGCGCAGTGGCGCGATCTCGCCCCCGAGGAGCGTGACGCGCTGACGCCGCTGGCCAAACTCGCCGCCCAGCGCATCGCCGAGGCCAAGGCCGCGCCGCCGCCGGAAGGCGCGCCGGCGCCGTCGTCCGCCACGGACGCCGACCTGGCCATTCCGACCGAGGCGGAGCTGCGCGGCGCGCTGCGGTTCGGCGTCAGCCCGTCGCCGCCACCCGCCGACTGACATGCACGAAGCGCTCGGGCTCCTCGCCGACGTCTTCGAGGCTCCCGCCGCCAACGCGGCGATGCTCGACGAGCTCCGCGCGCGCTGGCGCGACTTCGACGCGGAGGAACGCGCGGCGGGGGTGCGGCGCGGCTCGACCTCGCCGCGCTCGCCCCCGCCGCGCCGCGCGCGGCCATCGACGCCACGCCGGAGTCGCTGCTCTCGCTCGTCGGCCTCTCGACGTTCCGGCCCGGCCAGCGTGAGGCGGTCCAGGCCGCGCTCGACGGCCGCGACGCGCTCGTCGTCATGCCGACCGGCGGCGGCAAGAGCCTCTGCTACCAGCTGCCCGCGCTCGCCACGACCGACCTGACCGTCGTGATCTCCCCGCTCATCGCGCTGATGCGCGACCAGTGCGCGCGGCTCACCAGCCTCGGCCACCCGGCGGTGATGCTTGCGTCGGGCGAGGACAACCAGACCGCGCTCGAGCAGATCCGCGGCGGGCACGCGCAGGTCGCGTTCGCCGCGCCCGAGCGGTTCGCGAGCCCGGCGTTCCGGCAGGCCCTGACCCAGCGCAAGCTCGCCCTGTTCGTGGTCGACGAGGCGCACTGCGTGTCCGAGTGGGGCCACGACTTCCGGCCGGACTACCTGCGCCTCGCGACGATCATCGCCGAGCTCGGCCACCCGCCGACGATGGCCTGCACCGCCACGGCGACGCCGAAGGTCGCCGAGGAGATCGTCGCGCGCCTGAACCTGCGCGAGCCCGAGCGCGTGCGCTCCGGCTTCGACCGTCCCAACCTCTCCTTCGACGTCCTCCCCTTCGACGGTGAAGGCTCGGTCGCCCGCAAGCGCGCCACGCTCGTCGCGGGCGTCGAGATGCCCGAGAACCGCCCGGCGGTCGTGTACTGCGGCACCCGCAAGAGCACGGAGGAGATCGCGGCCCTGCTCAACGCGCCCGCCTACCACGCGGGCATGCCGACCGAGCAGCGCACGCGGGTCCAGGACGCGTTCATGAGCGGCGAGACCGACGTCGTGGTCGCCACCAACGCGTTCGGCATGGGCGTCGACAAGGCGGACGTGCGCTCGGTCTGGCACTGGGCGTTGCCGAGCAGCCTCGAGGCCTACTACCAGGAGGCGGGCCGCGCCGGCCGCGATGGCGAGCCCGGAAGAGCCGTCCTGCTGGCCTCCCGCAGCGACCTCGGCCGGCTCGTGCGCTTCATCCAGGAGGCGGAGGTGACCGTCGAGCAGGTTGCGAGCCTCGTCAACCGCCTGCGCGCCCAGGGTGACCTGGAGCTCGCCGCGAACGAGGAGCGCGACCGGATCCTGCTGGCCGTCGCGGAACGGGCGGGCGCGCTCACGCTCTCACCCGGCCAAGGCGGACGCGTCCACATCACGCTCGCCGACCGCCCGCTGGATCGCGGCCGGGTCGCGGAGCTGTGCCGTGCCGCCAAGGACCGCCGCTGGCAGTCCTACCGCTCGATCGAGCACTACGCGGACGCCACGAACGACCGGTGCCGCCGCCGCCAGCTGCTCGACCACTTCGGGGATCCCACGCCCGGCCAACCGACCGGCCGCTGCTGCGACATCCACGACCCGCCCGACTGGCTGCCGCCGATCACTGCCGCCAAGGCCAAGGGCAAGAAGGCGCCGATCGTCGAGGACGGCCCGCCCGTCGACGAGGGCGAGCTGTCCGCGCTGAAGGCCTGGCGCCGTGAGCGCGCGGACGGCAAGCCCGCCTACACGGTCGCGACCGACGCGACCCTAAGAGAGGTCATCCGCCGCCAGCCGCGCTCTTCCGACGAGCTGCTCGCCATCAAGGGCATCGGCGCGTCCTTCGTGGACAAGCACGCCGACTCGCTGCTGGAGCTGCTGGCTCAGTAGCCGCCGGGGTGGGCGGAGTGCCACGCCCACGCGTCCCGGATCATGTCCTCGAGCGTCTTCTCGGGCGTCCAGCCGAGCCCGACCCGCGCCCGCGCGTTCGAGGCGACCAGCCGCGGCGGGTCGCCGGCGCGGCGGTCCTCCTCGACGACCGCGATCTCGCGCCCGGTGACCGCGCGCGCCGTCTCGATCACCTCGCGCACGGAGTACCCGCGCTCGGAGCCGAGGTTGTAGATCGCGTGCTCACCTTCCACGGCCTTGTCGACCGCGAGCGCGTGCGCCACGGCCAGGTCGTCGACGTGGATGTAGTCGCGCACCGCGGTGCCGTCGGGCGTCGGGTAGTCCGTCCCGAACAGCGCGACGCTCTCGCGCGTGCCCGCCGCGGCCTGCAGCACGAGCGGGATCAGGTGCGTCTCGGGCTCGTGGTCCTCGCCCAGCGTCCCGCTCGCCCCCGCGACGTTGAAGTAGCGCAGCGACACCGCGGCGATCCCGTGGGCACGCGCCTCGTCGGTGAGCATCCGGTCGACCGCGAGCTTGGAGTTCCCGTACGTGTTGACGGGGACGTTCGGCGTGTCCTCGGTGATCAGCTCGACGTCGGGCTCGCCGTAGGTCGCGGCGGTCGAGGAGAACACGATCCGCTTCACGCCGTGAGCCCGCATCGCGTCGAGCAGGTTCAGCGCGCCGACGACGTTCCCGCGCCAGTACCTCTCGGGCACCTTCTGGGACTCGCCGACGAGCGAGAGCGCCGCGAAGTGCAGCACCGCGTCGAACCCGCGCGCGACGACCGCGTGCACGGCGTCCGCGTCGAGCAGGTCGACCTCGGCGAACTCGGCGCCCTCGGGCACCGCGGCGCGGTGGCCCTTGTACAGCGAGTCGAGCACGGTGACCTCGTCGCCGCGCGCCACGAGGTGCTGAGCGACGATCGAGCCGATGTAGCCGGCACCGCCGGTGACGAGAAGGCGCATTGACGCGAGGGTAGCTACGCGGCGGCGACCACCTCGAGCTCTACCAGCCAACTCTCAGACAGCGTGCCGACGACGATCGCGGTCGTCGGCACCCGCCGCCCACCCAGCGCGACCAGCCGCGCGGCGGCGTTCTCCTCCGCGTAGTCGGCCGAGCGCAGGTAGCTCGTGACGCGCACGATGTGGTCCACCGTCATCCCCGCGTCGGCGAGGATCTCCCGCAGGTTCGCCCACACCAGCTCGAGCTGCTCGGCGAGCGTCGGTGGCGCGCCGCCACCGGCGTCGAGCCCCATCGTGCCCGCGACGAACAGCCAGCGGGTGGGTGCGACCACTTCGGCGGAGTGGGCGTAGTCAGGTCCTGAGGCGTACATGCGTACAGACTCGTCGCCGCACCCAAGGCCTGCGCAATGATTGATACGTGAAGACGCCCCTGGACGAGATCGATTGCGCGCTGATCGCGCTGCTGCAGGAACGCGGCGACACGCCGAACCTCGAGCTGGCCCGCACGGTCGGCCTCTCGCCCGCGGCCACCTCCCGCCGCGTCACCCGCCTGCGGGCCGAGGGCGTGATCGAGGCCGTCCGCGCCGTCGTCTCCCCGGACGCCGTCGGGCTCCCGCTCCAGGCCTTCGTGCTCGTCGCGCTCACCGACCACAGCGCGGAGGCCGACGCCCGCTTCGCCCGCGCCGTCGCGGACATGCCCGGCGTCCTGCGCGCGGACACCATCTCCGGCGACCAGGACGCGCTCCTGCACGTCGCCACGGCGAGCCCGCAGGACCTCCATCGGCTCGTGCTCGGCCTCAAGCGCGCCGGCGCCGGCCGCGCGCTCACGATGCTCCGCCTGCAGGCGATCAAGCCCTCCGCGCCCGTTCCGGTCACTACCGTCTGAGCCATGCGCTCCAAGCTCGCCGTCGCGGCGATCGCCGGGTGCCCGGTGTTCCCGGCGTCCAGCCCCTGGAACCAGCGCGTCGACGACCGGGCCGTCCATCCGCGCTCGGACGCGATGGTGCAGGCCATCGGCGCCGACGACACGGTCCATCCCGACTTCGGCTCGGGCACCTACGAGGGCCGGCCGATCGGCATCCCGTACCAGGTCGTGTCGCGCTCGCAGAAGCGGTCGAGCGTCGCTTTCACCTACGCGGGCGAGTCCGACCGCGGGCCGTACCCGATCCCGGCCAACCCCAGGATCGAGGGCGGCGGCGACCGCCACCTGCTGCTCGTGCAACGGGGGAGCTGCCGGCTGTTCGAGCTGTTCGCGGCCGAGCGGCGCGACTCCACCTGGCATGCGGGGAGCGGCGCGATCTTCAACCTGCGCTCGAACAAGCTGCGCCCGAAGGGCTGGACGAGCGCGGACGCCGCCGGGCTGCCGATCCTGCCCGGGCTCGCGCGCTACGAGGAGGTGGCGGCCGGCGAGATCAAGCACGCGCTGCGCTTCACGGTCTCGCGCACCCGCAAGGCGTTCGTCTTCCCCGCCCGTCACTACGCCTCGACGCTCACCGACCCCGACCTCCCCGCGATGGGCCAGCGCTTCCGGCTCAAGGCGGGCGTCGACATCAGCAAGCTGCCGCGCCAGGCGCGGATCGTCGCGACCGCGCTCAAGCGCTACGGCATGCTCGTCGCCGACAACGGCTCGGACTGGTACCTGAGCGGCGCACCCCACCAGCAGTGGGACAACGACGCGCTGCGGGCGCTGAAGGCGCTGCGCGGCTCAGACTTCGAGGTCGTCAGCGAGCGCTGAGACGTGCTTCGCGATCCGCCGCGCGCGGGTCTCGGGGCGCTTGGCGTCGTGGATCTGGAAGAGGATCGAGTAGCGCTCCTGGCTCTTGAGGGCGGCGAACCGCGCCTCGACGCCCGCGGCGGCCATCGCCGTCCGCAGGTCCTCCGGCACCTCGATCTTCGACGGCGGGGCGTAGGCGGCGTCCCAGCGCCCGTCGGCCTTCGCGGCGTCGATCTCGGCGTGCCCGGCCGCGCGCATCCGCCCGGCCGCGACCAGCTCCTCGCAGCGCCCCACGTTGATCTGCGACCACTTCGAACGCGCGCGCCGCGGCGTGAACTTCTGCCGGTAGTGCGTCTCGTCCAGGCCCTTGCGCTGCCCGTCGATCCAGCCGAAGCACAACGCAACTTCGATCGCTTCGACCAAGTCGACCGTTGGTAGTCCCGTGCTCTTCTTCGGGAACAGGACCCAGACGCCGTCCGCGCTGACGTGGTTGGCGTCCAGCCAGGTCTCCCACTCCTCGCGGGATGCGAACGCGCGGTCCTCCATGCGCGCCGGATCGTACACTCGAAGTGGTATGGGACTGCGCCTGATCACGGTCCTGGTGGCCGCGCTGGCGCTTCTTCCCGCCACCGCCTTCGCCCAGGAGCCGACCGCGACGCCCGGACCGCCCGACAGCGCGTCGGACGCGGTCAAGCTCATCTATGAGGACTACCGGCGCGACGGCAAGATCGACGTCTGCGAGCACGAGCGCGCCGATCTCGAGGACGCGCTGGACACGATCGAGCCCGACTTCGACACGGATTACCCGGACTTCCGGGAGGCGATCGAGGCCGGCATCCAGCGCCACGACAACGGGCGCTGCGACGCCACGGCGACGCCCACCGCGACCGCCACAGCGACGGCGACGGCAAGCGCCACCGCGACGGCCACGGCCTCACCGGACGACGGCACGCTGCCGCCGCCCGACGACGACAGCGGCGGCACCGACGACGGCGCGATCCCGCCGACCGACGACGGCACGGGCACGCCCGAGGACGGGACGCTCCCGCCGGAGGCGACCGCGACCGTCGCGCCGTCGGTCACGCCGGTGCCGACCGTGGCGCCCGCGACGACGCCGCTGCCCAGCGTGACCCCTGGCCTCGTGTCCACGAAGGCCGACTCGAGCAAGCTCCTGATCCCGGGGGTCCTGGTCGCGCTCGCGTTCATCGGCGCCCTCGCGCTGCTGATCTTCGGCCGCAACTCGCCGGCTTGGCGCGAAGCCGCTTTCCGCACCCGCACGACATGGGCGGATTTCACGGATTGGCTGCGCCTCGGGCGCTGAGGTTTAAGGCGGAGAGAGCGGGGCTTTCGGGGGCTACCCGAACCCCTTCGTTCGATAGAATTTGCTCTGCAAAAGCAGGATTTTCGCTCTGCACGTAGTACCGGCCGCGATTGCGTGAAGTCGTCCGGTCCGTGGTGCATAGTCCACCGCCCGCACTTTGAAAGTCCCTGCCCGAGGGAGATGGCAAGCATCATGGAAAAGACGTCGCCGCAAACCACGCTCACGCAACCGACTCGTGCCCCTGAGGCGCTGAGCGTGCGTCGGCTGTTCACGCGGCCTGGCGTGCACCCTTACGAGGCCGTGGAGTGGGAGTCCCGCACCGCCGCCGTCGGCTCGTTCCGCCAGGAAGACGTCGAGTTCCCCAAGTCGTGGTCGCAGAACTCCACGAACATCGTGGCCCAGAAGTACTTCCGCGGTCAGCTGACCTCGCCGACGCGTGAGCGTTCGGTCAAGCAGATGATCAACCGCGTGTCGGGCACGATCTCCGACTGGGGTCGCGAGCGCGGCTACTTCGCGTCCGAGGAGGACGGGGACGCGTTCGAGGCGGAGCTGACGCACATCCTGCTGCACCAGATCGCGGCGTTCAACTCGCCGGTCTGGTTCAACGTGGGCTTCGAGGAGTCCCCGCAGTGCTCGGCCTGCTTCATCCTGAGCGTTGAAGACACGATGGACTCGATCCTCGACTGGAACACGCGCGAAGGCCGCATCTTCCGCGGTGGTTCCGGTTCCGGCATCAACCTGTCGAACATCCGCGGCTCGATGGAGCCGCTGGCCAAGGGCGGCACCGCCTCCGGCCCGGTCTCCTTCATGCGCGGCGCCGACTCCTGGGCCGGCACGATCAAGTCCGGCGGCAAGACGCGTCGCGCGGCCAAGATGGTCGTGCTGGACGTCGACCACCCGGACATCCGCGAGTTCATCTGGTGCAAGGCCAAGGAAGAGGACAAGGCCGCCGCACTGCGTGACGCCGGGTTCGACATGTCGATCGACGGCGACGGCTTCCACTCGATCCAGTACCAGAACGCCAACAACTCGGTCCGTGTCACGGACGAGTTCATGCAGGCGGTCGAGGACGACGCCGACTGGCACCTGATCGCGCGCACCACGGGCGAGCCCGTCGGTGAGCCGGTCCGCGCGCGTGAGCTCATGCGCGAGATCGCCGAGGCCGCCTGGCGCTGCGCCGATCCGGGCGTCCAGTACGACACGACGATCAACCAGTGGCACACGTCCCCGAACTCGGGTCGCATCAACGCGTCCAACCCGTGCTCGGAGTACATGCACGTCGACGACTCGGCGTGCAACCTGGCGTCGCTGAACCTCATGAAGTTCCGCCGTCCGGACGGCACGTTCGACACGGAGTCCTTCCAGCACGCCGTGGACATCGTGTTCCTGGCGCAGGAGATCGTCGTCTCGCCGTCGAGCTACCCGACCGAGGAGATCGGCAAGAACGCCCGCGCGTTCCGCCAGCTCGGCCTGGGCTACGCCAACCTCGGCGCGTTCCTGATGGCCAACGGCGTGGCGTACGACTCCGACGAGGGTCGCGGCGCCGCCGCCGCCATCACCGCGCTGATGACCGGCCGCGCCTACGCGCAGTCGGCCAAGGTCGCCGCGGCCATGGGCCCGTACGACCGCTACGCGGAGAACCGCGAGGCGCACAACGCCGTCATGCGCATGCACCGTGACGCGTCTTACGCCGTCCCGGACAGCGCGGTCAAGGACACGCCGCTGCTGGCCGCGGCGCGTGAGACGTGGAACGACGCGGTCGCGCTCGGCGAGCTCTACGGCTACCGCAACGCGCAGGCGACGGTGCTCGCGCCCACGGGCACGATCTCGTTCCTGATGGACTGCGACACGACGGGCATCGAGCCGGACTTCTCGCTCGTGAAGTACAAGGAGCTCGTCGGCGGCGGCAACATGATCATCGCCAACCGCACGGTGCCGATGGCGCTGCGCACGCTCGGCTACGGCGAGGTCGCGATCGAGCAGATCGAGGCCTACGTCGCCGAGCACGGCACGATCGTCGGCGCCCCGGGCCTCGCGGGCGAGCACCTCGAGGTGTTCGACGTGGCGGTCGGCCAGCGCGCGATCTCCGCGATGGGCCACGTGAAGATGATGGGCGCGGTCCAGCCGTTCCTCTCGGGCGCGATCTCCAAGACGGTCAACATGCCGCAGGAGTCCACGGTCGAGGACATCGCCGAGGCGTACATCGAGGCCTGGCGCCTCGGCGTCAAGGCGCTGGCCATCTACCGCGACGGCTCCAAGACCGCCCAGGCGCTGCGCACCGACGCGCAGGAGGTCAAGGAGGTCAACGCCAAGGCCGAGCTCGCGCTTTCCGCCGGCGAGGAGATCTTCACGCAGACCGAGGTCGACGAGCTGCTGGCCACCGCGGTCAAGAAGGCCGTGGACAAGGCGCTCTCGCGTGAGGACGAGCCGCTGCGCAAGCGCATGCCGCGCGAGCGCAAGTCGCTTACCCACAAGTTCTCGCTCGGCGGCCACGAGGGCTACATCACGGCCGGCATGTACGAGGACGGCTCGGTCGGCGAGATCTTCCTGACGGACATCGGCAAGGAGGGCTCGACCCTCCGCGGCATGATGAACTCGTTCGCGACGGCGATCTCGATCTCGCTCCAGTACGGTGTGCCGCTCGAGACCCTCGTCCGCAAGTTCGCCTACATGCGCTTCGAGCCGGAAGGGATCACCACCAACCCGGAGATCCCGTTCGCCAAGTCGATGCCGGACTACATCATGCGCTGGCTCGCCTCGCGTTGGCTGGACGCCGACACGCAGGAAGAGCTCGGGATCATGACCGCCGACGTCCGCGCGAAGTCGATCGCCCAGAACACGGCTCCGTCCTCGGACACGGCCGGCCCGGCGAATGGCAACGGTGCCCCCAAGGCGCTCGCGCCCGCCCCCGCCGCGCCGGCGGCCGCCAAGGCCCCGACCGCCGCGCTGACGGACACCCCGCCGGTCGTCCCGGTCCGCATGGTCGGCCTGGACCTCGGCCCCGCCTGCAACAACTGCGGCGGCATGATGCAGCGCACGGGCTCGTGCTACACGTGCTCGTCCTGCGGCAACAACACCGGCTGCGGCTGATTCTCAACTAGCCGGGTAGCCGGCTGAAGCTTCACTCGATGGGCCGTCTCTTGCGAGGCGGCCCTTCGTCGTTCAGGGCGTGTCGGAGCGCAGCCCGGCGTATGCCTTGCGGACTCGCTCGTCGAAGCTCGCAAGCTCGACGTCGGCATGGCCGCGGCGCTCGGCTTGGACGGCCGTCGCAAGCGCAAACGCATCCGGAAGCTTCAACCCGGTTTGAACCCGTACCGCAGCCGCGCGCTCCGCCAAGTCGGAGTCCACGCTCACGACCTCGATGCTCAGCTGCGCGAGCATCTGGCGGACACGGTCTTCGACGCCGGCGCGAACCGGCCCGATGAGGATCTCCGCATAGTTGACCGCGCAGAGCATCCGACGAGTGCCGGGTACGAGCGCTTCACGCACGCGTTGGACAGCGGCGGCGTGATGAGCGTCGTCGCGATTGAGAAAGCCGATGAGAACGTCGCTGTCGAAAACGACTAGCGCCACTCGGAGCGGACCTCGTCGAGATATCCGGGCGGGTAGACGCTGTCGTCGAGCATGCCTGCGAACTCCCCGATGAGCTCGTTGGTCTTGACCAGCTCGATCCGCCCTGGGCCTGCGCTCCGCACGCGCACATCATCGCCCGGGGCCAATCCCGCCTCACGCATCACCTCGGCCGGAATCGTGATCTGATTCTTCCGGGACACGAGGCTCATGCCCTTTACCGTATCAACGGGAAGTAAAGGAACGGTGCTCAGTCTTCGTCGCCCAGCCAAACGACGAGCACGTGCTCTGAGTCGGCGGCGATGATCCCCTCGTTGAACGTCTGAGGGGTCAGGCCGGTCGAGCTCCAGAAGACCGGGCGGTCGAGCGTGCCGAACAGCCGGTCGATGATCGCGACGGCGCGGGGCTCGTCGCAGACCTCGGTGTCGTAGGCCATGTCGAAGCGGATGTCGAGCTCGAGGACGTCGCGGGCCACGACCTCGCTGATCAAGTCGCGCGCGACGTAGCCGATCGGGAGGTGCGCACGCGACATCGGCGCCGGCGGGCGGGTGAGCAACTCGCTGATGGCGAGGTCGGGCGGCAACTCGTGCCGGGCGGCCCACACGAGCACGTACTCCTCGAAGCGGAACCGACAGATCTCCTCCCGGACCGCTTCGATCACCTGGGCGACGGCCGGGTCGGGTGCAGAGAACGCCCGGTCACGGAGGACGGCGCGCAACGTCTCGCGCAGCTCCCACATCCGCTGCGACCGGCGCTCCACCGGCGCCAGCCTACCCCGCGGGCTGCACGCGGCCCGTCGAGAAGCCCTCGCCCGGGACGTAGCGGACCGGGACGCTGAGCGCGTCGCCCGAGTCCAGCGTGGCGGTGCAGCGGACCTCGACGGCGCCGAGGTCCCAGTTGATCCGCGGCTTGACCGGGCACGAGACGTCCTTGACCGGCTGGCCGTCGCCGATCGCCTCGCGGGCGCGGGCCTCGGCGCCGGTGAGGTCGAAGTCGCGCACGGTGTCGCGGAGGCGCTCGGCGTCGCGGACGCCCTCACGGGCCTGGTCGACGTTGTCACGGATCTCGGCGGCTTCCTCGCCACAACCGACGAGGGCGAAGGCGCAGAGAGCGGCGACCGGCAGGGCGTAGAGCTTCACGTCCTCCACCGTATGAGAGGAACCTGAACCGGACCTCAGCTTCGCCGCGCTTGACCAAGGAGTAGCCCGTACTCCGCGTGGGGTCGTACCGTGCACGGCATGATCGCGAAGCGGCCCGCCCTCCATGAGTCCTGACGTCAACGACGCGCAGAAGGCGCTACTGGCACGACTGCGGGAGCTGGTGGTCATCACGCCCACGTCGGGCGCGGTGAACGCGGCGAAGCGGCCGCTGCACATCACGCGCTTCGGGCAGGCCGTCGAGCGCCGCGCCGAGGACGGCACCGCGCTCGTTGCCTACGTGCGCGCGAAGGTCCACGCGCCGGCCAAGGACGGGTACGACGCGCTCATCGACGCCGGCCGGTCCGACCTGACCGTGGAGGCGCTCGTCGCCGACCGCGAGGCGGCGTGGGCGTCGGAGTTCACCGACGAGGACCGGGAGGCCGCCGAGGCACGGCTGGGCTCGATGCTCGAAGCCGACAAGACCCGCAAGAATGCGGCCGAGGCCGAGGCGGTCGCGTACGACCAGAGGATCGTCGCGATGGCCAGCAAGCGGCGCGCCGCCGAGGGCAAACCGGCGTTGACGCCCAAGCAGGAGGCGCAGATGCTGGCTCGTATGGCGGCCACGCGCGCCAACGCGGGAAAGGACGCTGACGAGAGCGAATGACGCTCGCTCGATGAGAGACCGATGAAGTAGATTCCGCCGCCTAGTTCGTATCCCCGGATCCTGGGAGGGCATCCGTGAGCGGTAAAGGGCTGGTTCTGGGCGCGCTCGGCGCGTCACTCGTGTTCGCCGCGCCGGCGTTCGGCGCGCAGAAGAACGTGGAGCTCGTGAAGCAGATCACCGAGGCCAAGAACGCCACGGCGATCAACTTCCTCGAGTACCGCGACGGCTGGCGCGGGAAGCGCACCGTCATGCTCGTAACCGGTCGGTTCGGTCTGAAGTCCTACGACATCGACAACCCGGCCAAGCCGCAGCTGCTCGACGAGCTGTCGGCGGAGCGGCTCAAGCTCGAAGGCGACCCGGACGTCGACTTCGGTCCGCCCGACACGTCGGCCCCGCGCTCGACCTTCTGGCAGAACGAGGACATGGACGTCGACCAGGACCGCAAGCTGGTCCTGCTGTCGCGTGACCCGCGGGCGTACGCGGGCTCGACGACGCGCGAGCCGGGCGAGCCGGACCCGAACGGCGCCACGAACATCGCCGGCGTCTACATCGTCGACGCCAAGGACCCGGAGGCGCTGCGCCTGCTCGCCTTCCAGCAGCTCCCGACCGGCCACACGACCACCTGCGTCAACGGGTGCCGCGCGCTGTGGTCCGGCGGCCCGGCGGCGACGACCACCCAGCAGGCCAACGGGTGGGTCGGCGGCCGGCCGATCATCGTCACCGACCTCAGCGACCCGAAGCGGCCACGCGGCTACCCGCTGCAGCCCGTGGACCTGTTCCGGCGCGACGGCGTGACCGCCTACTCGCACGACGTGCAGGTCGACGACGCCGGCATCGCCTGGGTCTCCGGCGACGGCGGCACGCGCGGCTACTGGACCGACGGCGTGCACTACGACCCGCTCGACCGGCGCCACCGCCACGCCACGGCGCTCAAGCCGATCCCGTACGGCGGCGGCGGGATCGGGCCGGAGCACACGAACGACGAGAACGGCGGCTTCATGCACAACGCGTGGCGGCCGATCGGCAAGGACGCGCCGCGCGACGAGCGCTACCGCAAGGGCGAGCTGCTGCTGATGACCGAGGAGGACTTCGGCCCCGCCACCGAGGCGTGCAGCAAGCAGGGCAAGTTCACGATCGCGTCGATCAAGGGCAGCCTGAACGGCGAGGCGTGGAAGTCGACGCCGACGAACAAGTTCCGCATGCCGGTCGTCGGCTCCTGGTCGCCGTACGGTCAGGAGGGCTCGCGCCCCGCGGGCCAGTACACGCCGCTGGCGAACTTCTGCTCCGCCCACTACTTCGACGTGGACGGCAGCACGGTCACCTACGCCTGGTACGGCGAGGGCACCCGGCTCCTGGACATCTCCGACCCGGCGAACCCGCGTCAGTTCGCGTACTGGCGGCCGGATGACGGGATTGTCTGGGCGTCGTACCTGCGCGACGGCTACATCTACACCGCCGACCGCACGCGCGGCGTCGACATCCTCCGGCTGACGGGCGGCGCGAAGGCCGCGCGGGCGGCCAAGCGGGAGGTCACGGCGCCGTCGCCGTCGGCCAAGCAGCGGGCGTTCATCGCCGCGCAGGCGTCGGAGCTGATCGCCGACCCGGCCACGGCCGGGCTCTGCTTCCTGCCCGCGACGTAGGAGACGCTGCTAGACAGTCAGACCATGAGCGGCCCCTTGACGCGACCCGTCGAACACGACGGAGTGGATGACGAAGTCGCGATCGAGGAGCCGCTCGAGATCCGCGTGGACGGCGCACCGCTGGCCGTCACGATGCGCACGCCCGGCCACGACGAGGAGCTCGCGCTCGGGTTCCTGTACGGCGAAGGCCTGATCGACGGGCCGCGCGCCGCCGGGCCGACCGAGGACTTCGCGGGCAACATCGTCGTCGTCACCGGGCCGCTGACGCGCGATCCGTCCGCCCGCTCCTTCTACACCACGTCGTCCTGCGGCGTGTGCGGGAAGGGCGCGCTGGAGGAGGTCGCGGTCCACGCGCCGGACCTCCCGCCGGGTCCGCGGATCTCCCGCGCGCTGCTCGCCGACCTGCCGGAGCGCCTACGCCAGCCGGGTTTCGACCGCACAGGCGGGCTGCACGCGACCGGGCGGTTCACGCCCGACGGCGAGCTGCTGTGCGTGCGGGAGGACGTCGGGCGCCACAACGCGATGGACAAGGTGATCGGCCGCGCGCTGCTCGACGGCGCGCTCCCGCTGCACGGCGCCGTGCTGTGCGTGAGCGGGCGACTGTCCTTCGAGCTCGTCCAGAAGGCCGCCGTGGCGGGGGCGCCGATCCTCGTCGGGGTCGGCGCGCCCACCTCGCTGGCGGTCTCGCTCGCCGAGGACCGCGGCCTGACGCTCGCGGGCTTCGCGCGCCGCGGCGGCGTGAACGTCTACACGCGGCCGGAGCGAGTGCTCTAGTCCTTGGGGGCGTAGCGGTGGTGCAGGTTCAGCGGGTTGCCGTCCGGGTCGGCGAAGAACGACTGGTGGCAGACGCCGGAGTCGAGGATCTCGCCGCGGAACTCCACCCCAGCCTCCTCCAGCCGCTTGCGCGTGGCGGCCACGTCGTCGACCTGCAGCGCGATCATCGTGGCGCTCGGTGACCACTCGAAGCCGAACGCGTCCGGCTGCATGACCGCGAGCGTGAGGTTGCCGGCCTGGAACTCCGAGCCGGGCATGTTGCCCCACTTCTTCAGGAACGGCAGGCCCAGCGTCTCGCCGTAGAACTTCACGGCGGCGTCGTGGTCCTTGGTCATGATGGCGACGAAGTCCACCCCGGTGATGTCGGTCATGCCGCATATGACTACACACGGCGGCCCGATTCATCGGTCAGGGGTGCAGAACTTCAACGCGATCGCGACGCGTGACCAGTTCCCACACGAGGTCGGCGAGCTCGTCGGGCTGCACGACGGGGAACTCGGTGGTCCCGAGGTCGAGCGCGCCGCTGGTCCAGGCCGTGTGCGCGGCGCTGCTGGCGATCATCGCCGTGATCGCGATCGTGCCGACGTAGACGCCGCTGTCGGCCAGCTCGGCGTTCAGGGTGTGCACGTAGTTGCGGGTCGCGGCCATCGGGAGGCCGGGGCCGCTCATCCCCGGCATGGCGTGGACGGCGCTGGCGCCGTGCCCGACGAGGATCGCGCCGCTCCCGCGCTCGACCAGCTCGGGCAGCACGGCGTGGATGACCTCGATCGGCGTGAGCGTGAGCAGCTCGAGCAGCGACCGCACGTGCTCCGCGCGCAGCTCGCGGGCGGGGACGAACCCCACCTCGGCGTTGACGGGCGCGTAGTAGAGCGTGTCGATCCGGCCGAAGCGCGCGCGGATCGCATCGACCGCGTTGAGCGCCGCGGCCTGGTCGGTCAGGTCCGCGCTGAACGCGGCCGCCTCGATCCCCTCCGCGGCGAGCTCGGCGACGAGCGCCTCCAGCGGGGCAAGTCGCCGAGCGACGAGCGCGACGCGGTAGCCCTCCCGCCCGAAGCGACGAGCGACGGACGCGCCGAGGCCAGGCCCGGCACCGAACACGGCGATAACTTGAGACATGTCTCAACTTGTAGCAGAGAACCTGAGGCTATCCTCAACTTCGTGCTCCGCGCCGACGCGCAACGCAACCTGGATCGGCTCAAGGCCGCGGCCCTCGAGGTCTTCCGCGAGCGCGGCCTCGGCTCCCCGCTGGAGGAGATCGCGAAGCGCGCCGGCGTGAGCGTGGGGACGCTCTACAACCGCTTCGGCTCGCGCGAGGCGCTGATCGACGCGGTCATCCCCGACCTCATGGCGGCCAACGTCGAGCGCATCCGCCTCGACGCGAACGCCGCCACCGACCCCTGGGAACGCGTCGAGCGCTATTTCAACGGCCTGCTGGAGATGCAGATCGCCGACCCGGCCGTCAGCGACGCCGTGGCCCGCGCCTACGAAGGGTCCCCTGACGTGAGCGCCGTCTGCGCCGCCGCCCTCGACGAGGGCGCGCGCCTGCTCGACGCGGTCCGCACGGGCGATCCGTCCTTCACCCGCGACGACCTCGGCGCGCTCCTCGTGGCGAACAGCGCGCTGATCGCGACCGGCGGCGCGGACGCCGCCCGCCGAATCGTCGCCGTGCTGCTCGCCGGCCTGCGCCCCGCCTAGGAGCGACGCGTCACATGTCGGCGGCGATCTCCGCGGCCGACAACGCGCGGTCGTACACGGCGACCTCGTCGATGTGCCCTTCGAACCACTCGTTCCAATAGATCATGTTGCCGCCGATGCGCAGCGGGCTCGAGCTCGTCGGCAGCGTGCCGGTGAGCGCTTGAGCGCCGATCTCGACGCCGTTCTTGAACACCTTGAGCGCGGTGCCGTCGTAGGTGGCAGCGATGTGCGTCCAGGTGTTCGCGGCGATCGTCTGCGAGCCGATGATGCGCTCGACGCCGGAGCTCAGCGGGTCCCCGACCTCGGCCGTCGGGTGCGACGCGCCCTCACTCGCGTACAGCGAGTACGCCTGCCGACTGTTCGCGCCGTCCTCCTTGAAGATCACGGACCGGTACTGCGAGCCCGACAGCGACGTGGGGTACACCCAGGCCTCGAGCGTGAACGTGTCGAGGTCCAGCAGGGTGTCGTCCGGAACGTTCACGTAGTCGTCGGTGCCGTCGAAGGTCGCCGCGCCGCCGTATTTGCCGGAGGCGGTCCAGGCGGCGCCGTTGGTGAGCGTCCCGTCGAGCCCATTGATCGAGTCCGCGGCGGTCGTGCCGCTCGTCTCGTTGAGCGCCCACTTGGCGACCGCGGGCTCGTACTCGTACGGCCCGGCGTCCGGTAGGGCGTCACGGACGCGGCCGTCCTTGTCGAGCGCCGGCGCGTCGCTCGGGTCGGCGGCGTCGATCGCGGGCGACGTCGGCTTGAGCCGATAGTCGTCGTTCGCCGGATCGATCCACTGGTCGGCGAGGCTCGCGATCGAGACGTTGTCGTGGTCATCGCCGCCGGAGCACGCGCCTCCGCCGCGCACCATCGTGTTGTGCACGAACGTCGCGTCGTTGCAGTTGAAGCCCTGGTAGAGCAGGTTGCCGGTGACCAGCGGCTCGGGCGACGCCGTCGGATCCAGCTCGAGACCCTGCTCGAAGGCGTTGTTGCGGAACTGGACGTCGACCCCGCAGCTCTGGACGTACCCGGCGTAGTAGCCCTGCTTGCCGCCGACGGTGATGTCGTCGGAGGCCTCGAACACACTGTTCTCGATCAGGATGTCCGACGGGCAGAGGTCGCTGCCGATCTTCCCGATGCCGAAGTTGTAGACCGCGCAGTTCCACCAGTGGGTGTTGCGGATCGTCATCCCCTGCACCGCGATCAGGAACGCGCACTCGGTGTGGACACTGCCGCTGGTGCGGGTCGCGGTGTGGATGTCCGTGCCGTCGATCAGCACGTCCGTGTTGGCCGTGTTCGCGGGATCCCCGCCGATCTGCCCGGCCATGTTGATGACCTTCGTGTCCGCACGACAGCAGATCTCACCACCGATGATCGCCGTCTGATCGGTGTTCTGGAGGTACAGCCCGCCCACCATGCGGACATCCTCGAAGCGATTGCCGATGGCCTTGTTGTTCGCGATGGTCGAGACGACGCCGACGCCGCCGGTCGTGATCTCGAACCCCTGGAACGTCGTCCAGTCGCCGCCGGCGTCCAGCGCGCTGACCTCGACGTCGCCGCCGCTCTCCCGGAAGACGACCGGCGGACCGGACCGCGTGCCCTCCGGCGTGGACTGGAATCCGTAGCTCCCCGCCGCCACTTCGACGACGTCGCCCGGGGAGGCGGCGGCGTACGCGGCCGAGAACGACCCGCACGGCGTACCCGATGTGCAGGCCGTTCCGGATCCGGACGGCGAGACGTACCACGTGGCGGCGTGCGCGGACGCGGGAGCGACGATGACCAGCAGGAGAACCAGCAGAGCACGGGCGAACATGCACCGATGCCTAACCGACTCACCAGTCGCCGTGTTGATTTTGTTTGCGCCTACTGAGTGCGGAAGCGACGTAGCCGGAGGGCGTTCGTCACCACGCTGACGCTCGAGAACGCCATCGCGGCGCCCGCGATCACCGGGTTGAGCAGGCCGAGCGCCGCCAGCGGGATCGCGGCGACGTTGTAGCCGAACGCCCAGGCGAGGTTCTGCTTGATCGTGCGCAGCGTCGCGCGGGAGAGGCGGATCGCGTCGGGGGCGGCGCGCAGGTCGCCGGAGACGAGCGTGAGGTCGGAGGCCTCGATCGCGACGTCGGTGCCCGTGCCGATCGCCAGGCCGAGGTCGGCCTGGGCGAGCGCGGGCGCGTCGTTGACGCCGTCGCCGACCATCGCCACGACGCGGCCTTCGGCCTGCAGGCGCTTGACGACGTCGGCCTTGTCGGCCGGCATGACCTCGGCGATGACCTCGTCGATCCCGACCTCGGCGGCGACCGCGCGGGCGGTCGCCTCGTTGTCGCCGGTGAGCAGGACGGGGCGGAGGCCGAGCGCGCGCAGCCGCTCGACGGCTTCGCGCGACGTCGGCTTGACCGTGTCCGCGACGGTGAAGACCGCGACCGGGCGACCGTCGATGGCGCCGACGACCGCGGTCCGGCCGGCGGCGGTGGCGGCCGCGAGCGCGTCGGCGAGCGGGCCGGCCGCAAGCGCGGCGGCGGCCGACGAGCCGGGAACGGCGGACGCCGACGAGCCGGGGACGGCGGGGGCCGACGAGCCGGGGGCGACCTGCGCGGCGAACATGCTCGGGCGGCCCGCGGCGACCGCTCGACCCTCGACGACGCCTTCGACGCCCAGGCCCTCGCGGCTGGAGAACGCGACGATCGCCGCGTCGGACTCCGCCGCGGCCGCGATCGCGCGGCCGACCGGGTGCTCGGACGCGCTCTCGAGCGCGCCGATCAGGCGCAGCGCCTCCTCGCGCGCCACGCCGTCGACGGTCACGTCGACGAGCGTCATCCGGCCCGTGGTGACGGTGCCAGTCTTGTCGAGCACGATCGTGTCGACCTTCCGGGTGGACTCGAGCACCTCCGGCCCCTTGATCAGCAGGCCGAGCTGGGCGCCGCGCCCGGTGCCGACCATCAACGCGACCGGCGTGGCCAGGCCCAGGGCACACGGGCAAGCGATGATCAGGACGGCGACGGCCGCGGTGAACGCGAACGTCGCGCTCTCGCCCGTGCCGAGCCAGAAGCCCAGGGTCGCGACGGCCAGCGCGATCACGACCGGGACGAAGACGCCCGCGACGCGATCCGCGAGCCGCTGGACCGGCGCCTTGCCGGACTGCGCATCGGTCACGAGCCGCGCGATCTGCGCCAGAGCCGTGTCGGACCCGACCTTCGACGCGCGCACAACCAGCCGCCCGCCGGCGTTGACGGTCGCGCCGACGAC
Organism: Solirubrobacter phytolaccae; assembly: GCF_027587195.1. Lineage (GTDB taxonomy): Bacteria > Actinomycetota > Thermoleophilia > Solirubrobacterales > Solirubrobacteraceae > Solirubrobacter > Solirubrobacter phytolaccae. The sequence goes on along the minus strand of NZ_JAPDDP010000035.1, from coordinate 48,071 downwards.
ATCGTCGCCCGGCCCCACCTCGACCGGCACGGACTCGCCCGTCAGCAGCGACAGGTCCACGGCGGAGTGGCCTTCGACCACGACGCCGTCAGTGGCGATCTTCTCGCCCGGGCGGACGAGGAAGTCGTCGCCGACCTGGAGCGCGTCCACCGGGACGACGCGGCCGTCGGCCAGGGAGACCTCTTTGGCGCCGAGCTCCAGGAGCGCCTTCAGCGCCGAACCCGCGCTCCGCTTCGCGCGCGCCTCGAAGTAGCGGCCGGCGAGGATGAACGTCGTCACCACCGCGGCGGTCTCGAGGTAGATGTGGTCGGCGCCCTCACCCTGCTCCGGGATGAGGTCGAAGCTCATGCGCATCCCGGCCATGCCCGCCTCGCCGAAGACCAGCGCGTACAGCGACCACAGCCACGCCGCGAGCGTGCCGACGCTGATGAGCGTGTCCATGGTCGCCGTGCCGTGGCGCAGGTTCAGCCACGCGGCCCGGTGGAACGGCCACGCGCCCCACAGCACGACGGGCGAGGCCGCGGTCAGCGCCAGCCACTGCCAGTTGTCGAACTGCAGCGCCGGGATCATCGACACGAGCAGCACGGGCAGCGAGAGCACGGCGCTGAGCAGCAGGCGCTGACGCAGCGCCGCGAGCTCGTCCACGGGCTCCGCCGCATCCGGCTCATCAGCGGGCAGCACCGCGTGGTAGCCCGCGGCCTCGACCGCGCCGACGAGCGCGTCGGGCTCGACCGCCGCCGGGTCGTACTCCACGGTCGCCTTCTCGGTCGCGTAGTTGACCGAGGCGTTGACGCCCTCGAGCTTGTTGAGCTTGCGCTCGATCCGGTTCGCGCACGACGCGCACGTCATGCCGGTGATCGGGAGCTCGATCGTGCTCATCGGACGAGCTCCGCCGTGTGGACACGGCCCTCGTGCTGGAACTGCAGGTAGAGCAGGTAGCGGGTGCCCGGCTCCAGGTCGGCCTCGAAGGACACGCCGTCGTCGTTCGGATGCACGTGCAGGAACGCCAGGTCGCCCTCGCGCAGCGCGACGAGGTGCCCGCCGGCGCCGAGGTACTCCTCGGTCTCGACCGGCGCGCCGCCGCGGGTGATGTCGAACCGCAGCTGCTCACCGTCCGCGCGCATGCGAACGTCATACCCATCGGTGGTATCCGCGCTCGCCGGCGCCGGGAAGCTCCGGTACGTCGCCGCGCCGTCCACGGTCACGTCCGCCGCGAGCGTGTAGGAGGTGCCGTCGTGGTTGAAGTCCGCGAACACGCGGTACGCGCCCGGCTCCGGCAACGTCAAGGGCGTGCGCCACGCCCCGTCCGCGCCCAGCTCGGGATGCAGATGCTGGAAGCCCGTGCCGTCCCGGCGGACGACGATCAGGTGCATGCGGCGCTCGTGCTCGACCTCGAAGTCGCGCACGGCCTCGCCGTCCTCGCCGCGGATCGTGAACACGAGCTCCGGCGAGGTCTCCGCGACCTCCAGCGAGAGCCCGCCCTCGGCGATCGACAGCCCGCGGATCGGGTCGACGGCCCCGTGCTCACCCATACCGGGTTGGGGTATCTCCGAGGCCTGCCGATCCGGGCCGATCACGTCGCCGGCCGCCACGGCCACGCCGAACACGAGCACCAGCAGCGCCGCGAACCCGGCGAGCTTGACGGGCGCACTCATAGCGGCGCCGCGTCGTAGCCGGCCTCGTCGATGGCCTCGACGACCGCCGACGCGTCGATCCCTGCACCATCGACGCGAACGAGCTTCGTGTCGAGGTCCACATCGACCGTGCTCACCCCGGGAACCCGGCCCACCTCACCACTCACCGCGACGACGCAGTGGTTGCAGGACATGCCATCGACGCGGTAGGTGAGGGTGTCGGCCATACCTTCACCATACCACCCGGGGGTATCTGGAGAAACCTAAACGAACCTAAAGGGGTCTGACCCCTTTAGGTGGCTTTAGGTTCGCTCGACGCGCATCGCCTGGGCGAGCGTGCCGCCCAGGACGTGGAGGTTGTCGCCGAAGCGCACGGTCAGCGGGCCGTCGAACGGCTGGCGTTCGAGCACCTCGAGGTCGTCGCCCAGCTTCACGCCGCGCTCGTCCAAGTAGCGGAGCATCGCCGGGTCGGAGTCCGAGACGCGCACGAACCGGCCGCAGTCGCCCGGCTCGAGCTCGGAGAGCCGCAGCGAGTCCTCTTCGACGATCTCCAGCTCCGCGGTCGGGATCGGGTCCCCGTGCGGGTCGTGCGTCGGGTGGCCGAGCACGGCCGCGATCCGCGCCTCCAGGTACTCGGACAGCACGTGCTCGAGCGCCTCGGCCTCCTCGTGCACGCGATCCCACGGCACCCCGAGGTGCTCGGCGAGGTAGGTCTCCAGCAGCCGGTGGTGGCGCATGACCTCCAGCGCCACCCGCTCACCGTCCGGCGTGAGGGCCACGCCCTTGTACCGCACGTGGCGCACGAGCCCGCGCTCGTCGAGCTTCTTGACCATCGCGGAGACCGAAGCCGGCGTGACGCCGAGCCGCTCGGCGAGCGCGTTGGTCGTCGCCGTACCGTCCCCCTGGCGGGCCAGGGAGTAGATCGCCTTCGCGTAGTCCTCGATCGCCTCCGACGGCCGCGCCATGCCTCTAGGTTACGGTTCCGGGTCATGCTCGCCGCTGTCGTACTCGCTTCCGCCTCGATCTTCCACGGCACACCCGCGGAGTTGCCGGCGTTCGTGTCGCTCAGCGCGGGCGGTGGACACTTCTGCGGCGGCAGCCTGATCGCGCCCGACCGCGTGCTTACCGCGGCGCACTGCGTCCAGGGCGCGAGCCCGAGCACGTTCGACGTGATCGTCGGCGGCCGCGAGCGTCCTGCGCGGGGGATCTACTTCTCGCCGCGCTACCGGGTCATCCCGAGCCCGGCCGCGCCCGAGAGCTACAGCGCGTCGGCCGCCGTCCGCGACGCCGCGATCATCGTGCTGCGCGCGCCCGTCACGGACGTGGCGCCGCTCGTCCTCGCCACCACCGCGCCCGCCGACGGCGAGCCGACCACCACGATCGGCCGCGGGATGACGGGGGCGGAGACCGACGTCGCCGACGCCCCGCGCGCCGCGAGCCAGGCCGTGCTCCCGTCGGCGACGTGCAAGGGCTACTTCAAGCGCCTCCTGCACCCGTCCTTCCACCTGTGCACGCAGGACCCGACGCCGAACAAGTCCCAGTCCTGCCCGGGCGACAGCGGCAGCCCGGTGATGGTCACCCGCGACGGCGTGCTGCAGGTCGTGGGCGTGGTCAGCTGGGGCGGCGAGACGCAGCTCAGGGAGTGCGGCGAGGGACCGGCGGACGTCAGCGAGCGCGTCCTGCCGCACCTCGCCCTGATCACCGGCGCCCTCCCGGCGCGTACCGCGCCGTACGCGACCCGCCCGCCACGGGCGACGAGCGCGGGCTGCAACCGCGGGCGCTGGCGGCCGGCGGGCACGAAGCTGAGCGTCCGCAAGGGCCGCGCCAACGGGCGCCGCACGTGCATCGTGACCGCCCGCACGGCGGGCGGCTGGGCGGAGTTCGAGGTCGCCTACACGCGGTGAAGGCGCACGCGCCCGCCGCCGACGGCCTTCGCCGAGTACATCGCGCGGTCGGCGGCGGCCAGCGCCTCGGCGGGCACGTCCCCGGCCTCGACCGCTGAGATGCCGATCGACGCGGTGACGCCGCGCTCGACGCCGTCGAAGACGAACCGCTGCTCGGCCACGAGCGCGGTCAGGTCGGAGGCCACGCGGGTGGCCTCGTCGAGCGGGCAGCGCGGCAGCAGGACGGCGAACTCGTCGCCGCCGAGGCGCGCGAGCACGTCGTCGCGCCGCAGCCGGCGGGCGATCGCGCCGGCGATCACGCGCAGCAGCTCGTCGCCCGCCTCGTGGCCGTGGGCGTCGTTGATGTCCTTGAACCCGTCCAGGTCGAGCATCAGCAGCGCGCCGACCGGCGAGCGCTCGAGCTCGACGTGGAACGCGCGCCGGTTGAGCGTGTCGGTGAGCGGGTCACGCGACGCGAGCCGGCGCAGCTCGGTGATGTCCTGGAACTGGCCGAGCCAGCAGACCGGCCGGCCGTGGCCGTCACGGACGAAGGTGACGCTGGCGAGCACCCAGCGGTGCTCGCCGTCCGGCAGCACGTAGCGCTTCTCGCCCTGGAAGTTGTGCATGTCGCCGCGCAGGATCCGCCACGCCGCGTCGATGTCCGCCTGGCGGTCGTCGGGGTGCGTGAACTCCTGGTCGCGGCGACCGAGCAGCTCGTCCGCGGGCCGCCCGACCAGGCCGCACATCGCCGCGTTGAGGCGGATGAACTCGCCGTCGGTGTTGAACAGCGCCATCCCGACCGCGGCGTGGTCGAACGCGAAGTCCAGGGCCCCGTGGTGCAACCGCTGCAGCTCGCGGAACACGCACAGCAGCGCGCCTCCGTCGAGGGCGCGCACGCTGGCGTCGATCGCGAACGGCGTCCCGTCCTCCCGCACGCCCTCGAGCGCGACCTGCGGGAGGAAGTCGAAGCGACCGAGCTCCGCGACGGCGACGGCGAGCACGTCCGGGTCGGCGACCAGCTCGTCGAGCCCGAGCCCGACCGGGTCGCGCCGGAACATGTCCCGGGCCGGCGGGCTGGCGACGAGCACCTCCCCGTCCGGGGAGAGGATCACCGCCGCCTCGGGCAGCAGCGACAGAGGCAGCAGCGACGATGCAGATGCAAAAGACATGAAGCGCCCCGTGTGATCGACGTTTTCATGCTGACCTTGAGCTGGGTAGCCTCGACTCGATGCTCCGGACCGTAAGCCGTTTGCCGCTCTTCAAGGTCATTGCCGCCCTCCAGCTGGCCCTCCTGGCGCGCCGCCATCTTGGCGCGCTCACACCCACCGAGCGCCGGCGGGCCGCGCACCTCGTGCGCCGCGCGCGGCACCTCACGCCGGCCGAACGCCACGAGCTGATCGACATCGCGTCCAAGCTCGAGCCGCGCGCGTTCGCCGGCGCGGTGGCCGACCGGATGTCGCCCGTGCCGCTCCCGCGCCGGGTTACCGGACGCGGATCGCAGTCGAAGACTGCGCGCTCGCGCTGAGCGAGACGGAGAGCGTGTAGGCGCCGCGCTTGAGCGTCTTGCCGGTCGGCAGCTTGCGCGTGAGCGTGAACTGGTTGCCGCCGCGGTGCGCCTGCTTGGTCCAGGTCGCGAGCGCCTTCGACTTGCCCTTGGCGTGCACGGCGAAGCGCACCTTGGCGGAGCGCGTGAGCTTGAAGGAGACGCGCAGCTTGCCCTTGACCCCGGAGAGCGAGCCGCCGACGTTGACGTCGGTCAGGCGCGGCGACGCGGGCTCCGCGGGCGTCGGCTCGGGCGTGACGACCGGGGTCGGCGTCGCGATCGCGACCGGCGGGGGCGGCGGCGGGGGCGTGACGACCGGCGCGTCGGGCGTCGGCGTGACCGTCGGCGTCGGGGGAGCGACCTCGACGGGCAGCGTGCCGTTGATCGCGGCGACGGCGGCCGCCGTGTCCAGGCGCCCACCCGTGACCGTCGTGCCGACGAGCGCGGGGGTGATGTCCGTGGAGGACGTGAGCGCCCACTTGAGCTGGGCGGCGGTGACGCCGGGCCGGGCGGAGAGCACGTCGGCGGCGGCGCCGGCGACGTGCGGGGAGGCCATCGACGTGCCCTGCGTCGTCGCGTAGGCGTTCGACCCGGTGCTCCAGGTGGAGACGATGCTCACGCCCGGAGCGGAGAGGTCGACGGTGGTCGCGCCGTAGTTGGAGAAGCTCGCGCGGGCGTTGTCGCGGTCGTGCGCGGCGACGCACAGGACGTTGGCCTGCGGCAGCGCGCACGGGAAGCTCGCGATCGCGGGATCGTCGTTGTTGGCGTTCGAGTTGCCGGCGGCGACGACGTACAACGTGTTCGGATGCGCGGCGACGACGCGCTCGAGCACGGTCGAGTAGCCGCCGCCGAGCGAGGCGTTGACGACGGGCAGGCCGAGGTCGCCGGCGTAGTCGAGCGCGCTGGCGATCGTGCTCATGAAGCCGTTGCCGCTGTTGTCGAGCGCGCGGAGCGGGACGACCTTCGCGCCAGGAGCGACGCCGGCGACGCCGCGGCCGTTGTCGGCGAGGGCGGCGATCGTGCCCGTCACGTGCGTGCCGTGGCCGTTGCCGTCCTGCGGCAGGTTGTCGGCGGAGATGAAGTCCCAGCCGCGGAAGTCGTCGATGAGGCCGTTGCCGTCGTCGTCGAGGCCGTTGGTCTCGCGCCCGCCGCCGATCTCGCCCGGGTTGCCCGTGAGCTGGCCGGCGAGGTCGAGGTGGTCGGCGCGCACGCCGGTGTCGACGACGCCGACGGTCACGCCGGCGCCGGTGGTGCTCGTCCAGGCGGCGGGGACGGCGCTGTCGGGCAGGCCCCACAGCGACGCGAAGTACGGGTCGTTCGGCGCGTCCAGGCGGTTGATCGAGACGCGGCGGTCGGGCTCGGCCAGCACGACGTCGTCGTCGGCGCGCAGCTCGGTGACCGCCTCGGCGACGTCACCGTCGCGCGGCTTGACCAGCTCGGCGTGCTCGAGGCCGAGCGGCTTGACGATGCGGACGCCGGCGTCCTCGCGGATGTCGCGGGCGTCGGCGCCCGGCTCGCGGATGACGATGATGTCGCCTTCGCCGGCGTGCGCCGCGGCCGGAGCGGCGAACAGGAAGACGGCGATCAAGGCTGAGACGCGGCGCATCACTCCCCTATCGGCTACCCGGTGCGCAACCTTGAGGAGTGTGTTTCTGCACACATACCGGCATATAAATTTATAGGTCGGTAACCATGGGAGCATGAGCACCGCCGAAACCCTGCGCGCCCTGCTCGACGGCCCCTACACGCAGACCCGCGATCGGGTCCGCTGGTGGCTGTCGCAGCCCGGCAACGAACCCGTCGACGACCTGCCGCTCGAGGAGCACCGCGCTCGTGTGCTCGAGTGGAGCCGCGAGCTCGCCTCCCAGGGCGACACCGCGATCGGCTACCCCGCCGAGTACGGCGGCAAGGACAACCCGGGCGCGGTCGTGGCCGCGTTCGAGACGCTCGCCCTCGGAGACCTGTCGCTGCTCGTCAAGTGCGGCGTGCAGTTCGGCCTGTTCGGCGGCGCGATCCTGCACCTGGGCACCGAGAAGCATCACGCTCGCTACCTGCAGGACGTCGGCTCGATGGAGCTCCCGGGGTGTTACGCGATGACGGAGACCGGTCACGGCTCCAATGTGCAGCATCTGCGCACGACCGCGACCTACGACCCGGACACGCAGGAGTTCGTCGTCAACACGCCCGACGACGACGCGCGCAAGGACTACATCGGCAACGCCGCCCGCGACGGTCGGCTCGCCGTGGTCTTCGCGCAGCTGATCACCGGCGGCGAGTCGCGCGGCGTGCACGCGCTGCTCGTCCCGATCCGTCATGAGGACGGCGAGGTCTGCGACGGCGTGCGGATCGAGGACTGCGGCCCGAAGCTCGGCCTCAACGGCGTCGACAACGGCCGCATCTGGTTCGACAACGTGCGGATCCCGCGCGAGAACCTGCTCGACAAGCTCGCGCAGGTGCACGAGGACGGCACGTACTTCAGCCCGATCGAGAGCTCGACCCGGCGCTTCTTCACCATGCTCGGCACGCTCGTGCAGGGCCGCGTGAGCGTCGGCGGCGCGTCGATCAGCGCCTCGAAGGTCGCGCTCACGATCGCGATCCGCCGCGGGCTGGAGCGCCGCCAGTTCGGCGTCCCGGGCGCCGAGCAGGAAGCGCTGCTGATGGACTACCGCACGCACCAGCGCCGGCTCCTGATCCCGCTCGCGAAGACGTACGCGCTGTCGTTCACGCAGCTGCGGCTGATCAAGGACCTGCACGCGGTGTTCACCGACGAGAACACCCCGGAGCGCGAGCGGCGTGAGCTCGAGACGCTCGCCGCGGGCGTGAAGGCGCTGGCCACCTGGAACGCCACGGACACGATCCAGACCTGCCGCGAGGCGTGCGGCGGCGCGGGCTACCTGCGCTCGTCGCGGTTCGCGGCGCTCAAGGCCGACACCGACGTCTTCACCACGTTCGAGGGCGACAACACGGTCCTGCTGCAGCTGACGGCCAAGAACCTGCTGACGGACTACAAGGACTCGTTCGGCGACCTGAACCCGATCGCGATGGTCCAGTTCGTCGCCGGCCAGGCGCTCAGCGTGCTGAGCGAGCGGACCGCGCTGCGCAAGGTCGCCGACTCGGTGCTCCCGGGCCGCGACGACGACGCCGACCTGCTCGCCCACAAGACGCAGCTGGACCTGTTCCGCTGGCGCCACGAGCACCTGCTCACCGCCGCCGCGCGACGGCTGAAGGGCGGGATGGACGCGGGCAAGGACCCGTTCAGCGTCCTCGTCGACACCCAGGACCACGTGCTCGCGGTCGGTCGCTCGTGGGTGGACCTCGTGATCCTCGAGTCGTTCGTGGCCGCCGCCGAGCAGAATCCGCTCCTCAGCAAGCTGTGCTCGCTGTACGCGCTCTCGACGATCGAGGACGAGCGCGGCTACTACCAGGAGCACGGACGGCTCTCGGGCGCCCGCTCGAAGGCGGTCATCAAGGCCGTCAACACCCTGTGCGGCGAGCTGCGCCCGCACTCACGTGAGCTCGTGGACGCGTTCGGCGTGCCGGAGACCGCGCTCGGCGACGCGCGCGTCGTCGCGAACGAGCAGGAGCGGGTTCCGGCGTGAGAACGCGTCTGCCCCGCGCCGAGCGGGAGCAGCAGACGTTGGACACGGCCCGTGCGCTGTTCGCGGCGCACGGGTACGCGGCCGTGACGATGGACCAGGTCGCGGCCGCGGTCGGCGTCACGAAGCCGCTCCTCTACAACTACTTCGGCAACAAGGAACAGCTGTTCCTGGCGTGCATGAAGCCCGCCGCCGACGCGCTGACCGAGCACGTGGTGAGCGCCGTCTCGGCCGCCGCCAGCGCACCCGAGGCGCTGCGTGACGGCATCCACGCGTTCTTCGCGTTCCTCGACGCGGACAAGGACGCGTGGCGGATGCTGCACGACGACTCGCTGCCGTCGGGCGGGGACATCGCGGTGCGTGCGCGGGAGTACCGCGACGACATGGAGGCGATGGTTACCGCCGCGCTGTCTGAGCGCACGGAGTCGCGCGCCGTCGAGCCGCTCTCGGTGGCCATCTTCGGCGCCGCGGAGGCGCTGGGCCGCTGGTGGCTGCGCTCGGGCGCAATGAGCGCGGAACGCACCGCCGAGCTGTTGATTCGCACGATCGAACCCGGACTGAGGTCACGATGAACACACGTCGCGTCGCCATCGTCGGCGGCAACCGGATCCCGTTCGCGCGGTCGAACGGGCCGTACGCACACGCGTCCGACCAGGACATGCTCACGGCGACCCTGGACGGGCTCGTCGAGCGGTTCGGCCTCGAGGGCGTACGGCTGGACGAGGTCGTCGCCGGCGCCGTCTTGAAGCATTCGCGCGATCGCGATCTCACGCGCGAGGCCGTGCTCGGCTCCAAGCTCGCGCCGGACACGCCCGCCTACGACATCCAACGCGCGTGCGGGACCGGGCTGGAGACCGTGATCGCGGTCGCGAACAAGATCGCCCTGGGCCAGATCGACGTCGGGATCGCCGGCGGCGTGGACACGGCCTCCGACGCGCCGATCGCCGTCAACGAGGACCTGCGGCAGGTGCTGCTCGACCTCAATCGCGCGAAGTCGCTGCCGTCGCGGGCGCGCACGCTGACGCGGCTGCGGCCGGGGCAGGTCGTGCCGGAGGTGCCGCAGAACAGCGAGCCGCGCACCGGACTGTCGATGGGCGAGCACACGGCGCTGATGGCCAAGGAGTGGGGCGTCACGCGCGCCGAGCAGGACGAGCTCGCGGCGCAGTCGCATCAGCGGATGGCGGCGGCGTACGAGCGCGGGTTCTTCGGGGACCTGATCACGCCGTACCTCGGGCTCGAGCGCGACCAGAACCTGCGGCCGGACTCGTCGGTCGAGAAGCTCGCGAAGCTCAAGCCGGTGTTCGGCGGGGCCGACGGCACGATGACCGCCGGCAACTCGACGCCGCTGTCGGACGGCGCCTCCTCCGTGCTGTTGGCGAGCGAGGAGTGGGCCAAGGAGCGCGGCCTGCCGATCCTCGCGTACTTCGCCGACGCGCAGACGGCCGCCGTCGATCACGTGCACAAGGGCGAAGGGCTGCTGATGGCGCCCGCCTACGCGCTGCCGAAGCTGCTCGACCGGGCCGGGATCGGCTTCGGCGACGTGGACCTGTTCGAGATCCACGAGGCGTTCGCCGCGCAGGTGGCGGCGACGCTGAGAGCGTGGCGCGATCCGGTGTTCGCGCGCGAGCGGCTCAGCCAGGACGCGCCGCTGGGCGAGATCCCGTCCGAGAAGCTGAACGTCAACGGTGGGTCCTTGGCCGCCGGGCATCCGTTCGCCGCGACCGGCGGGCGGATCGTCGCCTCGCTGGCGAAGGCGCTGGACGAGCGCGGCTCGGGCCGCGGCGTGATCTCGATCTGCGCGGCGGGCGGCCAGGGCGTCGTCGCGATCCTGGAGAAGTAGACGATGGCCGATCTCTACTCGCAGCTGATGCGGATGCCGGTCACCTCGACGGTCGGCAAGAAGATCGGGCTGCCGCAGCCGGTCGAGCTGGCGCGCGGGTCGTCCGAGGTGGGCGGGCGCGTGCTGCTGGGCGGCGCGGGGCGCGTGGCCGAGGCGGCCGCGCGGGTCCTGAAGGCGATGGGCGCGGACTCCGCGACCGCGCTGGACGACCCGGTGCGCGAGTCCGCCGCCCGGGCCGGCCTGGACGCGGCCGTGTTCAACCCGGAGGCGCCGGCCGATCAGAAGTTCCGCGCGCTCGTGTTCGACGCGACGGGCATCGTCGACTCCGCGGGGCTCGTCGAGCTGCAGCGGTTCTTCTATCCGACGGTGGGACGGCTGCAGCGCAGCGGCCGGGTCGTCGTGCTCGGCGACGGGCGGCGCGCTCTGGAGGGCTTCACGCGGTCGCTCGGCAAGGAGGTCGGGCCGCGCGGCGTCACGGTCAACCTCGTGCACGTCGACGAAGGCGCCGAGGACCAGCTCGCGCCGACGCTGCGGTTCCTCCTCACGCCGCGCTCCGCCTACGTCTCCGGCCAGGTCATCCAGGTCGGCAGCGGTTCGGAGCGGCCCGTCGCGGGCCGGACGGCGTTGGTGACCGGCGGCTCGCGCGGGATCGGCGCGGCGATCGCGGACGTGCTCGAGCGCGAGGGCGCGACAGTCGTCCGGCTCGATCTGAAGGATGCGGACGTCGAGCTCGACATCACGGCGCCCGAGGCTCCGGAGGTGCTGGCGGAGCGCTTCGCGGACGGCCTCGACATCCTCGTCCACAACGCGGGCGTGACCAAGGACCGCACGCTGGCGAAGATGCCCGAGGACCGCTGGCAGTCGCTGATGGAGGTCAACCTGCTCGCGCCGGAGCGTCTGACGGACGCGCTGCTGCCGGTCCTGCGCGACGACGGGCGGATCGTGTGCGTGTCCTCGATGGCCGCGATCGCGGGCAACGCGGGGCAGACGAACTACGCGACGTCCAAGGCGGGGCTGATCGACCTCGTGACGGGGCTTTCGCTGGAACGCGGGATCACCGCGAACGCCGTGGCGCCCGGCTTCATCGAGACCGCGATGACCGCGGCGATGCCCGTCGGCGTGCGGGAGGTCGGCCGCCGGCTGAACTCGCTGCGCCAGGGCGGGCTGCCGGTCGACGTGGCCGAGACCGTCGCGTGGCTGGCGGGCTCCGGCGTCGATCGCAACGTCGTCCGGGTCTGCGGCCAGTCGCTGCTGGGGGCGTGAACATGCTGACGACGTTGAAGGCCGCGCTGCCCGGCCGCGGTTCCGGCTTGCCGGGTGACCTGCTGACGCGCGAGGTGACGGTGGACGCGGACCACCTCGCCGACTACGCGCACCTGTGTGGCTTCACGCTGCGCGACGAGCTCCCGCCGACGTACCCGCACGTGCTCGGCCACCCGCTGCACATGGCGCTGCTGGGGAAGGCGCCGTTCAGCGCGGTGGGCGTGGTGCACATCGCCAACCGGATCGTCCAGCACCGGCCGCTCCTGCTCGGCGAGGACCTGACGATCACCGCCTCGGTGCGGGGCTTCGAGCCGCACCGGCGCGGCAAGACCTTCGACTTCGTCACCGAGGCGCGCGTCCGCGACGAGCTCGTCTGGCAGGGCTTCGCGACGAACCTCAAGCGCGGCGCCGGGGACGAGTCGGTGCCGAAGCCGCCGGCGTTCGAACCGCCTCCCGTCACCGCACAGTGGCGCGTGGCCGACGACCTCGGTCGCCGCTACGCGTCCGTCTCCGGCGACCGCAACCCGATCCACCTGCACCCGATCACCGCCAAGGCGCTCGGCTTCCCGCGCGCGATCGCGCACGGCATGTGGACCAAGGCCCGCTGCCTGGCGTCGCTCCGGCTCCCGGACGCGTTCGCGGTCGAGGTGCGCTTCAAGCAGCCGATCCTGCTGCCGTCGAAGGTGACCTTCGGCGAGGACGGGGACCGCTTCGCCGTCCACGGACACCTCGAGGGTGAGCTCGTGAAGCTCGCGGACTGAAGCACCGGCAGCGGCTGCCGACTACTGGAAGGACTTGAATCCTTCCGGGAGACGCAGCCGCATGCCTGACCTCGCCTCGTTCCTGCGATGCCGCGCGCTGGTCGCGCTCGTCGCGGCCGTCGGGACCGCCGTTGCCGGCGCGCCCGCGGCGGAGGCCGCCGTGCCGCCCACGCAGCTGTACGCATGCGTCGCGGCGAAGTCGAAGACGCTCAACCTGACGACCAAGAACGCCAAGTGCGCCGGCCGCCAGAAGAAGATCACGTGGGTGGTCGAGGGCACGGCCGGCGCGAAGGGCGAGGACGGCAAGGCGGGCGCCAATGGTGACGCCGGCGCTCCGGGCGCCGCGGGCGCGCCGGGCGCCAAGGGTGAGACCGGCACCAAGGGTGAGACCGGCGCGATCGGGCCCGCCGGCTCGCCCGACAGCGCGCAGGACGTGCTCGCCAAGCTGCTGACCGTCGACGGCGCAGGCTCCGCCCTCGACGCCGACCTGCTCGGCGGACTTCCCGCCTCGGGCTACCAGCAGCGCGTGTCCGGCACGTGCGTGGCCGGTTCCTACGTGCGCTCCGTCGCCGCCGACGGCACGGTGACGTGCGAGACGGTCAAAGCCGGGCTCAAGGCCCCGATCACGCTCGCCACGAACGACACCGACGACGCGCTCACGCTCAACGTCCCCGGCACCTCGGGGGCACGGGGGCTGGTCGTCGACAACGACGGCCCGAGCGCCGGCGTCTTCGCCATGACCGCCGGCAACGCGATCTGGGGCATCACCGAGTCCATGTCCAACGCGGCGGTGGTCGGCGACAGCTCGCGCGGCGAGGTCATCGTCGGGCGCCAGAACGGCGCGGTCTGCGAGCAGAACGTCGGCAAGTGCAACGGCCTGGGCGCGATCGTCGGCCGGATGGATGGCGAGGGCGGCTACGGCGTCCGCGGGTTCGTCACCGACCCGAACGGCGGCATCGGCGTGCTCGGTCAGACGGGCATCAGCGGCGGCAAGGGCAACGCGGGCCGCTTCGAGAACACGAACGCCAGCAACCCGAACAACACGCTGGAGGCGGTCACGAACGGCGTCAACGGCACCGCGCTGTTCGTCCAGGGGAACGCCGGAGCGGGTGCGACGGCCGCGGTGTTCAACGGCCGCGTCCAGATCAACGGCGACCTGACCGTCACCGGCACCAAGAGCGGCTTCAAGATCGACGACCCGCGCGCGCCGGCGCAGCGCACGCTCACGCACACGCCGGTCGAGACGGACACGATGACCGTCACCTACAGCGGCAACGTGCGCACCGACGCGAAGGGCCGCGCCACGGTCAAGCTCCCCGAATACGCCGAGACGCTCGCCGCCGACTGGCGCTACCAGCTGACGCCGATCGGCACGTTCGGCCAGGCGATCGTCGAGCGCGAGGTCCGCAAGGGCCGCTTCGTGATCCGCACCGAGCACCCGCGCACGAAGGTCTCCTGGAACGTGATCGGCGTCCGTCGCGACCCGCAGGCAAAGCAGCACGCGATCGACCCGGTCACCACCAAGAGCGCCGACGACCGCGGCAAGTACCTCGACCCGCAGCTCTACGGCCAGCCCGCCTCACGCGCGGTGACCGAGCAGGCCGCACCGACGACCCCGGCCGTCGACAACGTCAAGCTCCCCTCCGAGCGCTAGCCGGGAGGCTCTTGCGAGCTTCTTATAAAGCCGCGAGGGACGGCTTAGCGCGCCGCTAGGAAACGCTCAGCGACGGGGCCGAACATGCTTGGCATGAAGCTTGTGAAGCCCCTCCTCCCCCTCGCCGCCGCCGCGGTGATCGGCGGCGGCGCGGGCGCCGTCGCTACCACCGCTCTGCACGACGACTCCCCCTCCGTCCGGACGGTCGCGACCACGCGCACCGTCGCCGCCACCACGTCCGACTCGTCCACCGCCCTCTCCCCGCACGACGTCTACCAGTCCGCGAAGGACTCCGTCGCCTACATCACGACCGGCTCCGGCACCGGTTCAGGCTTCGTCGTCTCCAACGACGGCTACCTCGTCACCAACGCGCACGTCATCGAGGGCGCGAACGGCCAGATCAAGGCCAAGATCGGTGACGGCAAGACGCTCGACGCCAAGCTCGTGGGCGAGGACGCCTCGACCGACCTCGCGCTGCTGAAGGTCACCGCCTCCAACCTCAAGCCGCTCCAGCTCGCGGACTCCAGCGGCGTCGAAGTCGGCGACGACGCGTACGCGATCGGCAACCCGTTCGGCCTCGACCGCACGCTCACGGTCGGCGTGGTCTCCGCGCTCCAGCGCGAGATCTCCTCGCCCAACGGCTTCTCGATCGACGACGTCATCCAGACCGACGCCGCGATCAACCCCGGCAACTCGGGCGGCCCGCTGTTCAACGCGGCCGGCCAGGTGATCGGCGTCAACTCGCAGATCGAGTCCACGGGCTCGAGCTCGTCCGGCGGCCAGGCCGGCAACGTCGGCATCGGCTTCGCGATCCCCTCGAACACGGTCAAGACCGTCGTCGAGCAGCTGCGCGCGAGCGGCAAGGTCAGCCACGCCTACCTCGGCGTGCAGTCCGGTGACGCGCAGGGCGCGGGCGCCCAGGTCGGCGCGGTCACCGCGGGCGGCCCGGCGGCGACCGGCGGCCTGCAGGTCGGCGACGTCATCACGTCGCTCGGCGGCAAGGCCGTCGAGGACAGCTCCTCGCTCTCCTCGCTGGTCGACGAGCACAAGGCCGGCGACTCGGTCGAGGTGCAGATCACGCGCTCCGGCAAGCAGCAGACGCTGACGGTCAAGCTCGGCGAGCGTCCCACCACCACTACGTCTTCCGCCCAGGAGGAGCAGCAGCAGCAGCCCCAGGAGGAGGTGCCCGGCTTCGGCGGCGGTTGGTAGCCCGCTGCCGTGGGAGGAGCGTTGAAGGGCCGGCGTCCGCGCCGGCCCTTCGCGCGTTAAGCCGCGGCGAGGAGCTCGGCTTCGGCCGCTCCCTCGAGCATCGCGCCCGCGACGACGCCGAAGGCCTCGGTCCAGGCCTCGGTGTACTCGATCCGCCAGTCGCCGCCGGCGAGCTCGGCCATCGCGCCGATCAGCGTCGAGCCGACCACGGCGTAGTGCGCCTCCTCGGCGCCGTAGGCGACGTGGCGCGCGCCCAGCTCGCGCAGCCGCGGGAGCACCGCGTCCAGGTTGCGCAGGCTGCGGCGCAGGAGCACGAGCGCGGAGAGCAGCATCTGGCGCTGGCGGGCCATGTCGGCGTGCGCGAACAGCGGCTGCACCGCCGGGGCCGTCGCGAACAGGCGGGCGTAGAAGAGCTCCATGAGCTCGTCGCCGCGCGGCGCGACGAGATCGAAGCTCCCTTCAAGGGCGTTGAGGTCCATGCCGAGGAGCTTCCGGGACCGGCGGCCCCGCCGATATGGAGCCAGCACACCGGATGGATGGCGGACAACCGCCATGCGCGGTTCGGTGCGGAGCGCCGCGCCCGTGTCGGCGGGCGCGGCCCCGCCGATGTGAGGAGGAACGGCAGTTGCATGATCCACGACCGGATGCATACATGCGCGCCGCCCGTCGCTGGATCGCGTGGCCAGGCAATTCTTCGCTTTTCGGCCGGTTCGGGTTCTGACTCGGCTGGGTCGATCCCGTAGCGTTGCCGGCGTGCAGCTGCCGTTCTCGTTCCCGTCGCCGCTCCGGACCGAGCGGCTCGTCCTGCGGTTCATGACCGTCAGCGACATCGACGACGTCCACGCCTACCAGTCGCGTGAGGACGTCTGCCGGTACATGACCTACGAGCCGCGCGATCGGCCGACCGTCGCCGAGAAGGTCACCCAGTACGCCGACGCGCACGTGCTCGCCGGCGACGGCGACTACTGGCAGATCGCGGCGACGCTCGACGGCCGCGTGATCGGCGACGTGTACTTCACGATCAAGAGCGTCGAGCAGCAGACGGCCGAGATCGGCTGGAGCCTGCACCCGGACTTCCAGGGGCGCGGCTATATGAGCGAGGCGGCCGGCGCGATGCTCGCGCTCGCGTTCGACCAGGTCGGGCTGCGCCGGATCATCGCCGTGCTCGACCCGCGCAACGACGGCTCGACCGCGCTGTGCCGCCGGCTGGGCCTGCGTGAAGAGGCGCACTTCGTCGAGGACGAGTGGTTCAAGGGCGAGTGGGCGGACACCGGGATCTACGCGATCCTCGCCCGTGAGTGGGCTAGCCGCGGCTGAAGCGGTCGAGCACGGTCGACACGACCGGCTCGTTGCAGTCGGCGCACGTGCGGTCGAGCAGCTGCGTGGGGCGCGAGAGCGAGGTGCCCCCCAACCCGCAGGACGGGCAATGGAAGACCGTCTCCACGAAGCCGGCGGCGAGCAAGGACTGGGTCACGTCAGCCATCGCGGTCGACCGTAGCGCGGAAGCTGAAGCTTGTCCTCTCCAACTGGACAGGTGTCAGACCTCAGTAGGATGCCGGACGAAAGCTGTAAAGGTACCTTGACGAAGGGGTTCGGGATGGCGACGCTGCGGGTCGGAGCATTGATGGTGGCGCTCTTCGTGGGCGTGGTGGCGATCGCCCAGGCGCGGCAGCTGCCGCTGCTGGCGAACGTGGACGTGCGCGACAACGTGTACGCGCCCGCCGAGTCCACCGTGGCGGTCGGCGGGGCGGTCCGGTTCGACTACGCCGAGGGCGACGAGGTCCACAACGTGAACTTCGCGAACCGGAGCGTCACCTGCACGCAGCTCGCGGGCCGTCGCACCGGCCCGACCGGCAGCGTCCTCCCCGCCAGCTCCGAGGGCCCGGGCTGGACCGGCACCTGCACGTTCCCCGGTCCCGGCGTGTACCGCTTCATCTGCGACGACCACAACGGCATGGACGGCAAGGTCACCGTCGCCAACCCGGACGGCACGCTCCCGGTCGAGGCGACCCCGACGCCGACCCCGACCGCCACTCCGCTGCCCGGCGCCGCTACGCCCACGCCGCCCCCGGGCGGCGGCCCCGCGGACACGACCGCCCCGCCGACCTCCGGCGCCACCGCCCCGAAGCTGACGCTGGCCGCGACCCAGCGCGGCATCGCGGTCGCCGGCTCGATCAAGGGCGGCTCGACCAGCGCCACCGTGACGGTCGAGACCCTCGCCGCCCTGAAGGCCAAGGCCAAGCCGGTCCGCGTCGGCCGCGCGAGCTACACCGTCGCCCCGGGCGCCACGAAGAAGTTCACGCTCCCGCTGAGCGCGAAGGGCAAGAGCGCCCTGCGCAAGCTCGGCAAGCTCAAGGTCACTCTGCGCTTCACCGTCGCCGGCAAGACCGAGACCCGCGCCGTCACCCTCCGCCCGGCCAAGCAGGCCAAGGCCTCCGTCGCCCAGAAGGCCGCCACCGTCCAGGTCGGCGACAACGTCTTCTCCCCCAAGACGGCGACGATCGCGGCCGGCGGCACCGTCACCTGGCGCTGGGTCGGGAAGAAGGGCCACGACGTCGTCGGCTCCAACTTCAAGACCGCCGTCAAGAAGAGCGGCACCTACAAGCGCAAGTTCCCCAAGAAGGGCAGCTTCCAGTACGTCTGCACGCTCCATCGCGGCATGACGGGCACGATCCGCGTCAAGTAGTCGTCGCGACCGGAGGCTCGTTGACGGACTGCGCGCCCGCCGCGCAGTCCGCGCAGCGCACCTCACGGCGCGGGTTGCGGATGCCCGTGAGGCCGAGCGCGCCGCCCAGCGCGAGCAGCGTCGCGCAGATCGCGACGGCCGTGTGGAAGCCGTCGAGGCCGAACGTGCCGTCCGGGCCGGAGGAGACGGACGCCACGACCGCGCCGACGGCGGCGATGCAGAGCAGCGAGGCGACCCGGGCGATGGCGTTGTTGACGGCGGAGGCGATGCCGGCGTTGTGCTCGTCGGCGTCGGCCAGGACGGTCGCGGTCAAGGGCGTGACGGTGGCGGTCAGGCCCAGGGAGAACAGGAGCAGGGCCGGGAAGAGGTCGGTCCAGTAGGCGACGGTCTCGTCCAGGCGGAGCATCAGGGCGATGCCGACCGCGCTGACCAGCGGGCCGCAGCCCATGAACAGGCGCGGGCCGAGCTTGTCGGCCAACGCGCCAAAGCGGCGCGACAGCGTGAACATGACCAGCGTCGTCGGGATCGTCGCGACGCCGGCCTGGAGCGCCGTGTAGCCCGCGACCTGCTGCAGGAAGAGCGTGAGGAAGAAGAACAGCGCGCCGAGGCCGCCGTACATGGCGAACGTCTGCAGGTTGCCGAACAGGAAGTTGCGGCGCGCGAACAGCTCCAGCGGGAGCATCGGAGCGGGGGTGCGGCGCTCGTGCCAGATGAACACCGCGAGCAGGGCCACGCCGATCGGCGCCGCGAACCACAGGGACGGGTTGATCAGGGCGAGCACCGGGCCGGCGAGGCCGAACGTCGTCAGGACGGCGCCGAGCCAGTCCAGGCGCACGCCGCGCCGGCGTGTCGAGGGCGGCACCGCCATCGACACGAGCATCAGCGTCGCGAGCACGAACGGGACGTTGATGGCGAAGATCCAGCGCCAGGTCAGCGTGTCGACGAGCCAGCCGCCGGCGAGCGGGCCGATGACCATCGCGATCCCCGACCAGGCGGTCCAGGAGCCGATCGCCGCGCCGCGCTCGTCGGGCGGGAAGGCGGCGATGATGACGGCCAGCGCGCTCGGCGTCAGCAGCGCGCCGAACACGCCCTGCAGCGCGCGGCCGGCCACGAGCACCTCGATCGAGGGCGCGACCGCGCACAGCACGCTCACCACGCCGAACCCGCCGACGCCGACGGAGAACACGCGCCGCTCGCCGTAGATGTCGCCGAGGGAGCCCGCCACGAGGATCAGCGACCCGAGCGTGAGCAGGTAGGCGTTCGAGACCCACTGCTGGCCCGCGAGCCCGCCGCCGAGGTCCTCGCGGATCGCCGGGAGCGCGACGTTGACCACGGTCGAGTCCAGGCCCGCGACGAACGAGCCCATGATCGCGGCGACGAGCGCGAGCTGCTTGCGCGAGCGCGTCACCGCTCCAGCACCTGCTCACGCGGGACCGCGGCCGCCGCGTGGCGCTGCAGCGTCGCCAGCGGTAACGGCACGCCGCTCCCGAAGAGCACGACGTTCCCCGGGGAGCGCTCGCGCAGCACGCCCGGCGGGGCGACCCACGCCACGTGCGCGAACACGGCGCGCATGAGCTCGTCGTGCACGCGCACCTCCTCCAGCGGAGGCACGTCGATCACGTTGAGCGCGTACACGCCCGCCGGCCGCAGCACCCGTCGCACCTGCTCCACAAATCCGGCCACGGACAAGGAACCTGGCACATGGGGTCCGTCGAAGGCATCGCCGATCACCAAGTCGGCGCACTTGTCGGCCCGCCCGGCGATCAGCTCGGCCGCGTCGCCGACCTTCACGCGCAGCCGCGGGAACGCCCGCAGGCCAAGGTGTTCGCGGGCCAGCGCGACCACGCCCGCGTCGATCTCCCACACGGTCTGGTTCGAGCGCGGTCGCGTCGCCTCGACGTAGCGGGGAAGCGCGCACGCGCCGCCGCCGACGTGCAGCACGTCGATCGACGACCCCGCGGGCCGGAAGGCGTCGATCAGATCGGCGATCCGGCGCATGTAGCCGAACGTGAGCTTCGTCGGGTCGCGGAGGTCGACCACGCCCGCCTCGCGCCCGTCGAGGAACAACGTCCGCGACGACGCGCCGTTGGCGATGACCTCGGCCTGGGCGAACGCGGTGCGGACCGCGACGGGCGCCGGAGCCGGCCGGCCGCGCCGCTCCCGCCCGCGCCGGTTCACCGTGGGGCCAGCTCGCTCGAGTCCGCGATCTGGAGCTTGCGACGCGCGCGCTCGTAGAAGCCCTGCGCGTGCAGGCGCAGGATCCGCGCGGGGGTCGCGCTGATGGAGAACTCGATGCAGTCGCGCTCGCGCAGCTCGGCCACGCGCTGGCCGTCGGCTTCCAGCAGCAGCGGCGCGGACCGCTCCAGCACGTGGACGCGCAGCGTCTCCTCGGGGTGCAGGAACACGGCGCGGTCGAACGCGGCGTGCGGCGCGACCGGCGTGACCAGCAACCCCCGGTGGCGCGGCGAGACGATCGGCCCGCCGGCCGCGAACGAGTACGCGGTGGAGCCGGTCGGCGTCGCGATCACGAGCGCGTCGGCCGTGTAGCGGGCGAAGATCTCGCCCTCGACCTCGACGGCCAGCGCGGCCGGGCCGTGGCCCGGGATGCGCGACAGCGCCGAGTCGTTGAAGGAGCTGATCTCCATCGGGAAGCACGTGCCGCTGACGGTCATCACGGCGCGCTCCTCGAGCCAGTGCTCACCGCGATCGATCCGGTCCAGCGCGTCCGCGAGCTGGTCGAGGTTGACCTCCGCCAGGAACGCCAGCCGGCCGAGGTTGACGCCCAGCACCGGGACCTGGTGCGCGGTGGCGGCCTTCAGCGCCCGCAGGATCGTGCCGTCGCCGCCCAGGCCGATCACGAGCGCGGCGTCGATCGCGAGCTCCTCGTCGGGCACGGTGCGCACGGAGGACGGGACGAGGTCCGTCGCCTCCTCGAGCGTGCGCACCTCCATCCCGCGCCGGTCCGCCCAGCGGACGATCCGGTCCACGTGCTCCCGGCTGTCGCGTCGCGGATGCAGCACGACGCCGATCGCGACCCCCTTCACGAGTCGTCGCGGTGGACGGTGTCCGGGGCGAAGGCGGGTAGGCAGACGGCGATGTACTCGGCGCCTTCGGGCGTCGAGTAGCGGATCCACTCTCCGGCGCGCGTGAGCACGCCCTGGCCGGCGGCGACCTCCAGCGAGCCGCCTTCGTGCTCGACCACGATGCGGCCGTTGAGCACCACGGTGTACTCGTCGAAGTCCGGGCGCTGCCCGGGCTCGACCCAGCCGGCCGGAGAGCGCATGTGGGCCACGCTCACACGGTCCTCGCCGGTGTTCACCCGACCGACGTATTCGTCGATGAGCTTGGGCTTGGTGCCCGCCGCCTCGACACGCGACGGGGCCTCGATCAACTCGGGCATGAGCCCGAGAGTCTAGGCTCCGGAGACAAAATGAGCGCGACCGACGAGTTCCTGATCAACAACCAGGCCTATGCGATCCGGTTCGACAGCGGCCACCTGCCGACGCCGCCACGCAAGAAGGTCGCGGTCGTCACGTGCATGGACTCGCGCATGGACATCTTCGCCCTCCTGGGACTCAGCAACGGCGAGGCGCACATCATCCGCAACGCCGGCGGCGTCGTCACCGACGATGTGATCCGCTCGCTCGCGATCTCCCAGCGCAAGCTCTTCACGCGCGAGATCATCGTGATCCACCACACCGAGTGCGGGATGCTGACGTTCACCGACGACGAGTTCCGCGAGAACCTGCGCCAGGAGACCGGGATGAAGCCGCCGTGGTCACCGGAGTCCTTCTCCGACCTCGACGCCGAGGTCCGCAACTCGCTCAACCGGATCCGCAACAGCGCGTTCATCCAGCACAAGCAGGCGCGCGGGTTCGTCTACGACGTGGACACCGGCAGGCTGCGCGAGGTCTTGTAGCCCGCGCGCAGGCCGCCGTAGCGCACGACGAGCACGACCAGGCCGATCAGCGTCGGCGGCCCGAAGACGATCACGCGGCTGAGGATGAGGATGCCCGAGGCCGCGCTGCCCGCGATGCCGGCGGCCTTCAGGCCCAGCACCATCGCGCCGTCGTAGGTGCCGGCCGCGGCCGGGGCGGCGGGGATCCCGGTCGCGAGCGCCGCGAAGGCGACGATGAGCGCCGCGTCCTGGGGCATAATCGTCAGGCCGACCGAGCGCGCGATGGCCAGCAGGATCGCCGCCTCGGCGGCCCAGATCGCCAGCGACCAGCCGACGATCGGCACGCCGGAGCGGTGCGCGAACAGCCGCAGCGAGCGCCCCAACGGCCGCACGATCTCCGCGAAGCGGTCGAAGCGGCCCGCCCGGCGCAGGTAGACGTAGACCGCCAGCGCGCCGAACCCGGCGACGATCGCCGCGCCGACGAGCGCGGCGGTGCCCGCTCCGGCCGGCGAGTCCGCGAGGCCGAGGCTCAGCACCGCGAACACCGCGGCCAGCACGACCGCGTCCACGAGCCGCTCGGCGACGACGGTGCCGAGGATGTCCCGGCGCCGCGAGGTCGACCGTTGACCGAGCAGCGCGATCCGCAGCACCTCGCCGCCGCGCGCGGGCAGCACGTTGTTGCCCATCGACGCGACCGCGGTCAGCGCCAGCGCGTCCGTGCGCGTGTGGTCGATCTGCGCGACGGCCATGATCCGGTGCCAGCGCCAGCCGCGCAGGCCCAGCGCCGCCAGCGAGAGCGCGAGCGCCAGCCCGAGCCAGGCGAAGCCGGACGCGGTCGACGGCAGCTCGGGCGCGGGCTGGTGGGTCATCCAGTAGACGACCGCGCCGACGGCGATGGCCGACACCACCACGCCGAGCCAGCGTGAGACGTGGGTCATCGGGCCATCAGCTGCGAGCCAGCTCGCGCGCGGGAACCTGCCGCTCCGGCGGCTCGACCGGCGACTGCACTTGGCGGATTCGCCCGCCGGCGCACGCGGAGATGAGCACCGCGATCCACGTCACGGTCGCGAGCGTCACGTGGACCCACACCAGCCCGGGCGGCAGGTGCAGCTGCCACTGGACGATGCCGACGGCGCCCTGGCAGGCCAGCAGCAGGCAGACCACGGTCGTCGTGCGCCGGATCAGCGGGTCGTCGTCCCGGCGGCGCACGATCACCCACACGGCGACGCTCAGGAGCCCGAGGATCGCACCCATCGTCGAGTGGCGCTCGATCGCCCAGTTGAGCGTCTCGCCGGGCCCCTGCCACGTGATCCGCTCGACGACGTCGCCGGTGCCCGCGCCGCCGGCGTGCGGGCCCGCGGCCGTGACGATCGTGCCGCCCGTGAGCGACACGAAGCCCGGCAGCACCAGCAGGCGGACGGACCACGTGCTCACGCGATCACGCGCGAGCGGCCGCGTGCCGGACTCGAACGTCGCCCGCCACGCCAGCGCCACGTTCGCCACCAGCAGCAACATCGACAGCAGGAAGTGCATGATCACCCAGCCGGGCGCCAGGTCGAAGATGACCGTCAGGCCGCCCCAGACGGCCTGCGCGGCCACGCCGACCGGCAGCAGGGCCGCGATCAGCAGCAGGTCACGCCGGAACGGGCGACGGCGCCACGCCGTCCACACCGCGAGCAGGCACGGGATCGCGACGACGCTCGTCATCAGGCGATTGCCGAACTCGATCAGCGCGTGGTAGCTCAGCTCGGGCGTGAGGCTCGTGCCGTTGCAGCGCGGCCAGTCCGAGCAGCCGAGGCCGGAGCCCGTGAGCCGCACGGCGGCGCCGGAGAACACGATGATCGCGCAGACGGCGAGCGCCACGTACGCGACGATCCGGAACTCGCGCGGCGTGAACGTGCGACGAAAGAGGCCCATCCGGCGACCCATTGTGGCAACCGCGGTCAGGCGGTGGCCACCACTGCGTACGAGGACTCCGAGAACCGGTCACGCTCGGCGTCACGGCCCCCGGCGAGATGGCACACGAACGCGCCCGCGAAGCCCGCGTCCGCGGCGAGCGCCAGCGTGACCTCCGGGAAGACGGGGTGTTGGTGGGTCAGGTCGACCCAGAAGGTCTTGAGCGCGTGCCCGGCGTGCGGGTTGACCGTCTCGGCGACGAACAGCCCGCCGGGACGCAGCGCGCGCTTGGCGGCCGCGAACAGGCGCAGCAACGCCTCCCGCGGGAGGTGCTCGATCACCTGCATCGACACGATCGCGCCGACCGACGCCGGCTCGAGTCCTTCCACGTACGCGACGCCGTCACCGACGACCACGTCGAGCCCGCGCTCGGCGGCGCGGGCGGCCATGCCCGCGTCGAGGTCCACGCCGCGCGCCTCGATCCCCGCGTCGCGCAGCACCTCGAGCAGCTCGCCGCGGCCGCAGCCCACGTCGAGCACCGGGCCGTGGCCGGCCATCAGCTCGGCGTACGGCTCCGCGAGCGAGCGCACCCGCTCGTGCGAGCCGCGGAAGATGTCCTCGAAGGCCCGATAGGCCTCCTCGTCGGGCACGCCCTCGCCCGCTGCAGCGCGGAACCCGAACACACGCCCGGCGACCGGGTGCGCGAAGTACTCGAACGGATCGCCGGCCATGAACGGGATCGCGCGCGCGGCGGTCAGCAGCTGCGCGAGCTCCTGAGCCATGCGCTCCTGATCGGGCGCCCGCCGGTGCCGGTCCGCCGTCTCCAGCCGCACCCGCAGCTCCTCCAGGCGCGCGTCGCGCTGCGCCGACATGCGGCGCTCCCGGGCCCACGCCGCGCGTTCGGCGTCGAGCTCGAGCGACAGACGCCGGATGCTCTCCACGAGGGTCTCATCGAGCGCGCGCTCGGACGTGGTGTACGGCTTGAGCGCGCGGAAGACGCCCCGGCGCACGAGCCCGCGCGCGCCACCCGCGGCACCGCCCGAAAGGTCGAAGCCCAGCCGACCCGGCAGGTCCGGATGCGGCCACCGCTCGTCCGGCTGCGCACGGCCGGCCCGCAGCGCGGAGACGCGCAGCAGCCGTGCCCGCGCACGCTCGCCGATCGCCTTCGTGTTGAGCGACGCGAGCACGTCGCGCCGCGCGCGGTCGCCGCGGGCTCGCGCGGCGTCCTGGTCGTCGAAGACCTCGCGCATGAGCGCCGCGGCATGCTCGAGCGACGGCTCGGCCCAGTGCGCGTTCGCCGGGTAGTGCTCCGCGTCCGGCCCGACCTCCGTCAGCTCCCAGTCCACCAGGTAGGAGTTCGACGGCGTCATGAAGTCCGTGTTGGCCGAGAACCCCGTGGCGATCACGGGCTTGCCGAGCGCCATCGACTCCGCGAGCGTCAGCCCGAAGCCCTCGGCGCGGTGCAGCGAGACGTAGCAGTCGGCCCGGGTGAACAGGGCCGCGAGCTCGTTCGGCTCCAGGCTCTGATCGACCATCACGATGTCCGGCCGATCGCCGATCGCGTAGCGCAGCCGCTCGCGCTCCTGCACGCGGTAGTCCGCGTTGATCGTCTTCAGCAGCAGCGTCGGCCCCTCGCCGGGGGCGAACGCCTGCTTGAACGCCTCCACCAGCCCGAGCGGGTTCTTGCGCTCGAGCGTGGAGAAGAAGTCGAACACGAACAGGAAGACGAAGCCGTCCGGCACCGCGAACGGCACCGTCGCCCCGGCCGGGTCCGGCGCTTCGACCGGCAGCGGCATGACCACGATCGGGACGTTCGACGCCCGCGCGAGGTTGTCGGCGATGTAGGTCGAGTACACCCACAGTTCGTCCACGAGCCCGAACGCGCGATCCCAGCGCTCGGGGATGTAGTCCGTCTCCCACGCCCACGAGGCGATCGTGTAGCGGCCGTCCATCTCCTCGCCGAGCGCCTCGACGAGCTCCGGCGTCTGGTCGGCGTTGACGCACAGGAAGTTGACTTCGGGCTCCTCGCCCACGGGGAGGGCGACGTCCGTGAACGTGCGCTCCTGCGGCCGCGGCGGCGCCTTGCGCTCCAGCCCGTCGGACGGCGGGTCGACCGCGAGCGTGCGGGTGGCGACCGCCACCCCGGCGGACTGCAGCGCGGCGGTGTACGCGCGCCCGGCCTGGCCGAGCCCGAGCGTGCCGCGCAGGTAGCCCGCGACGAGCACGCTCGGGACGCGGTGCTCGGGCTTCGCGGCCCAGTCGGGCGGGGACGGCAGCAGCGCGGTCTGCAGCTTGAGCTCCTCGCGGCCGTGCACCCACAGCCAGCCGAGGAACCCCTCGGCGTCAGGCCCGTCGAGGTCGGGGTAGGCGGAGCGCACGTCGGCGCGTTCCTTCCAGACGTCGTAGCTGTAGCGGTTCAACCCAGCCGCGGCGCCCTGGGGCGCCGGTGCCGTCAACCACTCGGCGAACGCGTCTGCACCCGTCGGTGAGATGACATCGCCCATCCGCTCGCCGGCGTCCTCAGCCTCGGCGCGCAGACGCTGGAGCCGTGCGTCGTAGACGAGCCCGTTCGGCAGGTCGTCGGGGTTGACGGAGAGATGGTCGAGACGGAGCCAGCCGGCGATGCGCAGCGCCTCGGCGCGGCGCCGCACCAGCGTCGAGAGCACCGGGTCGTCGAGCACCAGCGTGCGCGAGCCGTGCTCGGACAGCCACCACGGGCGATCGGGCCGGAAGCCCGCCCAGCGCAGGAGCCGCACGGGCCGTCCGGCGGCCGTCAGCTCGTCCTCGCCCTGCGCGAGCGGGCGCTCGTGCAGGTTCCAGTGCGAGACGTCGTAGCCGGGGTCCCCGAGGCGGGTGAGCCCCTCGAAGACGCGTTCGGCGCTGCTGAGCGGGCTCGCGGCGAGCCGTGTCGCGTCGGCCGGCGACTCGAGCTTCGCAGCCGCCTCCGCAGCCTCGAACGCCCGATCCCGCCACCACGTCACGAACGCCTGGCCGACCTCGTCGCCGCGGATCGCGACGAGCTCGTCGTCGATCTCGCCCGCATCCACGAGATCGGCCCCGTCGGGGCGCTTGCCGTCCTGCGGGAGCCGTCCGTCCAAGCGCGGCACGAGCACGGCCGAATGGCTCTGAAGCGCGGCTTCGAGCGCGTCGAGCGGACCGTACAGCTCGGCGTCCGGGGCGAGCACGAGCACGCGGTCGGCGCCGCGGGCGAAGAGCTCGGCGGCCAGCAGCGGGCGCAACAGCCCGGCCAGTGCCGGCGCGGGCGCGCGTTCGAGCAGGCCACGCAAGGGGAACTCGAGGTTCCCCGGCACGAGCACCTCGAACGGCTCCGCCCCCTCATGCAGCTCGGGCCGCAGGCCGGGCATGAGCAGCACGGTCAGCGCCCACCCTGGCTGCTGACGCTCGAGCGTCTGCGCCAGCACCCGTGCCTCCGCGAGGCCGTTTCCACGGGCGACGACGGCGACATGCATCACGAGGGCACCTCCACGGGGCCGAACAGACTTTGCAGGGCGGGGCTCGCGTGCCAGCCGGCCGCGATCCGTTCCCATGAGAAGCGGGTCTCGACGTGATCGCGCGCGGTGGCGACCCGCGTTTCGGTGATCGCGAAGGGTTCGTCGTGGAGTGCCGCGAGCACCGTCGGCAGCTCCTCGGGTTCAGCGGGCAGGTAGTGCGTGCCCGGCTCCACGTCGAATCCGCGGGCGCCGAACGTGGACGAGACCAGCGGAACGCCCCCGAGCGCGTAGTCGAGCATCTTGAGGTTGGAACCCGAGCCGGATCGCATCGGGTTGAGCGCAACATCGGCGAGGCCCAGCAGGCTGCCCAGGAACGCGTCGTCGACGACGCCGCACAGGTCGATGTTCCCCGGAATGCCGTAGTCGGCGAACGCGAGCCCTGCGCTGCCGCACACCAGCACGCGCACGCCCGCCTCGTCCAGCTCCTCGGCGATCTGCAGCAGGTCGCGGATGGCCACGAGGTTGGGCTCATGCCAGGAACCGACGAACAGGGCCGTCATCCGGTCCTGGAGACCCAGCTCGCGGACCCGCGCGCGCCGGCGAGCGAGCGACGTGAACGGGATGGTCGCCGGGTCGGCGCCGTTCGGGACCTCGAGCACGCGCTCGGGCGCGACCCCGTAGAGCTCGCCCAGCCGCGCCCCGTCGCGGGCGGCGCACACCAGCACGTGGTGCGCGACCGCGCAGCACGCCGCTTCGACCTCTCGGACCTGCTGCGCCAGCTCGGGACCGTCCGGAGTCTCGGCGTACATCGCGCCCTTGAGGTCGGCCTCGACGTCCTGGGCCTCGTAGATGACCGGCAGCCCGAGCGGCTCGAGCACCGGAAGCGCGTACGGATGGCAGGCGACGACCGCCTGGGCGTCCGCCGCGCACGCGGCGACGGCCTCGGCGTACGCGGGAGTGCGTGCGTGGTTGAGCGCCAGCCCGACATCGCCGATGGGCACGCCGACGAGCTGGTTCAGCCGCCAGTCGGCGCTCTCGTGCTCGGGCGTCCGGGGAACGCGCAGCTCGCGCACGCCGGGGGCCGGGTCGATCCAGCCGTCGCGGTCCGTGCGCCCGACGAGCGAGACGATCTCGATCTCGACACCGAGCCGCGCGAGCGCGCCGTAGAGCCCGGCGACGCGTGACTGGCCGCCGCCCTTGGGCGGATGGACGCCGAAGCTGGTCGCGACGACGAGCTTGGGCTTCACGCGAGCAGGTCCTTCAGCACGGCGTCCCAGCTCACGCGCTGCCCGGCCTCGAGCCCGGCCGCGCCCATCCGCTTGATCGCGCGCCGGTCGCCCCACAGGCTGTCGATCGCCGCGCCGAGTGCCTCGGCCGACGGCTCCACGACGAGCCCGGTGACGCCGTCGCGCACGAGCTCCGTGGTCCCGCCCGAGTCCGTGCACGTGATCACTGGCTTGCCTGAGAGCATCGCCTCGAGCGTGATGTATCCGTAGTCCTCGAAATAGGGCACGAAGACGACGGCCTTCGCGCCCGCGTACAGGTCAACGAGCGCGGCGTCCGAGACGCGCCCGCAGAACGTGATCCGCGGGTCGTCCGCGGCCTGCGCACGCAGGTGCTCGTCCAGCGGTCCGCCGCCCGCGATCCGCAGCTCGACGTCGCGCTTGACGTGCGCCATCGCCTCCACGATCAGGCCGACGCGCTTGGCGTTGTCCAGCCGGCTGGCGGTGAACAGGTACTTGCCGCGCCCCTCGTGCAGGCCCCGCAGGCCGGTCGGCGGGTGGCCGACGAAGACGTCACGGTCGGGCGGGAAGTGGTCGGGCCGCTGACGCACGGCGTCGGCGATCGCGCCGTAGCCGTGGATCGCCGACGACGCCAGGCCGATGTCGTCGAGCCAGTGCACGACTTCGCGGATGAACGAGCCCGGGAACGCGAACAGGTCGTCGGGCAGCCCGGCCGCGCCGCGCAGCTCCTCGAGGCGCCCGAAGAACTCCTCCAGCGCTGCACGGTCTCCGGAACGAGCGGCCATGAACGCACGCAGCTCCTGCACGGGCGCCACCTCGGTCGGGTGACGGTCGGGCAGCTGCAGGAAGTGGTAGGTGTCGTAGAGGCCGCGCAGCTTGTGGAGCATGTAGACCACGTGCCGCGGGTGAGAGACCATCCAGGCGGGGTACTTCGAGCTGATCACGAGGTCGAACCCCGTCAGGTCCAACTCGGCGAAGCGGCGATAGCTGTCCACCAGCTCCCAGAACGTCAGCTCCGGGGTCGGCAGCTTGATCAGCTCGGCCTGATGCGGCGTGTGCGCGTTGATGTGGTCCTGGAGGCCACGCCAGAGGTTCTCCGCTCCACCGATCACGTACGGGATCGGGCAGGGCGCGACGATCGCGATGTCCATCAGTCCACGTGCCCCAGCGTCGGCGAGTGGAACACGTGCAGCCGCAGGAGGATGTAGGTGGCGGTGGTGAGCGCGACGGTCGCGACCGCGTACACGATCCGCTCGTCGACACCGATCAGCGACGGCACGAAGGTCGTGATGAGCAGCGAGAGCGCGAGCTGGATCACGCCGATCGTGATGTAGCGCCCGGCCTGCTGGCGCCAGGCGAGCGCGAAGCCCTCGGCACTCGCGAACGCGAACCAGCGTTGGCCGGAGAAGTGCACCAACAACGCCGCCGGGTACGCGATCACCATCGCGAGCTGGATTGCCAGCCCGGCCGTGGCGAGCCCGAGCGACAGCACGAAGTAGGTGACGGCGGCCAGCCCGCCGACGATCGCGAAGCGCAGCGGTTCGGCGCGCGGCGCCATCAGCACCCGGAGAAGCTTCATCGCTGCAGGAAGACGCTCGTCTCGGCGAGCGCCTCCGGCGTGCCGATCTCGAAGAAGCGCTCGGTCGCCTCGTAACCTGCCAGCTCGCCGCGGCGCGACAACTCGGCGTACACGTCCGCGAGATCGGCCGGCTCGCCTTCGACCGACGTGAACCCGCGCTCGCTCACGACGGCCAGGCCGTAGTCGATCCACTCGGCCTGCGGCGAGGGAGTGTGCTTGTCGTAGCCCACGAGGCGGCCGTCGAAGGTGGCGTTGCTCGTGTCCCACCGGCCCTGGTTGCGGAGCACGGTCATCGTCGCCGGCAGGCCGCTCGCGCGGTGGACGCGCACGACGTCGGCGTAGTCGATGCGCAGGTACGTGTCGCCGTACAGGACCAGGAACTCCGGACCGAGTTGCGGCAGCGCCTGGCGCACCGCGCCGGCCGTGCCGATCCGCTCCGGCCCGTCGAAGGAATACCCCACCTCGAGGCCGAACTCAGCGCCGTCGCCGATCGCGTCGACGATCGTCTCGCCGAGGTAGGCGACGCAGAGCACGATCTGCTGCGCCCCGTGGCGGCGCAGCAGGCGAAGCTGGTGGAACAGGAAGGGCTCGCCGGCCACCTCGACGAGCGGCTTGGGCACCGCGCGAACGTGCTCGCCGAGACGGCTACCGATCCCGCCGGCCAGGATGCAGACGGTGGGCAGGGACACGACTTCAGGCGCGCTCGTTGGCGATCTCGGCCTCGGCCTCGCGGTGCCCCTGGGGTTCGACGCCGAACGCCGACTCCACGATGTACTTGGGGCGTCGCTTGACCTCGTCGTAGATCCGGCCCACGTACTCGCCCATGATCCCGAGGCTGAGCAGCTGGATGCCGCTGAACAGGCAGATGATGAAGACGATCGTCGGGTTGCCCGTCGGGAAGTCCACGCCGAAGATCTTCAGCGCCAGGTACAGGACGCCGATGAAGACGGCGAACGCGGACAGGAAGATGCCGCCGATCGAGATGAGATGCAACGGGTACCGCGAGAAGCTCACGATGCCGTTGAGCCCGATCACGAGCGAGCCCATGAAGCGGTTGTACTTGCTGTCGCCGGCCGCGCGTGCGTCGCGGTCGTAGAGCACGGCGGTCTGGCGGAAGCCGACCACGGCCACGAGCCCGCGCAGGAAGCCGTGGGCCTCGTCGAGCGCGACCACCGCGTCGATGACCCGGCGCGACATCAGCCGGAAGTCTCCTGTGTTCTCCGGGATCTCGACGTCGGCCACGCGCTTGATCACGCGGTAGCCGAGCGCGGCGACGATGCGCTTCGGCAGCGTTTCGCCCTCGCGCGTGCGGCGCTGCCCGTACACGACGTCGAAGCCCTCACGCCACTTGGCGATCATGTCCACGATCACCTCGGGGGGATCCTGCAGATCGCAGTCGATGACCACGGCGGCATCGCCGGTCGCGGCCTCGAGGCCCGCGATCGTCGCGGCAGGCTGACCGAAGCGCCGGGAGAAGCGCAGCATCTTCACGCGCGAGTCCAGCTCGCGCAGCGCGAGGATCCGCTCCTCCGTGCGATCCGGCGACGGATCGACGGCGAAGATGATCTCCCAGTCCACGCCCGTCGGAGCGAGGACCTCGCTCATGCGGTGGTACAACCGCTCGACGTTGTCCTCCTCCTTGTAGGCGGGGACGATGATCGACAGGAGCTCGTCGTTCATGCGGGCCTCCGGAAGACCGCGAGCGAGCGGATGCCGAACGGGATGGTCTTGCCGCGCGTGAGCAGACGCCGCTCGATCGCGCTGGCCGCGTCGCCGAGGCGCGAGCCCTGCGTGCGCTCGATGCTGCGCTCCACGAGCTCTTGGCGCTGCGCCTCCGTGAGGTTGCGGTGCCGGCGACGGTTGATCTTCTTGGTCAGCCAGAAGGGCGGGAACACGATCGAGCCCAGGTACGCGTCCTGCAGCACCTCGAGGCCGGCGGCCTCGCCCTTGCGCGCCAGCTCGTGGCGGGCGTAGCGGCGCTCGTGACCGAGATGCTCGTCGTAGGCGTCGTACACGCCGGGCCCAGCGGGCACCACGACCGCAGCGACGCCACCGGGGCGCAGGATCCGGTGCATCTCGCGCAGCGCGCCCTCGTCGTCGGCGACGTGTTCGAGCACGTTGGCGGACACGATCGCATCCGCGGCAGCGTCCTCGATCGGCAACGCGAGGCAGTCGGCGAGCAGCAGCGGAGCGTCGGGGACCTCGGCGTACGCACGCCGGAGCCCTTCCGGGACCAGGTCGATGCCGACCGTGGTCGCCGCCGGCTGCGCCTGGCGCAGATCGGCCAGCAGATAGCCCGACGAGCACCCGACGTCGAAGATCAGCGCGCCCGGCTTCAGAGCCTCGCGGATGCCGCGCATGAGGGCCCAGCGCGTCAGCACGTCGATGAAGTGGGTTCGGCTGCTCTCCTCATGGAGCTCCTCGAGCTCGGCCGACCAGTTCAGGTCGGCCACCTGCTCGTAGGACAAGAACGGCTGGAGGGCGCCATCGATGCGCCAACCGCGATCGAATTCCGGGACGGCGTCCAGCCCGGCGGGCGGACGCAGGGCCGCGAGCGCGCTCATCGCTGCACCGCCGAGAAGAACTGGTCGTCGATGCGGCGCAGCGTCGCGAGGTCCGGCTCGGCCGCCAGCCGAGCGCGGAACGTCGCGTCCTCCCAGGGGTCCCACTGCGCGGACAGCAGCTTGCCGCTGATGGCACTCGCCTCCTCGGAGAGTAGGAACGCGGTCAGCTCGGCCGCGCGCTCCGCGGGCACCCCGCCCGCCTCGATGTCGCGTTGCGTGCGCTCGAAATACGCCTCACCGACCACGTCGGGCCCCGCGGCGAGCGTGGCCGCGTGGATCCGGGTGGCGACGAACCCCGGGGCGACGGCGTTCGCGCGCACGCCGGAGACCGACAGGTTCTCCGTGAGTCGCACGACCGCGGCCTTGGAGGCGGCGTAAGCGTCGTAGCGCGCGAGCGGGCCGGTCGCGCCGCCCCCCGAGAACGTCACGACCGCGCCGCCGGCCTCGCGCAGCGCGGGCAGGCAGTGATGCACGGCCAGCAGGGTACCGAGCAGGTTGATCTGCACCGCTTCGCCGAACGCGCGCGGGTCGTAGCTGCCGGGCTCGCCGATGGGGCCGAGGACGCCGGCGGCGGTGACCACGCCGCGGACCCCGCTCCAGTCGTGGCGCTCCCAGGCGTCGGCGTCACCGACGTCCAGCGCGACCGCCCGATGACGCTCGCCGGGCAACCCGGCGAGCGCGGCGTCGAGGTCGGACTGGGTGCGCGCGACGAGCGTGACCGCCTCGCCGCGACGCGCGAGCTCGGTCGCGCAGGCGAGCCCGATCCCGGTGCTGCCGCCCGTGACGAGGACGCTCATCCGCCCACCTCGGCACGCATGTCGTCGTAGCCGCCGGCGGCGTAGGCCGCCTCGACCGTCTGCCAGGCGTAGCGCGCGTCGGCCAGCCCGCCGATGATCAACGACTCGTCGCCGGCCGCGATCGCGGCGCTGAAGTTCGCCCACTCCGCCTGCCACGACGGATCCTCGGGCGAGTAGTCGATCTCCTCGACGTCGGGCGGCCCGAGCTCGGGCTTCATCGCGAAGATGCGCAGCTTCTGCGGGCCGTACGAGCGGACCAGGCCCTCGACGTGGAACTTCGCCGTTCTGCAGTAGACCTCGAGCGAGAACAGGTTCTTCCACTCGGTCCAGCTGACGTGCAGCGTCGCCCACGGCGCCGTGCGGGAGTTCGCCTCGCCGAGCAGCAGCGCCGCGTTGTCGTCCACGCTCGTGTCCCAGAACTGCGTGCGCAGCAGTGCGGAGTGCAGCGGCAGCGGCCCGAGGATCCAGTGCGTGAGGTCGATCAGGTGCATGCCCTGGTCGATCAGCTCACCGCCGCCGGAACGGGCCGGCTCGGCGCGCCACTCGCGGTCGTAGCCCACGCGGCCGCCGTGGCCGTAGCGGCCGCGGACGTGCAGGACCTCGCCCCAGCGGCCCGAGTGGACTTCCTCGGCGACACGCGCGAGGCCGGGATGGAACCGATGGTTGAAGCCGACCTTGACGAGCTTGCCGGTGCGCTCGGCCGCGGCGGCCAGCGCCTCGACCTGCGCGACGGAGACGCCCGCGGGCTTCTCCACGAGCACGTGCGCGCCGGCCTCCAGGGCCTGCACCCCGAGCGCGGACAGCTGGTCGTGCGAGGTGGCGATGACGACGACGTCCGGCTCGAGCGCGAGCAGCGCCTCGTAGGAGTCGACGGCCGGGCCGAGCCGCTCCGCGGCCTCGCGCACGACGTCGTAGGTGCCGACGACCACGTCGTCGGCCGCGAGCGCCTCCGCTCGCTTGCCACCGATCAGGCCGCAGCCCGCGATCGCGACGCGCAACGGAGCGCTCACGCGTAGACGGTGCCCGAGCACCCCTGGAACTCGAAGTCGAACGGGAGCTCGGGCGCTCCCGCCGCCGCCATCGCCTGGCGGACGTCCTCGGGCTTGTGCACGTAGACGAGCAGGAACCCGCCGCCGCCGGCACCCACGAGCTTGCCGCCCACGGCGCCGGCGCGCCGCGCCAGCGTGTACAGCGTGTCGATGCGCTCGTTGACCATGCCCGGAGAGCGCTGGCGCTTGTTCTCCCAGTGCACGTGCATCAGCTCGCCGTACGCGTCGAGGTCGCCGGACAGCAGGAGATCGCGGCTCTGGTAGCCGATCTCCTTCGTGCGGTCCAGGTTCGCGAGCATCTCGTCGTCGGCGGCCTCGGTGCGCTTGACCTGGTCCGAGAGGACCTTCGACGCGCTGCGCGCCTCGCCCGTGTAGAAGAGCAGGAAGTTGTTGCGCAGGTTCGTCAGCGTCGCCGGCGCGAGCTCGAGCGGCTCGACGTCGACGGAGCCGTCCGGGTTGAACGTGTACGAGCAGATCCCGCCGTGCGCGGACACGTACTGGTCCTGCTTGCCGACGGGCTCCTTGAGGATGTCGATCTCGATCTCGCACGCCTGCTCGGCCAGCCGGCCGGGCGTCGTGGCCATGCCCTTGGCCAGCGCGAGCGCCTTGAGCACGTTGACCGTGAACGAGCCCGAGGAGCCCATGCCCGTGCCCGCGGGCACGTCGGCGACCGACGCGATCTCCAGCGGCGCGCCGTTCCAGTGCCGGCACAGCGTCTCGCGCAGGATCGGATGGCGGATCTCGGAGGCGTGATCCACCTCTTCGAACTCGGAGTACTTCATCCGGTAGCGGCGCTGGAACACCGTGTGCGTCGTCAAGTAGATGTACTTGTCGATCGCGCCGCTGATCAGGAAGCCGCCGCGGCGCTCGTAGTACGACGGCAGGTCGGTGCCCCCGCCGCCCAGGCTCAGGCGCAACGGGGCACGGGAGAAGATGACGCTCATGCGGGGCTTGTCTCCAGGACGATCTCGGGATGGGCCTCGAACCAGTCCAGCGTGCGGTCGATGGCCTCGCCGAGCGTCAGCTGCGGCTTCCAGCCGAGCGCCCGGATCTTCGTGCAGTCGAGTTGGATCAGCGGGCTGTCACCGATCCAGCCGCGGGCGCCGCCCGCATGCTCGATCTCCGGCGTGACGCCCATGCGCGCCGTGATGCGCGCCACCGAGTCGTCGACGACGAGGGTCTCGTCGCTCCCGAGGTTGTAGACCTCGAAGCCGGGCCCGTCCTGCGCGGCGAGGCCGGTGAGGATGCCGTTCACGCAGTCCTGCACGTAGAGGTAGGACTTCTCCTGACGCCCGTCCCCGAGCACGCGCAGCTTCGACGGATCGCGCTTGAGCGCGCGGTAGAAGTCGAAGACGTGCCCGTGCGTGTAGCGCTCGCCGAGGATCGAGACGAAGCGGTAGACGACGCCGGTGAACCCGTAGCCGTGGCAGTAGGCGGAGATGAGCCCTTCGCCGGCCGCCTTGGACGCGCCGTACAGCGACGTCTGGATCGGGAAGGCCTCGGTCTCGGGCGTCGGGAACGTCGTCGGCTCGCCGTACGCCGAGCCCGTCGACGAGAAGACGATGCGCTTCGCGCCGGCCGCGCGCATCGCCTCGAGCACGTTCGACGTCGCGATCGTGTTCTGCTCGAGGTCTCGCTGGGGGTGGTCGAGGCCGAAGCGCACGTCGGCGTTGGCCTGCAGGTGGAAGACCGTGTCCACGCCGTCCATCGCGCGCGAGAGCGCTTCGGGGTCGAGCACGTCGCCCTCGACGAGGGACGCGTTGGGACGCTCGAGCAGGTCGGCGACGAACGCGCGGTAGCCCGTGCGGAAGTCGTCGAGCACGACGACCTCGACACCGTCCGCCGCGAGTCGATCGGCCAGCGTGCTGCCGATGAACCCGGCTCCGCCGGTGACAAGCGCTCTATGCATGGGACCTCAGAGGGTGAATCCCGCGGCGATCGCGTCGCGGCGGAACATCTGGACGGTTTCCAACGAGAACTGCTCGAGGTTCTTGCCCAGCGAGTCCAGCTTCTTCAGGAGGTCGTGCGTCATCGTGATGATGTGGCAGCCGACCTGATCGGCCTGCACGACGTTCAGGACCTCGCGCGGGCTGGCCCAGATGAGCTCCGAGCGTGGCGCGTCGGCCATGATCTCCACCGAACGGGCCATGATCGGCAGCGGGTCCACGCCCGCGTCGGCGATCCGGCCGGCGAACACCGAGATGTAGCTCGGCGCGCCCTGCGCGACCGCCGCGGTGATGAGCTCCACCTGCGCGGTCGTGAACAGCGCGGTCACGTTGACCTGCACGCCGTCCTCGGACAGCTCGCGCACCAGCGGCGCGAGCGACTCACCGCTCGTCGTCGTCACCGGGATCTTGACGTAGACGTTCTTCCCCCAGCCGGCGATCTTGCGCGCCTGGCGGCGGATCTCG
Source organism: Solirubrobacter phytolaccae (assembly GCF_027587195.1). Lineage (GTDB taxonomy): Bacteria > Actinomycetota > Thermoleophilia > Solirubrobacterales > Solirubrobacteraceae > Solirubrobacter > Solirubrobacter phytolaccae. The sequence continues at coordinate 11,112 of NZ_JAPDDP010000035.1, read as the reverse complement.
GCTTCGTCGTCGGCGAACACCTCGAACGAGATGGGGTGCGTGGTGATCCGCTCGAGAAGACGCTCGGCGAAGTCGGCGTACTCGGTCAGGCCCGCTTTCCACATCAGCGTGGGGTTCGTCGTGAACCCGCTGATCTTGGGGTCGGCGGCCAGCCGCAGGATGCCGTCGAGATCAGCGCCGTCGGCGAAGATCCGGGTTGAGATCCGGTCGAACACCGATGACAGGCTAGCGGAGGGTCAGGACACCCCGACCTGGGTCAATCATCCTGCACGGTCACCTGGACGGTCGCCACGGGACCGAACGTCCCCGACCCTTCGCCCGCCATCTCGAGCTGCAGCTCGTAGCGTCCGGGCCGCGGTGCGGGGATGCTGACGGCGGTGTGCGCGACCCCGCCGGGCGGGAGCACGCGGGTCCGCGCCGGGATCACCGAGACCTCGGTGATGGGACCGACGGTGCGCCCCACCGGCCGGCCGCCGGACAGCCGCTTGAAACGGGCCTCGAGGTTGACCGCGCCGGGTGATTCGCCCGAGGGCAGCCACGCGCTGGTCCCCGTGTTGGTGATCGCGACGCCGAAGAGGACCGGCACGCCCTTGCTCGCCGCCGTCAGCGTGGTCGCGTTGGGGGCGAGCGTCGCGTCGAGTCCTTCGCCGGTCACGCTCGTCGGGCCCGTCCACCGCCGCTCGAGCTCGTAGCGGTCGTTGACGGGCGTCAGGAAGCTGCCGGACACCAGCGCGCTGCGCGGCACCAGCGTCCACGGCTGCGTCGGCTCGTTCACGCCGAAGTAGGACACGCTCTGCATCGTCACCGCGTGATCGCGCAGGAAGTAGATCGCCCACATCGTCTCCCACCACGGGACGATGTCGACGTTGATCCCGCCGGCCTGCTCGACGACCGGGTTCACCTCCAGGTTGGAGACGTTGCGATCCACGTAGATGAACGTCAGCTCACCCGGCGCCGCCGACTGGAACGGCGCGAGCGGCCGTGTGCGCACCATGCCGCCGTAAGCGAGCAGGACGAGCGCGAGCCCGGCGAGCGCGCCGCACGAGCCCGCCACGACCCACCGGGCGGGGCGCGAGCGCCACAGGCTCGCGATCCCCATGCACAGCACCATGAACACGAGCGCGGCGTAGAGCGGTTGGAAGTACGTGATCCACTTCCACTGCCGGTAGCTTGCGCCCTCGATCAGATACAGCACGAGGTAGCTGAGCAGGATCAGCGCGACCATCACGCCCGCGAACAGCGCCACGCGCCCGTGGGTGCGCCGGAGCGCGAACAGGGCGGCGAGCACGGCGCCGAGCAGCACCACCGAGAGCACGATGTCGAGCGTGCCCGAGGGCGCGAACTTCCCGTCCATCGCGCCCGCGATCTCGAACGGGGTGAACCCCGGGAGCGCGAACCCGGCCTGCACCGAGCTGAGCATGCGCCCGCGGTCGACCCCCAGCTTGACCATCTCGGGCACGATGAGGGCGCCGAGCAGCAGGCCGGCGGTGAGCACGCCGGCGACCTTGGGCACGGCGGTCCGGAACGCGCGCCCGCTCGCCGCGACCCCGGCCAACCCGACGAAGGCCAGCGTCGGCGGGAGCATGTGGAAGTAGTGGGAGAGGAAGACGACCACGACGACCGCCACGGCCCCGCTCAGCCGCGCGCCGGCCCGCCAGCTCACCACGTCGCGCGCGCGCAGCGCGGCGACGCACAGGATCGGGATCAGGGCCGCGGCCATCACCTGACCGAGGAAGTAGTGCCCGACGACGTACAGCCCCAGGAAGCTGACGCTCGCGGCCACGGACGCGAACCCGGCCTGCAGCGGCGCCTTCGGGAACAGCTCGTTGAGCAGCCGGGCGAGCGTCGTCGCCGACAGCAGCAGGAAGATGAGGATGACCGGCAGCGCGAGCTTCCACACGCCCACGCCGGTCACCGCCGACGAGGCGCCCAGCAGGACGGTCGAGCCGAACGCGTCCCACTTGGACCGGTCGCCGATGCCACCGATCTGCCCGCCGTCGTCGAAGCCGCGCTCGGCGAGGTGCTGGCCGACGATCGAGTACGAGGCGACGTCGAGGTTGCCGAGGGACGCCGGCGTGTGCGTCCCGAGGTTGAACACCTGCCAGTACATCGCGACGAACGCGATCAGGGTGCCCGCGATCGCGATCAGCACCGTGGTGTCCTGGAACCGCGGCCGCGGCACGCCGCGTCGCAGGAGCGCGAAGCCGCTGCCGAGCGCGCCCAGCACCAGCAGCACGATCATCGGCCCGCGCAGCCCGTCGTGGCCCGTGACGATCCAGTACCAGCCGACGATCTGGACGACGGCGAGCCCGACGACGACGCTCGGCACGGGGGAGCGCCCTTCAGGACCATCGAGGAGCAAGGCGCGGATCGGGAATCCGATGACCGCGAGCCCGCCACTCAGGACCGCCGTGGCAATGAGGAGGTCCACGAGAATGGTGAGGCCTTCAGGCATGCGGCGACGAGGGTAGCGGCGGTTCAGGCGGCCGCGACGATGGCGGCGGCGGCCTCCGCGAGGTCCGCGGCGCGCACGTCCGGGGCCACGAGATCCGAACGTCGGTGCGCGGACCCGGGGTGCTCCACGAGGGCGGTGCGCACGCCCGCGCGCTCGCCGGCGCCGACGTCGGAGTCCGAGTCGCCGACGATCCAGCTCGCCGCGAGGTCGAGGTCCAGCTCGCGCGCGGCCTGCAGGAGCATCCCGGCCGCGGGTTTGCGGCAGTCGCACGGCCCGCTCAGCTCCGGGACCGTGCCGGCCGGGTGATGCAGGCACGTGTACCAGCCGTCCAGCTCGACGGCGGCGTCTGCGAGCACCTCGCGCACGCGCGAGTTGACGGCCATCAGCGCGGCCACGGTCGCCGTGCCCTTGGCCGCGGCGGGCTGGTTGGTCACCACCACGAGCGCGAACCCCGCCGCGCGGAGCGCCCGCGCGCCCTCGACCGCGCCGGTCGAGAGGTGCACGTCCTCGGGGTGATACGGCGACTCCGGAGGCCCGTCACCGTCGGGCACCGGGTCGTTCAACACGCCGTCGCGATCCAGGAAGATCGCCGCGCGGCTCACCGCGTCGCGGCCTCCACGCTCTCCCACTTGCCGGCCGCGGCGGCCAGGTCGGGGTGCGTGATGACCCCGTGCCAGACGAGCGCCTGCAGCGACTCGACGAGCGGCGTCTTGAGCGCGGGCGGCGCGTCGACGACGATCACCACGTCGCCGAGCTGGGCCGTCGTGCCCGTGGCGCTGCCGACGACGCCGCAGATCAGCGCGCCGACCTCCTTGGCGTGCTCGACCGCGCGCACCAGGTTCATCGACACGTTGTGCTCGCGGGAGCCGCCGCCGACGGAGAAGACGAGGATCGCGTCACGTTCCGACAGGCGCGAGGTCTTCAGGTACTCGATGTAGCTGGTGTCCCAGCCCTCGTCGTTCGTGCGCGCGGTCAGCTCGGACACGTTGTCCGACGGCGCGTAGCTCTCGAGCGCGCACAGCTTGCGGAAGTCGTTGACCGCGTGCGAGGCGTGCCCGGCGCCGCCGCCGACGCCGAGGATGAACAGGCGTCCGCCACCGTCGCGCACGGCGGCGAGCCGCTGCGCCATCGCGTCCACGCGGTCGCGGGGCACCGAACGCGAGAGCTCCGCGGCGGCCTCGAAGTAGGTGTCGGCGAAGTCGGACATGGGCGACGACCCTAGCGAGGCGCCCAGCCGACCGGGTGCGCGGACGTGTGGATCCGACGGTCGAGTGCGCGGGCCAGAACGGGCCACGGAAGTGCCCGGTCCAGCGGCGAGACGGTGCGGCGCTTGAGGTTCTTGAGCGCCTTGAAGCGGATGATGTCCGTCCAGCCCGGCCCGAAGCCCGGGCGCTCGGGACGCAGGCCGGCGCGCTCCATCGCCGTCACCAGCGTTCGGGGCTCGAAGAACGACACGTGGATCTCGGGGATCACGTAGTTCCACTCGTTGAGCTTCTCGCGGTGCGGCTCGGCGTTGCCCGTGGTCAGGAACAGCAGCCCACCCGGCCGCAGCAGCGCGGCCATCCGGCGCAGCTCCTCGACCGGGTCGAGCACGTGCTCGAGGACCTCGATCGCGGTCACCACGTCGTACCGGCCGGCGTGCTCGTCGAGCTCGTCGACGATCGGCACCTCGCGCTCGCGCAGGCGCGGCACGCTCCAGCCCTGCTCGAAGCCGACCGCGTCGACACCGCGACCGCGCAGGTAGGTGACGAGCCCGCCCGTGCCGCACCCGTAGTCGAGCCAGCGCGTCGCGGCGCCGACCGGCGTCAGCGCGTGCACCCGCGCGGCGATCCCGCGCCACTCGTAGCGACGGATCGTGCGGTCCACGTGCTCCATCTCGAAGACGTAGTCGACGAGCGGATCGGCCCCCTCGCCCGCGTAGTACGCGTCGGAGTAGATCTCGCCGTAGTCCGTCCACGGATCGGCGATGAACCCGTAGCCGCAGGTGCCGCAGCGGCGGACGTGGAACGTCCGCCCACGCAGGCGCCCGGTCACCACCCCAACGGGTTCGGTGGCCGAGCCGCACACCTTGCAGGTCTCGTCGATCGCGTTCACCGGCCCGACGGTAGCGGGCCAGGCCCCGGACTATCCTGCTGCGCTCGATGAGCGCCTTCGCCATGATCGTCGCGCTCGCCTGCATGCTCGGCGGCAGCTGGTTGGTCGGACGGGCGGCGCTCGTGCTGGCCGACGCCCGCGCGCTCGGCGGCCTCGAGCTCGCGTTCGGGCTCAGCCTGCTGCTGCTCGTCGCGGTGCTGGGCGTGCGCCTCCCCGGCCACGGGACGAGCGCCGCGGTGGTGCTCGTGACGACCGTGCTCGTAGCTGCCTGGATCGCCCGCCGCGACCTCGTGATGCCGGATCGCGCGGTGCTGGTCGCGATGGGCCTCGTCGCGGTCGCCGGCGTGCTGCCGTTCCTCGCCGAAGGCCGGTTCGGCATCCTCGGCGTCGGCAAGCTCGACGACGTCGGCTCGCACTGGGCGCTGGCGGACTCGCTCCGGCTGAACATCGCCCTGCCGCTGACCGGGGCGCTGAACAGCTATCCGATCGCGCCGCACGCCCTCGCCGCCGGCCTGGTGAGCCTGCTCGGAAGCGACGACCCGGCCGTGTTCACCGCGCTGATGCTCGTCACCGTGATCGCGATGGGCGCCGTCGCCGCGACGGCGATCACGGACGGACCGGCGTGGATGCGCGGCCTGTGCGCCGCCGCGGCCGCCTTCGGCTTCCTGCCCGCGGCGTACTTCGGCCAGTTCGCGTTCAAGGACTTGATCGCCGCGCTGTTCACGTTCGCGTTCGCCGTCGCGCTGGAGCGCGTCGCGGCCGATCGCGACTGGCGCCGGGGGACGGTGGCGCTGCTGGCGCTGCTCGCCGCCGGGGCCTTCGGCACGCTCGGCGCGCCCGGGCCGGCCTGGCTCGTGGGCACGCTCGGCGTGTGGCTGGTGGCCACGGCGGTCGCCACCCGGTGGCGGCCGAACGGCGCCGACGTCAAGCGCGTCGTCGTCCTCGGCGCGACCGCCGTCGGCGTGCTGATCGCGCTGAGCCTGCCGCAGATCGACCGGCTCGTCACCTTCAACGCGGCCGAGAACGCGGCCGGCGGCGGCGACCAGAAGGCGTTCCTCGGCAACCTCTGGGGCTACCTACCGCTGCGCCAGGTGCTCGGGGTCTGGCCGTCGGGCGACTTCCGCCTCGAACCGTCGAACATGGCGCTCGTGAACGGTCTCGCCATCGTGTTCACGATCGGGATCGTCGCGGCGCTCGTCAGCGACGCGCGCAAGCGCCGCTTCGCGCTCGGCTCGGCGTTCATCGCAGCGCTCGTTATCTACCTCGCCACCCGTCAGATCCAGGGCCCGTACGTGACGGCGAAGGCGATGGTCATCCTCGCCCCGCTCGCCGTCTGCGTGCTGTTGCGCGGGCTGCTGTCGGTCCGCGTCCCAACCCTGCGGATCGCGGCGTACGGGGCCGGGGCCGTGGCCGCGGCGCTGATGCTGTGGAGCTCGAGCCTCGCCCTGCGCAGCTCGAACGTCGGCTCGCTGTCCCCCGCGCTCGACCTGCGGACGTTCTCGCCCGCGATCGAGGACCGCGAGGTGCTTTTCATCGGCTACGACAACTTCGTCGCCTGGGAGCTGATCGACGCGCGTGTCGCGATGGTCGCGCAGTACTCGATCAACCCCGCGTTCCCGATCGAGTTCCGCAAGCGGATCGGCAGCGGCGTGCCCGTGGACCCGGACGCGGTGACACCCGCGACGTACGCCAAGGCCGAGCTGGCGATCACGTCGAGCACGGGCTACATCAGCCGCCTGCCGGGCGACTGGACGCCGATTCAGCGATCGTCCTTCTACACGCTGTGGAAGCGCAACGGACCCGTGCCGGACAAGCAGCTGATCGAGGCGGAAGGGCTCCCAGGCTCGAAGCTGCAGTGCCGCCGTGGCGTGCCGTCGATCGGCGCCGACGCGCAGGCGCTCGTGCGACGGGAGCCGATCGGCTCGCCCGGCCCGCAGTGGCGCTACCTCGACGGCACGGCGCCCGTGACGAACCCGAACAGCACGTTCGCGGAGGTCCCGCCGGGCGCGACCGTCCGTCAGCGGCTCACGCTGGCGCCCGGCGAATGGGACCTCTCGCTCCAGTACTCCGGTAGCCGCAACATCCAAGTCGACGCGGAAGGGTTCTCGCGCACGCTGCCGTCGAACCTGGAGACCTACGGCGCGCTGTGGCCCGTCGGCAGGGTCCGCGCCACCGGTGAACCGACCGACGTGTACGTGACCGTCGCCGACAAGACGCCGATCGGCCGCCAGGGCGGCGCCGCTCTCGGCACGATCGTCGCCACGCGCGACGACGCGGACCGGACGCTGCCCGCCGAGGAGGCGTGCGGCATGTACCTCGACGGCTACATCACCCCCTGACGTTCATCGGCGCCGCCTAACATGCGTGCGCCGATGCCCATCCCCTTGCAGGAGCTTGCCGGCCGCGTTCCCCAGCGCTGGCGTCGCCGGGTCCCCATGGGTCTGCGCAACCGGCTCGTCGACCGCTTCGGCCATCCGCCCAAGCCGTTCGACCCGCTCGCATTCCCGACGCGCGTGAACCTCGGCTCCGGCTGGGACAACCGCCCCGGCTACCTGAACGTGGATCTGCACGACTTCCACAGCCCGGATCTCGTCGGCGACGTCCGCGCGCTCACGGCCCTACCGAGCGGGCGCTACGAGGAGGTCATCGCGCAGGACATCCTCGAACACCTGGAGCGCGACGACGTGCCCGTGGCGCTGAAGGAGTGGCGCCGGCTCCTGGCCCCGGGCGGGCGGCTGTGGCTGCGCGTCCCGGACCTGGAGGCGCTGCTGCGCTGGCTGCAGCAGGACGACACCGCCGAGCGCCACCGCGAGATCATGCACTTCCTGTTCGGCACGCAGGCCTACAACGGTGACTACCACCACGCCGGGTTCACGGGCCTGCTGCTCAGCGACGAGCTGCACCGTGCCGGGTTCGAGCGGGTCGAGCTCGAGATCCGCGACGATTGGCTGTGGGAGGGCGAGGGGTTCGCCCGCACCGACGGCGCGGGGCCGCCCGTGGCCGCGGTCTGGAACACCGGCTTCTACCGCCGCGAGCACGGCGCGGACGGCTCGAGCTGGCGCTGGGCGGCCGGCGAGGCGGAGCTGCTGCTGTACGCCGACGCGGCCACCCCGTACACGCTGGAGCTCACGCTCGAGACGGGTTCGGTGCAGGTCACCGGCGTCGGGATCGACCGCGCGCTGAGCCCCGGCGCGCACGCGCTGGACCTCGAGCTGGCGACCGGCGCGAACCGCCTGCGGTTCGTCGCCACCGAGCTCCAGGACCTGCCTGAGGACGCGCGCGAGCTCGGGTTCCGGCTCGGATGACGTTGCTAGCGTTGGCCGCTTGCCGACCGTGATCGACGCCATGCCCGGAAAGGACTCGGCGGCCGCGTCGACGGGCCACCCGGCGGTGGTCATCGACTCGGTCTCCAAGACGTTCCGGCTCCCGCACCAGCGCTACTCCACGCTCAAGGAGCGCGCGCTGCACCCGTTCCGCTCGCGCGTGTTCGACGAGCTCAAGGCCGTGCAGGACATCTCGGTGCAGATCGCCCCGGGTGAGTTCTTCGGCATCGTCGGCCGCAACGGCTCGGGCAAGAGCACGCTGCTCAAGTGCCTCGCCGGGATCTACCGCGTCGACACGGGCTCGATCACGATCGACGGGCGGCTGTCGCCGTTCATCGAGCTGGGCGTCGGGTTCAACATGGACCTGACGGCGCGCGAGAACGTGATCATCAACGCGACGATGCTCGGGCTCACGCCCAAGCAGGCGCGTGAGCGGTTCGACGACATCATCGCCTTCGCCGGGCTCGAGGAGTTCATCGACCTCAAGCTCAAGAACTACTCGTCGGGCATGGCCGTCCGGCTCGCGTTCTCGATCGGGATCGAGGTCGACGCCGACGTGCTGCTCGTCGACGAGGTGCTCGCGGTCGGCGACGCCGCCTTCCAGCACAAGTGCTATCAGCAGTTCGAGCGCCTCAAGAGCGAGGGCAAGACGATCATCTTCGTCACCCACGACATGTCGGCCGTGGAGCGCTTCTGCGACCGCGCGATGCTCGTCGAGAAGGGCAAGATGGTCACGCTGGGCGCACCTCGCGAGGTCGCGCGCGCCTACAACCAGCTCAACTTCGCCGGGGTCGTGCACGAGGCCGTCGAGGAGCGCCGCCACGGCGACCGCAAGTCCGCCGAGATCACGCGGACGTGGTTCGAGAACGAGTCCTGGCAGCATGTGAGCACGCTCTCGCAGGGCGAGTTCTGCTTCGGGCTTTTCGAAGTCAAGTTCCTCGAGGACATGCAGGACCCGATCGTCGGATGGGCGCTGCACACGCAGTCCGGGCAGACCGTGATGGCCGCCTCCTCGCAGTTCGAACGCGGGGAGACCGGCGCCTTTAAGGCGGGCGAGACCGTCGTGGTCAAGATCGGGTTCTCGTTCCGCTTCTCGGCCGGCCAGTACTCGCTCAGCCCGGTGGTCGCGCGGGCCGGCAACGCGGCCGACATCGTGGACGAGCGCGAGCACGCGGCGACGCTGCTCGTGTTCGCGACGCGCAGCACGGGCGGGCTCGTCGATCTCGATCAGGTCCTGGAGATCAAGCGCGCATGAGTGCCATCACGGTTCGCAACGCGAGCGGCAACGAGCGCAGCGCCACGATCCGCCGCACGTGGACCCTCGCCTGGGTGCTCGCGGTCACCGAGTGGAAGCTGCGGTTCTACGGCTCCTTCCTCGGCTACCTGTGGTCGCTCGCGCGCCCGTTCGCCCTCTTCGGCGTGATCTACCTCGTGTTCAGCGAGTTCGCCAAGCTCGGCGACGACGTGCCGCACTACGCGGTCTACATCCTCTTCGCGATCGTGCTCTTCACGTTCTTCGGCGAGATCGCGGGCGGCTCGGTGCAGTCGCTCGTCGCCCGCGAGAGCCTGTTGCGAAAAGTACGCTTCCCACGGCTCGTCATCCCGTTGTCGATCGTGCTCGGCGCGCTGTTCAACGTCGGCATGACGCTCGTGGCCGTGCTGATCTTCGCGCTGCTCAACGGCGTCTATCCGATGTGGACGTGGATCGAGCTGCCGTTCCTGGTCGGCGCGCTGCTGATCTTCGCCGCCGGGCTCGGGATGCTGCTCGGCTCGCTGTTCGTCCGCTTCCGCGACATCGCGCCGATCTGGGACGTCGTCCAGCAGGCGCTCTTCTACGGCTCGCCGATCCTGTACGTCGCCACGATGGTGCCGGAGGAGTACCGCGACGTGTACCTGATCAACCCGATCGCGGCCGTGCTGACGCAGATGCGGCACGCGATGGTGGATCACAACGCGCCGTCGATCTTCGACGCCGTGGGCGAGCCGTGGCACCTGCTGATCACCGCCGTGATCGTGTTCGGATCGTTCGCGCTGGGCCTCTGGGTCTTCCAGCGCGAGGCGCCGAACATCGCCGAGAACCTTTAGATCCGTTCTGCTTCACTGCTGCGGCATGCAGCTGCGGAAGCGCCAGAAAAGCGCACCTTCACCGGCCGCCGATCCCGTTCAGGCGCTGAATCAGACGTGGTCCAAGTACGCCCGTGAATGGGCCGATCGACCGGATCTCAACCTCGGCACGAAGGTGCTCGGCGAGGAGTGGGGTGGGCCCGAGTTCGCGGAGCGGATCATCACCGAGGTCGCGGCCCCGTTCCTCGGCGACGTCGACGTGCTCGAGCTCGGCTGCGGCGGCGGCAAGTTCAGCGCCCATCTGCGCGAGCGCACCCGTCACCTGACGTGCGCGGACATCTCGTCCGACATGCTCGCCCGCACGAAGGCGCACGTCGGTGAAGGTCCCGACGTCAGCTACCTGCAGCTCAACGGCCGCGACTTCGAGGGCGTGGCCGACACCAGCATCGACTTCATCTACAGCTACGACGTGCTGCTGCACCTGCAGCCGCAGAACGTCTTCAGCTACCTGCTCAGCGCGCGCCGGATCCTGCGTCCGGGCGGCGTGATCCTGATCCACGCGATCAACCTCGACTCGCCCGGCGGCTCGTACCACTTCGAGGTCCAGTACGTGCAGGACACGTGGAGCCGGCCGTTCGACGACCCGCACCGCCTCGGGCACATCTACTACATGAGCGAGGACCAGCTGGGCGCGCTCGCGCAGCTCGGCCGCTACTCGATGCATCGCGTCGTCAGCGACTGGCCGGCCGTGGGCGACCCGATGTGGCCCGTGACGAGCGGGCGCGACATCTTCGGCTTCCTACGCCGCGAGCCGGCGCTCCACGAGGTCGAGGGCGTGCGCGTCGTCAAGACGCCCGACGAGCGCCTGTTCGCGCTCGTGGACGGCAAGCGGCGTGCGTTCACGATGCGGGAGATCTTCGACCAGGCCGGCTTCACGGACGCCGACCTGGAGCCGATCGACGCCGCCGAGCTCGAGGCGATCCCGGAGGATCAGCCCGTCTCGCGCTGGGAGCTCTAACTGGAGGTTCTCGTCCATCCGGCGCCGGCGGACGACACCGTCGCGCACCTGCGCGCGCTCGGCCTCGCGGCGCGCGCCGTGGACGATCTGCGCGCGGCGGCCGGCGACGTGCTCGTCGTGCGCGCCGGCGCGCGACTCGGGCCGGGCTTCGCGGAGCG
>NZ_JAPDDP010000034.1 GCF_027587195.1 Solirubrobacter phytolaccae | reverse complement strand
CTTGGCCTCCGACTTGGGCGGCGCGGCGTGGGGCGGCGCGGCGACGTCGTCGGGGCGCGGCGGGGTTGGCTCGCGCGGTGTCGGCGCCGGCGGGCGCGGCGGGACGGTGGGGGAGCGGCGGCTCATGCGGGGGTCCTCCAGGCCAGGACGCGACGGCGGCGTCGTGGGCGGACGGCGGGGCGGGGCGGGATGGGCTCGTCGGCGACGATCGCGGCGGGGACGCCGTAGCCGAGCCACTCGGCGAGGGCCGGGTCGGTCGTGGCCAGGGCGGCGGACATGGTCGCGTTGGGGGCGAGCGGGCGGTGGGCGTCGCCGGCGACCAGGTGCGCGAGGCCCTCGTCGAGCAGGATGCGGGCGGTGCGCAGCGCCGTGTTGCCGCGGCGGCCCGTCAACGCGCCGGCGGTGAGCTGCGCGAGCGCTCCCGCGTCGACGAGCTCGCGCAGGCGGCCGGGGTCGGCCTGGATGTCCGGGTTGCGCTCCGGGTGGGCGATGATCGGGATCAGGCCCGCGAGCCGCAGCGTGAACAGCACGCTGCCGGCGTTCAACGGCAGGCCGGTGTAGGGCGGCTCGACGAGCAGGTACCGCGATCCCGCGAGCGTGAACGCGGCCAGCTCCTCCGGCGGCAACGTTCCGGCGACTTCGAGCGAGACCTCGGCGCCGCGCACGATCCGCGGCTCCACCAACCGCTGCAGCGCGTGGACGCCGTCGCAGATCTGCTCCGGCGTCGTCGGGAAGTCGGCGCGCACGTGCGGCGTCGCGGCGATCACGCGCACGCCGTCCGCGGCGGCGGCGGCGACGATGGCGACCGCGGCGGAACCATCCTCCGCACCGTCGTCCACGCCGGGCACGATGTGCGAGTGCAGGTCAAGCACGGCGCACCAACGTCGTGTAGGCGAGCCACACGAGCGCGCTCGAGAGCGCCCAGTAGGTCACGGAGTGGAACGCGTCGCCGCGGATCAGCGTGATCACGTACGGCAGCGTCACCGCCCACCACAGGACGGGCCACGCGCTCGCGGCGGCGACCATGCGCCGGTAGACCGCAGCGAGGAAGAACCCCAACACGAAGAACGCGATCGCCACGCCGCCGGGGCCGAAGTTCGCGTAGGACTCGCCGAGCATCGACAGCGAGGCTTCGGTTCCGGCGCCGTCCGACTGGTAGTAGTACGCCGGGTAGAGCTCCCGCGTGAACCACGTGTTCCCGCCGCCGGCCGGCTTGTCGGCCCACACGAAGCGCGGGACGGGGAACGTGAGAATCGGCAGGTAGGTCGAGCCGTACTGCCACTCGAGGCCGGTCGCGCGTGCCCGCACCACCATCGCCAGCGAGTCGAACGGCGTCGCGTCACGACCGCCCAGCGTCGTCTCCGGCAGCGTCTTGAGCTGCGCGACGGTCTGCGACACCACCGACCCGCCGACCGCCTCCTCGTACGTCGAATCCCGCGTGGCCACGCGCGCGCCGACGAAGAAGACCAACGCCGCGGCGACCACCCACGCCAGCGTCCGCAGGCGCAGCGGCGCGCGCAGGTAGTGGAACAGCAGCACCATCGGCACGAGCGTCCCGATCAGCAGCGCCGCGCGGCCGCCCGTCAGGAAGTCGCCGACCATCACGAGCACGAACGCGCCGCCGAGCACCGCGCCCCACGCGAGCCCGCGCGGCGGCCGCAGCAGGAACGCCGCCAGCAGCGCCAGCGCGACCGCCTTCAAAGGCAACCCGACCTGCGCCAGGTAGCCACGCCCGAAGAACACCGACGAGCGCGCGCTCAGCGACTCGACGTAGGCCGCGACGCCGCCCGCCTCCGCGATCAGCGTCCCGTACCCCCACAGCTCCAGCGCGGCGGTCACCGCGAGCACGACGAGCGCCGCGCCACCCGCGACCCGGCGCCGGTCCAGCGCGCTGATCCGCGCCGTCGTCGCCCGGAACGCGCCCCGCCCGACCGGATCGACGAAGTGGTAGGACGCGTGCCCCAGAGCGAGGCAGCCGAGCGCCAGCAGCGCGAGCCCGCAGGCGCCCTGCATCGCCGCGTACAGCGGCCCGCTCAGCAGCTCGTCGTCCAGCCGCCGCGTCGGCCCGATCCGCCCGGAGGCGAGGATGTACGCGGGCCGCGCGACGTACAGCACGAACAGGATCAGGCTCAGCACCGGCAGCGGCGAGAGCGGGTCGCGGGTCGTCGCGAACCCGTACACCGCGAGCGCGAGGCACGCCGCCGCGGTCGCCGCGATCAGCGCCGCGATGCCGGGATCGGAGACCGTGACCTGGGAGACCAGCCAGCCGGACGTGATCGCGATCGCCGCGCACGCGGCGAGCCACAGCGGGGTGGTGCTGAGCCGGGCGGAGATCACCCGCGGAGGCCTGCCAGCCGTCGCTCCGGGCGCCGCATCGGCTCGCCGTAGCCGTAGCCGCCGCCGTACCCGTAGCCACCGCCCGCGACCGACTCGATCCCGGTCAGCACGAACCCGAGCTTCTCGGCCGGCATCGAGTACGTCAGCCGCGCGAGCTCCTGCATCATCGGCCGCCGGATCAGGTTCATCCGCGCGACCACGAGGACGGCGTCGGCCTGCGTCGAGAGCGTCATGCCGTCCGAGACCTTCAGCACCGGCGGCGTGTCGAGCAGCACGATGTCGGCACGCTCGCGCAGCTCGCTCAGGATGCCCGCCAGCCGGCGGCCGCCGACGAACTCGCCGACGTCGGGCGGGAGCGCGCCCGCGGTCAGCACGCCCAACGAACCCGCCGGCTCGTCCGCGCCGTACTCGACGCCGAGCGGCACCGGGACGATCGCGTCATCCAATCCGTGCTCGCCCAGCGCGACCTCGGTCACGCCCGGCCGGCCCGTCGCGTCGAAGAACTTCGCCACCGTCGAGCGGCGGAAGTCGAGGTCGACGAGCACCACGCGCTTGCCCGCCCGCGCCAACGCGACCGCGAGGTTGCCGATGATCGTCGACTTGCCCTCGCCCTGGATCGCGCTGGTGATCATGATCACGCGCGCCTGCCGTTCCAGGTTCAGGAACTCGACGTTGGACCGCATCAGCCGGAGCGGCTCGGCGGCCGCGCCGTTCGGGTCCTCCATCATCACGAGCTTGTGCGCCTCGCGCAGCCGTCGCGGCGGCTCGGGGAGCCGTGCCACCAGCGGCAGCCCGAGGATCTCCGTGAGCTCCTCGGCCGACCGCACGCGCGTGTCCAGCGCCTCGCGCAGGAACGCGAACCCGAGCCCGAGCACGAGCCCCAGAGCGATCCCGAGCGGCAGGTTCCGCAACGGCCGTGGCGCGACCAGCGCGGCCTGGTCGGCCCGCCGCGCGACGCTCACGTTCGACCCCTGCAGCGCCTGGATCGTCGACAGCTGCTCGTCCTTGGAGATCAGCTCCTCGTACAACTCGCCGCGGCGCTCCTCGAGCTGGTTCACGCGCCCGCGGATGCCGTTGCGGGCGATGTCCAGCGCGCCGTTGTCGAGCGTGCGCCGGTAGGCCACGAACGCCTCCGGCCACGCGGTCGCCAGGCGCACGGTCTCTCGCTCGTCACCGCCGGTCACGCGGAACTCGAGCAGGTCGGCGTTCGGCAGCACGGTGATCTGCGTGCGGTCGAGCAGCTGGCGCGGCGTGAGGCTGGTGCCGGGTGCGCGGGCGAGCGCCAGCGCGGCGACCTCGGGCGAGCGGGCCAGCTCGGCCTGCGTCTGCGCGATCCGCTGGAAGTCGTTGCCGATCGGCTGGTCGCCGAGCCCGGACAGCAGGTTCGCGAGGTTCTGGCGGCCGAGCAGCACCTGCGAGGCGGCCTGGTAGGTCTTGTCCTGCAGCAGCGAGTAGCCGAGCGCGGCCGCGGTCACGACGACCACCGTCGCGGCGATCACCCACTTGCGCCGGCGGATCACGCTCAGGTAGTCGCGCAGGCTCCGGTGCTCGTTCGGGTTGGTGGCGTCCATCAACGTCCTCTACTTCTGCGCGACCACGAAGTAGTGGGTCGCGAGGTTGTCGAGTCCGCGCCGCGCGGCGGCGCTTTCATAGGCCAGGTAGGCGCGCTGCAATGCTGCCGAGAAGTGGAAATAGACCGCGCCGCGGAAGTGCGGCTCGATCGAGACGTGGCTCCAGCCCGCGAACATCCGCTCCAGCGCGCTGGCGTAGCAGCGGTCGTAGTAGGCGGGGAAGACGGGGTGCAGGCCGTCGGAGGGGCGGCGCATGATCTTCGACACGACCGTGTGCCCGAGCCGGTCGGGCAGCAGCCGGTTGACGATCGCGAACGCGCTGAACCCGCCGCTGAAGAGCGCGACGAACTGGCCGCCGGGCTTCAGGTACGCGTACACGTTGTCGAGCGCGCGGCCGAGCGGCTTGACGTGCTCGAGCACCTGCCAGCTGACCGCGAGGTCGATCGACCCCGCCAACGAGTCGACGCGCGCCGACAGGTCCGCGACGACCCGCTCCTGGTAGGCGTCCTCGGGCGCGCGGCGCAGCTCGTCCTCGGACAGGTCGAGGCCGACCCAGCGCGCGTCGCGGCGCTCGGCCGCGGCGAGGCTGGGATGGCGGCCGGAGCCGATGTCGAGCACGGTCGCCCCGGGGCTCAGCCGCTCCCGGATCGCGTCCTGGAACATCGGTCGCCAGGCGGTGGCATAGCGGGCGGGGAGCGGGACGCGGGCCTCGCGCTCGCTCACGGGCAGCACAGTGGAGCTCACGCGGGTTGACTTGCCCGCTGACGGCCCTCGCGCACGGGTTGATCCCCGATCGTCACGCACCGTCGCGGGCTGGGGATCAGCGGCGCGGTGCGGCGTGCGCGCGGGCAGGACGACGCGCCATGGGGAATGTGATCGTGACCGGCTCCGGGGGACTCATCGGCTCGGAGGCCGTGCGCCACTTCATCGAATCCGGCTTCGACGTGTACGGACTCGAGAACGACCTGCGCGCGGAGTTCTTCGGCGCGGAGGCGTCGACGGCTCCGACGACGCGCAAGCTCAGCGACCGCTACGACGAGTTCCACCACGTGGCGCTCGACATCCGCGACCGCGAAGGTGTGGAGCGAGTCGTGCGCGACGCGGCCCGCAACGGTGGGCTCGCGGCGATCGTGCACACCGCCGCGCAGCCCTCGCACGACTGGGCGGCTTCAGATCCGCACACCGACTTCAGCGTGAACGCCGTCGCGACGCTGAACCTGCTGCAGGCCGCGCGCGACCACGCGCCCGACACGCCGTTCATCTTCATGTCGACCAACAAGGTCTACGGCGACACGCCGAACTCTTTGCCGTTGATCGAGACGGACACGCGGCTCGAGCTGCCGGACGACCACGTCTGGCACGGCGGCATCGACACGACGATGTCGATCGACACCTGCCTGCACTCGCTGTTCGGCGTGAGCAAAGCTTCCGCTGACCTGATGGTGCAGGAGTACGGGCGCTACTTCGGGATGCCGACCGTGTGCTTCCGCGGCGGCTGCCTGACCGGGCCGTCGCACCGCGGCGCGCGCCTGCACGGCTTCCTGTCATACCTGATGCGCTGCACGATGACCGGCGAGCCGTACACGATCTTCGGCTACGACGGCAAGCAGGTGCGCGACAACCTGCACTCGCGCGACGTGGTCGCCGCGTTCGAGCGCTTCCGCACGGCGCCGCGCTCAGCCGCGGTCTACAACCTCGGCGGCGGGCGCGCCTCGAACGTCTCCATGCTCGAGGCGATCGGGCTGTGCGAGGAGATCGCGGGCCGCCAGCTCGACTACACGCTCTCCGACGACGCGCGCTCGGGCGACCACCGCTGGTGGATCAGCGACACGTCGACGTTCGCCCGCGACTACCCCGGGTGGGAGGTGACCGTGGGCATCCGCGACATCCTCGAGGAGATCCACGCGGTCAACGCGTCCGAGTGGGCGGTGCCGGTGTAGAGGCTCCGCAGCCGCTGCTCCCAGCCGACCCACAGTGATCAGGGCACACGGACGCGAACGCGGACCGTGCGGCGGTGCGCGTTGCCGGCTCGATCCGACACGACCAGCTTGAACCGGACGCGGTGGGTGCCGGACACGTACGCCGACCGGTTGCGGAACCGCAGCGTGCGCCGCTCACCCGCGGCCAGCGAACGCGCGACGTAGCCGTCGACCGGGTCCTCGGTGTCGAAGAACACGTCGCAGGCTTCATCACAGCGCACGGTGAACGGGATCGTGGCGTGGCCCTTGCGCGTGGCCTTGACCTGGGGCGGCAGCTTGAGCGTGTAGACGGGCGCCCGCGTGTCGACCGGCGCCGGCGCACCCACACGGGCACCGCGCAGCGGGCCGGGGCCGTGGGCGGAGTCCGGCTCGATCCACAGCACGCGGTCCCCGGTCACCACGGGCCACCCCGGCTGGCGGCTCGGTGAGGACAGCACCGCCGTGCGGCCCCACACGCCGCCCGCTTGGCCGGTCACCGCGACGTTCGCGCCGTTGTCGGCGAGGTCCCACGCGACGACGACGCGCCCGCTCGACGCGATGTCCACGCGGGCCGGGATGGAGGGCGGTTCGATGCCCATGCCGAGCAGGTCGTCGCTGCTGCCCCGCGGGAGTGGATGCGGGGCCGACCACGCGCCTCCCGCGGCCCGGTCGACCGCCATCAGCCCGCGCTGCTGGTCGTGGTAGATCACGACCGCCGCGCCGTCCTCGGCCAGCGCGCCGATCACGCCGTAGGTCTCGTAGACGGGCGCGACGAGCGCGGGCGGCTCAGCGCCGACCTGCACGCGGAGCCCGTCCTCCGAGAACGCGCCGCGCAGCTGCCGGCCGCTCGCGTCCATGGCGATCGGGAACGAGCCGTCCGGGGCGGCGCCGAGTGTCGTGGAGCCGTCGGGCGCGAGCGAGAACAGCTCGCCGTCGGCCGCGCTCGGCACCGCGACCCGCGACGGCGGGCCGTCCGGGGGCAGCTGCAGGAGCGTCGGGCTGCCGGTTCGCCCGGTGCGGTACAGCACCGCGACCCGGCCGCCACGCGCGGCCGCGGTGGTCACCGGGATCGACGACCGCAGGACCGTCGGCGTGCCGAACGTGCCACCCGGCCGGCGGACCGCCAGCTGGTGCTCGTCGTCGCCGAACTCGGAGAAGCTCACGACGACGGCCGTGCCGTCGGCCGCGGCGCTCAGCCGCGGGCAGATGCGGTCGTACTCGCGCTTGATCGGGCCGATCACGCGCAGCCACGGACCGTCGGCCGTGCTCGTCTCGATCACCCACCCGCGTGAGGTCTCGCGGCCGATCGCGACCGTGTCGGCGGCCGCATCCACGCACGTGGCGCTGACCGGCAGCACCGGGTCGGCGGGGCCGAACGCGAGCAGGCCGGCGAGCAGCGTGGCGATCATACGATCACCGCGCGCGCGGTGAACCCGGCCAGTGCCGCCGGGATCTTCAGGACGGCGAGGAGCTGGTCCATCAGGTGGCCGGAGACCGCGTAGCCCGCGTTCTCGAGTGCCTTCTGGCCCGCCTTCCAGCGGGCGTAGAACGCCGAGTCGTCCTTGATCTCACCGCGTTCGAACCCGTCGATCAGCCCGTTCACGAGGTCTGCGACGGCACGATTGCCCTCCGGCGTGCCCATCCCGAAGTCATGATCGGCCGCGACCTTGAAGGAGCTGAGCGGCGGCCGCGCCACCTGGACGACGTACGGCTGCGAGCGCTTGTCGACCTGCCCCGTCACCCGGTCGCCCGCGGTGACGATCAGCCGCATGCGCCCGTTGATGCGCGGGAACAGCAGCGACAGGTCGTTGATCGGGAGCTCGATCGTCGTGGCCTGGCCCGCCGGGAGCGTGCGGACGAGCCAGTTGGGGACGTTCTCGCCGTGACGCAGGTCCACGTCGCACGTCTTCGAGCAGCGCACGGTCACGCTCACCGACAGCACGCCGTCGGTCGTGGACGGCGCGGTCGTCGGGAACCCGACCTCGACGGCGAGCGGCGTCGTGTCCGGCTCACCGCCCGGGACGAACGCGGCACCGTGGACACCCAGGAAGGTCTCGCTCCAGACGAGGGACAGGGTGCCGGCGGGGTCGACGGACCCGCGCAGCGTCAGCTCGCTCACGCTCGACACCGCCGTGGACAGGCGGGTCGTCGTGTCCCACGGCCCGCCGGCGAGCCCAGCGACGGCGTGCACGGCGTCGTCGCCCACCCACGCGACGGCGGCTCGGCCGCGCGGCGACAGCACCACGGTCAGCGGCAGCACGGCGAAGGCCTTGTACACGGCGCGCGGCGGCCGCCAACCGCGCGCGTCGCGATCGACCACGCCGACCCCGCCGCGGTGCCGGTACGCGACGACCGCGTCGCCGCGAGCGTTGACCTCGACCGCCGGGACCTCGGCCTTGGTCGCCTTCGCGAGCCGCCGTTCGCGCCCACCGTCCAATCGCGCGTGCACGCCGGTCTTGGTCGTCCACACGAGCACGCGCCGGCCGTTCGGGCTCACGGCGACGTCGGCCGCCGTCACGCCGCGCCGGACCCGGGTCGGGCGCAGCGACGAGCCGGCTGTGCGCAGCCCGTCCGTCCCCACCCACGCGAACGTCGCGTGGCCCTTGGCGTCGATCGCCGCCTTCGGGGAGGTCACGGAGCGGGCGGGAAGGCCGTCGCGTCGCACCATGCGCCCGTCCGGCCGGATGATCGCGGCCCCGAGCCGGCCGCCGAGCTCCTCGGCCCAGATCGCCGCGACCCAGCCGCCGGGCGCGACGGCGACGTCGATGTCCTGCGCCCACTCCCGGCTGAGGTAGACGCGGCGCGGTGCCGCGCCGGGCCGCTCGATCTCGAGCGCCGGGCGATCCGTCGCGCCCGAGTAGACGGTGACCTGCGTGCCGTCGGCGGCGCGGAGCACCGGGTCGAGCTGCGCGTGCTCAATCGGTACCCAGGCGTCCGCGCGGGCCTCGACGGCACCCATCAGGACCAGCACGACGGCGAGCAACGTGGCGCGCACGACGCGCAAGGTAGCTTCAGCGACGAGCGCGCACGGTGTACTGCTTCCCGGCGCGCACGACCACGGCCGGGCCGCGCCGGAGCTTCGGCGTCACGGTGACCGCGCCCTGCGTGACGCGCGTGGTCGTGCCCGCGCACGTGTCCTGCACGAGCCAGCGGGTGCCGCGGACCGTCGCCGCGCTGTACTTGCCCGAGGTGCGGAACGCGCCCTTGCCGTCACCCCACAGCTTGCGTGACTTCGGCTTCTTCTGCTGCGCCGCGCCACCGCGCCTCGGGCAGCGCGCGAGCGGCTCGTTGAGCGTGAAGTTCACGACGCGCCCGCTCTGGCTGACCTTGAACCAGCCGTCGGAGAGCCGCACGGTCTCGACCGCGCCCGTGCGCGTGTTGCGGGCGTGCAGCACGACCGCGCCGCGTTTGGTGTCGATCGTCGCGCCCATCGGCACGTCGTCGAGCGCCGTCAGCGCCACGAAGCGCGAGCGGCCGGCGAGCCGCAGCCGCACGGTCCCGCTCGGCTGGACGACGACGGTCCTGCCGGCCACCGGCTCGGGCACCGGGATCGCCGGTGGCGGCTGCGGTGGTGGGGGAGGCGCGGGCGTCGCGACCGGGATCGCCGACACCTCGATCTGCCCGCTCGCGCCCCACACGGCGACGCCCACATGATCCGCCGCGGCCGCCACTCGCATCCCGGCCTGCTGGACGAAGGGCGCGCTCGCGAGCGTCGTCGTGGTCCAGGTCACGCCGTCGTCGGAGACGGCGTGCCGCGCGTGGTAGCCGGCGGCGTCGAGCGCGGGGAAGACCGCGTGCAGCCGTCCGCCCGCGTCGATGGACAGGTGCGACTCGCTCGCGTCCCCGGGGCCGACCGCAACCGGCGTGCCGAACGTCGAGCCGGTCCAGCGCCGCACGACCATCGTCCCGGCGGCGTCGCCCGCGAGCAGGAACAGGCCCGGTGCGCCGTTCGCCTGTCGCGGGTACTGCATGAAGCCGAGCTCGACGGGCGGCGACCAGCTGGCGGCGTCGTTGAGGTCGCCAGCCCCGGAGTAGCGGCGGAACGCGGCGAGCTCGCCGGCGGTGCTGAAGGTCACCACCGGGTTGGCGCCGTCCAGGCCGACCGAGCCGTAGTACAGCCGCGCCGCGTCGAGCAGCGCGAAGCCCGCCGGCGCGGGACCGGTCAGCGAGAGGTTCTGGAAGAGCCCGCCGCGGCCGTCCGCGCTCGTCACGACCGAGACGCTGTCGCCGGGCCCGTCCGCCGCCTCGTAGATGAGAACGTTCCCGCCCGCGACACGGGAGGAGAACGTCGCGCCGCCGTCCGTCGAGACGTACTGGGTGATCCCCGTGGCCTGGCCGAAGCGGTGCACGAGGATCGAGACGCGCCCGCCGTTCAGCGACACGTACGGCCGGGTCGTCGAGCCTGTCCCGGCAGTGATCGGCAGGGCCAGCGACACGTCGCAGGCGGTCGCCCCGCGCGGCAGCCGGCAGTACTGCGGTGTGTCCTGCGCGTCCGGGCCGTTCCAGGCGACGTACGCGGTGCCCGCCGCGTCCACGGCGACCGCGGGCTGGTCGCCCGACCCGACGACGAACGGCGCGGCCGCGGCACGGCTCGTCAGGGCGAAGAAGACGAGCGCGGCACAGACGACGTAGCGCACAGGGCGACCCTCCCAGACGAGGGCCGCCCCGCGCAACCCCTCCTACGCCAAGACGTGACTCAGCTCGCCGGACCGGATCAGCTCGACGACGGAGGCGATGTCACGGTCCATCCGTCGGTCGCGGTCCAGCGGGGCGACGCGCGCACGGATGAGCGCGTGCGCCTCACGGACCTTCGGGCTGGCCTGTTCGACCCCGCGCAGGTCCAGGGCCTGCGCGAGCGCGATCAGGTGAATCGCGGCGATGTGCTGAGCGATCTCCACGATCGAGCGCGCGTCACGAGCGCTGATCGTCCCCATGGAGACCTTGTCCTGGTTATGGGCCTCGGTCGAGCGCGAATGGATGCTCGCCGGGTTGCACAGCTTCAAGGCTTCGGCAGTGAGGGCCGAGCACGAGAGCTGCATCCCCTTGAAGCCGTGATGGAGACCGGCCTCGAAGTCGTCGGGGGCGAAGTACGGGATCAGGTTGGGCGTCAGGCCGGCGTTGAACTTCTCGTCCACGACCAGCTCGAGCTGCCGGTCCATCAGGTCGCAGAGGTTGGCCAGCGCGATCTTCAGCGCGTCCATGCCCTGCGCCATGTGGCTGCCGTAGAAGTTGCCGCCGCTCTGCGCGCGGCCGCCCGGGACGTCGAAGAGCGGGTTGTCGTCGGACGAGTTGATCTCGATCTCGATCCAGCGGTCCACCCACTCGAGCGTGTCGCGCAGGGCGCCGACGATGTGCGGCGCGCAGCGGACCGAGTACTTGTCCTGGACCGAGCGCGTGAGCTCGCGGAAGCCGGCGCCTTCGAGCGGGACGATCTCCTCCGCGTCGTGCGTGAGCTGGGACTCGTCGAGCAGCATGCGCACGTTCGCCGCGCTCTCGATGATGCCCGGGTGCGGCTTGGCCTCGAACAGGAACGCGTTGAAGTGCCCGTGGTTGCCGAGCAGCGCCTGTGAGGCCATCGCCGTGCACAGCTCGACCACGAACGCGAGCTCCCGCGCGTCGTGCGCGGCGAGCACGGAGAAGCCGGACATGAACGACGTGCCGTTGGTGAGCGCGAGCCCTTCCTTGGCCTCGAGCTCGAGCGGCTTGATGCCGAGGTCGACAAGCACGTCGATCGCCTCGCGGACGTCGCCGTCGTAGAGCACCTCGGTCTCGCCGACGAGCGCGCGGCCGACGTACGACAGCGGCACGAGGTCACCCGACGCACCGCACGACCCACGCTCGGGGATCAGCGGCAGGATGTCGTGGTTGAGCAGCGTCAGCAGCTGCTCGATCACCTCGAGGCGGACACCGCTGTTGCCCTTCGCCAAGCAGTTGGCGCGGAACAGCATCGTCAGCCGCGTCACCTCGGGGTTCGCGATCTGGCCGGTGCCGGCGCCCAGGAAGCGCAGCATGTTCTGCTGCAGGGCCGCGGCCTTCTCGGGCGCGATCTGGCGGTGCGCGCTGTCCCCGAACCCGGTGGTGACGCCATAGATCGGGATCTCGTTGGCGATCAGGTCGAGCTTCAGCGCCCGCGCCGCCTCGACACGGCGGGCCGCCACGGAGGAGAGCGTGGCGGTCCCACCGTGACGAGCGAGCCGCACGGCGTCGGCGATCGTGAGCGAGCCGCCGTCGAGATCGACGTGGACGCCCGTGTCCTGGTGCAGCAGATCCGTCATTTCTCGCAACGGTACCTCGCTGGACGAACCGTGCAACAAAGTTGGGCGTTCTGACCACGAATGTGCAGACGCAAGCGTTTGTCAGTACGCAACTTGATCACCGTGTGCGGTCTGTCACGCACTTGGCGCGCGGGCGGACATCCCGGCGTCCGGCGCGGGGTAGCCTGGATCCCATGTTCGTTGGTCTGGTCAAAGATCCCGGGCCTGGGTGGGGGCTGCCCGACGACAATCCACAACGGCCGAGGCGCTTCTCGTTCGCGCTGCCGGCCATCCCGTGGCGGCCATTGGTCTGGCTCGCCGCATTGATCCTGATGCTTGCCATCAGCCGCACGGTCGGCGGCTGGGCGGGGTACGTGCTGATGCTGGTCGCGGTGGCGGTCGGCAGCCTGCGGCTGGATCGGCAGCTCGGCCCGCCGTCACGCGGATTGCGGGACTACCAGGCCTAGAGCTGGTTGTAGGAGTCCTCGGTGGCCCAGCCGCCGGCGGTCCTCGCCGTGACGGAGCAGCCGACGCGCCCGGAGGTCAGGGTCCGGGTTCGGCCGCCGCCCTTCAGGTAGGTGCGCTTGCCGGGGAGGATCGCCGTGCCCTCAGGGGTCTGCTCGGTCCGCGGCTTGCCCTCGCGCCACCAGCTGACCTTGAACGTGGCGGAGGCCGGGTGCCACGTGCCGACTACGCACCGGCGCACCTTGCCCGTGCGACGGACACGCACCCGGCGCTCTGCCCACGGAGCCACGGGTCCGTCGCCGCTGAGCAGCGCCCGGTGGGCGTCCACGCGCTCGGACACGTCCGGCATGCCCTCGCCGCAGTCCAGGCCGTAGGTCTCGCCGCCCCAGGTGACGACGCCCGCGAGCGCCCACCCGCCGCCGCGCTGCACGAGCACCGGCCCGCCGCTGTCGCCCTTGCACGCCTGCGCGGCGGTGGGCGTCGTGTCCAGCGTGCACAGGTGCCGCGCGGGGTGGAAGAGCGTCGGGCCGTACGCGGCCGCGCAGTCGTCGCTCACCTGCTGCGCGGCGCCGAGCGCGTCCCGCGACGGCCCCGCGGGCAGCGGGCCGGTGCGGCCGTGCCCGAGCGTAAGTGAGGGCTCGCCCGCGACCGGCGGCGGGTCGGCGAGCGGGACCGGCGAAACGTTCCGCACCGGTGTCTTGAGCCGGATGACCGCGATGTCGTCGACCGTCGCCGACGCGCCCGGGTCCTCGGGCCGCACGGGCGAGGGGATCTCGCGGTAGGTCGTGGGGAACACCGCGCCTTCCCAGGCGCGCCGCTCGCCGGCGAGGCGCACGCTCAGCCGGCCAGGATCGGCGCCTTGGACGCAGTGGGCGGCGGTGAGCACGCGGTCGGGCGCGATCAGCGCGCCGCCGCAGACGACGCTCCGCGTGGTGAGCGTGACGAGCCACGGCGCCTGCTCGGGCGGGACGGGCGTGCCGTGGAAGATGGACGCGGAGGCAAGAAGCGCGGGGCCGATCATCGTCCCGTCAGTGTCCGGCATCCGGCTGGGGATTACGTCCATGCGTCGGCCGACTGGACGAAGGTCTGGTTGCAGCCGGACCGCTCGGTCCCAATATGGACTGCATGCCGTACCGAATCCTCGTGATCGACGACAAGCCCGACCTGTCCACGGTCGTGCGCATGCTGCTCGAGCGCGCGGGGCACGAGGTCGTGACCGCCGACAACGGGCGCCGCGGCCTGCGCACGTTCTACGAGACGCGGCCGGATCTCGTCGTGCTGGACGTGCGGATGCCGGAGCTCGACGGCTGGGAGACGCTCGAGCGTCTGCGCGATCTGAGCGACGTGCCGGTGCTGATGTTCAGCGGCACCAAGCCCGAGCCGGAGCAGCTCGAGCGGCTGCGGCCCGGGCGTGACGCGTTCCGGCCCAAGCCGTTCTTCGGCAACGAGCTCGTCGGCGTAGTCGACGAGCTGCTGCAGGCCGCTTAGGGCGCGACGAGCGTCTCGAGCCGGGCGAGCGACTCGCGCAGGACGTCGGCGAGCTCGCGTTCGTCGTCGGTGTTGATCCAGCGGTCGAAGCCGACGCGCACGATCGCCAGCGCCGTCTCCGCCGCCAGGCCCGCCTCGGGGTCGCTCACACCGCGCGCCCGGAGCGCGTCGCGCAGGACGAGCGCCAGGCGGGCGAGCTTGATCAGCTCGCGCTCCTGCAACTCGGGAGTCGCGTCGATCACGACCTGGCGCTGACGCGAGTAGTCGCGGTCGCGGCCGATGAGCGCCGCGATCCCGTCCAGCACGGCGGCCACGACCTGCATCGGTGACGCGTCCTCCGGCGCTTCGTCGACCGCGGAGCGCAGCGCGCCCTCGAGCGCCTCGGAGCCCGCGAACAGCACCTCGCGCTTGTCGGCGAAGTAGCGGAAGAACGTGCGGGCGGTCAGCCCGGCGCGCTCCGCGATGTCGCCGACCGTCGTCTGCTCGTAGCCGCGCTCGGTGTAGAGCGCCATCGCCGCTTCCCGCAGCCGGCCGCTCGCATTGGGCTCCCATCGCGCCATGCCGGAGATTCTAATGACACGGTGTGACATCACGTGCTACGTTGATGTCGCGCTGTGACATCACTTTGACTTTGGAGGTCTCGACATGCGCGTCTTCATCACCGGAGCGTCAGGCTGGATCGGCTCAGCCGTCACGTCCGAGCTGCTCGCCAACGGCCACACGGTGCTCGGCCTCGCCCGCTCCGACGCGTCCGCCGAGCGCGTCGCCGCGCTGGGGGCCGACGTCCATCGCGGCGACCTCGACGACCTCGACAGCCTCGCCGCCGGCGCCGCCGCGGCCGACGGCGTCATCCACCTCGGCTACCACCACGACTTCTCGCAGATGGCTGAGGCGGCGCAGCTCGACCGCGCCGCGATCGACACGTTCGGGGCGGCGCTCGAGCACTCGGGCAAGCCGCTGCTGATGGCGTCCGGCACGCTCGGGCTTGCCGTCGGCCGGCCCGCAACCGAGGAGGACGACGCCGACGCCGCCGCGCACCCGCGGATCGCGAACGCGCACGCCGCGCTCGCGCTGGCCGACCGCGGCGTGCGCCCGGTCGTCCTGCGCTTCCCGCCGACCGTGCACGGTCCGGGCGACCACGGCTTCGTGGCCGCGCTCGTCGGCTTCGCGCGTGAGAACGGCGTCTCGGGCTACGTCGGCGACGGCAGCAACCGCTGGCCCGCCGTCCACCGGCTCGACGCGGCCAAGGTGGTCCGGCTTGCGCTCGAGGGCGCCCCGGCCGGCACGATCGTGCACGCGGTCGCCGAGGAGGGCGTCCCGGCCAAGGCGATCGCCGAGGCCATCGGTCGCGGGCTCGGGCTGCCGACGGAGTCCGTCGCGCCCGAGACGCTGGGCTGGCTCGGCTCGTTCTTCGCGGCCGACGTGCCCGCGTCGAGCGCCATCACCCGCGAGCGCTTCGGCTGGGAGCCGACGCACCCGACCCTGCTCGAGGACCTGGACGCCGGCGCCTACACGCGTGGCAGCTAGCGACCTCCGGCCACGCGCAGGATCGCCCCGGTCGTGTAGCTCGCGTCGTCGCTGAGCAGCCACGCGACCGCGCCGGCGACCTCCTCGGGCTGGCCGGCGCGCCCGAGCGGGATCTGCGGCGCGAGCTTCGCGGGCCGTTCCGGGTCTTCGTGGATCTCGGTCCAGACGACGCCGGGCGCGACCGCGTTGACGCGGATGCCGTCCGGGCCGAGCTCCTTCGCGAGCCCGATCGTGATCGCGTCGACGGCGGCCTTCGCGCCCGCGTAGTGCACGTACTCGTTGGGGGAGCCGAGGGTCGCCGCACCGGAGGAGAGGTTCACGATCGCGCCGCCGCGCCCGAGCAGCTCGCGTGCGGCCCGGCGCGCGCACAGCAGCACGCCGATCACGTTCACGGCGTACACGCGGGGAAGCTCGGAGACGTCGATGTCCACGAGCCGTCCGACCGGGCCGACGATCCCCGCGTTGTTGACCAGCCCGGTGATCGGGCCGAGCTCGGCGGCCGCGTCGAAGAGCCGGTCGACGTCGTCGGGGTCGGCGGTGTCGCCCGCGACCGTGATCGCGCGCGCACCGGCGGCGCGCACCTGCTCCGCGACGGCTTCCGCGCGGGCGGCGTCGGAGCGGTACCCGATCACGACGGCGTGGCCCTCGGCGGCCAGGCGTGTGCAGATCGCGGCGCCGATGCCGCGCCCGCCGCCGGTGACCACCGTGATCTTGTGCGTAACCCCCATATCGGCAATCATACGGTTATGGACCTGCCCGCGCATCTGCCGCTGCCGCTCGAGCGTGGCGCGCCGTGGTGGTACTGGCTGGCTGGCCGGCCGGCACTGGACTTCACGAACACGTTGCGCGAGCGCTGGAACCGGCGCGTCGAGACGCTCGTGTGCGGCGAGGACCTGGGGGAGTGGCTCGTAGCGGCGGAGCTGCTGCCCGCGACGCCGGCCGTGACGGACGACGTGCTCGAGCGGGCGCGCACGCTGCGCGAGGCGATCGACGCCGGCGTCGTCGCGAGTCTCGCCGGGCAGCCCGTGCCGGACGCGACGCTGATCGCCCTCGCGCGCGAGCTCCCGCACGCCACACGGCCGGAGACGCTCACGCGCACGGAGGACGGCGGCGTCGCCGTGGTGCTCGCGGAACCCGCCGCGCCCGCCGTGCACGGCCTCGGCCTGCTCGCGCGCGACGCGGCCGAGATGTTCGGCGCCGCCGAGCGCATCCGCGTCTGCGCGTCGGACACGTGCAGCGCGCGCTTCTTCGACCGCTCACCCGCGGCCGGGCGCCGCTGGTGCTCGAGCCGCGGCTGCGGCAACGTGGAAAAGGCCCGCCGTCACCGGCGGCGGCAGAAGGAGACACCGCAATGAGCGCAGTGCAATCGGGACTCGAGGGCGTCGTCGCCTTCGCCACGCAGATCGCCGAGCCCGACCGCGAGGGTGGCGCGCTGCGCTATCGCGGCGTGGACCTGGAGGAGCTCGCGGGCCGCGTGCCGTTCGAGCACGTCTGGGGCCTGCTGGTGGACGGCGAGCCCGCACCGGGCCTGGCGCCGGCCGAGCCGCGCGAGCTGCCGCTGCGCAGCGGGGACACGCGCGCCGACGTGCAGGCCGCGGTCGCCGCGCTGGGCGCTGAGCTTGCACCGCTGATCGACGTCGACGCCGGGCAGGTACGCGACGAGCTCGCGCGGATCTCGGCCCTCACGCTCGACTTCGTCGCGCAGTCGGCGCGCGGCGCGGATCTCCCGGAGGTCCCCTTCCCCGCCGACGGCACGCTGGCCGAGCGCTTCCTCACCCGCTGGCGCGGCGAAGCCGACCCCACGCACGCGAAGGCGATCGACGCCTACTGGGTCTCCGCCGCCGAGCACGGGATGAACGCGTCCACGTTCACCGCGCGCGTCGTCGCCTCGACCGGCGCGGACGCCGCCGCCGCGATCTCGGCCGGGATCGGTGCGCTGTCGGGCCCGCTGCACGGCGGCGCGCCGAGCCGCGTGCTGAAGATGCTCGACGCCGTCGAGCGCAGCGGCGACGCGACCGGCTGGGTCAACGACGCGCTCGACGCCGGCGAGCGGCTGATGGGCTTCGGCCACCGCATCTACCGCGCCGAGGACCCGCGGGCGCGCGTGCTGCGCCGGACCGCGCGCGAGCTGCACGCCCCGCGGTTCGCGGCCGCCGAGGCGCTCGAGGCCGCGGCGCTGACCGCGCTCGCCGAGCGCAAGCCGGACCGGGTGCTCGCCACCAACGTCGAGTTCTGGTCGGCGGTCGTGCTGGACTGCGCGGCCGTCCCGCCGGAGCTGTTCACGCCGCTGTTCGTGTGCGCGCGCACGGCGGGCTGGTCGGCGCACGTGCTCGAGCAGAAGCACGAGGGCCGCCTGATCCGCCCGACCGCGCTCTACACCGGCGAGCCGCCGCGGAGCCTGGAGGCGCTCGCCGCGGGGTAGGAACCTGCAGATGACGGGGCGGATCGCAGCCGGAGTCGCCGCCGGCGCGATCGCCGTCGCCGGGCTGTTCGTCGCGATCCTCGGCATCTTCGTCGGCGCGGACGCGGCCGATCCCGCCGATCCGGCGAGCACGGGGGAGGCGGTCGCGCTCGGCCTCGGGTTCGGCCTCGTCCTGGGGGCGGCGGTCGCCGGCGTGGTGGGCTGCGGCGGGTATGCGCTCAACGGCCGCCTCCCCGGCTGGCGCTGGCTGTTGGCCGTTCCCGTCGGCCTCGCGATCGTGATCGCGGTCCTGGCCGCCGCGGGCTAGGACGCCACCTCGGCGGGGCCCTCAGGCGACCGCGCGGCGGAACGCCTCGACGTCCGTGCCGGCCACGAGCTTGTGCGTGAGCGTGTCGTCGCCGTGGCCCGTGTCGACCGCGACGAAGCAGTCCAGGTGCTCGCGCAGGAGCAGCGAGAGCTGCGTGCGGACGTGCCCGAGGCGCGCAGGCTGAGACGCGGTCGCACGGCACATGCCGACGGATTCCGAGTCGAGCCGGTCGCCAAGCTCGAGCCGCTGGACCAGCCCGCGCGGCACGCCGTCACGCAGATCGTCCATCGTCACGCGCTCCCCGCGCTGCCCGGCACGGACGTGCTCGCGCCACTCCGCGCCGGCGAGCCAGCCCGTCGGCGGGAGCTCGAGGCGGTTGCGCGCCGCCCCGACCAGCAGCAGGAAGGGCTCCGCGATCGCGCTCTCCGCGACCGCCGCGCGCAGCGCCCCCGCCAGCGCGTCGGCGAGCGCGTCCAGCTTCTCCACGTCCTCAGTCATCCCCGAGGTCCTCCCTGGCTGGCCTTTGCCATTCGCTGGCACAGCTTGACGGTGTCTTGACTCCATCGGACACCCCGCGCGTCGATTACCGAGAGCGATGGCCGTAGTCCAGCCGATGGTGTCGACGACCCTGCTGCTCGCGGCCGTGTTCGCCTGCCTGCACCGCGGGCTGCGCGGCGAGCACGACCGCGGGGCGTGGATCGCGTTCGGGCTCGGGATCCTGGCCTGGACGCTCGGCGACCTGGTGCGCGCGATCTTCTACCCCGTCGTGCGCCCGCAGCCGTCGGTGGCCGACGTGCTCTACCTGTCGTTCTATCCGGGAGCGGCGATCGGGCTCGTCCTGATCACCCGCGCCCGGCTGCGCCACCTGACGCGCAGCCTTTTGCTCGACGGCGCGACCGCACTGGTCACGGTCGCGGGCGTAGCGGTCGCGTTCGTGATCCCGGAGGTGCTCAGCTCGGTGAGCGAGCGGGCGCGTGATACGGCGCTGGTGAACCTCGCGTACCCGGTCGGCGACACGGTGCTGCTCGCGTTCCTCGCGTCCGTGATCGCGGTCACGGGCCTGCGGCGGCTCGGGCGCATCACGGTCGCGCTGGTGATGTTCGCCTTTGCCGACGTGGCGTACACGATCGCGCTGCCGGAGTACGGCCAGACGATCCTCTGGATCGGCGCCTTCTGGGTGCTCGGGATGCTGCTGCTCGCGACCGGCGCGCGCGACGACTCGCCGCCGCCGGACGCGCACCAGCGCGCCGACTGGACCCTGTTCCTCGTTCCGCTGCTGGCCGCGCCGGTCAACCTGGCGGTGCTCGTGGCCGACGTGCCGCCGGTGCTGGCGATCCTGCCCGCCTCCGGCATCCTGCTCGGCATGGTGCGCACCGGCGTGACGTTCCGGCACACCTTGACGCTGCTCGAGAGCCGCCGCCAGGCGGTCACCGACGAGCTCACCGGCCTCGCGAACCGGCGCCGCTTCAACCAGCATCTCGCCACGGCGTTCGCGGCGGACGAGCCCTTCGGCCTGCTGGTGATCGACCTCAACCGCTTCAAGGCCCTCAACGACGGGCTCGGCCACCACGTCGGCGACCGGCTGCTGGTCGACTTCGGCCGGCGCCTCACCGCGGCGCTGCCTGACGCGCGGCTGGTCGCGCGCATCGGCGGTGACGAGTTCGCCGTGCTCACCGACGGCGGGATCGAGGCCGCCGCGGCACGGATCGAGGCCGCGCTCAGCGAGCCGTTCGTCCTCGACGGGCTGGAGCTGCACATGGGCGCAAGCCTCGGCGGCGCGCTCGCCCCCGAGCACGCGGCCACGCCCGTCGAGCTGCTCCAGCGCGCCGACAGCGCGATGTACGACGCCAAGCGCGCGAACCTCGGCTTCCGGCTGTACCGCCCCAACGGCGAAGGGCCGTCACGCGACCGGCTGGCGCTCGGGGAGGAGCTGCGGCGCGGCATCGCGGCCGGCGAGCTCGAGGTCCACTACCAGCCGCAGACCGACATCGCGCGCCGCCGGATGGTCGGCGTCGAGGCGCTCGTGCGCTGGCGCCACCCCGAGCGCGGGCTCCTGTTCCCCGACACGTTCATCTCCCTGGCGGAGGATCTCGGGATCGTGCGCGACCTCACGCGCCACGTCCTGCAGACCGCCGTCGACCAGGCCGCGACGTGGCGTGCCTCGGGGCACGACCTCTCCGTCGCCGTGAACCTCGCGCTGGCCGACCTGCTCGATCCGGAGCTGCCGGCCGTCGTCGACGCCGCGCTCGCGCGCTCCGGGCTGCCCGCGCACCGGCTCGTGCTCGAGATCACCGAGGACGTCGCCATGACCGACGAGGACCACATCGTCGCCGTCCTCGCACGGCTGCGCGACCGTGGCGTCGAGCTCGCGCTGGACGACTTCGGCACTGGCCTGTCCTCACTCGCCCGCCTGCGCCGGCTGCCCGTGCAGGAGCTCAAGATCGACCGCTCGTTCGTGATGGGGATCGACGCCGGTGACGAGGACGCCTCGATCGTGCGGATGACGATCGAGCTCGGGCACGCGCTCGGCATCCGCGTCGTCGCCGAGGGCGTGGAGACCGAGGCCGCCCTGGACCTGCTCGCGTCGCAGCGCTGCGACACCGCCCAGGGCTTCCACTTCTCCCGCCCGGTCCCGGCCACCGAGCTGACCGGGCTGCTCGAGGTCGGCGTCGCGGGCCTGGCTCAGCCCGAGTCCGCCATCGTGATCACGCGCGACCAGTCCTCCGCGGCGAGCGCGTCCTCCGGGATGCGGAACTGAAGCGTCCCGCCGTCGCCGTACTCGAAGCCGAGCTCCTCGTCCCAGTCCAGGTGCAGCAGGAGCACCGTCCCGGGCTCCGGCCGCTCACCCTGCACGCCGCTGGCGTAGCCGCCGAAGCGGTGCTGCTCCTCCACGAAGTTCCCGATGAGCTCCGACCACGCCTCCGACTCGGCGGCGCTGAGCCCGAGGTCCTCGCCCGCGTCGGACCACTCCGGCAGCGTCAGCCGCGGCTGGAACCGCACGGGGCGCGGCGTGAGCGCCGGACCGTCCGCGGGCACCGGCGCGTCGGTCGCGAACAGGCGGATGGGGGAGCCCGGGGCGTTGACCTCCTCCCACGTGAGCTCGTCCAGGTCGGCGAAGAACAGCAGCCAGCCCGTGCCGAGGCCGACCTCCGCGCGGTCGATCGCGGCGAGGAACGTGTGCCCCTCCGGCCACGCCTCGCCGGGCGGGAGCAGCGCCGGGCCGCCGAGGTGCGAGCGCCCGTCGCCGGGCACGAGCACGAGCGACTCCAGCGCGACCGCGTGCGCGAGCCGGTGGGCGTGCGACTCGAGTCCGGCCGCGCAGATGAGCGCCTCCAGCGCGCCACGGTCCCGCAGCGCGGCGGCCAGCGCGTCGGGTGACGCGGTCGAGCTGAGCGAGGCGCGGAACGCCTCGACGTCCGCTCCGCCCGTGTAGGTGTTGCGGAGCGCGTCGGTGCCGTCGCTCGGGTCGACCGCCGCGAGCCACGCCGCGCCCGCGTTGAGCCGCGTCGCGAGCCGCTCCTGCAGGGCGTGCAGCGCGTCCCAGGCCTCGGGGTGCGTGGTGGAGAGCAGCGCGCAGGCGCGCAGCGCGTCCGCGTCCAGCCGGTCGCCGACCTCGAGCTGGGCGACGAGGCCACGGTCCACGCCGCGGTGCAGCCACGTCGCCGCGGCGCCGTCCGTGAGGTCGGTCGAGCGCACGTGCTCGCGCCACGCGGCGCCCGCCAGCCAGGCCTTCGGGGGGAGCGCCGGGGCGCTGTGAGGCGTGACGACGTGCAGGAGGAACGGGTCCGCGATCCCGCTGTCGGCGACGGCTCCGCGCAGCGCGGCGTCGAGCGCCTGGGCGAGCGGCTCGACGAGCGCCCGCGCGGCCTCGGCGCCGGGCCAGACGACGAGTTCCTTCGCCGTCCAGTGGACCTCGGTCGGCGCGAGCTGGGTCGCCCGCTGGAGGCCCGCCTCGACGCTGCCGTCGGCCTCGGCCTGCGCGCGGCGCACGTGCCGCACCGCGCCGTCCGGCGCATGGTCGGCCTCGCGCGCGATGTCGACGCCGACCCGGCCGCCGGTCGCGAATCGCAGCGCCTCGTCCGAGCGCACGGCGACGTCGCCGTCCCAGGTGAGCCGCTGCACGCTCACGCGCGAGAGCATGTCGATGCTCACCACGGTGTCGCGGCGGATCAGCGTCGCGCGCGGGCCGAGCGCCGTCATCGCCCGCTCGAGCACCGACCCGTCCTCGCGCCACTCCCACGTGTAGCTCGCGATCCCCGACGTGGCGGAGATCGGCCGGCCGGCGTCGTCGAAGCACATCTCGCCCGGGTGCTCGGGCACCTGGTCGTGCGCGACGAGCGGCACCGGCAGCAGCGCCGGGTCGAACGGCTGGACGCGCGCCGCGAGGGGCGGCTCCGCGGGCTCAGCCGCGTACTGCCGCTCGACCTCCTCCAGGTCCGCTTTCCAGTTCATTGTCAAAGTCCTCCCTGACCGCCTCGAAATAGCTGGCGCAAGTTTTACAGCGCCACTGAGACGTGATGATTTGGCCGCCCCACTGGGCGATGCGCTCGATTTCGGGGGAGTCGCAGAAGGGACAGGTCATGGCTGCCACCGGCGGCGTTCGGCGTCCCAACCGCCGAATGTCGGCTCGGGCAGGGTGATGGTCACGCCCTCGGCGGCCAGCAGGTCGGTCAGCCACGAGCGCATCAGCTCGCGCTGCTCGGCGGCGGTGCGTGAGACCTCGCCGGCCTCGACCGCGGCGGCCAGCTCGGCGTCGTCGTCCGGACCGACCCAGCGGCTCGCGTGCTCCCACGTCTCCAGCACGCGCGCGACGAACGGGTCGCGCTGCTCGCCGCGGAGCAGTCGCCGGGCCCAGGCCTCGCCGTGTGCCCGGTGCGAGCCCTCTTCCTGGAGGATCTTCTTCGCGCGCTGGGCCATGGGGGTCAGCGACGAGTCCACGCACGAGGCGACGAACGTGGTGAGCACGCCGTCCACGACCAGGTTCGCGGCGATGAACGCGTTCCAGTCGGGCAGCTCCTCGTCGAGCAGGGCGAAGCGCTTGTCGCCGCCGAAGCCGTCCTCGTTGGCCTCGACGCCCAGGCCCTTGAGCACGGGGTAGGTGGAGCGCGCGTGGCCGAGCTCGTCCTGCGCCATCGCGGCGGCGGCGACGGCGGACTCGAGTGTCGGCGCGGACACGGCCCACTCGGCGTAGCGGCGGCCGAGCGCCGCCTTGTTGTCGGCCAGCGAGGCGAGGAGCGTCTTCATGGCTTGATCGCCTCCCGGATCGAGTCGCGCGGCACGATGATCATGTGGATCCACGGCTGCTCGTCGTAGATCGAGCGCGCGGACACGAGCGCGAGGTCCACGTCGGACTCGGTCACCGTCCCCACGTGGTGGAGCGGATCCTCGTAGGCCTTGCGGGCGAAGACCTCCCAAACGGTCATACCTCCACCTCCCGCGAGTACGAGCCCCCGGGGCGAGTACTCGACAGCGACGCGAGCCGCCAGGCGAGTGTCGCCATCACGCGACGATCCCCAGGCCGCGCATCGTCTCGCGCGCCTCTTCGCGGATCATCTTGCGCGTCCACACCGGGTCCCAGACGATCTCGATCCGGACCTCGTCCACGTCCGGCTCGGCGAGCAGCCGCTCGCGGATGTCGTCCTGGATGAACTCCATCGCCGGGCAGCCCATGGCCGTGAACGTGAGCTTGAGGTCGACGACGCCGTCGGCATACGCGATCGCCACGATCAGCCCCATGTGCACGACGGAGATCGGGATCTCGGGGTCCTCGACCTCGGTCAGCGCCTCCCACAACCGGGCCTCGACGGCGGCGCTCATCCGCGGTAGCCCTTCTGCAGCTTGGCGACGTAGGTCTCGTTCATCGGCCCGCGGCCCTTCCAGCGCACCATGACCTCGTCCCAGCCGATCTCGACGCCGCCCCACTCCTTCTTCTCGGAGTCGAAGGCCTGCGGGAACGGGCAGTCGATGACGTAGCGCTGGGTCTCCTCGTCGAAGTGCGCGGGCACGTTGAGCCCGACCTCGTCCATGAACGGGACCACGTGGCCCATCCAGTCCTGGCGCAGCTCGTCGTTGGTCTTGCCCTTGAAGCCGTACTCGAGCTGGATGCCGTGCTTCTTCTGCGCGTCCGGGAGCCCGAACCACTCGAGCGTGAGGATGAACATCCAGTCCAGCGAGGACTGCAGCTTGCGCTTGTGGTCCGCGTCGGCGGCGAACTTCTTCACCCACGTGCGCCCGTGCCGCAGGTGGAACGTCTCCTCCTTGTCCACCTTCGCGAGCGCGCGCTTCCACGGCCCGAACGTCGACGACTGGTGCACATCGCTGAGCAGCACGAACCCGGCCTGGTCGTACAGCGCGTTGGCCAGCACGAGCTCGTACCAGGAGTCCAGCGGCACGTCGAAGGCGTACGGGTACTTGAACGCGCGCGCCTCGCGCTCGTAGATCAGCGCGGGCATGTCCACGCCGAGGTCCCCGAGCAGCCGGTACCCGATGTGCGCGTGCGCGAGCTCGTCCTGGATGATCGAGACCGCGGAGCCGAAGTTGTTCAGCGCGGGCGCGTGCGCCGCGGCGCGCAGGTACGCGGGGGCGGAGACGAGCTCGGTGTCGGCCGAGACGGTGAGGATGCGGCGGATCCCCTTCAGGTACTCCGGGGACATGTGCTGGAGCCCTTCGACCAGCTTGCCGGCGGCCAGATGGGCGCGCACCTCGTCCTCGCTACGGGGCGCGAGCTCCTCCACCGCCGTCATCGCTCTCCTCCAACGTGAGACAACATGTTGACGAGCGGGAGCGTATCGTCTAACTTGAGCGGGGTCAATGACCAGTCTTGAAATCGTCAACCCGGGTACGGGTGAATCGGTCGCGTCCGTGCCCGCGGCAACGCCCGAGGACGTCGACCGCGCGGTGCAGGCCGCGTTCCACGCGCAGAAGGGCTGGGGCGGGCTCAGCTACGAGGCGCGCGGCAAGGTCCTGCACGCGATGGCGAAGGCCTTCGAGGCCCACGTGGACGAGCTCACGCCGATCCTTGTCGCCGAGCAGGGCAAGACGATCCGCGAGGCCAAGATCGAGCTGCGCAAGGCGGCCGACACGCTCGAGCACTACGCGGGGCTCTCCCGCCAGGTCCGGGCGATCTCGGTGCACAACATCGACACGGACGTGGACGCGCGGGTGCTGCGTCGCCCCCTCGGCGTCGTCGCCGCGATCGTGCCCTGGAACTTCCCGACGACGCTGCTGTGCAACAAGCTCGGGCCCGCGCTGCTGTGCGGGAACACGGTCGTGGCCAAGCCCGCCGACTCGACGCCGCTCACGACGCTGCGGCTGGCCGAGATCATCGCCGAGGCCGGCGTGCCCGAGGGCGTGTTCACCGTGCTGCCCGGCACGGGGGCCGAGGCCGGTGAGGCGCTCGTCCGCCACCCGCTCGTGCGCAAGGTCGCCTTCACCGGCTCCACGCCCGTGGGCGAGCGCGTCGCGGCGCTCGCGGCGGTCGGCTCCAAGCGGGTGACGCTGGAGCTCGGCGGCAGCGACCCGATGATCATCTGCGACGACGCCGACCTGAAGGCCGCCGCGTCCGCCGCCGCCATGGGCCGCTTCTACAACTGCGGCCAGGCGTGCCTGGCGATCAAGCGCCTGTACGTGTTCGACGCGGTCGCGGACGAGATCATCGAGGCGGTCACGGCCAAGGCCAAGCGGCTGCGCCTCGGTCTCGGCGATGACCCCGACAGCCAGATGGGCCCGCTCCACAGTGAGCGCCAACGTGCCCAGCTCGAGCGCCAGATCGCCGAGAGCGGGGGCGAGATCGTCGCGGGCGGCGGCCGTCCGGACGGCTTGGAGAGCGGCTGGTTCCACGAGCCGACCGTGGTCGTCGAGCCGGGCAAGGACTCGCCGATGGCCGTCGAAGAGGTGTTCGGGCCGGCGCTGCCGATCTGGCGCGTGGCGGACATGGACGAGGCGCTCGAGCTGGCGAACGCGTCGCCGTTCGGGCTGGGATCGAGTGTGTGGACGAGCGACCTGCGCCGCGCCGAGCGCGCCGCCGCGGAGCTCGACTGCGGCTACACGTGGATC
Source organism: Solirubrobacter phytolaccae (assembly GCF_027587195.1). Taxonomy (GTDB): domain Bacteria; phylum Actinomycetota; class Thermoleophilia; order Solirubrobacterales; family Solirubrobacteraceae; genus Solirubrobacter; species Solirubrobacter phytolaccae. The sequence goes on along the minus strand of NZ_JAPDDP010000034.1, from coordinate 45,896 downwards.
AACTCGCGCACCAAGGTCTACGACGAGCTCCCCTTCGGTGGACTCAAGGCGTCCGGCTACGGCAAGGAGCACGGGTCGGAAGCCCTCGACTACTACACGGACCAGAAGTCAGTGGTGGTTCGCCGGGCGTAGGTGGCTGTATGTTCGAGCCCTGAGAGAGGCTCATTGGAGGAGGGAGAGAGATGACGGTTGTCCAGCCTGCGCTGGCGGCGCCCCGGATCGTCGCCTCGGGCGCGCCCGACGGCAGCCTGATCCTGCGGTCGGAGGTGGAGCTCGAGCCCTATGAGGCGAGCCTTGGCCTGCTGCTGCGCCACTGGGCGCGCGAGGCTCCCGACCGGCTGTTCCTCGCCGAGCGCGGTCCGGAGGGAGACTGGATCGAGCTCACGTGGGGTGAGGCCGGGCGCAAGGCGAACAGCGTCGCGCAGGCGCTGCTCGACCGCGGCCTTGGTCCCCAGCGCCCGCTGCTGATCCTGTCGGGCAACGCGATCGACCACGCGCTGCTGACCTTAGGGGCGTTCCTCGCCGGCGTGCCCGTCGCGCCGGTCTCGCCGGCGTACTCGCTGATGAGCCAGACCTACAGCAAGGTCAAGCACATCGCGGCGCTCGTGAAGCCCGGCCTCGTGTACGCGTCGGACGCCGGGCCGTTCAGCGGCGTGCTGTCCGCGGTGGACTTCGGCGGCGCCGAGCTCGTCCTCTCCAGCGGCACCGGCGCGACGCACTTCGGCGAGCTGCTGGAGACGCGGCCGTCGATGGACGTCGAGGACGCGCTCGAGTCCGTCGGTCCCGACAGCGTGGCCAAGATCCTGTTCACGTCGGGCTCGACGGCGATGCCCAAGGGCGTGATCAACACGCACGGGATGCTGGGCGCCAACCAGCAGTCGCTCGCGCAGATCTGGCCGTTCACGGCCGGCACGCCGCCCGTGCTCGTGGACTGGCTGCCGTGGAACCACACGTTCGGCGGCAACCACAACTTCAACCTGATCCTCAAGCGCGGCGGCACGCTCTACATCGACGCCGGCCGCCCGGCGCCGCCGCTGATGCCGATCACGGTCAAGAACCTGACGGAGGTCGCGCCGACGATCTACTTCAACGTGCCCGCGGGCTACGGCGCGCTGCTGCCGTTCCTCGAGCGCGACGAGGCGCTGCGCGCGAAGTTCTTCGAGCGCCTGGACCTGATCTTCTACGCCGCCGCCGCGCTCCCGCAGGACCTGTGGACGCGGCTGGAGGCGGTCGCTCGCGAGGCGCGCGGCGAGCCGGTGATGATGACCTCCTCGTGGGGCCTGACCGAGACGTCGCCGCTGGCCACCGCGGCCCACTTCCCGATCGACCGCGCGGGCGTGATCGGCGTGCCCGTGCCGGGCGTGGAGCTCAAGCTCGTGCCGGTCGAGGGCAAGCTCGAGATGCGCGTGAAGGGCCCGAACGTCACGCCCGGCTACCTCGGCCAGCCCGACCTCACCGCGAAGGCGTTCGACGAGGACGGCTGGTACCGGACGGGGGACGCGGGCAAGCTCGAGGACCCCGATGACCCCAACCAGGGCGTCGTGTTCGACGGTCGGGTCGTCGAGGACTTCAAGCTGCTCACCGGTACGTTCGTGTCCGTGGGGACCCTGCGCGTGAAAGCGCTCGCGGCCGCTTCGCCGCTGCTGATGGACGCCGTGGTCTGCGGCCACGACCGCGACTACGTGGGGCTGCTGGCGTGGATGAACCCGGGTGCGGCGCGCGAGATCGGCGAGGCGGCGGACGCGGAGATGGAGACGCTGATCTCCTCGCCGAAGATCCACGCGTTCGTGCGTGAGCGGCTGCAGGCCTACAACCGCGAGCACCCCGGCTCCTCGACCCGCGTGGAGCGCGTCGTGCTGCTGGCGGAGCCGCCGTCGCTGGACGCGAACGAGATCACCGACAAGGGCTACGTCAACCAGCGCGCGGCGCTGCAGCGGCGGGGCGCGTTCGTCGACGCGCTGTTCTCCGAGCGGCCGAGCGCGGAGGTGATCATCTGCCCGTAGGGATGCCCAAGGTCGGCGGCGAGGTCGTCGGGGAGGAGGACTGCCTCGACGGCGTCCTCGGCTTTCAGGTGGTGTCGATCGGCGACGGGGAGGCGGAGGCGCGCTTCCCGGTCGCCGACCGCGTGCGCCAGCGCTTCGGGCTCGTGCACGGCGGCGCGTACGCGGCGCTGGCCGAGATGATTGCCACCGAGGCGACGGTGGCGGTCGTGCATCCGGACGGCTTCGCGGCGATGGGCTCCTCGAACGAGACGAGCTTCCTCAAGCCCGCGCGCGGCGACTGGATCACCGCGCGCGCCCGGGCACGCCACCGCGGGCGCACGACCTGGGTCTGGGACGTCGACCACACGGACGGCGAGGGGCGGGTCGTCGCGGTGAGCCGCGTGACGATCGCGGTGCGGCCGCGCTAGCGGGGCCGGCTGAGCAGGCCGCTCACGCGCGCCGTCACGGCGGCCGGCAGCACGCGGCTGACGAAGTGCGTGGCCTGCTTCGTGATCGACGGCGCGACCACCGTCTCGCGGCCGGCCATCAGCGCCTCGAAGGCCTGCGAGGCGACGTGGGAGGGAGCGTCGGTCGGGGCCGCGCTCTCGGCGGGCGCGTCCGGCTCGAGCACGGTGACGCTGACGCCGTGGTCGCGCAGCTCGTGGCGCAGGCCGATCCCGAACGCGCGGGCGAACGCCTTGCTCGCGGTGTACGCCGCCTGGTATCGGCCGGGGAAGGCCTCGCCGATCGAGGCCGTCACCAGCACGCGTCCGCGTCCGCGCGCCGCCATCTCGCCGGTGAGCAGGCGCGCGAGGTGCACGAGCGAGCGGACGTCGAGGTCGACGAGCTCCAGCTCGCGGTCGAGGTCGTCGCTGCGGGCGGTGACGCCGGCGTTCAGCGCGAGGGCGGTGACCGGGCGGTGCCGGAGGCGCTCGTGCAGCGCGAGGACGCCCTCAGGGGTCGCGAGGTCGACCTCGACGGACTCGGCGTCGAGGTCGACGGCGACGGCATGGACGGCGGGTGCGCGAGCCGCGACGACGAGGTCGAAGCCGTGCTTGGAGAACTGGCGAGCCAACTCCAGCCCTATGCCGCTGGAGGCGCCGGTCACGACCGCCAATGGTCGGTCCGGTTCTGTCATACGGAACGGCTTACCCACCTATTGCTTGCTCATGACGCAAAGGCGCGCAGCCGCTTGTCCTATAGGGGGCCGCGGTGCCACGGCCCGGTCACCGCGCAGGTCATTCCCTCCACCGGGTCCTCGTCGAACCGGGCCCGGCCGAACAGGTTGAAGAACAGCGTCCGGCCGCTCGGGCTGAAGCTCACGCCCGCCAGCTCGGAGCCGTTGAGGACGTTGACCGCGAGCTCGAACGCCTGCCCGCGCGGCGTGATCCCGATCAGGCGGTTGACGTGCTCGATCCCCGGGGCGAGCGGGTGCGTGTCCACGAGCGCGGACGACGCATCGTCCTCGCACGCGATGAGCCCGCCGCGCGGCGTGACGGTGAGGTTGTCGGGCGAGTCGCACTCGGCGCCGGACGGCGACTCGTACACGAGCGTCAGCGTGCCGCCGCCCCGGTGCTCGGCCCGGTACGCCCACACCTGCCCAAAGCCCTCCGCGTAGCCGTCGGTGTTGACGTCGCCGTTCTTGGCGTCGCCCCCGCTGGTGGAGACGAAGAAGATCGTGCTGTCGTCCTCCCAGCAGCCCTCGAGCCGGTTGAACTTCGCGCCGCCCTTCGCCCAGCCCTGGTTGAACGTGCTCCTGGGGTCGGCGATGCCCATGACGGCGGGGTCCGGGTCCTCGATCCGCACCCAGCTGACCGGCAGCCGCTCACCGCGGCGACGGCCCTGGCGCAGGTCGATCTGCGGGCGTCCCTGGATGGCGAGCATGTCCAGCGTGCCGCCCGCGGCCAGGTCGTCGGGGCGCTTGGGCGTGTAGCGGTAGAAGCCCCCGCCGACGCCGGAGCCCGGGTCCTCGGTCTCGTAGACGATGCCGGTGCGCTGGTCGACGGCCGCGGCCTCGTGCGAGAAGCGGCCGGCGGCCTTGATCGGCACCCCCGGCCGGAGCTCGCCCGGGTCGCGGTCGACCGGGGTCTGGAACAGGTAGCCGTGGCGCTTGGCGAAGCGCTGCGTGGCGTCGGACGCCTCCGGGCCGCCGACCGACTCCTCGCCCGTGAGCCAGTACTTGCCGCGGTAGGAGATGCCGCCGGCGCAGTTGACGATCGTGCCGTTGAGGCTGACGAAGTCCTCGACGAGCACGCGCCGGCGCTCGTCGTAGACCAGCGTGCTCGTCCCTCCGTAGCCCGTCGGGTCGTAAGCCTTCGTGCGGTCGCCGAGCAGCCCGCCGACTGTGCCCGCGGGGTTGCGGTCCTCGCTGTTGCGGACGAGCCGCACGAGGTCGGTGCCGTGATGGCCGCGCCGCCGACCGCCCGGGAACGAGCCCATCCCGTCGAGCGCCAGCGGCGTCGGGTTGCCGTCGGCCATCTTCGAGCCGCTGTGGCTGAACGTGACGTACGTGAAGCCCGCGGGCAGCGCGAGCACCTCGACGCCCCGCTGGTCGCGCGTCCGGCGCAGCGGACCGTACGGCTGCGCGCCGCCGCCGCGGCCCTCCTGCGCGCGAGCGTCGCGCGCCACCAGTCGCTCGAGCGCGCCCAGGCTCATCAGCCCGCCGCCGGTGCGCACGAGGAACGTACGCCGATCGAACCCTGTCTCCATGCCGCTCCCTCCCAAGGGTCGTGCAGGACCCTCGAGAAGATAAAGCAACCTAAAGGGGTCTGACCCTTTTAGGTTGCTTTAGGTTTCGCGACGGCGAGCTCCTCGAGTCGCTTCAGTGACTCCGTGTTGCGGATGCGGGTCGCGATCTGCACCGGCGGGAGGTACTTCAGCGGGGTCCAGAGCTGGTCGGGATCCTCGAGCATCGTGACCTGGGTGCCGCCGTCGAGCGGCTCGAGCTCGAGCACGACGGACGCCGTGCCGAGCGGGCGGCCCTTCGCGCGCAGCTTCAGGCGCCGGGGCGGGTCGGACTCGAGCACCTCGGTGTGGTCGTCGAGCGTCAGCGGGCCGACGCCGATCGTGTGGTGGAGCTTGGTTCCCGCCGCCGGGAACGTGTCGTCGGCGCCGCGGATGTACTTGGAGCCGACGACCCAGTGCCCATACGAGGGAGGATCGGCGAGCACCGCCCACACCGCTTCGGGGGATGCCGACATGAAGCGCTCGTTTCTCGCCATGTCTTGGCTCTACCCAATACGTTGATGGGGTGGAACGGATCACGTCCTGGCGGGAGTTCGACGACGCGGTGGCCACGGCGGGCGCGGCGGGCTCCGACGAGCGCGTGCACTCGTCGCTCGTGTTCCGCGGGTTGGCGCGTTCGAGCTACTCGAACGTGCCCAGCCTCGCGCGACTGGGGGAGGACTCGTCGCGGCTGGAGCGGCACCTGATCCGCAACTTCCGCAAGTACGCGCACCGGGAGCGGCCGGGCCCGACGCTGTGGGACTGGTTGTCACTCGCGCAGCACCACGGCCTGCCGACACGCCTGCTCGACTGGACGTTCTCGCCGTTCGTGGCCGCGCACTTCGCAACCGCCTCGCACCCGGAGGACGAGGCCGTGGTGTGGGCGGTGGACTGCGCCGCCGCCCACGAGCTGCTCCCGCTCGGGCTCAAGACCGCGCTGGGCTCGGAGGGCGCGACCGTGTTCACGACCGAGCTGCTCGCCGCGCACGCGCCGTCGCTGGACGTGCTCGACCGCTTCGGCGAGGGCGAGCCGTTCGTGCTGTTCTTCGAGCCGCCGTCGCTGGACGACCGGATCGTCAACCAGTCCGCCGTGCTGTCGACGATGTCGGACCCGAACACCGGCATGGACCAGTGGCTCGCCGCGAACCCCGGCGTGTGGCACGCGTGGCTGCTCACGCCCGACGCGAAGGCCGAGATCCGCGAGCGCCTCGACCAGGCGAACATCACCGAGCGCGTGCTGATGCCCGGGCTCGACGGGCTTGCCGCGTGGCTGCGGCGCTACTACGGCCCGGCGCGCGCGAGCTCCGACGGGCAGGAGGGCGGCGCGACGATGGCCGGCCCGACCCCGCTCGAGGCAGGGCAAGGCGACCACATGTAATTCAGCCGCGTTTCTCCAGCAGACCCTGCTGGAGCGCGGTGAACAGCCGCCGCGTGTACGCGATCTCGGTCCGCGCGGCGCCGGCACGGACGAGCGCCCGCACCGCGACCTGGCCGAAGCGCTCCAGGAACGCGTGGCGCTCGAGCAGGCTCGCCGCGTGTGAGTGCGCGTGCTTCATCAGCGCGTCGGAGGCCTGCAGCACGGGCGGGTAGACGCCCCGCTCGCACGCCGTCTCGAGCGTGCTCATCCACTCTCGGAGGTCCTCGCGCGCCAGCTCGGAGGCGAACCAGCCGTGCGGGCCTTCGCGGTACACGGCCGCGGCCGCCGCGGACACCATCTGCGCCCCGAAGCCACGCAGCTGCTGCGCGAGGATCGGCAGCGGCTCCTCGGGCGGCTCGACCGGGCGGACGTTCGGTCGCACACCGCGCTCGGCCGCGAGCTTGCGCACGGCCTCGAGCGGGAAGCGCCGGTGCCCACCCGCCGTGCGGACGGCGGAGATCCGGCCCTCGTCGGCCCAGCGGCGCAGGCGTGAGGGGGAGATCGCGAGCGTCGCGGCGGCGGCCTGCAGCGTCATCGGCGCGCCGTCGCCGTCGCGGGCGGGGTCGACGACCTCGACCGGCGCCGGGAACTCCGCGAGGATCGCGCGCACGTCGTCCAGGTGCTCGAGGAACGCGTCGACCACGCGCGCGTCGAACTGCCGGTTGCGCTCGGCGCGGAGCACCTCGACGGCGTCTTCGACGGACCCGGCGGTGCGGTAGGCGCGGTCGGTGGTGAGCGCGTCGAAGGCGTCGGCGACCGCGACGATCCGGCCGCTGATCGGGATGTCGTCGCCCTCGAGCCGGCGCGGGTAGCCCGTCCCGTCCCAGCGCTCGTGGTGCGTCAGGGCGATCTCCGCGGCGATCTCCAGCACGTCGACGCCGGAGCCCGCCAACATGGCGTATCCGAGCTCGGTGTGCTCCTGCATCTCGGTCCGCTCCTCGCGCGTGAGCGGGCCCGACTTCGTCAGGGCGGCGTCGGCCGTTCCCGCCATCCCGACGTCGTGCAGCCGGCTCGCCACGCGCACGCCGTCGGCTTCGACGTCCAGTGCCTCGGCGAGAAGCGCGCTGTAGGCGCTCAAGCGCTGCAGGTGCGAGCTGATCACCATGCCCCGACGACCTTCCCCGGTCACGCTACTCCCCAAAGATGGGTGATGTCGGGTGGGATCAAGCTCAAGCATTTCAATCTGGTCATCGGATCGGGAGCGGGTGCCACCAGCATAACGCTGCAAGCCATCGCAAAGTTGCAATTGGGCGCAGATTTGCGTTGAATTGCACTCAGTAGGGGTATGGTTGGCGTGTGGCCACTTCGAACTTGCGTGAGCGCAAGAAGGAACGCACCCGGGCGACGATCACCCGGGTGGCTCTGGACCTGTTCGCCCGGGACGGCTTCGCGGCCACCACGCTCCCGGCGATCGCCGAGGCGGCCGAGGTCTCGCCGCGCACGGTCTCGACCTACTTCCCCAGCAAGGAAGGGATCGTCTTCGACGTCTACCAGGCGGCGATCGACCGCTTCGCGCTGCGGCTGGAGGAGCGCTCGCCCGACGAGAAGACGTTCGACGTGCTGCGCGCCTGGCTCCGCGACGAGGAGTCGATCCAGCTCGGGGCCGACGCCGGGCTCGTGCACCCGGGCGCCGAGGACGAGGGCGATTTCCCGCGCCTGCGCGAGGCCGCGATCGCCAGCGACGAGGACCTGTGGGGCCTGCAGCGGCGCTACATGCGGCCGATGAAGCGCCACGTCGCCCGCGGCATCGCCCAGGACCTCGACAAACAGCCCGACTCCTTGCCCGCGCAGCTCATCGCCGAATCGGTCGTGAGCGCGCTGCTGGCCGTCAACGCGTACGCCGCGCGCGATCACGCCGCGGCCACCGACGCCTTCGAAACCGCTCTCGCGTTCCTGCGCGAGGGCTTGTCCGCCTTCGAGACCTAGGATTGCCGCCCCAGATGTCGTCCGCGTCAGAGCTCCCTGAGCCCCGATTCGCCCCCGCCAGCGTCGACGCCAGCCATCAGATCGCGCTCGAGATCCGCCGCTACCTGGAGCGCGAGGGCCTGCGCCCGGGCGACCGGATCGGCACCGAGCAGGAGCTCGCCGCCGAGTTCGGCGTCAGCCGTCCGACGCTGCGCGAAGGGCTGCGGCTGCTCGCCTCCTCCCACCTGATCCGCGTCGGCCGCGGGCGCGCGGGCGGCATCTTCGTCGCCCGCACGGCGGGTGAGGGGATGAGCCGCAACGTCAGCGAGTCGATCTCGATGATGCTCGCCACGGAGAGCGTCTCGCTCGGCGAGCTGCTCGACGCGCGGATGTTCCTGGAGGTGCCGCTGGCCGGGCTGGCGGCGCTCAACGCCACCGACGAGACCGCGGCCGAGCTGCAGGCGGCGATCGACGACGCCACCGGGCACGAGTCCGGCACGCCGTCGTTCAGCGACGCCGACACGCGCTTCCACCAGACGCTCGCCCGGGCGGCGGACAACCAGCTGCTGACGGCGTTCACCGACTGGATCCTCGAGGTGCTGCAGCCGCGGCTGATCGAGGAGATCGGCGCGATCACCGACGCCGACGAGATCCTGCGCCAGCACCGCGACATCCAGCGCGCGGTGCGCCGCAAGCAGCCCGCGGCCGCCGAGAAGGCGATGCGCGCGCACATCGAGTACCTGATGCGGATTCAGCGCGGCGACGTCTGAAGCGCGGCGAGCTCGTCCGGCGCGAGCTCCCACTCCTGGATCGCGACGAGCCCGCGCGGGCCGATCGTCACCGGCACGCCGGTGGCGACGTCCCGCAGCCCGTACTCGCCGTCGAGCAGGACGCTCGCGACCCACTGCTCGCCGTCGTCGCGGGCCATGGCGGCGAGCATGCGGGCGATCCCGGTGGCGCTCGTCCAGGTTGAGGAGCGGCCGGCGTCGAGCGCGACGTGGCGGCGGTACCAGCCACGGACGAACGCGCGCGCGTCGGTGCGCCGCGCTTCGTCGACGGGCGGGTGGACGCGGCTGAAGATCGGCACGGCGGCGTCGCCGTGCTCGCCCAGCACCCACACGTCCTTCCCGCCCGGCAGCGCGGCGCGGAGCCGGAGCGTGTCGTTGAGCGTGTAGCCGAGCACGCGGCGGCGGTCGCCGAGCGTGCGCGCGAGCCGGGCGGTGAGCGCGTCGACGGGGTTGGTGACCACGAGCACGGCACCGTCCCAGCCGCTGAGCCGGCCGGCGATCTCGTCGATGATCGGCGCGTTGTCGGCCGCGCGCGTCGGCGAGGCGGACGCGCAGATCACGAGCACGTCGCCGTCCGTGACGTCGGGGCAGCTGCCGGCGCGGACGCCGCCGGCCTCGAGCAGTAGCTCGAGGTCCATCACGTGGGAGGTCACCCGCTCGAGCCCGCGGTCGATCAGGACGACGTCGAACGGCTCGGGCCGCGTCACGAGCGTGTAGGCCAGCGCCGATCCGACGCCGCCGGCCCCGCCCGTGATCGCGACCCGCACCGCGGGCTACTTGCGCTCGAAGGCGGCGTCGAACGCGACGTCGGACGGCGAGAAGTCCGTCCGGCGCACGAAGGCGAGCGCGTCGGGGGCACCCCAGTCGCGGTCCATCCCGGAGTCCTCCCACTCGATCGAGAGCGGACCCTGGTAGCCGATCCGGTTCAACGCGCGGAAGAGGTCCTCGAAGTCGACGTCGCCGTGGCCGGGGGAGACGAAGTCCCAGCCGCGCTCGGCCTCGCCGAAGTTGATGTGGCTGCCGAGGATCGAGCGGCGGCCGTTGAGGCGCTTGATCGAGTCCTTGACGTGCACGTGGTAGATGCGGTCGGCGAACTCGCTCACGAACTCGGCGCTGTCGAGGAACTGGTGCGCGAAGTGGCTCGGGTCGAAGTTGATGCCGAACCCGGGCCGGTTGTCGAGCGCGTCGAGCGTCTTGCGCGTGGTGACGAAGTCGTAGGCGATCTCGGTCGGGTGGACCTCGAGCGCGAACTTGACGCCCTCGGCGTCGAACACGTCGATGATCGGGCTCCACTGCTCGGCGAACTGCTCGTAGCCGCGCTCGATCTCCGCGAAGTCGTTCGGCGGGAACGAGTAGAGCATGTGCCAGATCGGCGAGCCGGTGAAGCCGGTGACCGTGGTGACGCCCAGCTTGGCGGCGGCGCGCGCGGTGTCCTTCATCTTCTCGGCGGCGCGCTGCTGGACGCCCTTGGGGTCGCCGTCGCCCCACACGTCGGGCGGCACGATCGCCTGGTGGCGGGCGTCGATCGGATCGGAGATCGCCTGGCCGAGCAGGTGGTTGGCGATCGCCCAGACGTTGAGGCCGTTGCGCTCGAGGATCTCGCGACGGCCCTTGACGTAGCTGTCGTCGGCGAGCGCCTGGTCGACGTCGAAGTGGTCGCCCCAGCAGGCGATCTCGATGCCGTCGAAGCCCCAGCCGCCGAGCTTCTCGGCGAGCGTCTCGAACGGCAGGTCGGCCCACTGGCCGCTGATCAAAGTGACGGGTCTAGCCATGTGCGGCCTCAGGATATGGAGCCGCAGTACTGTCAGGACATGCGGATCGCCATCGCGGGTGGAGGACCCGGCGGGCTGTATCTCTCGATCCTGTTGAAGCGCCTGGATCCGGCGCACGAGGTCGTCGTCCACGAGCGCAACGCGCCGGACGACACGTTCGGGTTCGGCGTGGTGTTCAGCGACGAGACGCTGGCCGCGTTCGAGGCGGCGGACCCGGAGTCCTACGCGGAGATCGCGGCTTCGTTCGTGCGCTGGAGCGAGATCGACGTGCACTACCGCGGCGAGGTCGTCACGAGCGGCGGCCACGGCTTCTCGGCGATGGGCCGGAAGGCGCTGCTGGGGATCCTCCAGCGGCGGGCGGCGGCGTTGGGCGTCGACCTGCGGTTCGGCTCCGAGGTGTCGGAGCTGGAGGGCGATCTCGTGGTGGCGGCCGATGGCGTCAACAGCACGCTGCGGGCGCGCTACGGCTTCGAGCCGTCGCTCGACCGGCGGCGCGCGACCTACGCGTGGTTCGGCACCGACCACGTCTTCGACGCCTTCACGTTCATCATCGCCGAGACGCCCGGCGGGGTCGTGCAGGTGCACGCGTATCCGTACAGCGATGTTCGATCCACGTTCATCGTCGAGAGCACGGGCGTGCAGCTGGACCGCGCGCAGTGCGAGGACCTGTTCGGCTACCGGCTGATCGAGAACCGCACGCGCTGGATCAACTTCGTCACGGTCCGCAATCCGGTCTGGCGGCGCGGGAACGTCGTCCTGCTCGGGGACGCCGCGCACACCGCGCACTTCTCGATCGGCAGCGGGACGAAGCTGGCGATGGAGGACGCGATCTCGCTCGCCTGGGCGGTGCGTGAGGGCGATCTGGACGCGTACGAGGCCGAGCGGCGGCCGATCGTGGAGTCCACGCAACGCGCCGCGCAGGGGTCGCTGGAGTGGTTCGAGGGCATCGGTCGCTACGTGCGCCAGGAGCCGCGGCAGTTCGCGTTCAACCTGCTCACGCGGTCGCGCCGGATCACGTTCGGCGAGCTGCGCATGCGCGACCCGGAGTTCGTGGAAGGGGCGCCGCCGATGTTCACGCCGCTCACGCTGCGCGGGCTGGAGCTCCGCAACCGCGTCGTCGTCTCGCCGATGGACATGTACACGTCGGTCGAGGGAACGCCGGGCGACTTCCATCTCGTGCACCTCGGCGCGCGGGCGATCGGTGGCGCCGGGCTCGTCATGACGGAGATGATCTGCACGTCGGCGGAGGGGCGGATCACGCCCGGCTGCGGCGGCCTCTACCGCGACGAGCACGTGGACGCGTGGCAGCGGATCGTCGACTTCGTGCACGCGCACTCGCGGTCGGCGATCGGCGCGCAGCTCGGGCATGCGGGCCGCAAGGGTGCGACGAAGCTGATGTGGGAGGGCGACAACGAGCCGCTCGACGACGGTGGCTGGCCGCTGATCGCGCCGTCGCCGGTGCCGTGGTCGGATGCGCACCAGACGCCGCGGGAGATGACCCGCGCGGACCTCGACGACGTCGTCGGGCAGTTCGTGGCCGCCACGGAGCGCGCCGCCGCCTGCGGGTTCGACCTGCTGGAGATCCACATGGCGCACGGCTACCTGCTGTCGTCGTTCCTGTCGCCGCTGACGAACGTGCGCGACGACGCGTACGGAGCGGACCGCGCGAAGTTCCCGCTCGAGGTCTTCAGCGCCTGCCGCGCCGTGTGGCCGGCCGAGAAGCCGATGTCGGTGCGCATCAGCGCCACGGACTGGGTGGACGGCGGCTTCGACGGCGACGACGCGGTCGCGTTCGCGCACCGGCTGCGCGACGCGGGTTGCGACATCGTCGACGTCTCCACCGGCCAGGTCTCGCCCGACCAGCAGCCGGCGTACGGGCGCTCCTTCCAGACGCCGTACGCCGACCGCATCCGCCACGAGGCCGAGATCCCGGTGATCGCGGTGGGCGCGATCTCGTCCTACGACGACGTCAACACGATCATCCTCGCGGGCCGCGCGGACCTGTGCGCGCTGGCGCGCCCGCACCTGTGGGACCCGCACTGGACCCTGCACGCCGCCGCCGACCAAGGAGTGGACATGGAATGGATCCCGCAGTACCGGTCCGGCGCGCGTGAGCCGCAGACCGGTAAGGACGTGCGGCGGATGCCGCTCCGGCGCTTCGACACGCAGGTCCCGGCGTGAGGCGGGTCGTGGTCACGGGCGGCAAGCGCGGGATCGGGGCGGCGATCACCGCGGCGTTCTCCGGCGACGAGGTGCTCGCCTTGGGGAGCGCGGACATGGACGTGACCGACGAGGCGGCCGTGGCGCGCGTGCTCGGTGAGCTGGAGGTCGACGTGCTCGTCAACAACGCCGGCGTGTCGTCCAGCGCGCCCGTCCATCGCACCTCGCTGGAGGAGTGGGAGCGCCAGATCCGCGTGAACGCGACGGGCGCCTTCCTGGCCACGCGTGCGGTGCTGCCGGGGATGCGGGAGCGCAACCGCGGCCGGATCGTGACCGTGGCGAGCGTCGCGTCCGTGCACGGCTCGCGCTACACGAGCGGCTACACCGCCTCCAAGCACGCGGTGCTCGGCTTCACGCGCGCGCTCGCGACCGAACTCGCCGGCACGGGCGTGACCGCGAACTGCGTCTGCCCGGGCTACGTGCGCTCCGACATGACCGACACGACGATCGCCAACATCGAGTCCCGCACGGGCAAGGACGGTGAGGCGGCGCTGGTCGGGATGACGCCTTTGGGGCGGCTGATCGAGCCGGAGGAGGTCGCGTTCGCGGTGCGGTTCTTCGCGGCGGACGAGGCGGGCGCGATCAACGGCCAGACGCTCCTGATCGACGGCGGAGGCGTCCATGGCTGAAAGGCGACACTCGCCTAGCGGCTCGCGTCGCGACGAGGGCTCGCCCCAGGGGCTCGCCCTCGAGCGTCCGGAGGGTTCGGCGTGAGCGGTTTTCGGTGGGAGGTCCGCGACGGCGTCGGCTTCGTCCGGCTGATCGGGGCGGAGCGCAAGAACCCGCTGACGTTCGCGTCCTACGCGGCGCTGCGCGATCACTTCCGCGCGCTCACGTACGACGACACGGTCGACGCGGTCGTGATCGCGGGCGAGGGCGGCAACTTCTGCAGCGGCGGCGACGTGCGCGACATCATCGGCCCGCTGACCGAGATGACGATGCCGGAGCTGCTGCGCTTCACGCGCATGACGGGCGATCTGGTGAAGGCGATCAAGGGCTGCGGCAAGCCGGTGATCGCGGCGGTCGACGGCGTCTGCGTGGGCGCGGGGGCGATGATCGCGACGGCCTCGGACCTGCGGCTCGGCTCCCCGCGCGCGAAGGTCGCGTTCCTGTTCACGCGCGTGGGGCTCGCGGGCTGCGACATGGGCGCGTGCGCGATGCTGCCGCGGATCGTCGGCCAGGGCCGCGCCGCCGAGCTGCTCTACACGGGGCGCTCGATGGGCGCCGAGGAAGGCGAGCGCTGGGGGTTCTTCAACTCCGTCGTCCTGGACGTGGAGGGCGAGGCGGCGGAGCTGGCGGCCTCGCTCGCGTCCGGCCCGAACTTCGCGCACGCCATGACCAAGACGATGCTCGACCAGGAGTGGGACATGTCGCTGCCGGCGGCGATCGAGGCCGAGGCGCAGGCCCAGGCCATCTGCATGCAGACGGCGGACTTCGAGCGGGCGTACCGCGCCTTCCTGGCCAAGGAGCGGCCGGTCTTCGAGGGCGACTAGATGCTCCACACGGACTGGCCGTTCTTCGAGGACCGCCATCGCGAGCTGGCGTGGCGTGTCCCTGACGTGGCGGAGACGGACCTCGACGCGCGCTGCCGCGCGTTCGTGCGCGCACTCGCCGACGACTGGCTCCCGCACACGGTCGCGCGGCCGCTCGACGTGCGCACGCTGTGCCTCGCGCGCGAGACCCTCGCCTACCACGACGCGCTCGCGGACTTCGCGTTCGCCATGCAGGGCTTGGGCGCGGGGCCGATCACGCTGTTCGGCGACGACGCGCTGCGGGCGCGCTACCTGCCGGGTGTAGCGGCGGGGGAGCGGATCGCGGCGTTCGCCCTGTCCGAGCCCGAGGCCGGCTCCGACGTGGCGGCGATGCAGACCACGGCGGAGCGCGACCGCATCACCGGCACGAAGACCTGGATCTCCAACGGCGGGATCGCGGACTTCTACACCGTCTTCGCGCGGGCACCCGAGGGCATCAGCGCGTACGTCGTGGACGCCGAGCACGTCGAGGTGGTCGAGCGGATCGACGTGATCGCGCCGCACCCGCTCGCGACGCTGCGCTTCGACGGCGCGCCCGCGACGCCGATCGGCGAGCCGGGGAAGGGGATGCGGGTCGCGCTCGGCACGCTCGACGTGTTCCGCTCGACGGTCGGCGCGGCGGCGCTGGGCTTCGCGCGGCGCGCGCTGCACGAAGCGCTCGCGCGCGTGAAGGAACGGCAGCTGTTCGGCGCGCCGATGGCCGAGCTGCCGCTGGTGCAGGCCAAGCTCGCGGACATGGCGCTCGGCGTGGACGCGAGCGCGCTGCTCGTCTATCGCGCCGCGTGGACGAAGGACAATGGCGCCGCGCGCGTGACCCGCGAGGCGGCGATGGCCAAGCTGCACGCGACCGAGACCGCGCAGCGCGTGATCGACGGCGCCGTGCAGGTCTTCGGCGGGCTCGGCGTGACCTCGGGCCAGGTCGTCGAGCGCCTCTACCGCGAGATCCGCGCGCTGCGGATCTACGAGGGCGCTTCGGAGGTCCAGCAACTCGTGATCGCCCGGGAGGTGTTACGTGGATAGCTTCACGCGCGACGGGTTGCCGCCGCGCGAGCAGTGGCCCGATCTGCTGCTGCTCGACTACCCGGCGCGGCTGAACGTGGCCGAGGAGCTGCTCAAGAACGAGGGGACGGCGATCGCGAACGGGTGGTCCTACGCCGAGCTGGCCGAGCGCGCCGACGCCGTGGCCGGGGCGCTGAACATCGAGCCGGGCGAGCGCGTGCTGCTGCACTCGCCCAACACGCCGGAGGCGATCGCGTGCTGGCTCGGGATCCTGCTCGCGGGCGGCGTCGTCGTGGCGACGATGCCGCTGCTGCGGCGGGGCGAGATCGACAAGGTCGTGGCCAAGGCGAACGTGACCAAGGCGCTCGTCGCACGCGACCTGACGGGCGAGGTCGACGTGCTGGACATGCTGGTGATCGAGGACCTGCCGACCCGCGGCTGGTTCGACGCCTGCGACACGGCCGCGGACGACGTCGCGATCATCGCCTTCACGAGCGGCACGACCGGCGTGCCGAAGGGCTGCGTGCACTTCCATCGCGACCTGCTGGCGAGCTGCGACACGTTCGCGCGCGAGATCCTCCGGCCACAGCCGACCGACGTGTTCTCCGGCTCGCCGCCGATCGCGTTCACGTTCGGGCTCGGCGCCTCGCTGCTGTTCCCGCTGCGTTTCGGCGCGGCCACCGCGCCGACCTCGCCGCCGCAGCTGCTGGAGACGCTGCACGCCAAGCGCGTGACGACGCTGTTCACCGCGCCGACCGCCTACCGCGCGCTGCTGCGTGAGGAGCTGCCGGACTCGTTGCACACGTGCGTGTCGGCGGGCGAGCCGCTGCCCGCGGGCGTGTCCGACGCGTGGCTGGAGAAGACCGGCATCCGGATCGTGGACGGGATCGGCTCGACCGAGATGCTGCACATCTTCATCGCGTCACGGGCCGACGAGGCGAAGGCCGGCTCGTGTGGGCGACCCGTACCCGGCTATGAGGCGCGGATCGTGGGACCGGACATGGAGACGCTCGGCGCGGGCGAGGTGGGCCGGCTCGCCGTGCGCGGCCCGACGGGCTGCCGCTACCTCGACGACGAGCGCCAGACCACGTACGTGCGCGAGGGCTGGAACCTCACCGGCGACGCGTTCTCGGTCGACACCGACGGCTACTTCTGGTTCCAGGCGCGGACGGACGACATGATCATCAGCGCCGGCTACAACATCTCCGGCTTCGAGGTCGAGGCCGCGCTGCTCGAGCACCCGCTCGTGGCCGAGTGCGCGGTCGTCGCAGTCGACGACGCCGAGCGCGGCCACGTCGTCAAGGCGTGGGTGGTCGCGACCGAGCCCGTGGAGGCGAAGGCGCTGCAGGACTTCGTGAAGGCCCGGATCGCGCCCTACAAGTACCCGCGCCGCGTCGAGTTCGTGGACGCGCTCCCGCGCACGCCCACGGGCAAGGTCCAGCGCAACGTCCTGCGAGACCGCGGGTGAGGCGCCTGCAGCCACCCGGCTGGCCGCCGCCGAAGGGCTACGCCAACGGGATCGAGGCGAGCGGGCGGCTCGTGTTCGTCGCCGGCCAGATCGGCTGGGACGAGACGGGCGCGTTCGTCTCCGACGCGCTCGCCGCGCAGGTCGAGCAGGCGCTGCGCAACATCGTCGCCGTGCTCGCCGAGGCGGGCGCCGGGCCCGAGCACGTCGTCCGCCTGACCTGGTTCGTGACGAGCCGTGACGAGTACCTCACGTCGGTGAAGGAGATCGGCGTGGCCTACCGCGCCGTGATGGGCCGCCACTTCCCGGTCATGTCCGTGGTCGAGGTCAGCGCGTTGGTGGAGAAGTTCGCAAAGGTGGAGATCGAGGCGACTGCTGTGCACTAGATGTGGGGAGGACCTCAGGCGATGAACCTCGCAGCGGCGGCCATCGCCCTCACGTTCGCAGCGCCGGCTCAGGACCCGGCCGACGATCTCGCCACGTGCACGGCGCACCGCCCGGGCCCCGAGCCGGGCCGGACCGTCCTGCAGCTGTGCGTGCCGCGTCTGGTGAAGGCCTGGGCGGACAACGGGCTCGTCTCCGTGCCCGAGGCGCGACGGCTGCAGCCGATTCCGCGGCCGGGCCTGGTGTTCGGCTCCTTCGGCGGCTCGCCCGAGGCGCTGCGGCTGGACGGCGGGGTGCGCAAGCTCGCCGGGCGGCGCTTGCACAACCGGGCGCGGGTGGCGATCACGACCCGGATCGATGTCGTCTCCTGGGACGGTCAGACCCGTTACGCGCGGTCCGGCCACCGGCAGCTGCGGCTCGCGCCCGACACACGCATCCGGGTCCGTGGCCGCACCGTGATCGAGCTCGTGTCCTCGACGGGCACGACCCGCATCCCGCTCCGGCAGTCGTCCACCGCCGAGGACAGCTGAGCCTGTACAGAAGATGAGAAGGGCTCCCACGAGCGTCCTGTATGGTCGCCTCGGTCCGGTTGGTAGGAGGAGAGAGCCCGTTGCATCGCTGGAGAAGTGCGCTGCCGTGGTTGGTGTGCGCGATGGTGTTGGTCATCGTCGGCCCGACGTTCGCGCGCGCGAACGCTGAGCCGCGGCCGTCCGCGGACGCGCGCATCGTCGCCCACGACTCCACGTCCGACGCGCCGTACCTGTGGTTCCAGGACGGCGCAAGCCCCGACACCGCGGACAACAGCGTCACGATCGCCGCCGGTGGGACGGTCCAGTTCTCGTTCGAGGAAGGTGGCGCCCCGCACAACGTGGCCTTCCCCAACCAGCAGCCGAGCTCATGCAGCCAGGACGAGGACCCGACGCTCGTGGCGGCGCCGCTGCCGCGGGGGCCCGAGTTCCCGACCTGGAACGGCGTGTGCACGTTCAACACGCCCGGCAGCTACCGCTTCTACTGCCAGGCGCACTCCGGCATGGAGGGCTTCGTCGAGGTGGAGGGCACGGCGCCCACCCCGACCCCGACGCCGACCGTCACGTTCACGCCGACCGCGACGCCCACGGTCACGGCCACGGCGACGCCGACGCCGACCGGGCGGCCGCTCATCGTCGCCAAGGACGGCGGCGCGCAGCCGTACTGGTTCCAGGACGCGTCCAGCAGCAACCCGGACGACAACTCGGTGACCATCAAGGTGGGCGAGAAGGTCGATTTCGCGTACCCGACGGGGTTCAACGTCCACAACGTGAAGTTCGACACCAACCCGTCGTCGTGCGTGCAGAGGACCGGCAACGTCCGGCCTGCGCCGCCGCTTCCGCAGGGCGTCGAAGGGCCGGGCTGGTCGGGTGAGTGCACGTTCAACACGGCGGGCACCTACACGTTCCTGTGCTCGGCGCACCTGTCGATGACGGGCTCGGTGGTCGTCGAGCCGCCACCGGACCCACCGGACACGACGATCACGAGCGGGCCGGCGCCGCAGACGAACCAGACCACGGCGAGCGTCACGTTCACGTCTCCGCAGTCCGCGGCCGCGTTCGAGTGCAAGCTGGACACGCCGTCGGGCGCCGGCAGCTACGGCCCGTGCACGTCGCCGTGGTCGCGCAGCGCGCTGACCGACGGCGCGTACACGTTCTCGGTGCGCGCGGTCTACCCGGCCGGCAACCCCGATCCGACGCCCGCCACACGGGTGTTCACGGTGGACACCGGGCCACCCGACACGACCATCAACGGCGGCCCGAGCGGCACGGTCAACACCGCGTCGGCGTCCTTCCCGTTCTCCGGGACCGAGCTCGGCGTGACGTTCGAGTGCAGCCTGGATTCGGCCGTCTACGCGCCCTGCACATCGCCGCGCGCCTTCAGCGCGCTGGCCGACGGAGCGCACACGTTCTCCGTCCGCGCGACCGATCTCGCCGGCAACGTGGACCCGACGCCGGCCTCGCGCGCCTTCACCGTCGACACGATCGCGCCCGACACGACGATCACCAGCGGTCCGTCCGGGCCGACGAGCTCGAGCTCGGCGTCCTTCGGGTTCTCGAGCGAGGCGAACGCGACCTTCGAGTGCCGGCTCGACGCCGGCGAGTACGTGGCGTGCACTTCGCCGCGCGTGCTGAGCGGGCTGGCGGACGGGGCGCACACGTTGTACGTGCGTGCGAAGGATGCGGTCGGCAACGTCGATCCGTCGCCGGCGTCCCGGGCGTTCACGGTCGACACGACGGCGCCGGACACGACGATCAACGACGGGCCGAGCGGCACGGTCAACACGACCTCGCCGAGCTTCCAGTTCTCCGGGACCGAGGTCGGCGTGACCTTCGAGTGCCGCCTGGACACGGGCGCGTACGAGGTGTGCTCGTCGCCGCGGGCGCTCACCGGGCTGAGCGACGGGGCGCACACGTTCTCCGTGCGTGCGAAGGACGCGGTCGGCAACCTCGATCCGTCGCCGGCCTCGCGCATGTTCACGGTCGACACGGCGGCGCCCAACACGATCATCGACTCCGGTCCGACGGGCACGGTCAACACCGCCACGCCGGCGCTGGGCTTCTCGTCGAGTGAAACCGGCTCGAGCTTCGAGTGCCGGCTCGACGGGCCGGGAGCGGCCACCGGGACCTACGCGCTGTGCACGTCGCCGCGGACCGTCGGCCCGCTGGTCGACGGCGCGTACACGTTCTCGGTGCGCGCGACCGACGCCGCCGGCAACGTCGACGCCACGCCCGCGACCCGCACGTTCAGCGTCGAGACGAGCCTGCCGGACACGGGCATCACCGCCGGCCCGTCGGGGCCGACCAACGGCACTTCGCCGTCGTTCGCGTTCACCTCGACCAAGGCGGGCTCGACGTTCGAGTGCCGCCTGGACACGCCGAGCGGTGCCGGGACATTCACGGCGTGCACGTCGCCGCAGACGTACACGACCACCGCCAACGGCGCCTACACGTTCCTCGTGCGCGCCAAGGACGCGGCGGGCAACCTGGACGCCACGCCCGCGTCGCAGTCGTTCACGGTCGACACGGTGGCGCCGGACACGGCGATCGACGCGGGGCCGAGCGGGACCGTGACCACGTCGTCACCCAGCTTCAGCTTCTCGAGCGAGGCGGGCGCGAAGCTCGAGTGCCGCCTCGACGGGCCGGGCGGCGCGACCGGCAGCTACGGCCTCTGCACCTCGCCGCGCGTGCTCGGGTCGCTGGCCGACGGCACGTACACGTTCCTCGTCCGCGCGACCGACGTCGCCAACAACGTCGATCCGACGCCCGCCTCGCGCACCTTCACGGTCGACGCGACGGCGCCGGACACCACGATCGACACGGGCCCGAGCGGCGCGGCGTCGTCGCCGACGTTCACGTTCTCCGCAAGCGAGTCGGGCTCGACGTTCGAGTGCCAGCTCGACGGTCCCGGCGGCGCGACCGGCACCTTCGCCGCGTGCACGTCGCCGCGCACGCTCAGCCCGCCGGCGGACGGCACGTACACGTTCCGCGTGCGGGCCAAGGACGCGGCGGGCAACGTGGACGCCACGGCCGCGTCACGGTCCTTCACCGTCGACACGACGGCTCCGGACACGGCGATCGACTCGGGTCCGAGCGGGACCGTCACCACGGCGTCACCGTCCTTCAGCTTCTCGAGCGAGGCCGGCGCCACCTTCGAGTGCCGGCTCGACGGTCCGGGCGCCACGGCCGGCACGTACGCCTCGTGCAGCTCGCCGCGCGTGCTCGGCTCGCTGGCCGACGGCGCGTACACGTTCCTCGTGCGGGCCAAGGACGCGGCGGGCAACGTCGACGCCACGCCGGCCTCCCGGACGTTCACGGTCGACGCGGCGGCGCCCGACACGACGATCGACACCGGGCCGAGCGGGTCCATCGCGACGGCCTCGCCGTCGTTCACCTTCTCGTCGAACGAGCAGGGCTCGACGTTCGAGTGCCGGCTCGACGGTCCCGGCGGCGCGACCGGCGCCTACGCCCAGTGCACGTCGCCGCGCACGCTCACCACGCTGGCCGACGGCGCGTACACGCTCCGCGTGCGCGCGAAGGACGGCGCGGGCAACCTCGACCTGACGCCCGCGAGCCGGACGTTCACGGTCGACACGACCGCCCCCGACACGACGATCACCGGCGGCTCCTCGGGGATCGTCACCGGCACGACGCAGTCGTTCACGTTCACGGGGGAGGCGGGCGCGACGTTCGAGTGCCGACTCGACACCCCGTCCGGGGCGGGCGCGTTCTCTGCCTGCACCGCACCGCGCGCGTACGACGTGACCGCGCTGGGCGCCTACACGTTCCGGGTCCGCGCGCTGGACACCGCCGGCAACGTCGACGCGACCCCGGCGACGCGCGCGTTCACGCTGCAGGCCGCGCCGGCACCGATGGCGGGCACGATCGACGCCCGCGACGACGGCACGGGCAACGCCAACTGGTTCCAGGACGCTTCGCAGAGCAGCGCCGCCGACTCCACCGTCAGCATCACCGCCGGCGAGACCGTGCGCTTCCGGGCGGTGCCGCCCGCGGCCGGCGCGCCGCAGTTCCACAACGTCAGCTTCAAGAACTCGGCGCTCAAGCCGGCGAGCTGCGACCTCCCGGGCATCAAGCCCGGCCCGTGGGAGGGGACCTGCAGCTTCGCCGCGCCCGGCACGTACACGTTCCTGTGCGAGATCCACCCGGCGACGATGACCGGCACCGTCGAGGTCACGGCGGCGCCGCAGCCGACGGTCACGGCGACGCCCACGCCGGTGCCGACGTTCTCGGCCACGCCCGCGCCGACCGTGGCGCCCACGCCATCGCCGGCGCCACCGCCGAAGCCGTCCGCGAGCCTCGACGCGCCCTCCAAGCCCAAGCTCGCGACCTACCTCAAGAGCGGCCTGAAGCTCACCGGCCCGTGCGCGTCGCTCAGCTCGGGCACGGTCACGCTCTCGGTCACCAAGGCGGTCGCGAAGAAGCTCAAGCTCAAGGGCACGTCGCTCGGCACGGGCACCGGCCGCTGCGCGTCCGGCAAGTTCTCCGTCACCGTCAAGCCGTCGGCCGCCGTGAAGAAGGCGCTGAAGAAGCACAAGGGCGCGGTCAGCGCGACCGCGACGCTCAAGGCCGGCTCGGTCACGAGCGTGCGCAAGCTGACCCTGAAGTAGCGATTGCGAGGGATCCGCGCATCCATTGCGCGAATCCCCCGTTTCCAAGCGCATGAGAGTTCCCGCGCTCGCCGCGCTGCTCGGCTTGCTCGCCGCCGCTCCGGCCCAGGCCCGGCCCGGTGACCTGGACCGCACGTTCGGGAAGGGTGGGCGCCTCGCGGTGATCCCGTGGGACAGTGGTGGATCGACGCGCTCGCTGGCGCTGGTGGACGGCGTCCGTCCGCTCCTGAGCGTCTACGCCGACCGCGCCGGCGACTACGCCCCGGCGCTGCTTCGGTTCAGCGGCCGAGGGCGACTCCTGGCCACGACGGACGTGCCGCACGCGGAGTACGACCCGCCGCTGCTCGCCGACGGCTACTCGCTGACGCCCGACGTGCTCTCACTGGTTGCGGGGCAGGAGGTCCAGGTGCTCACGCGCATCGGGTCCTCGCACTCGGTGGCGCTCCCGGCGCAGTCGCCCAAGGCGTTCGGCGTCGACCGCCGGGGCCGCGTGACCGTCGTCAGCTCCAAACAGGCGGAGCGCTTCCTGCCCGACGGGCGGCGTGACCTCGGCTACGGCGAGGGCGGCATTGCAAAGCTCACCGACGCCAAGCTCGAACGGGTCGTCGCGGCGCTGGTCCGGCGGGACGGCCGCGTCTACGCCAGCGGCGGACGCCGCATCGTCGGGCTCGACACGCGAGGCCGGATCCTGCGGCGTCTGAACCGTGGCAAGGTCACGGTTCCCGGCGTGCCCCTCCCGGGTGTCTCAGCGTTCGCGGAGGGCCCGGGCGGCACGGTGCTCGTCGCGGGGCCCGACCGCTTCCGGGACGCGTGGGTCGGGCGCCTGCACGCGGACGGCCGGCCCGACCGGCGCTTCGGCAAGCACGGCTGGGTCACGGGCCGGCGCGACAAGCGCCGCGTGCTGCGCAGCCCGCAGGCGCTAACGCAGGTCGACATCGCTTCGATCACGCGCGACCGGCGCGGGCGGATCGTGCTCGGCGGATCACGGATCGAGACCGAGTTCCCCTGGCAGGCGACCGTGGTCCGGCTCTCTTCACTTGGCCGTGTCGATCGCTCGTTCGCGACCGGCGGACGCAAGTTCGTCGGCCTCGGCGACATCCCTGGCGTCGACATCATCGCCTCCGCGGTGACCCAGGTGGCGGTCGACCGCCGCGGCCGGATCGTCGTCGCCGGCACCGTCTTCGACGACGACGCCGTGCTGCGCGAGGACCTCGGCACGCCGTATCCCGGCATCGCGCGGCTGCGGGGTTAGCGTGCTCCGCCGCCTCGGCACGACGCTCGTCGCCCTGCTCGTACTCGCCGCTCCCGCCCATGCCGGGCCGGGTGACCTCGACCGCACGTTCGGCGACCATGGACGGCTCACGCTCACGACGACCGGCCACGTGGCCGGGGCGGCACTGCCCGACGGACGGCGCCTGTGGCTGAGCGTCCAACCGCCCGGCGCGCGGCCCGCGCCCCTTGCGGTCGGCCTCACCGCGGCCGGGCAGGTCGCCGACCGCACCCGGTTCCCAGCGCCGGTGACCAGAGCGCCGCGCGTCGCCGACGGCCACACCCTGGCTGAAGCGGGCGACGGCCGCCTCGCGCTCGCGCCGATCGGCGGTGCGCCCGTGGTGCTCACGGTGCCCGCGTCCACGCCGTTCGACCTGCATGACTTCGGCGTCGACGGGGCCGGTCGCGCGGTCGTGTTCGGAAGCGAACGCGGTGGACGCGCCCTAGCGATCCGGTTCCTGCCCGACGGTGCGCTCGACACGACCTACGCGACCGGTGGCGTCGCGGAGCTCTCAGGGGTCGCGGGCTTCGCCGACGCGGTCGTCAAGCGCGACGGTCGCGCGTTCGTCTTCGGCGAGGAGACGCAGATGGCGCTGGACGCGAGTGGCGCCCCCATCGCCGCCTACGAGCGATCGATCGTCTGGCCGCGTGCGCTCGACCCGGGCTCCGTCGCCACGGTGGCCGACGGCCCGGGGGACACGGTGCTGATCGCCGGCGACGGCGTCGACGACAACGCGTTCGTCGCGCGGATCGCGAGCGACGGTCGACCGGACCGGCGCTTCGGAATCCGCGGTTACGTGACGGGCTCGCCCGTGCTGGACCGCCTCACGGTGGAGTCGTTGATCCGCGACCGGCACGGACGTCTGCTGCTGGGCGGCGCGTACTACGAGGCCCGCAACCGGTCCAAGGGCGCGGTGCTGCGCTTCTCCGGGCGCGGCCGACCGGACACCGCCTTCGGCAGGGACGGGGCGAAGCTGCTCTCGCCCGCGTCGAGGCCGAAGGCGTGGAGCGTGGAGCACATCCTCGTCGACGCCCGCGAGCGGATCGTCGTCGCCGGCGCAGCGGGGGCCTTCAGCGCCCCGCACCCCGCGATCGCGCGGTTGAAGGGCTAGGCGCCGATCTCGGTGCGGACGTCGAGCAGCTCGGGGAAGAACGTGAGGTCCAGCGCGGCGCGGAGGAAGCCGACGCCGGACGAGCCACCGGTGCCGCGCTTGTAGCCGATGATCCGCTGGACGGTCTTCATGTGCCGGAAGCGCCAGAGCTGGAAGCTCTCCTCGACGTCGACGAGCCCCTCGCACATCTCGTAGGCCTCCCAGTCGCGCTTGGGGGCGTCGTAGATGGCCTTGAAGACCGGGACGAGGTCCTCGCGGCGGCGGTGCGGCTCGGAGACGTCGCGCTCCAGCAGGTCCGTGGGGACCTGGTAGTCGCGCCGGGCCAGGTAGCGGAGGAACTCGTCGTACAGCGACGGCGCCTCGAGCACGGTCCGGAGCCGTTCCTGGTCCGCCGGCGAATGCGCGAACACGTCGAGCATCTGGCGGTTCTTGTTGCCGAGCTGGAACTCGATGATCCGGTACTGCAGCGACTGGAAGCCGCTCGCGTCGCCGAGCACGCCGCGGAACTTCACGTACTCGGACGGCGTCAGCGTCGCGAGCACGCCCCACTGCTCGAACAGCTGGCGCTGGATCTGCTTGACGCGCGCCAGGCCCTTCTGCGCGGGGCCGAGGTCGTCGAGCGAGAGGGAGGACAGCACCGCGTCCAGCTCGTGGATGATCAGCCGCATCCACAGCTCGCTCGTCTGGTGCTGGATGATGAACAGCAGCTCGTCGTGGTGCTCGGGCTCGCTCAGCGGGTGCTGGGCGTCGAGCAGCCGGTCCAGGGCGAGGTAGCCGGCGTAGGTCTGGCGGTCGCGCAGGTCGCGGGTGACGCCTTCCTCGACGTCACGCAGGTTGTCGCTCACAGCGCCGCCAGCTCCTCGCGCATGTAGCCGAGCAGGACGTCCACGTCCGGCATCTGGTCGCGGTCGGCGACGATCCCGAAGTCCATGTGGCCCATGTAGCTCATGACCGTGATGTTGAGCCCCATGCCGTCGAGGATCACGGACACGGGGTAGTTGGCCACGAGCTTCGCGCCCGCCATGTAGAGCGGGAACTGCGGGCCGGGGACGTTGGAGATCACGAGGTTCCACGCCGACCGGCCGGCGCGCGAGGTCGAGTACCCGAACGTCAGCCGCGCGGCGCGCGCGAAGACGGCCGGCGGGATGAAGTTGTTCGCGTCCTGGAGCAGCATCGCGGGCAGCGCGCCACGGCGCTCCTTCATGTCCGAGAGCGCCTCGTGCGTCTTCATCAGCCGCTCGACGGGGTCCTCGACGTCGGTGTACAGCGGCGCCGCCATCAGCAGGATCCGGTTGCCGTAGGTGCCGAACTGGTCGCCCGTGCGCACGGACACCGGGACCTGCGCGACGAGCGGCACGTCCGGCAGGTCGTCGTGCTCGATCAGCCACCGCCGCACCGCGCCCGCGCACGCGCTGACCACGACGTCGTTGACCGTCGTGCCGTGCTTGTTCTTCGCGGCCTTGAACTCGTCCAGCGGCACCTGCCCGAAGGCGAAGCGCCGGTGCGGGGAGATCCGGCCGGAGAACTTCGTCTTGGGCGCGACGAGGTCCGGGCGGTCCACGCCGTCACGCACGAGCTTGGCGGCCACGCGCGAGACCGTGCCCATGCCCGGGAAGACGCCGAACGCGGTCTGGTCGAGGTTCGGGAGCGCCTTCGGGAGCCCGCGCAGCATCCGCAGCGGGTAGCGCGGCAGCCCGGCCAGCCCGAGCCCGAGCATCTGCAGCGTCGAGGGCGAAGGGTCGGCGAGGTCGTCGTCCGGGTCGACCGGCTCGATCTCGCGCCCCTCCGGCGTGAGGTCGAGCAGCAGGGCCATGATCTCCGCGCCCGACAGGCCGTCGATCACGGCGTGGTGGATCTTCGTCAGCACCGCCACGAGCCCGGACTCGTGCCCCTCGATGACGTAGATCTCCCACAGCGGCCGCGCCCGGTCGAGCGGCCGGGCCATGATCCGCGCGACCTGGTCGGCGAGCTGCGCGTCCGTGCCGGGCGAGGCGAGCGCCATCTCGCGCACGTGGTAGCCGAGGTCGATCTCGGCCTCCTCGACCCAGTACGGATGGTCGAGCCCGAGCGGCACGTTCGCCAGTCGCCAGCGCAGCGGCGGGAGCTGGGTACCGCGCTCGGATAGCAGCCGCGTCACCTCCTGGCAGCCGAACGCGCCGTCGGGCGCGGTCGTCGCGTCGAGCATCGCGAGGCTTCCCACGTGCCCGGTCTGGCGTGGGTTCTCCAGCGCGAGGAACTGCGCGTCGAGGGAAGTCAGCTGCCGCATGCGCGCACCCTATCGCCGGAGGTGACAATGTTCGCCGCGTGAGTCCCACTGCCGGCACCCGTCCAGACCCGTCCCAGCTCGTCGATCTCGACGAGCTGCACGCTGCGTATCACCGTCCACCGACCGGCCCCGTCTCGTTCGGGACGTCCGGCCATCGCGGCACCTCGCTCAAGGGCACGTTCACCGAAGCCCACGTATTGGCGATCAGCGAGGCGATCGCCCGCCACCGCTCCGAGCAGGGCATCACCGGCCCGCTGTTCGTCGCGCGCGACACGCACGCGCTGTCGGAGCCCGCGTTCCACACCGCGATCAGCGTCTTCAGCGCGCACGGGATCGACGTCCGGATCGACGCGGAGAACGGCTACACGCCGACGCCCGCGCTCAGCCACGCGATCCTCACGCACCCCGGCTCCGACGGCATCGTGCTCACGCCCTCGCACAACCCGCCCGAGGACGGCGGCTACAAGTACAACCCGCCGTCGGGCGGCCCGGCGGGGACGGACATCACCAAGCAGGTCGAGGCGGTCGCGAACGAGCTGCTGGAGGATGCGGGCAGCATCGCGACCGCGGACGCGCAGACGACCCCGCACGACTACGTCAGCGCCTACGTCGACGACCTCGCCAACGTCATCGACCTCGACGCCATCCGCGAGGCCAACGTGCACATCGGCGCGCACCCGCTCGGCGGCGCGTCGGTCGCGTACTTCAAGGCGATCGCCGAGCGGCACAAGCTCAACCTCGAGGTGGTCTCCGACGAGGTCGATCCGACGTTCCGCTTCGTCCCGCTCGACCACGACGGCAAGATCCGGATGGACTGCTCGAGCCCGTACGTGATGAGCGGCCTGATCGAGTACCGCGACCGGTTCGACGTCGCCGTCGCCTGTGACCCGGACGCCGACCGCCACGGCATCGTCACGCCGACCTCCGGCCTGATGAACCCGAACCACTACCTGGCGGTCGCCATCCACTACCTGTTCGGCGGCGCGCGGGACTGGGGGCAGGACGTCGGCATCGGCAAGACCCTCGTGTCAAGCACCATGATCGACCTCGTCGCGCGGGATCTCGGGCGCCGCCTGGTCGAGGTGCCGGTCGGCTTCAAGTGGTTCGTCGACGGCCTGATCGACGGCACGCTCGGCTTCGGCGGGGAGGAGAGCGCGGGCGCGTCCTTCCTGCGCAAGGACGGCTCGCCCTGGTCGACCGACAAGGACGGCATCCTGCTCGCGCTGCTGGCCGCGG
This sequence comes from Solirubrobacter phytolaccae, assembly GCF_027587195.1. GTDB lineage: Bacteria > Actinomycetota > Thermoleophilia > Solirubrobacterales > Solirubrobacteraceae > Solirubrobacter > Solirubrobacter phytolaccae. Next base: position 17,670 of record NZ_JAPDDP010000034.1, on the reverse strand, counting down.
AGATCACGGCCAAGACGGGCAAGGACCCGGGCGCCTACTACGAGGAGCTGACCGCGCGCCACGGCGCGCCCGCCTACAAGCGCGTGGACTCGCCGATCGACGCCGAGCGCAAGCAGAAGCTGCTCGAGCTCGAGCCGGACGACATCACGGCCACGACCCTCGCCGGCGACGAGATCACGGCGGTGCTCACGAAGGCGCCCGGCAACGACGCGCCGATCGGCGGCGTGAAGGTCGTCACCGACAGCGGATGGTTCGCCGCCCGCCCTTCGGGTACGGAAGACATCTACAAGCTCTACGCGGAGAGCCTCAAGGGCGAAGAGCATCTGCACCAGATCATCGATGAGGCACGGGAGATCCTCGGATGAGCAAAGTCCTGACCATGGTGTTGGCCGGCGGCGAAGGCAAGCGCCTCGCCCCGCTGACCGCCGACCGCGCCAAGCCGGCCGTGCCGTTCGGCGGCAACTACCGGCTGATCGACTTCGCGCTCTCGAACCTCGTCAACGCGAACTACCACCAGATCGTGGTGCTGACGCAGTACAAGAGCCACTCGCTCGACCGCCACGTGACCACCACCTGGCGCCTGAGCCCGCTGCTCGGCAACTACGTCACGCCGGTGCCCGCGCAGATGCGGCTCGGGCCGCGCTGGTTCGTCGGTTCCGCGGACGCCATCTACCAGAACTACAACCTGATCGCGGACGAGCGGCCGGAGCACATCATCGTCTTCGGCGCCGACCACATCTACCGCATGGACCCGCGGCAGATGGTCGAGCAGCACATCGCCTCCGGCAAGGGCGTGACGGTCGCGGCGCTGCGCGCGCCGATCGAGCAGGCCGACCAGTTCGGCGTGATCGAGACCGCGCCGAACGGCCGTGACATCTCCCGCTTCCGCGAGAAGCCCACGGACGCCGTCGGGTTGCCGGACTCGCCCAACGAGGTGTTCGCCTCGATGGGCAACTACGTGTTCTCCACCGAGGCGCTGATCAGCACGGTCTCGGCCGACGCGAACGACGAGACGTCCAAGCACGACCTCGGCGGCAACATCATCCCGGCGCTCGTGGCGCAGGGCGACGCGCAGGTCTACGACTTCTCGACCAACGAGGTGCCGGGCGCCACCGACCGCGACCGCGGCTACTGGCGCGACGTCGGCACGCTCGACGCGTACTACGACGCGCACATGGACCTCATCTCGGTCCACCCGATCTTCAACATGTACAACCACGACTGGCCGATCCACACGTGGCCCGGGATCACGCAGCCGGCCAAGTTCGTGTTCGACGAGGACGGCCGCCGCGGCCAGGCGCTGGACTCGATGGTGTGCGCCGGCGTGGTCATCTCCGGCGGCACCGTCCGCCGGTCGATCCTGTCGCCGCTCGCGCACGTGCACTCGTACTCGCTCGTGGAGGACTCGATCCTCATGCACGACGTCGAGGTGGACCGCAGCGCGGTCGTGCGCAAGGCGATCCTCGACAAGAACGTCTACGTGGGGGAGGGCGTCGAGATCGGCGTCGACCCCGAGAAGGACCGCGAGCGCTTCCACGTCTCGGAGGGCGGCATCGTCGTCATCCCCAAGGGCATGCGGGTGACTGAATGAAGGTCGCGCTCTTCACCCGCGAGTACCCGCCGGAGGTCTATGGCGGGGCGGGCGTGCACGTCGAGTACCTGGCGCGCGAGCTGCGCGCGTTCGAGGACGTCACCGTGCACGCGTGGGGTGTGGGCGATGTCCCGCACACGGCGTGGGATGCGCTGTCCGGGGACGCGCCGGAGCTCGCCGCGCTGCGGTCGCTCTCGATCGACCTGACGATGGCCGCGGGCGCGCAGGACGCCGACCTCGTGCACACACACACGTGGTACGCGCAGTACGGCGGGCATCTCGCCAAGCTCGTGTGGGGCATCCCGCACGTCGCGACCGTGCACTCGTTGGAGCCGCTGCGGCCGTGGAAGGAAGAGCAGCTGCGCGGCGGCTACCGCCTGTCGTCCTACGCCGAGAAGACGGCGCTCGAGCACGCCGACGCCGTCGTCGCGGTCTCCAACGGCACCAAGGGCGACATCCTCCGCGTCTACCCGGACATCGACCCCGACCGCGTCCACGTGATCTACAACGGGATCGACACGGACGAGTACAAGCCGGACCTCGGGACCGAGGTGCTGGAGAAGTACGGCATCGATCCGAACAAGCCGTCGGTCGTGTTCGTCGGCCGGATCACGCGCCAGAAGGGCGTGGTCTACCTGCTGGAAGCGGTCAAGCAGTTCGCGCCCGACGCGCAGCTCGTCCTGTGCGCGGGCTCGCCCGACACGCCCGAGCTCGGCGCGGAGATCGCGCAGCGTGTGGAGGACCTGAAGGCGACGCGCGAGGGCGTGTTCTGGATCGAGGAGATGATCCCCAAGCCCGAGGTCATCCAGCTGCTCAGCCACGCGACCGTGTTCGCGTGCCCGTCGATCTACGAGCCGCTCGGCATCGTCAACCTCGAGGCGATGGCCTGCGAGGCGGCGGTCGTGGCCACGGCGACGGGCGGCATCGTCGAGGTCGTGGTCGACGAGGAGACCGGGTTCCTCGTGCCGATCGAGCCGGGCGACGACGGCACGGGCGCCCCGCGCGACCCCGCCAAGTTCGCGAGCGACCTCGCGGCGCGCGTCAACGAGCTGATCGCGGACCCGGCCCGCGCGAAGGCGATGGGGGTCGCGGGCCGCAAGCGGGCCGTCGCTTCCTTCGCTTGGCCAGCCATCGCTGAACAGACGTCGAGGCTCTACCGCCCTCTCATCGTCCCCTCCTGAGGGGTCCGGTAACTAGGTGATCGGGTGCGGTTGGGTGCCGCACCGGGTCTAAAGAGAGGGTTTCATCAGATGAAGGTGCTTCACGCCGCAGGGATTGCGGCGCTGCTGGCGCTGTCCGCGCCGGCCGTGGCCACGGCCGCGGACGGTGCGCCCGCGCCGATCGATCCCCAGAACTGGTCGTGGCAGGACAACCTCGGCTGGAACGACTACAAGCCGGTGCCGGGTCCGGACTACTCCGATCCGAGCATCCAGCCGACGGTCAAGAAGTGGAAGGTCGCGCTGGTCGCGCTCGACTTCCCGGACAAGACGTTCACGATCACCAAGCCCGAGGGCGGCACGGTCTTCGGCACGCCGACCAGCGCCGCGAACAACATCCCGCGCGCCCAGGTCGCGACGTTCTACCGCGACTGGCTCAACACGCCGTCCGCCGAGAACCACTTCCAGACCATGAACCGGTACTGGATGGAGGACTCCTTCGGCCGCTACGGCGTCCAGCTCGACGCCTTCGGCCCGTACCAGCTGCCGGGCCGCTCGTACCAGTACTTCATGACGGAGTTCGGTGGCACCGTCAACGGCCAGCCGGCGAACTACCAGCACTGCCCGGACCTGGCGAACTTCACCTGCAACAAGAACTTCCGCACGGACGCGCGCGCCGCCTGGCAGGCCGACGTCGGCGCCGCGAAAATCGCCGAGTACGACAACATCTTCTACCTCGCCGCGGGTCAGGACGAATCCGCGACCTGGCAGGAGTTCGGCGAGATGAAGTGGAACACGAAGGAAGAGGTTCCGGACGCGTTCGGCCCCAAGGCGCAGTACGGCGACCTGACGCAGACGAACTGGGCCTTCACCCGCTACGTCGACTGGACCTCGTGGGCTTCGGCGGCCTCGATCTGGCCGAGCGCCTCGGGCAACAACTCGATCGAGGGCGAGAGCTCGGGCATGTCGACGTACGCCCACGAGCTGTCGCACAACCTCGGCATCCTCGACAACTACGGCAACCCGTACGGCACCCCGCAGCAGCGCGGGTTCACCGGCATGTGGGACATGATGAGCCGCGGCACGTTCAACGGCCCGGGTGGTCCGCACACGCGCTTCCTGATCCCGCCGACGCAGGGCTCCTCGCTCGGCTCCCAGCACAACATCCGCAACAAGCGCAAGCTGAACTTCGTGGGTGACGCGGACCTGATGAACCTCAACCGCAACGGGCTCGCGCAGTCCGGCGTCGCGGTCGCGGACGTCACCGCGCGCGAGGTGCCGCACACGGCCGGTGAGGTCGCGGGCGTGCAGGTCCAGCTCGACGGCACGGGTGACAACTCCACGCCGTGCACCTCCGCCGACTGGCGCTGCGACGGCGTCCGTCAGGCCGCCAACGGCACCATCAGCGGCAAGTACAACGCGTTCACGATGGAAGTCGTGCAGCAGATCGGCTCGGACTCCTTCGATCCGGGCCACGGCGTCCTGATCACCAAGACCAAGACGAACGAGCGCGACAGCTGCGGCGCGGGCGTCAACTGCTGGGCGTGGATCATCGACTCGCACCCGGAGGACATCAACCACGTCGACTTCGTCCGCCCGGACGGCACGCCGAAGCTGGCGACCCTGGGCGACGAGCGCCAGCTCAACGACGCGTCGTTCAACGCGGGCCTGGACTCCGGCTCCTCCTACGAGTGGACGGACGAGAAGAACCGCCTGCACTTCTACGTCGTCGACAAGTCGACCGACGCGCAGGGCGTCCTGCACTACAAGGTCGCCGTCAAGTCGCTGGACGGTGCCGGCCCGCAGACGCGCGGTGTGGCGCTGACCTCCGGCGCGGCCGAGCAGGTCCAGGCCGGCTCGTGGTCGACCTGCACGTTCACGCTCAAGAACACGGGCGCCGCGGCGACCATCCCGGCGGGCGTCCACCCGCAGGACTCGAGCGCGTTCCTCACGAGCGACATCTACCGGTTGTCGGCGACGGCCACCGGCACGGGCTGGACGGCGAAGATCACCAACGCCCTCACCGCCGCGAAGTTCGGCGAGACGGTCAAGGTCCCTGTCTACGTGACCAAGGGCGCCGGCGCGGCCGCCAACGGCACCGTCCGCCTCACGGCCACGTCCGAGAGCGACCCCAACGCCACCCAGACCGCCGTGTGCGGCCTGTCCGACGGTGACGTCGGCGGCACCGTCCCGGCGACGCTGTCGCTGAGCCTGGACGCCCCGGCCGTGCTCGGCCCGTTCATCCCGGGCGTCGGCAAGGAGTACACCGGCACCTCCAAGGCGACGGTCATCTCCACCGCCGGCGACGCGGCCCTCTCGGTCGTCGACCCGTCCACGACCGCGCCGGGCAAGCTCGTCAACGGCACGTTCTCGCTCAACCAGGCCCTGAAGGCGCAGGCGTCCTCGCCGGCCACTGGCCCGGCGGGCGCGTTCGCGGCCCTCTCCGGCACGCCTTTGACGCTGGCGTCCTGGACCGGCCCGGTGTCCAACGACACCGTGACCATCGGCTACTCGCAGACGATCCTCGCCAGCGAGCCGCTGCGCACGGGCTCGTACGCGAAGACGCTGACGTTCACGCTGAGCACGACGACGCCGTAAAGGTTGGTCTTCCGTGGCGGGCCTTCGGGCCCGCCACGGTTACGGCGAGCACACCGGCGATTTGCTCGGGCTCGTTCCGCGATGCAAAACGACCACCGCCGTCTGCCACTCGAGCGTCGACTTTTTCGTGCTGGAGCCGAGAAACTCGACGCTCGCGTGCCTAGCGGCCGAGCGTGCGCATGAAGTCGCCCGAGCGCTCGCGCGCGGAGGCGACGAACTCGCGGACGTCGGCCAGGCCGGCGCGGAGCTCGGGGTCACCGTAGGTGACGGGCATCATCGAGTCCTGGAGCTCGATCAGGCGCTCTTCGGCCTCGTTGACGGCCTCGATCGCGCGATCCAGGTAGACGCGCGGGTCACGCGCGTGGACGCCGGGGGAGTGCTCGGTGAAGGTGCGGCTCGGGAGGCCGCGGCGCTCGGCGAAGGCGGTGTAGGTGCGCTGGGCGCGACCGTAGGCCTTCTGGACCGGGCCGAAGAGCTGCTCTTCGAGGCGGTCCTGGCTGTTCTCGTCCAGCAGCTCGTAGGCCTCACCGAACGTGGCGAGCGCCAGCGCAAGCTCCTCGATCCCTTCGGCGAGGGCGTCCAGGAGGTCTTGGCGTGCGTCGGCGTCGCTCATCAGTCGGGCTTCCGGTTGCGGGTGGACCACCATTCTTCGCCGTAGTCGATGAACAGCTCCTCGCCGGGCTCGACGGCCCGTAGCGTCTGGAACATGATCACCCGCGGCGCCTCCTGCACGTACTCGCAGTTGGCCTCGGAAGAGTGGTTGTAGAGCATGCCGTAGCCGAGCAGGAGGATCACGTCGTCCTCGTTCTCGTTGGAGCCGAAGACGTAGTCGCCGAGCTGGCCGACGACCTCGTCGCCGGGGAGCTCGAGCGTGGGGCAGTGCTCCACGGCCTCGCCGGCCGCGAACGCGCGCGTGGCGTAGACGCCGCGCCCGTACGGCCCTTCCTTGATCTCAAGACCCTCTGGCATGTCGGCGGGTGACCTTAGCTCAGGCGGTACGGTGCCGACCGTGCTGCCCTTCATCAAGCGGGAACCGTCCGCGATCCTGCTCGCCGTCCAACTCGCCGGCCTGCTGCTGTACCCGTTCATGGAGGGCGACGGCGTGAGCCGCGCGCTCTTCAGCGCGTTCGGGATCGTCGTGCTGGCGCTGGTGGTGCTCGCGGTGCGCGCGTCGCCGACGTGGACGTGGGTCGGCCTGATGCTGGGCGTGCCCGCCACGATCCTGCTGATCATCCAGGCGATCACGAACTCGGACGACCTGTTCCCGTACAGCGCCGGGCTCGAAGCGATCCTGTACTTCTACGCCACGTACGGCCTGATCCGGTACATGCTCGCCGACCACGTGATCACCCGCGACGAGCTGTTCGCGGTCGGCGCGACGTTCACGCTCGTGGCCTGGGGCTTCGCGTACGTGTTCGTCGTCTGGCAGGCGATCGAGCCCGGGAGCTTCATCGCCGCCATCGACCCCGAGGCGCAGCGCTCGTGGGTCGAGCTGCTGTTCCTGAGCTTCACGACGCTGTCGAGCACCGGGCTGAGCGACGTCGTCCCGATCGACCCGTTCGCCCGCTCCCTGGTGATGATCGAGCAGCTCGTGGGCGTGGCCTACATCGCGGTCGTGGTCTCGCGGCTCGTCGCGCTGACGATCCCGCGCGCGCCGCGATGAAGGCGACGATCGACGGCGGCTTCTGGGCCGAGCGGCGGCGGTTCAACCGCGAGGTGCTGATCCCCGACGGCGAGCGGCGCCTGAAGGAAGCCGGGAACTTCGACAACCTGCGCGCGGCCGCGAGCGGCACCGGCGACCACCGCGGCCTCGTCTACCAGGACTCCGACCTGCACAAGTGGGTCGAGGCGCTCGGGTGGGAGCTCCAGAACGCGCCGTCCGCCGAGCTGCAGCGCATGGCGGACGAGGTGACCGCACTGCTGACCGCCGCCCAGGCGCCGGACGGGTACCTCGACACGGCCTTCCAGGTCACCGGCCGCGAGCGCTACCGCAACCTCGCCGACGAGCACGAGATCTACTGCATGGGCCACCTGATCGAGGCCGGCCTCGCGCACGCACCGCTGCTGCCCGTGGCGCGGCGGGTCGCCGACCATCTCGTCGCCACCTTCAGCGAGGACGGCTTCTGCGGCCATCCGGAGGCCGAGCTGGCGCTGATCAAGCTGCACCGCGCGACCGGGGAACGCGCGTACCTGGACCTGGCACGCGCGTTCGTCGACCGCCGCGGTCACCGCCGGCTGCCGGAGCGCTTCGGCGGCTCGACCTACCTCGTCGACCGCGTGCCCGTGCGCGAGCAGACCCAGATCGAAGGCCACGCCGTGCGCGCGCTGTACCTGAACTGCGCCGCGACCGACCTCGGCGAGCTCGACGCGATGCTCGTCCAGTGGCAGGACATGGTCGAGGGCAAGACCTACATCACGGGCGGCGTCGGCGCGGACGCCTCACAGGAGGCGTTCGGGGCGTCCTGGGACCTGAACCCGGAGACCGCGTACGCCGAGACGTGCGCCGCGATCGCCTCCTTTCTGTGGAGCTGGCGCCTGCTGCAGGCCACGGGCGAGGCGCGCTTCGCCGACCTGATGGAGCGCACGCTCTACAACGGCGTGCTCGTCGGCGTCGCCCGCGACCGCTCCGAGTACGCCTACGCCAACACCCTCCACGGCACCACGCGCCGGCGGCCGTGGTTCGACTGCGCGTGCTGCCCGCCGAACGTGATGCGCCTGCTCGCGTCACTGCACCGCTACCTCGCGACCGACGACGAGCGCGGGCTGACGATCCACCACTACGCGACCGGCACGATCGGCGGCGACGTCCGCGTTCGAACCGACTATCCGTGGAGTGGGCGCGTACACATCCAGGCCGAGCGTCCCGTGCGGCTCCGCGTGCCCGCCTGGTCGACCACCGCGCAGCTCGACGGCCGCCCCGTCGGTCCCGGCTACGTGGACACCGGCCCGGGGGACACGACCCTGGATCTCGACGTCAGCCCGAGGGTAACGCACCCCGACTCTCGCGTGGAGCCCATCCGCGGCTGCGTCGCCCTCGAACGCGGCCCGCTCGTCTACTGCGAGGAGGGCGGCGCGCTCGTCCCGTACGCCTTCAACCGCGGCGCCGAGCCGATCCGCGTGTGGCTGCCTCAGAGCGAGAGCTTGCAGAACGCGTGGTCGGCGCTGGCGCCCTCGACGGCCAGCGCGCCGCGGTAGCCCTCGCCGAGCGTCAGGTCGGTCAGCGCGTAGCCCTCGACGCGCGTGGTGTCGAAGCGCTCGGGCGCCCAGCCCAGCCCGCCGCCGAGCGCCTTGGCCCACGCTTCCTTGCGGCACCAGAGCTGCAGGAGGTCGTCGCCGCCCGCGCGCTCGGCCTCCGACAGCGCGCGCCCGACCGCCCCGGCGTTGCGTCCCGGCCGCTCGATGTCCACGCCGACCTCGAGCTGGTCGGACAGCACGATCAGCGCACGGTCGCCAGAGTGGCTCACGTTGAACTGGAGGCTGGAGCCGGGTAGGTACGGCTTGCCGTGCTCGGCGACCTCGATCACGACGTCCTCCGGGATGCACTCCAGTCGCGTGCAGAGCAGGATCCGCAGCGCCGCGCGCGCCACGATCCACCGTTCCGCGGCCCCTGACCGCTTGAACCGGTCCGCGCGCGCGAGGTCGCTTTGAGGAAGGAGCGTCCGCAGCCGCCGAAGCAGCGGCTCGTCCTGCACCAATTCAACTTCCCACACCTCGACCCTGGGCAGGTGTATTAGACTACGCGCGTCAGTTGGCAAGGATGCTTGACAACGAGGGGGAAGGGCGCCTGGCACCGCGGGCGTTGACTCCTGTTCCCACAAAGTCCTAGGGCCTGTTCCGGGCCCCCGAGTTGGAGCAGTGAATGAGACGACGCAATTTGGTTCTTCTGCCGATCGCGGCCATGGCCGCGATCGTCGCCGCGAACCCGGCATCCGCAGCAGAGGGGAACGGCTGGTCGTGCATCAGCCCGTTCGCGAACTACACGAACGGCACGTACCAGGATGATCCGCCCGCGCTGAACCACATCCTGGACTCGCTGGCCATCGACGTCACGCGCACGCTCGCGACGCCGCTGACGGCCGTCGCGGGGCAGGCGCTCCCGCTGCAGGACCTGCAGCTGCGGCTCGAGTTCAAGGACACGCGCCCGGCCGAGCAGATGTACAAGCGCACGGGCGGCATCTCCTACAGCTACAGCGGCATCCCGGTCGGCCAGACCGAGGACAACTCGCGCAGCTTCTCCAACCGCGTGAACCCGGCGGACCAGAAGAACTACTGGTCCTACAACACCGGCACCAACGCGGCCCCGAACTGGGTCTACGCGCAGGAGATCGTGAACGCCGGCCAGCCGCCGCGCGTCCGTCTCGCCGACGCCGACGCGAACACGACGTGGACGTACGCGACGCCGAACGTGAGCCTCGGGCACCGCTACCTGTCGCACACCGGCAACAGCCAGTTCCCGATCGACGCGTGGGTGACGGTTGCCGCGTCGAACACGGTCGAGGGCGTGCAGACGCTGCCGGTCAAGGGCAACTGGACGATCAACATCAAGGACGCGACGCCCGGCACGCCGGCGAACCCGTCGCTCTACGCGAACGACGATGTGGTGGCGACGGTTCCGCCCGTCGTGCTGAACCTCCCGACCAGCCGCTGGACGCCGACCGGCGCCGGCCCGGTCGAGTTCACGATCGCGCAGCCGGGCAAGCTCGGCATCATCCAGGTCGAGTCCAAGGGCTACGACCGCGTGGGTTACAACACGCCACTGAACATCCGCCCGTACGGCAGCGTCTACGTCCGCGCCCAGACGGAGGCCTACGGCGCCAGCAACGACTGCATCCCGGGCCAGATCTCGCTCGCCAACGGCGGGATCGCCAGCGGCCAGCAGAACCTGCTGTTCGGTGACGCCGACCCGACGGTTCCGGACCCCGCGCTCGGCGATCCGTCGACCCCGGGCAAGTACTACACGCAGAACGGGCAGTCGAACGCCGTCGGCTCGCGTGGTCGCTTCGCGCTGGCGTTCACGGCGCTGCCCGCGATCGCCACCGCGCCGCTCCCGGTCGCCCCGGTCCCGGTCCCGGCGCCCGCGCCGGCCCCGAAGCCGGCCACGTTCGGCTCCGCCAGCAGCATCAAGGCGTCCAAGACGGGCGCCGTGAAGCTCGCGCTGACGAACCCGAACGCCGCCGCCGCGAGCTACAAGGTGTCGGCCAAGACGGTCAGCAAGTACGCGACCGGCAAGAGCAAGACGAAGAAGGTCGTCACGGTGGCCGCCACCAAGACGGTGGCGCTCAACCCGGGTGCCTCGAACGTCAACCTCTCGCTGAGTGCGACGGGCAAGGCGCTGCTCAAGAAGCAGAAGTCGCTCAAGGTCAAGGTCACGCTCACGCCCACCAGCGGCGGCGCGGCCATCACGAAGACGATCACGCTCAAGCGCGCCTAGTCGTATGCGCTGGGCAGTTGCGCTCCTTTGCCTCGCCGGCGCCCTCGTGGCGCCGGCGAGTGCCGCCGCGTTCCCGGACTCGGTCTTCGAGAACCAGTGCCAGTACAGCTACGACCGCTACTGGCGCCCGGTTCCGATCGTGTTCGGGGGACGGTTGACGAACGGCTCCGGGGTGGAGCTGACGCCGGGAGCGCAGCTTTCGGTCGGGGACACGGTGCGCCTGGAGGGTGGCACCGTGTCCGCAGTCCTGCCGTCGTGGATCACCACCTTCGCCTATGAGGCAGGGATGATCCCGCTCGGCGACGGCCAGCTCCCGGTCAAGGCGTGGCTCTCCCTCGAGGCGACCAACACCGCCGAGGGCATCAAGGCCGGCATCCCGCTGGACACCGTTGCCCGCACGCATGTGGTGCTGACCCCGGGTGGGGTCGTCGACGAGGAGCGGTCCTCCGTGATCGTCGAGGAGGCGCCGGTCCCGACGCAGAGCTGGACGGCGACCGGTGGCGAGCTGCTCGTCCGCCAGGCGTTTGCGGAAAGCCTGCCGCCGCTCCCGATCCGCGAGGACGGAAGCACGGCTCGCGTTCGCGGCAGCCTGTTCGTGGACGCGAAGCTCACGTTCCCGTCGGGTGAGCTGTTCCACCTGTACCTCGACTGCCTGCAGGGTGAGCAGGTCCGCCAGGGCGAGACCCACACGGACGCGATCCCCGGCACGGTCGGGGCCTTCAGTGTCCCCGGCTTCACGGGGGCGGTCGACGCGGCGCCGGTGACCGATCCGGTCGACGTGGACCTCCAGATCTCCGCGGGACCGCCGCGCGCCGCGCAGGGAACGTCCGCGACGCTGACGTCGAGCTCGTTGCGCCTGCGGTTGACCGACGCGCAGCGTGACGCCTGGTTCGGCAACGCGACCAGCGTCGCGTTCTCCGGCACGGTCGGCCTCACGGGCGACCGCAGCTCGGAGGTGACCCAGGAAGTCGATGTCGACCAAGTGGTCGCCGTGGCCGCCGACGGGCCGGTGACGGTGACGTTGCGGCTGCCGGACACGACCTGGAGCGCAACCACGGGGGACGGCATCGACATCCGCGGCTCTGCCACGGTGACGCTCGACGCCACGGCCGGCGGTGTCACCAAGACCCTCACGTTGACCCGCATCAGCGCGGGGGACCCGTACCCGTTCGCGCGCATCCTGCGCCCGGGGGCGAACCCGACGCCGATCGTCCGGCCGCCGGTGGTCACGCCGACGCCCACGCCGACGGCGGTCCCGGTCCCGGCCCCGAGCCCGACTCCGACGCCGGCCGCGGCCCCGAAGGTCACGGTGCGCTCGACGAAGCTCAAGGTGAGCGCGAACCGTGTGTCGACGTCGCTGAAGTGCACCGGGACCGCCGCCTGCAGGGGCACGGTGACGCTGCGCACGACGGCGAAGGTGAAGAAGCGGTACGTGACGCTCACGAAGGCCGTCAAGTACACGGTCGCCGCCGGCAAGACGGCGACGGTCCGCCTGTCGCTGTCGAGCGCGGGCAAGAAGCATCTGCGCGGCAAGAAGCGCGTCGCCGTCGCGCTCGACGTCAAGCCCGCCTCGGGCAAGACGGTCACGAAGAAGCTGACGCTGACGCGTTAGGCGTTGCTGGTCAGTGCCCGCCGCTCATCATCGGTGAGCAGCGGGCACCCCCAGCACTTCGGCTTGTCGGGGATGCGGTAGTACAGGCAGCAGCCCGACCGCACGTGCACCGTGAGCGCGTAGCCGGGCAGCTCGAGCGTGCGTAGGTCGATGTCCTCGTAGGCGCGCTTGGCGAGCGCACACCCGCGCGGCTCGTCGCCGCGTGTCTGCGCCGCCCAGATCAGCGCGCCGGCCACCCGGTCCGCGACGCCGCGCCGGAGTGCCTTCGCCGGCCGCTTGGTGTGTGCGCACACCGCGTCGATGAGCTCGCCCACGTGCGCCTCGACGTACGCGTCGAGCTGTGACAGCGAAGCGGGCTGGTAACGCTCCTCGAGTACAAGCGTGCCGATGCCGTCCGGAGCCTCGTCCTCATGCACCCACACGCGGGTGTTCTCGGGGCTCAGGTCCGGGAGGCGGTCGTCGTCGAGGAGGGCGTGTGCCGCCGGCAGGCCGAGCCACCACGCGACGACTTCCACGATCCGCTGGCCCTGGATGTCGAGCCGGTCGGTGTTGAGCTGGCGGCCGACGATCGCGAGCGCGCGTTCGAGCCCCGCGCCGGCGAGGTCCGCCGACGTCGTCCAGCCGGCCTCGGCGCGCGCGCCGACGTGCAGCCCTTGGGCCAAGTTAGTTCAGGCGCGCGGCGAGCGTGCGCAGGCGCAGCTCGGCGTCCTGGGTGTCCTCGAACGGCAGCGTGGTCCGCATGCGCGCGACGTGCAGGGCGCGGGCGAGGTCGCCGACGCGCTCGTAGCGCGGCTGCAGCTCGTCCAGGAGCTCCGCGGCGACCTGGTGCCCGCAGCGCCACTGGAGCACGCCGAGCTCGTCGGCGTCCGTGAGCTGACCCGTGTACGGATCGAGCACGAGGGCTTCCGTCAGGCGCTGATGCGCGACGAAGTGCCCGGCGGCGCCGGCGACGACGCCGACCGGCAGGCCGGCGCGGCGGCCGACCTCGGCCAGGATCGTCGCGACGAGGATCGGGTGGCCGTGACCGCGCTCGAGCGCGCGGTCCAGCAGCAGGGCGTCGGCGGTGCCGCCGCGCGTGGCGCGCAGCGGGGCCTCGCCGAGCGCGCGCAGCTGGCCCTCGGCGGTGCGCTCGACCTCGACCGGCGTGGCCGCGATCAGCGCGTCGTAGGCGCGTTCGACGCGCTCGGCGTCGAGGTCGCCCAGCTCCCACGCGAGCGAGGCCGCGAGGTTCGCGGGCGGCGGGCACGTCACCGACGCGTGCAGCCGGAAGGGGAGTGCTCCCGCCTTCCGCACAGCCGTGTTCCTGTCGCTGAAGCTCACGTTGACCCGCCCTCCGGGATACTCTCTCGCCCTCGGGACGAGGGCTGCTCTTAGGGGACCCTAACAAAATCCGACGCCTGGGATCGGATTACGCTTAGATGTGCGTCGACTGGTCGCCTGCCGAACGGCGGCAAGGCCATTTGACATGTCTCTGATCGCGTCCCCTTATACGTCTTCCTCTGCCAATGGTGCGCCCATTGCCAGCCTCGCCGCACGCCTGGCGTCAGGCGAGCTGCGCGCCGTGGTGACGTTCGCGGGCCAGGGCGTGGACGTGCTGGACGAGCTCGCGGCGCTGGTGGCGCAGCGGCCGGAGCTGCTGGCGGGCGCGCAGCTCGCGAGCGACGTCCTCGCCGAGGTCGCGGGGTCCGATCGCGGACTCTCGAGCGGTGCGTACCGCCACGGGACGGATGTGGCCGCATGGGTGATGGACCCGGACGGGGCGCCGCCGCTGGCGTACCTGCGCGGCGCGGCGATCGCGTACCCGCTCTCCCTGCTGGCGCAGGCGCTGCTGTGGCGGGTCGTGCACGCGGACGCGCTCGGGCCGGCGATCGGCTCGGTCGTCGGCTTCGCGGGGCACTCGCAAGGCCTACTCGCGGCGGCGCTGGTCGCGGAGGCACCGGGCGGCGTCGTCGACGACGCGCTGCTCGCACGGCACCTGCGCCAGGCGGCGCTGCAGGGGCTGGAGATGGCCTCGGCCGCGACCGGCCGCTCGCCGATGGCCGCGATCGAGGGCGTGACGCTGGAGCGGCTCGAGCCGCTGATCGCGGCCGTGAACGCCGAGACGGGCGCCGCCGCGGGCTCGCCGGTCGACGCCTCGCCGGCCGTGAACGCCGAGACGGGCGCCGCCGCGGATTCGCCGGTCGACGCCTCGCCGGCCGTGAACGCCGAGACGGGCGCCGCCGCGGGCTCGCCGGTCGCCGTCTCGCCGGCCGCGGCCGCCGGCTCCGGGCTCACCGTCGCGCTCGTGAACTCACGTACGCGGATCGTCGTGGCCGGGCCGCCGGCGCGGCTCGATCGGCTCCGCGCGCGGCTCGCGGCGTGCGCGGCCGAGGAGGCCGACGCGCGGCGGGCAGGGCAGCGCGGCGGTGCACCGCTGCGGTTCGCGTGGACCGCGTTGCCGGTCGACGTGCCGTTCCACTCGAACGCGCTGGCGGAGGCGCTCGAGCGCTTCGAGGCCGCGCCGGCGGGGCCGCGCTGGGCGCCGCTGCTCGGCGTCGGTGACGATCTCGCGCGGGCGCAGTTCGTGGACCCGGTGCGCTGGGACGCGGTGGCCGACGCGATCGTGGCGGCCGGCGCCGACTGGGTGCTGGACTTCGGGCCGGGCACCGCGGTGGCGCGGCTCACCGGCGAGAACCTGCGTGGCACCGGCGTGCGGGTGCTGGCCCTGGCGTCGCCCGAGGGGCGGCGCGTGCTGACCTCCCCGGGCGCGGCGCCCACGGGCCGCGACGTCACCTACGCGGCGTTCGCGCCGGGCGTGGTGCAAGGGCATCTCGACACGAAGTACACGCGGGCGACGGGGCGGCCGCCGGTGATCCTCGCGGGGATGACGCCGACGACGGTCGACGCGCCGATCGTCGCCGCGGCCGCGAACGCCGGCTACATGGCCGAGCTCGCGGGCGGCGGGCAGCCCGACCGGCGCACGTTCTCGCTGCGCGTCGAGGAGCTGGCCGGGCTGCTCGAGCCGGGCCGCGAAGTCGTCTTCAACACGCTGCTGCTCGACCGGCACCTGTGGGACCTGCACGTCGAGAAGGACGCGCTGCTGCTCGGCGCGCGACGGGCGGGCGCGCCGTTCGCGGGGCTGACCGTGTCGGCGGGCATCCCGGACGTCGACGAGGCGATCGCGCTGCTCGACTCCCTGGCCGCGGAGGGCATGCGCGTGAACGCGTTCAAGCCCGGGACAGCCGAGCAGGTGCGCCAGCTGCTGGCGATCGCCGACGCCGCTCCGCACCACACGATCGCCGCGCACCTCGAAGGCGGCCGCGCGGGCGGGCATCACTCGTGGGAGGACCTCGAAGAGCTGCTGCTCGACACCTACCACGAGCTGCGCCGGCGGCCGAACGTCCTCGTCTGCGCGGGTGGTGGCATCGGCACTCCGGCACGGGCCGCCGACCTGTTGCACGGGACGTGGGCGGTGCGCCACGGCGTCGCGCCGATGCCGGTCGACGCGGTGCTGATCGGTACGGCGGCGATGGCGGTGGCCGAGGCGGCGGCGTCCCCGCAGGTCAAGGCGGCGCTGGTGGCGGCATCGGGCTCCGACGCGTGGGTGCCGCGGCGGGGTGTCGAGGGCGGCGTGACGTCGGCCCGGTCGAACCTGAACGCCGACATCCACCTGCTGGACAACGCGGCGTCGCGTGCCGGGCACCTGCTCGAGTCCGTGGCGGGAGATCCGGCAGCGGTGGCCGCACGGCGCGACGAGATCATCGATGCGCTGTCGCGAACCGCGAAGCCGTACTTCGGCGACGTGGCCGCAATGACCTACGGCGAAGTGCTCGCGCGCTTCCGGGAGCTGTGCGCGATCGGGCGCGGACGCCGCTACGACGACGGCGAATGGGGCCATCCCTCCTGGCGCGCGCGGTACGAGGCGCTGCACCGGCGCTTCGCGGCGCGGTTGTCTTCCGTCGAGGCCGGACCGGTCGCGGAGGAGATCGACGAGGCGGTCGCCGCGACCACGCTGCTGCATCCCGCCGACGCGCAGTTCTTCCTCGAGGTCTGCGATCGCAGCGGGAAGCCGGTGCCGTTCGTGCCCGTGCTCGACGGCGAGGTGCGCCGCTGGTACATGGCCGACGGGCTCTGGCAGGCGCAGGACGACCGGCTCGCCGTCGACGAGGTGTTCGTCATCCCCGGGCCGGAAGCGGTCGCGGGAATCACCCGCGCGGACGAGCCGGTGGCGGAGCTGCTGGCGCGTTTCGAGGCCGAGGCCGTCGCGCGGGTGGCCTCCGCTTCGGTCGACCGCCCGCGGCTGGCCGAACCCGGCCCGACGCCCGAGCCACTGGCGTCGTTGCGCGCGGGCGGTGCCGTCGGCGAGCTGCTCGCCGCGCAGTGCGTCGTGGGCGAGGGCGGCCGGACGTGGCCGAACCCGCTGTGGCGCCTGATGGCGCCCGGCGACGCGATCGACCAGCTCGGCGACGTGATCACCGTCCGGCCTGCACACGCGCCGTTCGAGAGCGTCGTCATCGAGCCGGCGGGCGCGGACGTGCTCGTCACCGCGGGCGCCTTGTCGCTGCGGTACGCGGTGCGCGACGGTGCGGTGTTCGAGGTCGAGGGCGGCGCCGCGCGCGCGGCGTTCGCGATCTCGGCGCTGGACCCGGGCACCACCTGGACGTGCCCGAAGTCGTTGCCGCGGGCCTACCGCGCCGCGACGGGCGCGGCCCACGACGGCGTGCCCTTGGACCTGGCGTGGACGCTCGCCTGGCCGGCGGTCTGCGCACTGCTCGCGACGCCCGAGCTGGCCGCCCGCTTCCACGAGCTCGTCCACGCGACGCACGCCGTCACGCCCGGCCCGGCCTGGCCGCCACTCACGGGAGAGACGGGTGAAGCGTCCGCGTGGCTCGTCGAGCTGGACGACCCGATCGGCTCACCGACACGGCTGCGCTGCCGCGCCCGCGTCGAGTCCTCACGCGGCCTCGTCGCGACGGTCGAGGCAGAGCTCGCGATCCTCGGCGACGCCGCCGCCACGACCTTCTCGCTCCGCCGGCACGACCACCACGACGTCGAGCTGACGCTCCGCGAGGCCGGTGACGCCGACTTCCTGACCGAGCAGCCCTGGCTCTCGCTGACCGCTCCGCTGGCCGCGGGCGACGTGCTGCGCGTGCGCGCGGAGACGACGCTGGACGCGCCGCGCAAGGGCGCCGCGGCCTGGACCGCGAGCGGGACGGTGACGCGCGGGGGGGAGACGATCGGCACGATCGCGGGCGGCGCGGGCGGCGCGGGCGGCGCGGGCGGCGCGGGCAAGTCGGAGGCC